>NZ_JAQUVF010000007.1 GCF_028693505.1 Oscillibacter sp.
GAGGAAGGCTCGCGGATTCAATACATTCAAGGGCTATACCTCCATGATTTACCTCATTGCGGGTAAATTGGAGCTTGCTGTGCCGCGCCCGTTTTAGCAGTCATCAACAAGAATTGGAGTTGAGCCATAAGTAAAGATGCGCTGGCTGATGGGAATGTTGGGAAAAAGATATAAGTAGGCAAAAATGCCGCAAAAGCCCAAAACCATGGAGGCGCGTTCATAGGTCATCTCCGGCATCAAGGACTCCACCGAATGGGTAAAGAGAATCAGCACCGCATAGATGATCACCCAGGTCAACACGGCCTGCCACCGCTTGCGGGGCGTTTTGTAAAGCGTGTGCGCCATCCAGATGGTAGTCGGTCCAAAGATCAGGTCGGCAAGGGATGCCGCTGCGCTGCTCAGCTCAAACATATGCGTCCTCCTCCGGAAGTTTCGCCACCGTGTTGGAGACAAAATAGTTGTAGTAAGCGTCGGTCAGCTCCCGCCGGCTGCGCACCCGAATGGGAATGCAGCTGCCGTCACAGAGAACGAAATCTTCCTCGACCCGCTTGATGTGGTCCATATTGACCAAAAACGACTGGTGGCAGCGCAGGAAGCGGGGATCGTCCAGAGCCGCTTGAAGCGCGTTCAGCCGTTCTCCGCAGCGGAGCTGCTGCCCATCCAGCAGATGGAGAATGGTAACATTGTTGCTGCTTTCCAGATACAGCAGCTCGTCATATTCGCAGTACTGCCGCCGCCCCGCGCATTTGACCGCCAGCCGTGGCCGCGCCGGGGGAGAGAGCAGTTTTTCCAGGAGCCTTCCAAGCTTTTCCGGATTTGGCGGCTTGAGGAGATAGCCCGCCGCCTCTACATCATAGCTTTCCAAGGCAAAGTCCGGGCTGGTGGTGAGAAAAACCAACGGCGTTTTCACGCCCAGCGCCCGCAGCTCCCTGGCGGTTTCCATGCCGTTCATCCCGGTCATGTAGATATCCAGAAGCAGCAAATCAAAGGCGCCGCGGCCTGCCTCCACATCCATTGCCAGCGCCTCGCCGCTTGCGTATTCCGTGATATGCAAATCACCGAACCGCCGATAGCCGGGAAGGTCGCACAGCGTATCGCGCAGCGCTGCGCGGTCGTGGCTGCTATCGTCACAAATTCCTATTTGGAGCAATGGCTCACATCCTTCCGCGGGCATGTTCCATCGAACTTTGTCATATTTGGTTTAATTATACAGTTTGAATCAATTTCCGTCAATGCCGATGGCGGGCTTTCACCGATAATGTACCACGCCGCCCCCAGCCGTTTGCCCAAGGCTAGCATTCCAAAGCAATCCTGCTCCCACTATGCCAATGCAACTATCATCGATGAAGTTACCCGATCATGTTTTCTTTCATAGCGCTCTCCCTCTCTTCGTTTTTGTGCTCCTGCTTGTTCCTTTTATTTGCTTTACTTCTCAAGGAAACAATTGTATGGAACCAGCTGATTTCCACGAATGAAAATGCCCCTTTTGACAGCATCAAAAAGGGCACAGAATCTTGTCATTCAGTTTGATTTCCCCTCAAAGGGGGTTCAAATCTGGTAGGTTTCTAAAAACCCGCCAAAAATGTCCATAAAAAGCGCCGCAAAAAATCGGCGCAAAAAAGCCGCCGCACCTTGATATCACTGGCTTTCAGTCAGAAATATCTAAAGTGTTGCGACTTTCTGGAAAGGGGGTACAATTTAGATATTTTCCGAAGCCGTCATGACTGGGGCGGATTTTGAAGTAAAATGTTGTTTTTCTTGCAAACGGCTGCAACGATTTCCTGTAATGCCGCCACATCCACTGTTTTGGGGTTCAGGGTGACATATAAGGCACAGGGACCGTATTGGGCCAAATCAAATTTTAAATCACACTTTTTTGCAGCCGCTGACTCCGAGGCGGCTTGGGCATCTACATGTGTAGGAAAATCCGGCAAAACGTAAAACTCAAAAAAGCAGTAATCTCCCGCATCGGAATTTTCCGCCCAAAAGATGTTCTGGTCAAATCCTTCCGTCAAAATTTCCAGTGTTCGCTCGTCTTTTGTATATGTGGATAGGGTGGGCTTTGTGTGCCGCAAAAATTCGCGGTATCGCACAGTAAATGGTGCTGGGTGCTGCCTGGTTTTTTCGGAATACTCTCTCTTAGACATTATTTTTGTCAAAACCTGACGGGTGCCACAAAGCTGTTCCATAATTTCAAGGCATGGTTCAACCAACCTAAAATCATTCTCATCCCAGTTGGAAGAAAACTCACATTTGATATATCCAGTCAACGGAGCGCCCATCGGCGCAGAGTGAATAAAGCTCACGCTTCCTTCCGGCGGCCAACCCTCCGGCGGCTCGGATGCCGCTGGAAGCCGGGGCGGGAAAAAAATCGCTTTGAAAACCGTCCATAATGTATCCATAATCAGTCCTCCGCGCAAGTGATATCCACAATGTATTTTCCCAATGCGTCGCCGCCAAAGGCTCCGCCGATACCCTCTATAAGACTCAAAACCGGAATCGCCACCGGCGCCACCGTGACCGTATCCTACACACATCATACAGCCCCCGCACCTGCTTTGCAAGCTGGTTTCACCGCTGCTTCTTTACTCATTATAATAAAAAAGAACGCAGGTTGCCTTTCGACAACCTGCGTTCTTTTTGTTGGAAAGCCCAAACACTTTAGATATTTCCAACATTATATTAACTCTTTGCCATGGCTTTTACAAATTCGGTGTATTTGTTCTAATACAACCGATTCCAATACCGATTCAGGGTTGAACCGAATGTTTAATTCTACATGAAAATTCTCATAGGAAATAGCGAAGTCAGGCAATGGGTGCACGACAGAAAACAGAATATCTTTATAGGAACGCTTGCGGTCGATGGCCGGTGGTATATAAAATCCGTAAAGCTTATGTTGAAAGGCTGTTGCACAATGCGGAATCTGAAAGAATCGCTGCATGAGCGTTCGATTAAGCCCTTGCGTTTTTGTGAGAATTTCGCAGTCTCTGTCAAAAAATGATTCCGGGTGATTTTCCGACGCGTATTGCGCGGCCAGATTGGGGAGATTGTTCCTTGCTGACTTTTTGCATGGCCAGAGGGAATGAGACGTGGCAGTTTGAATTGAAGGAGTCTTTAGCCACGTGAAAACAGTGCAGTCTTTTAAAAGGCTTTCTGCCACGTCCAAAACAAAAGGAACCAGTTCTTGATAATCTTCCACAGAATGCGTTGCGTACCCAATGGAAATTGTGCAATTATCACTGCTATTTCGTGAAAGAATGTTTTTATCGCACTCCCATACAGCTTGTTCAGCCGTAATATACTGGTCAATTTTAGACTTTCGTTTTTCGAACATTACTGAACCACTTCCGTTATATCAATTACTTTTTGTGCAAACCAGTCACCACCATACGAGCCTGCAATGCCTAAAATTAGTCCACCAGCGAAGCCGCCAATTGCTGTCCCGGGACCGGGAAATATTGCGGAACCGATGATTGCGCCGTACTTAGCACCCAAGTTGCCACCGAGAATAGAGCCCGCCCAGCGTCCTTCCATTTTTGCAACAGCATGATCGGTTGTCGAGCCCAATTTTCTATCTGCATCATGCAGGTCAGCTTCAATGGTTGGTACTAATTCCATAATGTCAGAAACAATTCCAGTAATTAAAAAGGCCTTGCCTGCTATTTTTACTATTTGTGCTGAATGTTCCATATTGCTAAGCACATGATATACCTGATCGGATAATGGGTAGTGATTATATTTAGCCTTAAGTTTTCCTTCAATTTTGCTTGCGGGATTTGGAAAGTTGACATTTACGTGGTTGTAATCAATTGCACGGCGATTACCACGGTAATAGCCATTTTTCCAACCGCCGGATTTTGTGGAATGCGGGGGATCGACTCTAAAATATTGAAAACCGCTTTGATCACGCAACACATTGTTCCATTGACCTTTACTGCTACCCACTAAAATTCCAGTGAACTCAGTCTGCAGAGGATCGACCCAATTCAGCGATGGGATGGAACCCTCAAGGAAATGATTGAAAAAGTTTGAAATATTGTGTGCGGTTTTCTTCCCGTAGACCCCGTCCTCGGTGAGATGCTCCCCGATCCCCAACTCATTGAGCTTTTGCTGTAGCTGCCGAATTTTTGCCGGGTCGCCGCCCACGAACCAGGAAAGCTTCTCGATCTTGCTGCCTGCTGAGCCGGTGCTGATTTCGCAGTGCTCCAGCTCGCTGACAGCAGATTTCAGTTCTTTTGTAGTGTCGTCGGTCACATAGTTGTTCTCCCGCTCGTTGCGCTCCAAATCCCGCTCCAGCTGGCTGGCAATGGCATCCAGCGCATCTTTCAGCAAGCCTTCATAATCAGGGCTTCCCCAGCGGGCGCTGTGCATGGTCGGGATATCCTGCCGAAACACAACCCGCTCCATATGGGTCAGGTACTCGCTGCTGCCGATGGGATAGCCGCACTTTCCCCGGGTATCCGCCGTGCCGCTGCTGCTTTGATAGGTCTCCAGAACCCCCTGCAAAAAATCCTTGCCCCGGCCTTGGGAGACATCCTCCAGAAACGCCCGTTTTTTCTCGCTGCTCCCCGCGGCAAAGGAAATGCTCCAGTCCGCGGCGTTTTGAATCAGCTCCACGCATTCGCTGGCAAAAACTCCGCATTGTTTTTGATCTTGCGGATGGCGTTTTGAACAGCCCGCTCGTCGCCAAAGGGGTTGCTGAAAAGGCCGGACAGGGACAGCAGCGCAACGCACTCGCCGGAATGGCCGCAGGAGGCGCCAGCCAGCCTGCACACATCATACAGCCCCCGCACCTGCTTTGCAAGCTGATTTCTCTGGCCTGAGTCGATGGAGCGGAGCTGCTTACTGTGTTCCTGCAAGTCGTCATAGATTTCCTCGACCGCATCCCCTGCACGACCGCCAACCTCCCGTAGGGTTTCGTGGTAATTCGCCTCCGATTCCCGCCGCATCACTCCGCCAAAGAAGGTGGAGCGGTTTACCCGGCTCCAATAGTCGCTGCCGCCTAAAATTGCTCCGTTTTCGCCTGTTGCTTCCTTACTCATTCGTGCGCCTCCTAAAAATGTTCTTGATAAAAGGCGCACCGATCAGGAATTCTTGCATGGAATCGTGCAACAGTTTTAAAAATTCACTATTTACTAAAAAAGAACGCAGGTTGTCTTTCGACAACCTGCGTTCTTTTTGTTGGAGGTGACACCCAGATTTGAACTGGGGAATCAGGGTTTTGCAGACCCTTGCCTTACCACTTGGCTATGTCACCATCAATTACTTCTATTATATGCAGCTTTTTCAAAAAAGTCCACACTTATTTTAGATTGGAATACCCACACAAAACTGTGTGGGTATTCCAGCTGGAGCGGGCGACGAGGCTCGAACTCGCTACCTCCACCTTGGCAAGGTGGCGCTCTACCAGATGAGCTACGCCCGCAAGTGGTGCCCAGAGCCGGAATCGAACCAGCGACACGAGGATTTTCAGTCCTCTGCTCTACCGACTGAGCTATCTGGGCAAGTCTTTTCCCCGATCAAACGGTGCAATGGGGAAGCTTTGTTGCAAAGGAGTCCCACGAGATGGAAGTTCCATCTCGTGGGAGATGGCGACCCGGAACGGGCTCGAACCGTCGACCTCTAGCGTGACAGGCTAGCGTTCTAACCAACTGAACTACCGGGCCATATATAACCTGTGGTGGGAACAACTGGACTCGAACCAGTGACCCCCTGCTTGTAAGGCAGGTGCTCTAACCAGCTGAGCTATGCTCCCAGGTTGCCGTTTTCGCCAGACGGCAAGGGTTATTATACGAAAAAGTTCCCGTTCTGTCAACCCCAATTTCAATTTTTTTTGCTTTTTTTCTTCATTTCCTCCAAAAGGCCTTCCAGGTCCGTTTTGGTAAACATCTGAATGTTATCGCAAAAGCGGCAAGTCAGCTCTGCCTGCCCCTGTTCGTCCAAAATTTGTTCCAATTCCGTGGGCCCCAAGCTGATCAGTGCCCGCTCCATCCGGTCGCGGCTGCAATCACAGCGATAAGCAATGGGGCGCTTTTCCAGGATTTCAAAATCAAAATCGGACAGGGCCGTGCGAAGCATGGCCTCCGGGTCGTCCTGCTTTTTCAAAAGCTCCGTCACAGTTCCGGCAGCCAGCAAGCTGCCCTCCACCTTCCCGATCACGTCCTCACCGGCGCCGGGCAGCAGCTGGATGAGATACCCGCCGGCTGCCAGAACACTTTGGTCCCGGTCCACCAGAACTCCCAGTGCGCAAGCGGTTGGAATCTGCTCGGACTCCGCAAAATAAGCCGCCAGATCCTCGGCGATTTCGCCGCCCAGCAGCCCCACGCTGCCAACATACGGCTCCTTCATGTGCAGGTCCCGGATGACGGTCAGCGTGCCGCTGCCGCCCACCGCGGCGCCCACGTCCAATTTCCCGTCCGGCCGCAGCGGAAGGTCCACCGCGGGGTTATCCACCGTTCCGCGGACATTGCCCTCATTGTCAGAAACCGCCAGAATCGCTCCCAGCGGACCGCCGCCCTTGATTTGCAGTGTCACGCTGCTGCCGTCGCCCTTCAGGGCGTTTCCCATCATGGAAACCGCCGCCAGCGTCCGTCCAAGGGCCGCAGTGGCCACGGGCAGCGTTTTGTGAATCTGCCGCGCCCGCTCGGTCAAACCCCGGGTAGAGACCGCCGTTGCCTTTACAAAGCCATCTCTCGTGATGGCGCGTATCAATTGATCGCTCATGGTCCTATGCTCCTTTATCCGCAGCCGGTCGAATCGCCGCAACGATCCACCGGTCCTCCTGTTCTTTCGGGGGGCGCTGTGTGAGATCGCCGGTGATTGTCACCTTCTCAAAGCCCGCCTCTTCCAAAAATGTCTGCAATTCCTCCGCCTGCCACGCCCGCTCCCGGTGCTCTTCAAAGCGCCTGTCCCAGGCGCCGTCCGCCCGGGCGTGAAACAAATCCACCTGATAGGTGCAGACCTGGGTCTTTTCCGAGAAAAACGTTCGCCACACGCAAAGGCTTTCTTCCGTCTCGTCCATATACACTTCTCCGTCCATCCGCCGCAGCTTGTGGGGCGTATTGACGTCGAAAAAAAAGCAGCCGCCCGGCTTGAGACAGCGGTACACCCTGCCAAACGTCTCCCGCAGGTCCTTCTCCCGGGTGAGGTAGTTCAAGGAGTCCAGCGTCGATATGGCAGCGTCCACCGGCTCCAGCAGCCGCAGACGGGGCATGGTCTGGTGCAGAAACAACGGCGGCTGCCCCGGAAGGGCCGCCGCTTTGGTCATGGCCTGCGTCAGCATCTCCTCGGACCCGTCTGTGGCGGTCACCTGATAGCCCCGCTCTGCCAAGAGACACGCGATGGTCCCGGTACCGCAGGCCAGGTCCAAAACCGTGTGGACGGGATGCCTGTTTTTCCGGAACAAGCGCTCTAAAAAATCCGCCCGGCGCCGATGCGCCGCATCGGCCATCAAGGCGTCGTAGCTGCCCGCCAGCGCATCATAGCTGCTCATTTTTCCTGTTCCCTGGTGCGTTCAAAAATTTTCGCATACGCGCCGGTTCCATAGCTTAAGGACCGGTTGACCCGGCTGATGGTGGCGCTGGAGGCGCCGGTGCGCTCCAAAATCTCATTATAGATCATGCCGCCGTCCAACAGGGACGCCACTTCAAAGCGCTGCTCCATGGACCGCAGCTCCGACACCGTGCACAGGTCCTGAAAAAAATCATAGCACTCCTGCTCGTCCTTCAGCTGCAAAATGGCTTTGTACAGCTGCTCGTTTTTCTCTTTCTTGCCGATCTTGACCATATCGTATACCCTTTCTGGAATTTCTTCAGCAAAATTAGCGGCGTTTTGACCGCCAGTTTGATTTTAGCATTGTACCGCGTGAAAGTAAAGGGCTTACAGGGCAAAATTTTTCACACTTTAAAGTATGCTGTTCCTCCGCACACGTTTTCCTGCCCCCGCATACGTTAACACAAAGGGTATTTTCACGGAGAGGAGCACACGTCTATGAAGAGGAGCCTGCTAACCCTGCACACGGAGCCATACACGGCGGAGCGGGAATGGGCCGTGGAGGGGATTCCCGTGTTGACCGCCGCAATCTCCCTTCCGCAGCCGGTACCGGCGCAGGACGGCGTTTCCCGGCGCATCCGGCGATATTACCGGCTTCAATGCCGGTCTTTTCTCCATTACTGCGAAAACTTTTTGTTTCCGTGGGCGGCGGCGGAATACCGGGCCGCGCTCTCCGCCAGCGCGCCGCTGCCCCATTTTCATGCGGAGCTTACGTATCGCGTGACCTATAACGAGTCCGGGCTCTGGAGTCTCTACACGCAGTCCCGGGAGCGTACCGTGCCCGGACAGACTCTGCTGAATCGCTGGGGGGACACCTGGGACCTCTCCTGTGGGTATCCCGTCTCGCTCCCCAGCTTTTTTCCGCCCCGCACGTTCTGGAAAAAGCGGCTCCTTGCCCTGGCCGCATCGGAGATCGAGCGGCAGGAGCGCGCGGGGACGGCCCGCTATCTGCCCGACTGGAAACGGCGGCTGCGCCGGAGCTTCAGCGCCCGCAACTATTATCTCACCGACGAAGGTCTATCCTTTTTCTTCCCCATGTACGCCCTCGCTCCGGCAGTGGAGGGCATCCCTGCTTTTGTCCTGCCCTACGGCAGGGACGGCCTTGGCCGCCTTGCCGATCCCCCGGCGTAAAAAAGGTCCGCCTTCCTTTAGGAAGGCGGACCTTTCGGGTATGCAGCGCTTACTTTTTGAGCTTCTCGCCGCGAACCGCCTTGACCACGACTCCGGTCAGGGCAAAGAGGGCGATGGCGTTGGGAATGACCATCAGTTGGTTGAACATATCGGACAGCTCCCACACCAGATCGTTGGAGGCCATCGTTCCAAGGAAAATGAACACCAGCGCGACCACGGTATAAACCTTGGTGGACTTCTCACCGAAGAGGTAGGACATGTTGATCTTTCCGAAGAGGTTCCAGCTGAGGATGGTGGAAAACGCGAAGAAGAACAGGCAAATCGCCACGAAGGCGGCGCCCAGTCCCTGCCCGAACACCGTGCCGAAGGCCGTCTGCGCCAGATTGGCCTTTCCGATGGTCTCGGTCACCGCGCCGGTATAGCCGTCCGCCAGGATTCCGCCGGACGTATAGAGCGTGGAGATGATGACGAGAGCGTTGAGCGTCAGCACCACAAAGGTGTCGATGAACACGCCGATCATGGCCACAACGCCCTGATCGTGAGGTGTGGGCACATTGGCAAGGGCGTGGGCATGGGGCGTGGAGCCCATGCCTGCCTCGTTGGAAAAGAGGCCCCGCTTGGCGCCCTGACTGACGGCAATTTTCAGCGCCGCGCCCAGACCGCCGCCGATGATGGCGTTGGGGGTGAAGGCATACCGGAAGATCATGCCGAAGGTCGCCGGAAGGTACTGAATGCGGGCAATGAGCACCACGAGGCCGCCCAAAATGAACAGCGCCGCCATGACGGGCACGATTTTTTCAGTCACGGAAGCCAGACGCTGCACGCCGCCTAGGAAGATGACGCCGCAGATCACAACCAGCACCACACCCACGACCTTAGAAGGGATTCCGAAGGCGGTCTGGAAGGTGGAGCCGATGGAGTTGGACTGCACCATGCAGCCGAAAAAGCCAAGGGCCAGAATGATTGCCACGGCGAAGAACCCGGCAAGGAACTTGCCGAAGGCTCCCTTGAACGCTGTGGTGATGTAGTAAACGGGGCCGCCGTGGATGCTGCCGTCCGGATTTTTGACCCGCGTCACCTGCGCCAGCGTTGCCTCGGCGTAAATGGTGGCCATGCCGAAAAAGGCGATGACCCACATCCAGAAGATCGCGCCGGGGCCGCCGGTCAGAATCGCGCCGCTGGCGCCGACGATGTTGCCGGTGCCGACCTGCGCGGCGATGGCCGTGGCCAGCGCCTGAAAAGAGCTCATTCCGCTCTCGTGCTTACGACCGTTGAGCGTCAGGTTGCCAAACACCTTTTTCATGCCCTCGCCAAAGCAGCGAACCTGCACGAAGCGGGTTTTGACGGAGTACCACACGCCCACGGCGATCAGCAGGAATACGAGAATATAGTCCGAGAGATACGCGTTGATGGTTTTTACGACTGATAGTAACATGATTTCCCCTCCAAAAAAAATAAACGGACCAGCTGCATACGCAGCCGCTCCGAAAAAGAAAGTACAGACATACACGGACATTCCTGTCCGTGTTTCCCTACTCTGTCCTTTTACCTGAGAGATTCAGCGGCATTGCCGCCTTGCACCTTCGGTACTCAATTACGAGCTTCTCCAGAGCCACATCCATTCTTAGTCCTCACCCGGTCTCCGAGTGCCTGAGAGTTTTACTCCTTCGGCAGGCTTTCGCCATTCCCCTAAGAACTTCATTTGCCGTTATCAAATTGTAGTACCACCTTACCATGCCATACAGCAATTGTCAATTGCGTTTTTCGACAATCTGTCCGCCATAGAACGACGATTATTTTTGCCATACAAACAAAAAGAGGGCTTTCGCCCCCTTTTTTTGCTGATTTTTACTTGCCGACCATCATTTCCAAAATTTCCTCATCGGTGCCGCGCATCCCCTGCCGGGCAAGACGCCCCACATTGCCGATGGTGTTTTCCACGCCTTTGCGGATGATTCCCTCGCCGTCCACAAACTGATGGCTGCCGTCGCA
The DNA here is from genome assembly GCF_028693505.1 of Oscillibacter sp. Taxonomy (GTDB): domain Bacteria; phylum Bacillota; class Clostridia; order Oscillospirales; family Oscillospiraceae; genus Oscillibacter. The sequence continues at coordinate 10,678 of NZ_JAQUVF010000007.1, forward strand.
GTACATGTGATACCCCATCAGCCCCGCGTCCACGGCAGAGGCGATCTTCGCGGCGCAGGAGGGCTTTGCCCCGTCGCAAATCATGCCGGAGCAGATGGCCAGCGTATTTGCGATGGTGTGGGCGATGACGTCATAGCGGCCGCCTTCCAGATACGCGATGCCGGCGGCGGCGCCGCAGCCCGCGCTGACCGCACCGCAAAATGCGGACAGGCGGCCGATGCCGGTTTTTTGATGAATGGTCACCAGGTTTGAAACCGCCAGCGCCCGGTAGAGCAAATCGTCGCAAGCGCCCATGTCTCTTGCAAACTCAATGACCGGGAGCGACGCCGTCATCCCCTGATTTCCGCTGCCGGAGACAATGACCACCGGCAGTCCGCAGCCGCTCATGCGGGCGTCGGACCCCGCCGCCGCAGCGGCTCTTGCCCGGACGGACACGTCGTTTCCGTATAAAGAGCGCAGTGTCCTGCCGATCTCGGCCCCCCAGCCGCCCTTGAGGCCCTCGGTGGAAATGGCGCTGTTGCACGCGACCTGCCGCCCCAGCACCTCCGAAACGTCCGATGCATCCAGGCAATCCGCAAACTGAATGATCTCCTCCACGCTCAAAAGGGCGCGGTCCGTCTGCGCCGCCGTCTCCCCGGCGTCGCCGCCCCGGAACAGCACCTCCCCGTCCCGCTGCACGCGGACGATGTTGGTGTGATAATCCACGATCTCGCAGCAGGCGGCGTGCCCGTCCGCCGTCACGGTGACGCAGATATAAAAGACCCGGTCCCCCTTGAAGGGGCGCACCTCGATGGCGCAGGTATCCAGCAGCGTCCGCATGTCGGATATCTCCGCCTCGCTCACGCGGGAGAGGACCTCCAGCTCCAGCTCCGGCCGGCCCGCCGCCATACCGGCGGCCGCTGCGGCCTCGATACCCTTGAGTCCGCCGGTGTTGGGCACGGTGACCGCCTTCACATTTTTGATGATATTTCCGCTGACCTCCACAAGGCACGTCTGCGGGCGGGCGCCCAGCGCCTTTCTTGCCTTGGCGGCCGCCAGCGCAATGGCAATGGGTTCCGTGCAGCCCATCGCCGGAATCAGCTCTTCCTTTAAAATCTGTACGTAGCTTTCATAGTGAGGGGTCTTTTCCATGAGGGGGTCCTCCTTGTCGAATCCGGTCTCTTTTCTTTTGCATCATAACACGCCGCCCCGGCGGATTCAAGGCGAGCGCAAAAAAATACCGCCGCCCGACGGGCGGCGGCGTTTCATCCCAGTACCACATCCAGCAGCATCATGACGAGAAACCCCACCATGACGCTGGCAGTACCCGCGTGAGAGTGCTCTCCCAGCTGCGCCTCGGGGATCAGCTCTTCCACCACCACATAGATCATGGCCCCCGCCGCAAAGGACAGTATCCCCGGCATGATCCCGGATACGCTCCCGGCGATCAGCACGGTCAAAATCCCGAAAATCGGTTCCACCACGCCGGACGCCGCGCCGCAGGCAAAGGCCTTGCCGCTGGACACACCCTGGGACTTCATGGGCAGCGATACGGCGGCCCCCTCCGGGAAATTCTGCAAGCCCATGCCGATAGCCAGCGCCACCGCCGCCGCCAGCGCGCCGGGCGCGGTGGAACCCGCCGCCACGGAAAAGCTAAGCCCCACCGCCATGCCCTCGGGAATGTTGTGGAGCGTCACCGCCAGAACGATCATGGTGGTGCGCTTCCAGCGGGCAGGCAGGCCCTCCGCCTCGCTGCTGCCGATATGCAGGTGGGGCAGCAGACCGTCCAGCGCCATCAAAAACAGCCCGCCAATGGCAAAGCCGCCGCCCACCGGCAGCAAAATACCCCGCCCCGCCGCCTTCTGCATCTCCATGGCGGGGATCAGCAGCGACCACACGGCCGCCGCCGTCATCACACCGGCGGCAAAGCCCAGAAACACCTTCTGCGTGGTGTGGGACATGTCCTTGCGAAAGCAAAACACCATCGCCGCGCCAAGGACCGTCGCAAGGCAGGTAAACCCGGTGCCAAGGGCCGCGTACAACAATTCGCGCTGCAACATCATTTTTCTCCTTGTCAGGTATCCGCCGGCCAGAGGATGTCCTGCGCCACCGGCTGATAAAATAAGCGCTCCACCTCGGCTTGCTCCCGGGTCCTGCCCAGAATCCACATCAGCTTCGCCACCACCGCCTCGGTGGTCATATCATAGGCCTCCAGCACCCGCAGCTTGTTTTTCAGCCGTCTCCCCACGTGGTAAACGCCAAGGTCGCTCCCCTCGTTGGAAACCTGCGTGGTGAGCACCACGATTTTCCCCGCGTCCATCCACCGGTGCAGACACTCGTAAAACCCGCCGCCCTCCGGCAGTCCCCCCACGCCAAAGCTCTCAATGATCAAGGCATCGTTTTGCTCCAGCAGGAAATCCGCCTGGGCGCGGTCCGCCCCCGGCGTCAGCTTCATCAATGCCACGCGGGGGTCCAGCGCATCGTAAAAGACGGGCGCGTCGCCGCACTCCTGGCGGATATAGCGCAGCAGCACGCCGCCCTGCAAAACGCCGAGGTACGGGTAATTGATGCTGGAGAACGCCTGAAAGCTCTTGGAGCGGGTTTTCCTCGCCCGGGTCCCGGGAATCACCCGGTTGTTAAAGACGATGGATACCCCCGGCAGGTCCTCCGTGGCGCAGCGGAAGGCGTCCGTCAGGTTGATTTTGGAGTCCGTGGAGTCAAAGCCGATGGGCTTTTGCGCGCCGGTGAGCAAAATGGGCTTGGGGCTTTTCTGAATTAGATAGCTCAGCGCCGCCGCCGTATAGGCCATGGTGTCCGTCCCGTGGGTCAGGACGAAACCGTCATAGTCCCCATAGTGCTCCCGGATGCAGCGCGCCATCATCAGCCAGTGTTCCGGCACAATGTTGGTGCTGTCCAGATTCAAAAGCTGCACGCAGTCCACCCGGCAGATCTCTGAGATTTCCGGGATGTGGGCCAGAAGGTCCTTTGTGGCCAGCTCCGGCGCCAAACCGCCCTCCGTCACCTCGGAGGCAATGGTCCCGCCAGTGCCGATCAGTAAAATCCGTTTCATCATCCGTTATCCAAGGTCTCGGTGATCCAGCGCCGCCAGCCCAAACCGGACGGCCCGGGTCACCCGTTCCCGCTCCTCCTCTGTCTTGGCTCGGCGCCACAGCGATTGCAGCTCCCGGAGAAACAGTCCCCGCAGGGAATCCTCCTCCGCCCGCAGCCAGATATCCTCCGCCATGCGGGTGCCGTCCCGCACCTCCAGCGCGTAAAACCGGGGGGAAAGCGCCGCCTGCAAGGCCGCCGCGTCCACACCGCCCTCCCCGGTCTCCCCGGTGAGGCAGAGGCGATAGAGGTGGCGCTCCGTGTCGTCCGGCAGCGCCGAAGCCACGGCGGCAAGAGGGTCCTTCCCCGTCACATCCACCGTCAAACACGCATACTGCCGCGAGGCAAAGGGCACAAACGTCAAAGAAATCGCGCCGTCCTGCCCGATGCTTCCCTCGTAAAATCCCTTTTCGCCCAGTTCGTCAAAGCCCCGGCCCTCCATGCAGCCCGGCCACGCGCAAAGGGTGTCCCCCAGACGCAACGGCTCCGTCCGCTTGTGGATATGGCCCAGCGCCAGATAGGCAAGGCTGCTTTGGGCGATCTCCTGCCGCCGAATGGGGTTGTAGCGGCTCTCCGCCATGTCCACCTCCCCGTGCAAAAGGCCCAGATGGACCTTTCCGTCCGCTGGGGCTGTGAAGCCCGCCAGCAAGCCCGCAGTCTGTTCCGGGGCCGTGAAGGCCGCCCCGTGGACCACAAGGTTCCACTCCGGCACCTCCACGGCGGTCATGGCATTTTCGGAGAAAATGTGCACGTTTCCCGGCCAGTTTTCCCGCAGCCACGGGCTGCCGGGGCCATACCAGTCGTGATTTCCCGGCGCAATGAACACCCGGGCCTCCATCCGCCCAAGCGCCTGCGCCAGCTGCTCCCCAGTCTCCCGGAAGGCGCTGGCGCTGTCGAACAGGTCCCCCAAGAGCAGTACCAGTTGGACGCCGTTTTGATTGACATAGTCCGCAAGGCGAAGGACGCTCTCCCGGCTTTCCCGGCGGCGGGACGCTGCCTGCTTGGCGCTCAGCGCGCCAAAGGCGCTGTCCAGATGGAAGTCCGCGGCGTGGATGAATTTCAGCATCTCACGCTTCCTCGCCCCGCCAGGCCTTGCACACATCCACCCACGCCACAAAATTGGACGCGCATTCCTCCAATTCTTCGCAGGTCATCTCGATGGCGCTGGAATCGCTGCCCGCCGCCGGAAACACCGTCTCAAAGCGCCGGAGGGACCTGTCCAGATACACCCGGACATTCTCCGGCAGCGCAAAGGGGCAAACGCCGCCCACGTCGTGACCGATGAGGTCATGGGCCTCCTCATGTGTCAGCATTTTTGCCTTGGTGTGAAACTGCGCCTTGTAGCGGCCATTGTCCACCTTGGCGTCGCCTGCGGCCACGATGAGGATGGGACCGTCCTCCAGCTTAAAGCTCAGCGTTTTGGCAATGCGTGCGCCCTCCACGCCGACGGCCACCGCCGCCAGGTCCACCGTGGCGGAGGACACGTCAAACTCCAAAATCCGGTCCGCAAGTCCCAGCGGCTCAAAATAAGCCCTTACCTTTTGAATCGACATACTCTTTCTCTCCTTTTATCGGATGTCCACCCGCTCCACGGCGGTGCAAAGTCCTGTGGCGCTGTCCAGCGTAAAGATCGCGCCCTGCAATTTACACGGGCCCTCCGCGCTGCGAAAGCGTCCCGGCAGGCCGCCCAGAAACCCCTCCACCGACTGCCGGGGGTCCACGCCCAGCACGGACTCCACCGGGCCGGTCATGCCAAGGTCCGTGAGATAGCCGGTCCCGGCGGCGCACACCCGCTCGTCGGCGGTGGGCACGTGGGTATGGGTCCCCCACAGGGCGGACACCCGCCCATCCAGATAATAGCTCATGGCCAGCTTTTCACTGGTGGCCTCGGCGTGAAAATCCACCAGCGTAAAATCCGCCTCTCCCCGGGAGAGCAGCGCGTCCGCCGTGGTAAAGGGGTTGTCCGCGCCCCAGCTGAGATCGCACCGTCCGATGAGATTCATCACCCGCACCCGGACGCCCCCCAGATCGAAGATCTCGCAGCCGTGGCCCGGCGCCCTGCCAGTAAAGTTGGCGGGCCGCAGCAGCCACGCCGTATCCTCCAGAAAGTCCGCGATTTGACTCTTGCCGAAGGCATGGTTTCCCAGCGTCACCGCGTCGGCCCCGGCGTCGCGGATGCGCTCCGCCTGCTCCCGGGAAAGTCCCACGCCGGAGGCGTTTTCGCCGTTTACCACCGTAAAGGCGATGTTCTTCAGCTTTTGCAGCGGACGCAGCGTCCGCTCCAGATGCCGCAGCCCCGGCTCTCCCACCACATCTCCCACTGCCAGCACATGATACACCATACCCGTTCCTCCTTCTGCTTCTAGGGTAGTAGTATACCAAATTTCCGTGTCTTTGCAAAGAATCTGACGAAATTTCCCAAAGGCGGTTGCATCCCCATTATTTCTTGCTTATACTAAGGGTAGTTGTAATAAGAACATCTGATTGCAGGAGGTCGCGTTTTCATGGCAGTAAAGCTGGAATTGTACCGCGTTTTCAAGGAGGTTGCCGAAACCGGCAACATCTCCGTTGCGGCAAAAAATCTGTATATTTCCCAATCGGCGGTGAGCCAGTCGGTCAAGCAGCTGGAAAACGCCCTGCAAGCCCGCCTGTTTGCCCGCAGCCCCCGGGGCGTCACGCTTACCGGGGAGGGGCAGATGCTCTATCAGTACGTCCGCAGCGCCCTCGGGCTGATCGCCACGGGAGAGGACAAGCTCTCTCAGGCCCAGCAGCTGCTGCTGGGCACGCTGGTCATCGGCGCCAGCGACACCGTCACCAGCTTTTTTCTCACCCAGTATCTGGACGCCTTTCACCGCCAGCACCCCGGCATTCGGCTGAAAATCGTCAGCGGCCGCAGCGCCAAGGTTTTGAGTATGCTCCGCTCCGGCGCAGTGGATATCGCCTTTGCCTCTTCCCCTTCCGACAGCAATCTCATGAGCTGGTCCTGCTTTTCCACCCACTCCGTCTTTGTATCCGGCAGCGACTACCGCTGCGATTTCGACCACGTATACACCCGGGAGGAGATTGCCGCCTTCCCCCTGATCCTGTTGGAGCGCAAGGCCAGCAGCCGCGTCTTTTTGGATCAGGAATTTTTGAAGTACGGGGTTTCCCTCTCGCCGGAAATCGAGCTTTCCTCCCGAAGCCTGCTGGTGTCCCTTGCGCGCATCGGCCTTGGCGTGGCGGGCGTGACGCTGGAATTTGTACAGCGGGCGCTGGATGCCGGGGACATCCGGGTGCTCAAGACCGACTTTGAAATTCCGGCGCGCAGCGTGGATATGTGCACGCTGCGGGATGTGACGCCCACCGCCGCGGCGGCCGCCTTCATGGAAATGGTACGTCAGGGTACCCGGTGACGCGGCGCCATGGAACTGTTCTTTCTGTTGCTGGAGCTTTCCGGCACGCTGGCCTTTGCCGCCTCCGGCGCCATGACCGGTCTGCGAAAAAACATGGATGTGTTCGGCGTGTGTATTCTGGGGCTTACCACCGCGGTGGGCGGCGGCGTTTTACGGGACGTGATTTTGGGCAACACGCCGCCCGCCACCTTTCAAAACCCCATCTACGCCGCTGTGGCGATTTTCACCTCGCTGGTGTTGTTTTTGCCCAGGGTCCGCCGTCTGCTGATGTGGAACCCGGTTTTTTTCGACAAGGTCCTTTTCTGGATGGACACGGCGGGTCTTGGAATTTTTACCGTTGCCGGCATCCGCGTGGCCTATGCCCACGCCGTCCGCCCCACCTTGTTTCTGCTGATTTTCGTGGGGGTCGTCACCGGCGTGGGCGGTGGGCTTTTGCGGGACGTGATGTCCGGGGACACCCCCTATATCTTCGTCAAGCACGTTTACGCCTCCGCGTCTCTTGCGGGCGCGTTGGTATGCGGCGCGCTGTGGCGCATGGCCGGGGAACTCCCCGCCATGCTGACGGGCGCGGGCACGGTGATGCTGATTCGCTGTCTCTCCGCCCATTTCCGCTGGAACCTGCCCCGAGCCCACGACTAAAAAAGGGGGCGGCGTCGGCCCCCTTTAAAAGGATGTTTTCAGGGTATCACCGTTGAGAAAACAGTGATACCCTTTTGTGTGAAGTTCATTCGCTGCGCCTTGGGGGGAGACGGACCAAACAAATACAAACAATCTACTGCGCCGTCTCCCTTATCAAGCGAGAAATGACTGCGGCAAGGGAACATCTTGCCGGGCGTGCCAAAAATTCTCAAGACAAAAGGCGGCAGCCACGAAAACACATCAGGATGGCTGCCTTTCACTGTCCTTTTTCAAAGGTCGTCGATCTGCATTTTGTCCAGCTCGCTGCGCTTGCGGCGCTTTTCCCGGCAGGAGAAGTAGATGGCAAGCAAAATCACCGTTGGGATGTTCCCCAGTCCAAAGGCCCCCAGCAGCGCGCCCCACGGAAACGTCTCGCCCACCCGCCCCACATTGCACGCCATTGCCGCCGCGTATAAAAATGTCACCCCGGGCAGCAGTAGTCCCGGCCAGCGTTTTTCCCGCCGGGAGAGAAAAATTTGCAGCGCCGTGCCGCCCACCACAAATACCAGCAGCACCACCCACATCACGATCGTTGCTATCAGCATGTCACTCCGCCTCCCTTGTTTTTCGATACGCGGAAATCAAAATTTTAGCCGTGTCGAAATCCAGCCGGTCGTCCACCGCCAGCCGCTTCACCAGCGACACGTAGGGGTCCGCCTCGGCGGACTCCGTCAATTGAATTTTCTGGATCAGCCGGTCCAGCCGCAGCCGCACCGTGGGGTAGCTGACGCCGTACACCGCCGCCACCTCTTTCAAGGACCCGGAGGAGAGAATGAACTTTTTGATGAACGTCAAATCCTCTTCTTCCAGCGCCGCCATCCATGTTGGACTCGCTGCCATCCCCTCACGCCCCTTTCATAATATTAATATAATACTTAATTTTATCAAAGTCAATATAAAATATTTTTAATACAAAGTAAAAGTCTCCCGGTTTCCCGGGAGACTTTTCGGCTCAGTTTGGCACCGCGCCCATGACTCAGACGTTGAAGCGGAAGTAGATCATGTCGCCGTCCTGCACCACGTACTCCTTGCCCTCGCTGCGAAGGAGGCCCTTTTCCTTGGCGGTGTTGACGCTGCCGCACTGGAGCATGTCGGTGTAGGCGATGACCTCCGCGCGGATGAAGCCGCGCTCGATATCGGAGTGGATCTTTCCGGCGGCCTGGGGGGCCTTTGTGCCCTTTTTGATGGTCCACGCACGGCACTCGTCCTTGCCGTAGGTCAAAAAGGAGATCAGGCCCAGCAGTGTATAGGAGCATTTGATGAGCCGGTTCAGCCCAGACTCCTCCACGCCCAGCTCTTCCAGGAACATCTGCTTTTCCTCGCCCTCCAGCTCGGCAATGTCCTGCTCCATCTTGGCGCAGATGGGCAGCACCTGACTGCCCTCTCCGGCGGCAATGTCGCACACCTGCTTGTAATACGGATTGCCGTCCAGATGGATGAAGCCGTCCTCGTCGGTGTTGGCGGCGTAAATGACGGGCTTGAGGGTCAGAAGCTCGCTGGTGCGCAGCAGCGCGGCGTCGTCCTCGTCGTAGGGGAAGGTCCGCGCCAGCTTTCCGCCGTCCAGATGCTGCTGGAGCGCCGTGAACAGCTCCACCTCGTGGGCATACTTCTTGTCGCCCTTCATAGCCTTGCTGGCCTTGTCCACCCGACGCTGGACCATCTCCAGATCCGCCATCACCAGCTCCATGTTGATGATCTCAATATCCCGGGCGGGGTCGGTGTCCCCCTCCACATGGATGACGTTTTCATCGTCGAAGCAGCGGACCACGTGCACAATGGCGTCGGTCTCCCGGATGTTTGCAAGGAACTTGTTGCCAAGCCCCTCGCCCTTGCTGGCACCCTTCACCAAACCGGCAATATCCACAAATTCAATGACTGCCGGCGTTTTCTTGTCCGGCTCGTACAGCTCCGCCAGCTTGTCCAGCCGCTCGTCCGGTACCGCCACCATCCCCACGTTGGGGTCGATGGTGCAGAAGGGATAGTTGGCGCTCTCCGCGCCCGCGTTAGTAATTGCGTTAAACAGGGTCGATTTTCCCACATTGGGAAGCCCTACTATACCTAATTTCATATATCTCTACATCTCCTTATTTTTCAGGGGTTTGCGGCGTATGTGGGGCGATGTGTGCCCGCGCAAAAGCGCTTGCGCAGCATTGACCGTCCCTTCTTTGGCAAATCCCTTTGCCGCATTCTTTCCCCTTCAGATTTTTGCTGATTTATGGAACCGCTTTCCCGCCACGGGAAAAAGAGCCCATGCAATATAGTTGTATTTTAGCACAATGCCTTTTATTTCTCAATAGCCCCGCTTCAGATAACCGGCTTCTTCCTGACAAGCGCCGCAAGCGCCTTGCGTTTCACCCATTTTTCCACCGGCGCAGCGGACAGGCGGGCACTTGGGCGCCCGCAGCACGCCATTCATTTTGTTGATTTTGTTTCTAAGCATACTCATATTTTTTGCGATATTTTACAAATAAGAATGCTGTCACAATCACTGTCAAGCCCTCTGCCACAGCAATGGCAAGCCAGATGCCGTTCATCCCAAGCACCATGGGCAGGATCAAAATTGCCGCCACCTGAATCACCAGCGTCCGCAGGAAGGAAATCAGCGCGGATACCGGCCCGTTGTTGAGGGCCGTAAAGAACGCTGAGCCAAAAATATTAAAGCCGCACAGCAGGAAAGACAGTGCGTAAAGGCGCATTCCCGTGGCCGTCATGGCGAGAAGCTCCGCGTCATAGCCCACGAACAGCCTGGCCAGCGGCGTTGCCAGCAAAATGCCTGATACCGTCATGATAATCGCTGTAACTGCGGTAATGATGAGGCTTTTACGGAACAGATTTTTTAGCTCGGCTATATTTTGCGCGCCGTAATGATACCCAATGATGGGCGCGCTGCCGATGGCGTAGCCGAAGAAAAAGCCCATGAAAACAAAGTTCACATACATGATGACTCCGTAGGCTGCCACGCCGTTTTCCGCCGCAATGCGAATGAGTTGGAAGTTGTAAAGCATACCGACCACCGAAGTAGAAAGGTTCGTCAGCATTTCTGAGGAACCATTTAGGCAGGCTTGTCCCAGCGCATGAAAGTCCGGCTTTGCTTTTACCAAACACAGCAGGCTGGTGTTTTTCCGGCTGAAATAAAGGAGCGGCACAAGACCGCCAGCCGTTTGACTGATGATCGTGGCCAGCGCGGCTCCGAATACTCCCATTTTAAAGAGATAGATCAAGAGAAAATCAAGCACAATATTGGTAAGCCCTGCGATCACAGAAATCCCAAGCCCCATTTTGGGTTTTTCGGCCGTCACCAAAAAACTTTGAAAGCTGTTTTGTAGCATAAAAAAGGTGTTGCCAACGATCAGAGTTCTGCCATACAGTACGCAGTCATCAATGATGGCGGCGTTGGCGCCCAGCGCGGCTGCAATGGGGCGCATAAAAGCAAAACCGAGAGCAGACAGGAGGATACCCATGACAACAACGGCCTCAATGAGCATGGTAAAATATTCGTTGGCTTTTTGGCGCTTCCCTTCGCCAAGGGTTTTTGCGATGAGGGCGCTGCCCCCCGTCCCAATCATAAAGCCGAAAGAGCCCAGCGCCATCAGCACCGGCATAATAAGATTGACGGCGGCAAACGCATTTTTCCCCACAATATTTGATACAAAGAATCCGTCCACAATGCTGTAAACGGAGGTCACAATCATCATGATGATTGTCGGCAGCACAAAGCGTAACAGCCGCCTAAAACCAAAATGATCCGATAAACTGATTGACATTATTTTTTCTCCTTAAAAATAGCACTCTGCCGGCCGCGCCACAGGCAGTATTCGATATTTCCAAACCCGCGGTCAACGGTGATCTTTCGATTTTTTATTTTCTTTCCGACATAAGAATACCCGGCTACTGGAATCAGTAACCGGGCGCACCCGACATCTTATCAACACTGCGATTGCGACCGCAGGTTCTCCGATGACAGTTCTTTGTTATTCGTTTCAATTTCGTCCTTCAAATACGCGATTTGCTTTTGAAACAGTGAAAGATAGGTGTTGCGTTCTTCTTCACCAAAACGCAAAAATGCCGCTTCTTCAGCGTTGATCAGCGGCTCAATATGACTCTGGCAGAACGCTTTGCCCGCTTTTGTCAGCTGCACATTTTTTCGGTTGCCCGCCCCCGCCGCCGGCTTCAATGCCACATAGTCGTTCCGGGTGAGCTTGTTGATTGCGGAATTGATGGTTTGCTTCGGATAAAACCATGTATCACACAGCTCCTGCTGGGAGTGGGGATCATCAGAGCTGCAAAGGGCATACAAAATCCAAAATTCCGTAACTGAAATTCCTTTTTTTACAGCATAGGTGCGGTACAAATCATCCTGTTCTTTATAAAGGCGGTTTAAAGCCGCGAGCTGTTCCTCTATGTTTTTCGACATGGCGGCTCCTCTCCATTCAATGTCCGAATTCGGACTGATTTAGTATAAGTCCGAATTCGGATATTGTCAAGTTTTTTGTGGGTTGCAACTTGCAGCTGTGCTTTGGTCAGGCGATGGGCACCGCAGCGCAGTCGGTCAGGTCATTCCGTTAAGAAGTCATTGCACTTCCCGGCAATTCTGGTACAATCATGAATATATGCATTGCTCAAAGTACAAAATGGCACAACGCGGGGCGTTTTTACCGGAACAATTACACCAAAAACCAGCCGTGAAAGGCCAATCGGAAGGTCGTGCCGAGAGGTGCGCCGTCCGTTTCATCGTAAATAAAGCGAGGAGGATCTACAATGGAAGGTAAAAGAATGATGCGGGTGCGCGTGGAGGGCGTCGAACGTGAGTACCCGTTCGGAACGAGCTATCAAACCATTGCCGCCGATTTTCAAAAATCCTGTCAGCAGGATATTCTGCTGGTCAATCGGGACGGGAAGCTTTGTGAACTGCACAAGACGCTGGATCGGGACTGCACGCTGAAACTGGTGACGGCACTGGATAAACCGGGGATGCAGACCTACGAGCGCAGCGTGGTCTTTTTGATGCTGAAGGCTTTTTATGATGTGGTTGGAGCGGACAATGTTGAACGCATCTCGGTGGAATACTCCATCAGCCACGCGCTCTTTATGCGGGCAACGGGGAATTTCGAGTTGAGCGAGGCGCTTTTGCATCAGGTCGAAGCGCGTATGAGCGCCCTTGCGGCGCAGGCAATCCCCATCCAAAAGCAGTCCATCGGCACAGAGGACGCGGTGGAGTTGTTTCGCCGCAAGAAGCTTGATGACAAGGCGCGGCTGCTCAGCTTCCGCATTGATTCTCACGTAAATGTCTATTCTCTGGACGGATTCACGGACTATTTCTATGGATATATGGTCCCCAACACCAAGTATCTGCGCTGCTTTGCGTTGCAGCCCTTTGAAAGCGGGATGATTTTGCGGCTGCCGGATCAGAAAAATCCCCGGCAGCTGGCCGCGTTTAATCCCTCCATGAAGGTGTTCCGGGCGCTGTATGACGCCACGGTGAAATCCGCCGCGCTGCATGTTTCCAACGTTGGAGAGATGAACGAGGTGGTTTCCAACGGAAATGCCACGCAGATGATCTTGGCCCACGAGGCCATGATGGAAAAGAAGATTGGGGATATTGCCGAAGAAATCGCAAATCGCAAGGACATCCGTTTTGTGATGATTGCAGGCCCGTCCTCTTCCGGAAAGACAACGTTTTCTCACCGGCTATCCACGCAGCTGCTGGCCTGTGGTCTGCGCCCCCACTCCATTTCGACGGACAACTATTTCAAAAACCGCTCCGAAACGCCCCGGGACCAGAATGGGCAGTACAATTTTGAAGGGCTGGGGGCAATGGATCTTCAGCAGTTTAACGCGGACATGGCACGGCTTTTGCAGGGCGAAACGGTTGAAATGCCCCAGTTTAACTTTAAAAAGGGCGTTCGCGAGTACACAGGCGAGTATTTGCATCTGGATGCGCAGGATGTGTTGGTGATTGAGGGAATCCATTGCCTGAACGATCAATTCGCATATGCGCTCCCGAAGGAAAGCCAGTATAAAATCTATATCAGCTGTCTCACAACGCTCAACATCGACGATCACAACCGCATTCCGACGACGGACGCGCGGCTGCTGCGCAGAGTTGAACGGGACGCGCGCACCCGGGGGTATAGCGCCAGAGCCACCATTCAGATGTGGCCTTCGGTAAGAGCGGGGGAAGAGCACAATATTTTCCCGTTTCAGGACAGCGCGGATGTGATTTTCAACTCCGCCCTGATTTATGAAACGGCGCTCCTGAAGCCTTACGTGGAGCCGCTGCTTTTTGGCGTTCCAAAGGATTGCGACGAATACATAGAGGCAAAACGCCTGCTGAAATTTTTGAATTACTTTATGCCCATTCCCGCGGACGACGTGCCAAAGACCTCGCTTCTGCGGGAATTTGTGGGCGGCGGCTGTTACAAAGCCTAAAGGCCGAAACGCTCCCGCCGGAAATGCCCGGGAGCGGACAGCAACATCTGCCTGCGGACTGATCCAGGCAATTCTGCTAAAGCATGAAAATTTTGTTTCACGCCTGCCATCCTTGATTCACACCTTTCAAAATCATCGCCCATGATAATTTCCGTCATCAAACAAATACTAGTCAGGGTGATGGAAATGAGAATGAAAAAAACGCTTTTCTTTCTGTTCGCGGCGGCAATCATGGCAAACCCCTTGTTTCTTGTGCGCGCAGACGCGACAGACGCTCTGGCATTGGAGGATCCCGTCCGGCTCAATGACATGGTTATCACTCTCTTGATGCCCCCCATCGAAGATGCTGTAAACAGGTTTTACGAACCCTATTTAACGATTGAACCCACCGTGGTCCCATATTACGGATCAAAAATCGTCAGTATCCAAGGCGGCGAGCAAATCCATGCGGGCATATCCAATTCTCACTATACCGTTACCGTTGAGGTTTTCCTATACGTTGGACCTCACCTTTCCGTTGGGAAGGACAGAATCACACTGGATGTGCAAGTCGCCGGTGTAACTGTAAAAAACTATGAGCATTTGGAGAGTTATCCCCTTACGCCAAGCTATCAGTCCCTGATGAAAAAGCCGCTGCCGGCCTACTGACGCCGCGTAAAAGCACGCTGATTTAAAATCAGCGTGCTTTTTTATGGGATTGCCGCTCTGCCGTCTATCCCATTCCGGTGTGAAGGCGCATGGATTCGCTTGAGAATTCATGCCCCTTTTAAACGTACAACCCAGCCCCCATGCGGTTTTGAGGACTTTTGTGGAGCGCTTTGGATTTGTAAAATCAGGGCGCCGCAAGCCCTTCTGACATTTTGATGAAAAAATGCAGAAAAAAGGCTTGATTTTTGTGGAAACTTCCTTTATACTTTGATTGTAAAGATTTCGCTAAGAAAATTAAAATCTTGATAATTAACCGTTAAATCGAGAAGGAGGTATTCTTATGGAACCCGGTGGTATTCTGATTGTTGCATTCATTGTCATCATGGTGGTTGTTGCAGTTCTCAACAGAAAAAAGGGCAATGACGACGGCACTGCGGACGAGCAGTAAGTTTTCTCCTTCCCTGCAAGCATACATAAAAGCGCACCGTGCTTCCACGGTGCGCTTTTTAGTTCAGGTGTCTGCCGCAAGGGCGGCTTTGGCATTGTCGCAGCGATTGCCGCGAAGCCGCCTTCAGACACGAACGAGGGGGCGATCAGGCTGCGTTCTTGGCGCTGCTGCCGTTGTAGCTGCCGCCATAGAAGTAGCGGAAGAGGTCGTCAAAGGGCGTTCCGTAGCTGCCGCCGGACTGTCCGTTGTCGGGGGTCTGCTGGATCTGCTGCTGGGTTTCGTCCTCGCTCTTCTGATTGGCGGGAACGGCGTCCCATGTGAGCTCCACCGTGGTCTCCTTGTTCTCCCGGTAGATGGTGACAGTGGCGGTATCACCCGCGGAATACTGCTTCTTGACTGCTGTGAGGTCCTCCATGGTGGCGATTTGGTGATCGTCCACCTTGGTGATCACATCGCCCATTTTCAGCCCCGCCTTCGCCGCGGCGCCGCCTTCTTCCACGGAGTAGACAAACACGCCGCTTTTCACATTATAGCGGTACTGGGCGGCCATGGCCTCGCTCATGGTGCCGCCGGTAATGCCCAGATACGGCTTGTTGGTGACATAGCCGTTGGTCATAATGTCCTCGATCATGGCCACCACGTCGTTGATGGGGATGGCAAAGCCCAGGCCCTCCACGGATTCGGAGGAAGAATAGCTGGAATACTTGGCGGAGACGATGCCCATCACCTCGCCGTACTGGTTGAAAAGGGGTCCGCCGGAGTTGCCGGGGTTGATGGAGGCGTCGGTCTGGATCATGTTGAAGGGCGTTCCGGAAACATTGATGGCCCGGTTTACGCTGGAGACCATGCCGCCGCTCATGGAGAACGTCAGCTCGCCCAGCGGATTGCCCACCGCCAGCACGTGGTCGCCCACATTGAGCTTGTCGCTGTCGCCCAGCGTCACCGCAGGCAGCTCCGCTGCATCCACTTTGATGACGGCGATATCGTAATCTTCATCCCCGCCGATGAACTTGGCGTCATAGGTGTCGCCGTTGTACATGGTGGCCTTCACGGTGTCCGCGTCCTTGACCACATGGTAGTTTGTGACGATGTAGCCGTCCTTGGTAAGCACGAAGCCGGAGCCTGCGGAGGCGGTCTGCACCGCCTGACCGAAGAAGTTGGTGCCGCTGGTGCCGGTGACGTTGATGGAGACGACGCTGTTGACGTTGGAAGCGTACACCTCCGCGTCGGTCATGGCGCTTTTGCCGTCCACACTTTTGATGGCGACCTGCGTCACGGGCCGATTGCTGACATTGACGCTGGTGTCGCTGCCATCAGAGCCGCCGCCTACGGCCCATACCACGCCGCCGCCCACGGCGCCGCCCACCAGTGCGCAGCTCAAAGCCAGCGCGGTGAGCTTCATTCCCACTCGATTCTTTTTCACAATTTTCATCTCCTGCACGCTCTCGTGTGCGCCGGACTGATACTGATGGAGCTGTTCCTCCACGGAAGCGTGGTCCGTTTGTCCGGCCTCGCTGCCGTCTTTCCGATAGGTGTAATGATACAGATTTTCTTCGTCGTTATACATATTGATTCCTCCTGTTATGTATCCCGTTTTTCCTTTTGTTAGAACAAAGGATCGCAAGGAATGCTGTCGGAAGTATGAAAAACGCTTAACCGTTTTCTGAATTTCCGCCTTGTCGGGGTTCTTTCCTGTTCTTTGGCCTTAGTATAGGCCGGTTATCTTAAAAATGCCTGAAAGAATTTTAAACCATTTGTGAACGTGCGGCTGCTTCGAACAACGCCCCACAATCTCTGTGCGGTGTTCCCTTAAAATTTTGAAAAGCAGTTTCACAACAGGGAAATCTGTGCTATATTGAGAGATATCAGATAACTGGAAAGGATTTATCCGTCTTGCTGAAAATTGAAAACATCAAGCTGCCGCCCGGCGCCGACATGGGGTCCCTCACCGGCGAGGTTGCCCGCCTTTTGAAGGTCCGGGAAAAGGAGCTTCTTTCCCTGCGGGTTCTGCGCCGCAGCGTGGACGCCCGGGACGGCGTGGCCGTGGTCTACACGGTGGAAGCCGCCGTCAAGGAAGAGGGCGCTGTTTTAAAGCGCTGTCACAACAAAAAAGTGTCCCGTCTGGAGCGGCGCACGGGGTACCTGCTGCCCGTCCCCGTCCCCACGCAGGCCCAGCCGCCGGTGGTGGTGGGCGCGGGACCTGCGGGGCTGTTCGCCGCTTTGGTGCTGGCCCGGGCGGGACTTAGGCCCATCCTGCTGGAGCGGGGACGTTCGGTGGAACAGCGCCGCTCCGACGTGGAGCGGTTCTGGTCTGCTGGGGAACTGGACCAGCGCTCCAACGTCCAGTTCGGAGAGGGGGGCGCCGGCGCTTTTTCCGACGGGAAGCTGAATACCGGCACCAAGGACATCCGCCATCGTTTCATTCTGGAAACGCTGGTCGCCTGCGGCGCGCCGGAGGACATCCTCATCGACGCCAAGCCCCACGTGGGCACCGATTATCTCTATTCCACCCTGCAAAGCCTGCGGGCCAAACTGCTGGAGCTGGGGGCGGACATCCGCTTTGAGACCCGGCTGACCGATCTTGAAACGAAGGACGGCGCGCTCTCGGGTATCACGGTAACCGGGCCGGAGGGGGTTTCCTCCCTTCCCTGCCGCCATTTGATCCTGTGCCCCGGGCATTCCGCCCGGGATACCTTCGAGCTGCTGTTTGAGCGGGGAATCGCCATGGAGGCAAAGCCCTTCGCCGTGGGCGTGCGCATTGAGCAGCGCCAGTCGGACTGCGACGCCGCCCAGTACGGGCAGTACGCCGGGCATCCCGGCCTGCCCGCCTCCTCCTATCAGCTCTCCTGCCACCTGCCAAACGGCCGGGCCGCCTTCTCCTTTTGCGTCTGTCCCGGCGGAGAAGTGGTCGCCGCCGCGTCGGAAGCGGGCGGCGTGGTGACCAACGGCATGAGCGCCTTTGCCCGAAGTAAGGAAAATATCAACGGCGCGCTGCTGGTGAACGTGACGCCGGAGGACTTCGGCGCCGACGGCTCCCCGCTCTCGGGCATCGCCTTCCAGCGGGAGCTGGAGCGGGCGGCTTACGCCCTGGGAGGCGGCGGCTATCTGGCTCCCGCCCAGCGGGTGGAGGACTTTTTGGCCCAGCGGCCCTCGGTGGGCCCCGGCTGCGTCCAGCCCAGCTACCGTCCCGGCGTTGTGTGGACGGACCTGCACCGGTGCCTGCCGCCCTTTGTGGCAAGCGCGCTGGCCGAGGCTCTGCCAATTCTAGGCCGGAAGCTGCGGGGCTACGACCATCCCGACGCGGTGCTCACCGCCGTGGAAAGCCGCAGCTCCTCCCCGGCCCGCATCCTCCGGAATGAAGGGTACGAGGCCTCCCTTCCCGGCCTCTATCCCTGCGGGGAAGGCGCCGGTTACGCTGGCGGCATTCTCTCCGCCGCGGCGGATGGGATGCGCGCCGCCGAGCATCTTTGCGGGGCAGTGCGGGAAAACGGGTAATCGGCAAATACGCCGCCCTCTCCATCCCTTTTCCACCGCCTTTGTGTTTGGTCCCGCGGCTTTCTTTGCCGCGTCTACGATACCAATACAAATTATAATAAGGAGTGCTATCCAGTATGAGTCGTGAAATTTGTGTTTTTCAGGATTTCCTCACCGACGCCCTTCGCGCAAAGATCGATACCGCTGCGGCAGACGCGGGCTTTGCCGTCCACTATTTTACCTCGGACCGTTTTGAGGAGGCCAAGGCCTGCCTTCCCCACTGCGAGGTGCTCTATGCGCAATCCCCCGAGCTGCTGCGGGCCGCTCCCGCAAATTTGAAGTGGTACTGCGCCTCCTCCGCCGGGGTGGATGTCTACTGCAAAAACGACGGGATCTTTGCAAACCCCGACTGCCTGCTCTCCAACTCCAATGCCTACGGCGTGACCATCGCGGAGTATGTGGTCATGGTGACGCTGATGCTGCTGCGGCGGATGCCGGAGTACACGGAGCCGCTGCGCAATCACGAATGGGCGCCTCCCCGGGCCATCCGCTCCATTCGGGACAGCGAGATCACCGTGCTGGGCACCGGCAACATTGGCAGCAACGTGGCCCAGCGGATGCGGGGCATGGGCGCGGCGCGGATCGTGGGTCTCAGCCGCAGCGGCAAGGCCCGGGAGGCCGTTTACGACGAGCTGTACCCCACCAGCGAGCTGGACAAGGTATTGCCAAACACCCACATTCTGGTGATGGCGCTGCCCAGCACGGCGGAGACCTTTGGCATTTTGAGCCGGGAGCGCATCGCGCTTTTGCCCCAGGACGCCATCGTCATCAACGTGGGCCGGGGCACCGCCGTGGATCAGAGCGCTCTGGTAGACGCGCTGAACGCCGGGCAGATCGCCGGCGCCGGGCTGGACGTGATGGTCCCGGAGCCGCTGCCCAAGGACGACCCGCTCTGGAACGCCAAAAATCTGGTCCTGACGCCCCACACCTCCGGCAACCTGACGCTAGGCTACACCTGCGAGGCCAACGTGGACATGTTCTGCGCGGATCTCGGAAACTACGCCGCCGGCCGCCCGCTTACCCATCTGGTGGACCGGAGCCGGGGCTATTGAGCATTACAAGCTTTACTTGTTATAATAAAGAAAGAGGGTTTTGATGATGGATAATTTCGTATTCTATTCCCCCACCCTGTTCTCCTTTGGCGACGGCGAGGAGAAAAACACCGGCAAGCTGGTGCGGCGCTTTGGCGGCACGAAGGTGATGCTGGTCTACGGCGGCGGCTCCGTCAAGCGCAACGGCGCTTACGACGCGGTGACCGCTTCCCTGCTCTCGGAGGGCATTTCCTATACGGAGCTGTCCGGCGTGCAGGCCAATCCCCGCAGCGGCAAGGTATACGAGGGCATTGAGCTTGCCCGCCGAGAGGGCGTGGACTTCCTGCTGGCCATCGGCGGCGGCAGCGTGATCGACACCGCCAAGGCCATCGCCTTCGGCGTGCCCTATCAGGGCGACTTCTGGGACTTTTTCTGCGGCAAGGCCACCTTTGAAACAACGCTCCCCGTGGGCACGGTGCTGACCATCGCCGCCGCCGGCAGCGAGGGCAGCGACAGCTGCGTCATCACGCTGGAGGAGGGCAACTTGAAGTGGGGCTGCCCCAAAAGCGACGTGATCCGGCCCAAGTTCTCCGTGCTGGACCCCCGGCTCACCTGCTCTCTGCCCGCCTATCAGACCGCCAGCGGATCGGTGGACATGATGGCCCATATCTGCGAGCGGTATTTCACCAACACAAGCGACGTAGAATTGACGGACCGGCTTTGCCAGGCGCTGCTGAAAACCGTGATCGACGCCGCACCCCGGGCCATCGCCGATCCCGGCGATTACGCCGCCCGGGCGGACCTGATGTGGAGCGGCATGCTGGCCCACAACAATAGCTGCGGCGTTGGCCGCGCCCAGGACTGGGCCAGCCACCAGATCGAGCACGAGCTCTCCGCCTTCTATGACTGCGCCCACGGCGCGGGTCTCGCGGTGGTCATGCCCGCGTGGATGGAATTTGTGATGGAGCACGACATCATGCGCTTTGCCAAATTCGCCGTGGAGGTATTCGGCTGCGAGATGGACTTTGCCCATCCCGAGCGCACCGCCAAGGCCGGCATCGCCAGTCTGCGCGCCTTCTTCCGCTCCTTGGGAATGCCCACCACCTTTGCCGAGATCGGCGCGAAGGAAGAGGACATCCCCGCCATGGTGGCCCACCGGGGTGAAAAGCCAAACGGCTTCCCCTTCGGCGGCTTCGTGAAGATCGGTCCCAGCGAGATGGAGGCCATCTTGCGCCTGAGCATGAAGGCTTAACGTTGTACATAAAAGGAAGGTCCTCCGCCGCGGCGGAGGACCTTCCTTTTTTATTCCTGCAAGCCCATCGTCTCCCACCGATGCCCGTGGAAGCGGGGGATAAAGAACGCCGAGCGCGCCACCCAGTCCAGCATCATGGCAAGCCAGATGCCAAACACCCCAAGGCCCCACCAGCGGCCCAGCAAAATCCCCACGCCCACCCGCACCGTCCACATGGACACGCTGGATACCACCAGCGTGTAGCGGGTGTCTCCCGCCGCCCGGAGGGCCTGCGGCAAGGTAAAGGAGATGGGCCAGATGAAAACGCTCATGGAGCCGTGGAGCCAGATGATCTTTCTCGCGATGGCCTCCGCCTCCGGCGAAACGTTGTAGAGCTGCAGCACCAGCGGCAGCACCGCCAGCGTCAAAACCACAGTGGCAAACATGTAGAGATACGTGGTTTTCACCAGCTTTTTGGTGTAGCGCCGGGCCAGCTCATAGCTGCCCGCGCCCACGCAGCGGGACACCACCGTCACAATGGCAAGCCCCAGCGCATTGCCCGCCACACACTGGAAGGAAGCCATGGTGTTGCCGATGGCGTTGGCGGCAACGGAGGCCGTGCCCAGCACGGACACGGTGGAAAGCAGCAAAATCTTTCCCAGCTGAAACATGCTGCTCTCCATGCCGTTGGGCACGCCGAAGTGCAGAATGTGCTTCACCACATAGGGGTCGTGATGGAGGGAGATGCGGCGCACGCGCAGCGGCAGGTCCTCCCGCCGCAGCAGCGCCACCATTGCCGCGGCGGCGACGAAGCGGGAGATCAGCGTGGGGATGGCCACGCCCTCCACGCCCCGGTGCAGCCCGAAGATCAAGATGGCGTTGCCCAAAACGTTGATGGCGTTCATCCAAAGGGACACCCACATGGAGATTTTGGAGTTTCCCATCACCCGGAACAGCGCCGCCCCGGCGCTGTAAATCGCGAGAAAGGGGATGGACGCCTCCACGATCAGATAGTAGGTGTTGGCGTAGGCCGCCACATCCGGCGCAACCTGCCCGAACACCACGCCCAGCACAAAGCCCTTCCCCAGATAAAAAAGCGCCGTGATCAAAAGGGAAAGCTCTCCCATGAACAGCACCAGCTGCTCTCCGGAGTGGGCCGCCTTTTCCGTCTCCCGACGACCCAGATACTGCCCCGCGATCACGGCGCCGCCGGTGGCCAGCGCGGCGAAGGCATTCACCAGCAGCACGTTTACCGTGTCCACCAGACTCACGGCGGAAATGGCCGCCTCCCCCACCTGCGCCACCATCACCGAATCGCAAAGGCCCACCGTGATGGCCAGCAGCTGCTCGATTACCAGCGGCACGATCAATCTCCGCAATTCCCGCTTTGAAAATTCCACATTGATTTGCTTTGTCTCCATGGTTTCTCCCCCGTCCACGCGGTCACCGGAACTCCCGGGGGCTTGTGTGGAATGTATTTTGAAACGCCCGCAGGAAGGTGGAGTACTCTCCAAACCCCGCCTGCTCCGCCGCCTTCATCACCGGCACGCCGGCGCGGATCAGCTCCCCCGCCCGCAGCAGCCGCTTTTGACTGATATACTGGTGGACCGTATAGCCCGTCACCGCCTTGAACCGGTGCATCAGGTAGTACCGGCTGAGGAAAAAGCGCTTTGCCAGCGCGTCCACGGACAGCTCCTCTTCCAGATGTCCCGCAAGATACTGCAAAATCTCCTCCATCTTCGGGTCCACCCGATAGCTGTCCGCGTCCTCCTGAGCGGTGCGAAAGTGCAGCACGTCCCGGTTCACGCCGATGAGCAGCTGCTGGCACAGCGTATCCGACAGCCGGGCCGCGCCAAAGTCCGAAGAGCGCAGCGCCTCTTCCAGACTCCGGATGGTCTGCATATAATAGAGTCTCCGTTCCGCGTCGGTCCGCAGCAGATGGAAGCCCCGCTCCCGGGTGGTATGGAAGCAGGTGTCCAGCGCCTCTCCCGGGTCGCTTCTGGACGCCATCCACTCGCTGCCAAGCCACACCACCATCCGCTCGTATGGCTCCGCCGGGTCGATGACGGGGCGGTGGATCATGTTGTGCTGCACCAGAAGGATATCCCACGGCTTTAAAAAGTACGTCACGCCCTCCACCACATACGTCACCTTGCCGCCCAGCAGCAAAATCAGCTTGTCGAACTCATGGTAGTGGTAGTCCAGCTTCTGGGCGCGGCTGTCCTTGAGATGGAACAGCCGGAAATTTTCATGCAGGTATCCCCGCTTTCCCACTTCGCTCTGATCCAGCATACGCTTCCTCCTTCCGCAATCCAAACGCCCCCCGCCGCGTACGGACTGGGGTGGGAGCGTCTGGGGCACAGCCGATGTGTTTCTTGATGGTATCGCACTTTTTGCATTTTTACAACGGAAATATCCAACAAATTTTGCATTTATGCGCGTTCCGTTTTCTATTCGCACCCACAGAACTGCTCCGTTTTGATAAAACGGATTTGCTGTCCCCGCTTGTTATTTCCGGCGGAATTTGGTATACTTGGTCCAATGCATGAGAAAGGAGGCGCCTCATGAGTCACGCCGACGCGCTTTTCATTCAAACCTGCCGTGACATTCTGGATAACGGCGTCTGGGACACCGAGCAGGAGGTCCGCCCCCGCTGGGAGGATGGCATGCCTGCCCACACCATTAAGAAATTCGGGATCGTGAACCGATATGACCTGCGGGAGGAATTTCCCATTTTGACCTTGCGGCGGACCTACTGGAAAACCGCGGTGGATGAGCTGCTGTGGATCTGGCAGAAAAAGTCCAACAACATCCACGACCTGAACGCCCGCATCTGGGACCAGTGGGCCGACGCGTCCGGTTCCATCGGCAAGGCTTACGGCTATCAGCTGGGCGTGAAGCATCACTACCCGGAAGGGGAGATGGATCAGGTGGACCGGGTCTTGTATGACCTGAAGCACACCCCCGCCTCCCGCCGGATTTTGACGAACCTTTATAATTTTCAAGACCTTCATGAGATGCACCTCTATCCCTGCGCCTATTCCATGACCTTCAACGTCTCCGGCAACGTGCTCAACGCCATTTTGAATCAGCGCAGTCAGGATATGCTGGCCGCCAACAACTGGAACGTGGTGCAGTACGCCGTCCTGGTGCACATGTTTGCCCGCGCGAGCGGTCTGGTGCCCGGCGAATTGGTCCACGTCATTGCGGACGCCCATATTTACGACCGGCACGTGCCCATCGTGGAAAAGATACTTGCCCAGACGCCCGCAAGCGCCCCCACCTTCACCGTGGACCCGTCCGTGACGGATTTTTACGCGTTTACGCGAAACAGCTTCACACTGGAGGGGTATATCCCCGCTCCCTTTGAGGAAAAAATTCCGATTGCCATTTGAGGTGATTTTCATGAATGCCATTGTTGTTGTGGATGGCAATTGGGCCATTGGGCGGGACGGCGGACTGCTGTTCTCCCTGCCTGCCGACATGAAGCGCTTTCGCTCCCTGACCTTGGGCGGCACCGTAATTCTGGGCCGCAAGACGCTGGACTCCTTTCCCGGCGGGCGGCCTCTGCCCGGACGGAGAAACATCGTCATCACCCATAACGTGGACTTTGACCGGGCGGGCGCCGAGGTGGTCCCCAGTCCCGACGCCGCGCTGGAAGCCGCCCGGGAAGCGCCGGAGGATGCAAAGTGGGTCATCGGCGGCAGCAGCGTGTATACCGCCCTGCTCTCCCGCTGCAAGCGGGTGTACCTCACAAAGGTGGACGCCGCGGCGGAGGGGGCCGACACCTTCTTTCCCAATCTGGATAAGCTTCCCGGCTGGCGGATCGAATCCGCCGGGGAGCCGCTGGAGGAAAACGGATACGCCTATCGCTTCATCGACTACATCAATACAAAGCTTTGAGAGAACGCCCGCCGCCCCGGCGGGCGTTCTTCTTTTTATCCTGCGGGGTGAAAGGCTCTTCCCAAGCCTTTGAAAATCGATTATAATGAAAGGACTTTCAGGAAGGGGGCGGCGGCCGTGGCAGAGCTTGATACCGGCGTACAGTTTATCAAGGGCATCGGCGAGCAGCGGGCAAAGGCGCTGGGAAAGCTGGGCATCGTCACGCTGGGGGACCTCATCGGCTGGTTTCCCCGGAGATATGACGACCGCACCGCCTGCAAGCCCATCGCGCAGCTGGCCCCCGGCGAGACGGCCTGCGTCGCCGCCATGATTGCCTCGCCGCCCACCGTCTCCCACATCCGCAAGGGCATGGACCTCATAAAGCTCCGGGCGGTGGACGCCACCGGCGTGCTGGACGTCACCTTCTTCAACCAGACGTGGCTGAAAAATCAGCTCTGTCAGGGCGAAACCTATATTTTTTACGGCAAGGCCGAGGGGGATCTGCTCCGCCGCCGGATGGTCTCCCCCATCGTGGAGGCGGAGGGCCGCCGGGAGTCCACTGGCCGCATCGTGCCCATCTACCCGCTCACCGCCGGCGTCAGTCAGCTGATCCTCTCCCGCTCCATCCGGCAGGGATTGTCCGCCTGCGCGGAAATTTTGCCCGACGCGCTGCCCGACGAGGTGCGCCTGTCGCACCATCTGTGCCGCATCAACTTTGCCTACGAAAACATCCACTTTCCGGAAAGCGCCGAGGCGCTGGCGCTGGCCCGGCGGCGGCTGGCCTTTGAAGAGCTGTTCCTCTTCACCATCGGATTGCAGCGGCTGCGCCAAAGCCGGGAAATCGTTCACGTGCCGCCCTGCCGGGAGGTAGACATGGGCGCTTTCTATGATGCCCTCCCCTTCTCCCTGACCAAGGCCCAGCGGCGCTGCGTGGACGAGGCGCTTTGCGACATGCGCTCCGGCGTCCCCATGAACCGCCTCTGTCAGGGCGACGTGGGGTCCGGCAAGACCATGGTGGCGGCGGCCTGCGTCTATTTCTCGGTGAAAAACCATCGGCAGGCGGCCTTGATGGCGCCCACCGAAATTTTGGCCCGCCAGCACTACGCGGGGCTATCTCCCCTGCTGGAGCCGCTGGGCATCCGCTGCGCCCTTTTGACCGGCTCCACCCCGGCAAAGGAGAAGCGGGCGCTTGCCGCGGATCTTGCCTCCGGGGCGCTTCCCTTTATCATCGGCACCCACGCCCTCATCACTGGCAGCGTGGAATACGCGGACCTGGGGCTGGTGGTGACGGACGAGCAGCACCGCTTCGGCGTGGGCCAGCGGGCGGCCCTTGCCGCCAAGGGCGTCCACCCCCACACGCTGGTCATGTCCGCCACGCCCATCCCCCGTACGCTGGCCCTGATCCTCTACGGCGATCTGGACGTGTCGGTCATCGACGAGCTGCCTCCCGGGCGGCGTCCCATTGAAACCTACACGGTTCCCGGCAGCTACCACCCCCGGGTGTACAATTTCATCCGCAAACAGGTGACCCAGGGGCGGCAGGCCTATATCGTCTGCCCCATGGTGGACGAGAGCGACGAGGCGTCGGATGAGCGAAAGGCGGTGACGGCCTACGCAAAAATGCTCCAGCAGGAGGTCTTTCCGGACCTGAAGATCGCCTTTGTCCACGGCAAGATGAAGCCCCGGGAAAAAGACGCGGTGATGACGGCCTTCGCAAACCGGGAAACCGACATTCTGGTCTCCACCACCGTCATTGAGGTGGGCGTGGACGTGCCCAACGCCGCTGTGATGGTGGTGGAAAACGCGGAGCGATTCGGCCTCTCCCAGCTTCACCAGCTGCGGGGGCGGGTGGGCCGGGGCGCTCACCAGTCCTACTGCGTGCTGATCTCCGACAATCAAAACGAGGAGACCCGCGCCCGGCTCAAGGTCATGGCCCGCACCGCCGACGGCTTTCAAATCGCGGAGGAGGACCTGCATCTTCGCGGCCCGGGGGACTTTTTCGGAACGCGTCAGCACGGACTGCCCGGGCTGAAGATCGCGGACCTCGGCTGCGACACAAAGCTGCTCCGAGAGGCCCAGAGCGCCGCGGAGGCGCTGCTGGCCCGGGACGTGGACCTCTCAAGCCACCCCGTCACCAGAGAGCGGGTGGCGGCGCTGTTCGCCCAGAAGGCGGACACCCTCAACTGAGGGCCGCAATGCGGCAGGGAAGCACGGAGCGGGAGTCCCTCCGCATGGACCCTTTTGGAAAAAACGCGAAAAGGCCGTCTCATGCAGACGGTCTTTTTCTTCTTTGTGACCATTTCCCCGCTTCAATCGTTCTAGTTTAAAAGGAGGTGCGCGCCGTGGCGGAGACAGCGGATTTATTTGAACAGCTCTACCGGACGTACGGTCCGGCGCTCTACCGGTTTTGCCTGCTGCAAATGAAAAATCCGGCGGACGCGGAGGACGTGATGCAGGAGGTCTTTTGCAAGCGGCTCTACCGTGCGCCCGCCTTCGCCTCCCCGGAGCACGAGCGGCGGTGGCTCTTTCGGGTGGCACTGAACCAATGCCGGGACGCGTGGAAGCGCGCCAGCCGCTCCGAGCTTCCTCTGGAAACGGCGGTCGGCGCTGCCGTCACACCGGCGGAATTAAATCTTTTGGAACAGGTGGCAAATCTGCCGGAGGCCCAGCGCACGGCCCTCCACCTGCATTATTACGAAGGGTACTCCGTCAGGGAAATCGCCGCCTTGCTGGGCGTCACCGTCTCCACGGTGAAAATGCGGATGAAGCGGGGCCGTGAGGCGCTGCGAAACGGATGGGAGGAAGAAGCATGAATCTCTATCACAGTGCCATGGAACACTGCGCTTTGCCCGAAGGGCTGGAACAGCGGCTGCGGGAGAGGGCACTGCATACACCTCCGGTTACGGCCCGCGCCGTGTTCCGCCCCCGGGGCTTTGCCCCAAAGGCCCTGCTGGCGGCGATTCTG
The DNA here is from genome assembly GCF_028693505.1 of Oscillibacter sp. Lineage (GTDB taxonomy): Bacteria > Bacillota > Clostridia > Oscillospirales > Oscillospiraceae > Oscillibacter. The sequence continues at coordinate 38,003 of NZ_JAQUVF010000007.1, forward strand.
GCGGTGGTTTTCACCGTGTCCGTGGGCGCGGTGGTTGCATGGGACGCCGTCTTTCAAACCCGCTTTGGCCGCGGCGCGGCGGCCACGCCCATGGCGGAGGCCGCCTTTCAGGACGTGAACGTCTCCGCCGTCTGCGGGAACGTGACGGTGACGGTGCGGCAGGCCCTGAGCGACGACAAGACCATCTATCTGGTGCTGGACTATCAGCTTCCGGATGCCGTGGACCGTGCCGCCGTTGCGGCGGCGCAGGAGAGTGAGACCGCTTTTGTGCGCCCGCCGGAAATTTCCTTCTACGCCACGGGAGACGTCAACTGGACGGACGTGGCGGAGGCGGCGCAAGGCACGGATTGGGCCGATCCTACCGCCGCGTTGGCATTTCGCCCCCTCTCCCCCCTTGCCCCCTATGCCTTCCACGGGGGCAGCTCGTCTGGCGGTGAGAGCCGGGGCTACGATTCCAAGACCAACACCCTCACCTATCTTCAATATTTCACGACGGAGGGCACGCAAACCCTTTCCGCCCAGCCCCTGACGCTGCTGGTGACGCCGCCGGTGCTGGAGACGGGCGGCGCCCTCCTTCCGCTATCGGACACCCCCGCCACTATCACCTTCCAGCCCGCCTACACCGCCCAGACCCTCTCCGGTTCCACGCGGGAGGAAGCGGGTATCTTCCACGCAAACGTCACCCTCTCCCCCTTCGCCATTTGCGTGGAGACCCGGCGGGGCATCTACGCCGATGTGAAAGCCCTCCGGCAGGACACCGCGCTGGTCCTGCGCTCCGGCGAGACCCTTGCCATTTCCTCTCTCAGCGCTTCCTACGGCGGCAGCAGCAGCGGTCCTTCCGACAAGCAGCTCCTCTCCTCCGCGTCCTTCACGGCCCACTTTTCCAACCTCCTGGATGTGCGCACGGTGAAAGCCGTTCGCATCGGGGACGTTGAGATTTCCCTTTCCTGAAAAAAACAGCACAGCGCCCCGGCTTTCGCCGGGGCGCTGTGGCTGTCGATAAACCCTGCAATCATCGATGACGGGAAGGAAGAGAGCTACGAGAGGAACCCAGGAAGGGTTCCTCTCGTTTTCAATCATAAGTTTTTTGAACTTTTAAAGTTCAAAAAATCTTGCTCAGCTTGTCGAAAAAATTTTTTCGACAAGCTGAGCGCCCCGGCTTTCGCCGGGGCGCTCAGCTTTAATCCAGCTCCATCTGGCCTGTGTAGAGCTGATAGTATCTTCCGTGCTGGGCGATCAGGTCCTCGTGGTCGCCCCGCTCCATGATCCGGCCCTGCTCCAAAACCATAATGGCCTTGGCGTTGCGGACGGTGGAAAGCCGGTGGGCGATGACGAACACCGTCCGGCCCGCCATCAACCGGTCCATGCCCTTTTCGATGATCTTCTCCGTCCGGGTGTCGATGGAGCTGGTGGCTTCATCCAAAATCAGCACCGGCGGATTGGCGCAGGCCGCCCGGGCGATGTTCAAAAGCTGCCGCTCCCCCTGACTGAGATTGCCGCCATCGCCCGAGAGCGTCGTCTCGTAGCCATGGGACAGGTGCCGGATGAAGGAATCCGCGCCCGCCAGTGCGGCAGCGGCGCGCACCTCCTCGTCGGTGGCCTCCAGTCTGCCGTAGCGGATGTTGTCCGCCACAGTGCCGGTGAAGAGGTGGGTATCCTGCAATACAACGCCCAGGGACTTGCGCAGGGACTCCTTTCGGATGCTGCGGATGTCGATGCCGTCGTAAGTGATGGCGCCGCTTTGAATCTCATAAAAGCGGTTGATGAGGCTGGTGATGGTGGTTTTTCCCGCGCCGGTGGACCCCACGAAGGCGAGCTTTTGCCCGGGCTTTGCGAAGAGGGAAATGTCGTTTAGAACGATCTTGCGCTCATCGTAGCCGAACACCACATGGTCCAGCCGCACGTCGCCCCGCAGGGGCGCCAGCGTGCCGTCCGGCTGCTTCCACGCCCACTCACCGGTGTCAAACGCCGCCTCGGTGAGCGCGCCGTCACGTCCCTCCGTCACGCGGCAAAGCGTCACCTGTCCCTCGTCCGTCTCCGGCTGGGCCTCCATCACCTCAAACACCCGCTCCGCGCCCGCCACGGCGGAAAGGATGGTATTCACCTGCTGGGAAATCTGGGTGATGGGCTGGCTCACCTGCCGGGTGTACTGCAAAAAGGCCGCCAGATCGCCCAGATAAAACCCGCCGCCGTTGATGGCCAGCAGTGCGCCCACGCAGCAGGTCAGGGCGTAATTGATATGGCTGAGGTTGCCCATGGCGGGCATCATGACGCCGGCGAAAACCTGAGCGCGGGTGCCCGCTTCCCGGTAGGCCGCGTTGCGCGCCTCAAAGCCCTGCCGGGCTGCCTCCTCGTGGTTGAACACCTTAATGACCCGCTGGCCCTCAATCATCTCCTCAATATAGCCGTTGACCTCGCCCACGGCCTTTTGCTGCTGGGCGAAATACCGGCGGCTGCGGCTGCCCACGGTCTTTACCACCACCAGCATCACCGCGAGCATCGCCACGGTCACCAGGGTCAAAGTGGGGCTGAGGACCAGCATCATCGTAAGCGTTCCCACAAAGGTCAGCGCGCAGGAGATGAGGCTTGCGAAGCTGTTGTTCAGGGCTTCGGAAACCGTTTCAATGTCATTGGTATAGCGGCTCATCAGCTCGCCGTGAGTGTGGGCGTCAAAATAGCGCAGTGGCAGCGCCTGCATCCGGTCAAACAGGTCCGTGCGAATTTTTGCCACGGTATTCTGGGACACATGGACCATGATGCGGGCGTACGCGAAGGAACACGCCGCCCCCAGAATATATACCCCCGCCATGAGCGCCAGCATCCGGGCAAGGCCCGGAAAATCGCCGGGCAGGATATAATCGTTGATGAGCGGTTTAATAAGATAGGACCCGCCCACCGTGCAGGCGGCGCTGACGATCAGCAAAAGGACCACCAGTACCAAAAGCGCCTTGTACCGGCCGAGATACCGCATCAGCTTTTGCAGGGTCCCCCGCAGGTTCTTGGGCTTGCGAAAACCGCCTCTGGGCGCTCCGCCAGGCCCTCCATGTCTTCCTTCAGCCACCGATGCTCACCCCTTCCTGTTGGGACTCATAAACTTCCCGATAAATTTCACACTGCTTCATCAATTCCTCGTGGGTCCCCTGGGCCGCCACGCGGCCGTCGTCCATCACCAAAATCCAATCCGCCTCGCAGATGGAATTCACCCGCTGGGCAATGATGATTTTCGTGGTGTCCTTCAGCTCATGGGCAAAGGCGGCGCGGATTTTCGCGTCGGTGGCGGTATCCACCGCGCTGGTGGAGTCATCCAAAATCAGCACCTTGGGCTTTTTCAATATGGCCCGGGCAATGCAAAGCCGCTGCTTCTGGCCGCCGGAGACGTTGACGCCGCCCTGCCCCAGGTCTGTATCCAGTCCGTCCGGCATCCGCTCCAAAAATTCGTCGGCGCAGGCCGCCCGGCAGGCATTCCAAAGCGCCTCATCCGTGGCGTTGGGGTCGCCCCAACGTAAGTTTTCCCGGATCGTGCCGGAAAAGAGGGTGTTCTTTTGCAGCACCACGCTCACCGCGTTTCGCAGATGCTCCATGGTGTAGTCCTGCACCGCTCGTCCGCCCACCCGGACCGTTCCCTGCTCCGCCTCGTACAGCCGGGGGATCAGGGACACCAGCGTGGTTTTGCCGCTGCCGGTGCCGCCCAGAATCCCCACCGTCTTTCCGGAGGAGACGTGGAGGTCCACGTCCTGTAAAATCCATTCCGGATTTTCCCGGTCATAGCGGAAGGAGACGTGGTCAAAGTCGATGCTGCCGTCCGCCACCGCGGCGTCTTTTTTCGCCGCGTCATCATGGATGGCGGGGGTTTCGTCCAGCACCTCCACGATCCGCTTGGCGCAGGCCACGGACCGGGTCATCATCATGAACACCATGGACACCATCATCAGCGAGATCATGATCTGGGTGATATAGGTGAAGTAGGTCATGAGCTTTCCGGTTTCCAGCGTGCCGGCGTAGACCATTTGCCCGCCAAACCACATCACGGCGATAATGGTGCCGTAGATAATGAGCATCATGATGGGCATGTTGACCACAACCGTGCCAAACGCCTTTTTCGAGGTGGATTGCAGGTCGCTGTTCTTTTCGGCAAATTTCTCCCGCTCGTAATCCTCCCGGGCAAAGGATTTCACCACCCGGATACCGGTGAGGTTTTCCTGCACCACCAGATTCAGCGCGTCGGTCTTTTCCTGAAGGGAGCGGAACATGGGGCCCACCTTCACGAGGATGACCGCCACCGCCACGATCAAAAGTGGCAGTGCCACCAGAAAGACATTGCTCAGCTGATAGCTGATGCGGATGGATAAAATCAGGGCCGAAACCAGCATGACCGGCGCCCGGACCAGCAACCGCATTCCCATCATCAAGGTCATCTGCATGTTGTTTACATCGTTGGTGAGCCGGGTGACCAGCGACGCCGTGGAAAACCTTTCAATGTTGGAAAAGGCAAAGGATTGGATGTGGTCGTACTCCGCCCGGCGCAGATTTGCGCCAAAGCCCTGTCCGGCCACGGAAGAGCACACGGCGCTGCCCAGTCCCAGACAAAGGGACACCAGCGCCATTGCCACCATCAATGCGCCCTTGCGCAGAATATAGTTCTGATCCGCGCCCGCGATGCCAACATCCACGATGTCGCTCATCACCAGCGGAATCAGCAGCTCAAAGACCGCCTCCGCCGCCGAGCACGCCACGCCCGCCAGAATCCACGGGGAATAGGCCCGGGCGTGCAGCCAAAGTTTTTTTAGCATATTGTTCGATCCTCCTCGAGATTTTGAATGATCTGTTCCAGTGTCCCGCGCAGCGCTTCCAGCGCCTCCGGCGAGATGCCGCGCACGATCACCGCCTCCGCTTCCTGAAAGCTGCGGCGGAAATTCGCCTGCTGCTCCCGCCCCTTGTCTGTCAGGGTGATGAGGCGGCGGCGGGCGTCTTTTCCGCTGACGCTGCGCTCTACCAGTCCCTTTTCCTCCATCCGGTCCAGAATTCCGTTGGCAGTGGGTGGGCGCACCTTCAGGTACTCCGTCACCTCGCACTGGGGCGCCTGCCCGCCGTGATGATAGAGATACAGCAGCACGTGGGTCTGCGCCGGCGTCACGTCATAGTGGGACAGCCGCGCCTCCATCCGCTCCCGGGCCAGATGCGCCGTCCGCCCCAACAGCGGGCCCCACGCATTTAAATGCTCCATGGCCCTCCTCCTTTCCCGCCTCCTCGGTCAAATAGTTAGTGTGCTAAATAATAACACGTGGCGTTTCATTCGTCAATGTCTAAATTGATGATATTTTTTGAACGATTCATGAACAAAATTTTGAAAACGTGTTGCATTGTAAACAAATTGTGAAGCATCGTCTTTCACCGTTGACTTTCCCGGCGGCGGCCGGTATGATGACTTCAACAAGCACAAAGCTTGTGACACACACCATTTTCCCTCTCCTTTCTCTATATCATACAGCAAAGCGGACGGTTGAAAAAACCGTCCGCTTTGCTGTACTGCCGCCACGGGATTTTTTCCCCAGCCGCGCAAAAAAAGACCGGCCAGATTTGGCCGGTCTTTCCTGCGCTCAGTATTTCGTATCGTATTCCCAGGGGGTGCCGCCGCAAAGGCAGCCGCCGTCGATGTGGTAGGTCTGTCCGGTCATATAGCTGGAAGCGTCGGATGCCAGCAGGATCGCCATGCCCACCAACTCCTCCGGCTGACCGCCCCGCTCCATGGCGATGCGCTCGCGCATGTAGGGCGCGCGGTTTGGACTGTCCCAGCTGACCTTGGTCAGCTCCGTCATGATGTGGCCGGGGCTAATGCCGTTGCAGCGAATGCCGTACCGGGCGCACTCCACCGCCATGGACCGCGTCAGGGCGATGACGCCGCTTTTGGCGGCGCCGTAAACGGAGCAGCCGCCCAGCATGGCCGCGTCATTGTGGGAGCCGATATTGACAATGCTGCCGTTTTTGCGCTTGTACATCTCCCGGGCCACCGCCTGCGTCATGAAATACACGCCCTTGAGGTTCGTATCCATGATGCGGTCATAGGTGGCCTCCTCCACATCCAGCATTCCTTCCCGCTTGTTGATGCCCGCCACATTAAAAAGGACGTCGATCTTGCCGTAGCGTGCCATCACCGCGTCCACACAGGACTGGATGGAGGCCATATCGGCCACATCCAGAAAATGCGCGGACGCCTTTGCGCCGCCAGATTGAATTTTCTCCGCCAGCGCCTCGCATTTTGCCAAGGTCCGGCCGCACACGGCCACCTCCGCCCCGGCGTAAGCAAGTCCCTCGCTGATGGCCGCGCCGATTCCCCCCGCCGCGCCGGTGACGAGGACCGTTTTCCCCTCCAGCCCGAATACCGATTTGAGATACGTACCGTTTTCCATTGCCAAGCCGCCCCTTTTCCTTTGTTTTATCAGCAGGCGCCGCCTTCGGGGCGCCGTCTGTTCATCCCCGAAATCCCAGCAGACGGGAAATGTGCTGCGCCGTCTGGCACACCTCGCGGATCATGATCTCCTGATCCGCCCGCATCCGGTAATCCGGGCCAGACACGCTCACCGCCCCCACCGCCCGGTGGTTCATATCGCAGATGGGCGCCGCCACGCAGATCAGCCCCTCCTCGATCTCCCCATTGTCGATGGCATAGCCGTGAAGCTTGGCGAATGCCAGCTCGGCGCGCAGCTGCTCCGGGTCCGTCATGGTGTTGCCGGTGAGCGGGTGGGCCGCCTGACGCATCCACTGGCAATACTCCTCGATATAGCTCTCGCTCTGGCAGGAGAGCATGGCCTTGCCGCCGCTGGTGGCATAGGCCGGCGCGCGGCTGCCCACCTGCGTGTTGCAGACGATGGAGCGGTGGGTCTCCACCTTATCCAGATAAAAAATATCATGCTCCAGCAGCACGCTGAGATTGATGGTCTCCTGCAGCGTGTCGCTCAAGCGCTCCAGCTCCGGCCGGGCGGTGCACCGCAGGTCGGACTGGCCCAGAATCGCGCTGGAGAGCAGCAGCAGCCGCGCTCCGGGCCGATAGCTTTTGCGAACGGGGTCCTGTTCCAGATACCTGCGCTCCGTCAGCGTGGAAACCTGCCGGAAAACCGTGGTGGTGGGCAGGCCCAGCCGCTCCACCAGCGCCTTGAGCGTCCATTCCGTGTCGCCATCCATAAAGCATTCCAGTATCTGGAGGGATCTCAAAATACTGGATACCTGTTCTTTTGCCATATTTCTCTCCGCCTTTCGTGCAAAGTACTCATTTTTTGCGGGGAATTTTATCGTTACTTGACAAGCCTACGTAAAAAGCCTATCATAAATATACCACAATGCTGACCGCTTGTGAATATTTTTCTGTGCCTTTCCTCAAAATTTATTCCGCATCGTGGAAGTGCATTCCTTTTGTCCGGCGGTCGGTTTTTTCCCGGGTCGCGCGTCCTGTTCTGTTGGAAAGAACGCAGGGTCGCCGCAGATCGTCCGGATGGCGCAGGCGCCCTCCGGGCGCCGAAAATTAAGGAGGTTTCTTTATGTCTGAAGTCAAAACACTGAGTCACGAGCAGGTGATGGAGATCATCCCTCACCGGGACCCCATGCTGCTGATCGACGAGGCCACTGAGTTTGTCCCCGGCGAGCGGATCGTCGCAAAATTCTACGTAGACCCCGCCCGTGAAATTTTTAAGGGCCACTTCCCCGGCGATCCCGTTCTCCCCGGCGTTTATTCCGTGGAGGCCGGCGCGCAGGCAACCGATCTGGTCCTCATGACCAAGCCCGCTTACATCGGCAAGACCCCCCTGTTCCTCGGCATCAACAACGTCCGCTTCCGGAAGAAGATTCTCCCCGGCGACACGCTGGAAATCCATTCCGAGCTTGCTTCCGAGCGGCCCGAAAAGGCCATTGCCACCTGCAAGTGCGCCATCTATGTGGGCGGCGATCTGGCGGTGGAGTCCGAAGTCACCATCGCCATGCGCTGAGCAAATCCCGTTTTTAAAGAGGCCCGTTTCGCATTGAAACGGGCCTCTTTTTTATGCCTCGCGTAAAAAGCGTCCCCTGTACTTTCGGTACAGGGGACGCTTTGGTTTTGGAAATGATTACACGTAGTTGCACACGCGGGCAATGGCCATCTCGGTATAGCCTAGAGATTCCGCCTTCGTCTGCTTGCCGCTGGCGACTTCCACCACCAGCTTCATCAACTCGTCGCCCAGGTCCTTGAGATCGCCGCCGTAAATCAGCGGAGAGGCGTCCACGTCGATGTTGTCGATCATGTTGGCATACGTGATCCGGTTGCCGGTGATCTTGATGACCGGCGCGATGGGGTTGCCGGTGGGTGTGCCCCGACCGCTGGAGAACACGATCACCTGCGCGCCGCCGGCCACCATGGCCGCCACGGAGGAGGGGTCGTTGCCCGGGGTATCCATGACCACGAGGCCGCTCTTGGGCGTCACCTGCTTGGCATAGTCATAGACCTCCATCACAGGGGTGTGTCCGCCCTTATGGATGCAGCCGAGAGACTTCTCTTCCAGCGTGGTGAGGCCGCCGGCCTTGTTTCCGGGAGAAGGATTGCCCTCGCGGACCTCCTCGCCCACCAGCTGGAGCGCCTTCTCGTAGCGATGTACGATGTCAAAAATGCGGTCCCGGACCTCGGGCGTGGCGGCGCGGCGGGCAAGAATGTGCTCCGCGCCGATAAACTCCGTGGTCTCGGAGAGGATGGAGGTGCCGCCGTTTTCCACCATCAGATCGCTCAGCTGACCGATCAGGACGTTGGCGGCAAGGCCGCTGGTGGGATCGGAGCCGCCGCACTCGGTGCCCACGATCAGCTCGGAAATCGGGAACTTCTCCTTCTGGAGCAGGGAGGCCTCCGCCACCATCTCCTTGGCAAAGCGAACCGCCTTGTCGATGGCCTTGAGGGTGCCGCCGGCCTCCTGAATGATGACCTGCTGGAGGGGCTTGTTGGTGCGCTCCGCAATGGCCTTGACCACCAGATCCATCTGGCAGTTTTCGCAGCCGAGGGACACCACCACGGTGCCGTAAATATTGGGGTTTGCGGCGTAGCCCGCCATCACGTCCATGGTCAGCTGCTGGTCCGGGCCAACCTGAGAGCAGCCCTGCTGGTTGTTGAAGGTGACAGAGCCAACCACCTGCTGGGAAATGATGCGGGTGGTATCGGAGGCGCAGACACTGGCAGGCAGGATCAGCACCTTATTGCGCACGCCCACGCGTCCGTCGGGGCGGCGATATCCGTAAAATTCCATACTATTTCCTCTCTTTCAGACGTTACTTCAACTCTTCCCGGTGGTTGCCCACGTTGTGCTCGTGGACGTGTTCACCGGCCTTGATGTCGCAGGCGGCGACGCCGATATGCTCGCCGTACTTGACCACCGGCTCGCCCTTGGCGATGTCCCGAATGGCCAGCTTGTGATAGATGGTGATATCCTGCAAAGCGGTGAGGCTCTCGTCTTTCCCGCCGCAGAGATAGGTCACGGTGTCGCCCTTGGCAATGGGCTCGATGGCGACGGCGACATTGTCCTTGCCGTCAATGATCATGGCGTTGCGCATGGTGTTGTTCGCTCCTTTTCTTGGGTCCGTGGACCGCAGTTTGGTGTTTGGCCGTATGTAGATTAAAACAGATTGCCCGATTCGTCGAAGGGCAGCTCATAGGGCTCGGAGAGAATCTCAAGCTGGGGGTTGGCGCGTACCAAGGGCAGCATCCCCTCGGAAACCTCGATATCGTCGATGTGGGCGGTATTGGGGATGCGGATCATCTTGAGATTGTCGGGGTCCTCCGCGTCCGGGCAGCAGCAAAGGGCCAGCTGCAGCGCCTCGCGGTCGTTGTCCATAATCATGGGGATCTTCATCAGGTGCAAAAACGTGTTGGTGACGCCGGTGGGATAGGTCATCTCCAGCTTCATCTTGTTGAACAGACGCCGGGTGGTGACTTCCGCCAAACCGATGCCCTGGGCGTTGCCGTGAGTCTCGTCGCTCAGGTCCAAAACCACCACCTTCTCCGCCTCGATGCCGCCGGAGCAGTATTTGGGCTGGACGAACCGGCCAGAGATATTGGGGTCCATGCCGTCGCCGGAGAAGTTCTTGCCGATTTTATCCACCACCAGCACGTCGCACTTGTCAAAGAGCAGGTGGGCGATGGTCTCATAGGAGAGGTCCCGGAGCTTCGGCTCCTCGTCGATGATCTCCTGCGGGCTCATGCCCTTGATAATGTAGGTCTCATCGTATGCGTTTTCCACAATGGCGATGCCGCCCAGCACAGGGCAGTTTTGCAAAATGGTCTTGCCGTACTCCTCCACCAGCTCGTGCATGATGCCGGGGCTTTGGTGGTGGATGTTTTCCGCGCCGTGCTGCTTGCCAAGGCCGATGGCCATCATCTTCATCAATCCGCTTTCATACCGCCCCCGGAAGGAGGTGTGGGGCTTGACGCGGTTGAAAAGCAGAATGCCGTCCGCCTCGGAGGCGTATTTGTCGATGCGGACGCTCTGACCCCGGACGCCGGAGCGTCCGATTTCCACCGTCTCCATGGAGCTTTTCACAGGGCAGCCCATGGCCTCCTCCGTGATGCCGTAATCCCGCAGGATCTGGCTTTGCCCCTGGGCGGTGGCGCCGCCGTGGCTGCCCATGGCCGCCACGATGTAAGGCTCCGCTCCCTTGGACTTCACAAAATCCACGATGGCCTTTGCCATGATGGCGTAATGGTTGATGCCGCGGCTGCCGCAGGTGATGGCAATTTTCTGCCCGGGCTTAATTTTTCCGCCGATCTCCTCCCGATCCAGTTCCCGGGTGAGTGTGGCGGCCAGCTCCTGCGTTGGAATATGGGTATCGTCAAAGTGCTGGCGAACCTTGACCATTTTGGGCACGGGAACATTGCGAATCAGGTCCGTAATTGTTTCCATCTAAAATCCTCCTTTTCCGATTCGGATGCTTTGAAACCGAATTCTCGTCGGGGCATAAGCCGGTATCGTTTTCCATGTTTTTTTTAGGTTTCCCGCTTCTAGTTTACGGCCCGTTCGCCCGCTTGTCAAGCACTCCTGCGCAAACCCCGCGTCATTTTCATCCCCTCATGTAAAACATGGAAAAAGGACCGAAACTCCGGAAAAGTTTCGGTCCTTTGTTCAAACGGAATGGGTCCGCAGATACTCCACCCAGATGCGGCAGCCCGCGATATTCAGGTGGACGCCGTCGGAGGTCAGCTCCGGCTTTAAGCACCCGTCCTCCCCCGTCACAGCCTCCGCCACATTCAGATAGGGGCACTCCTTTTCCTGCGCCAGCGCCATCACAGCGTCGTTATAGGCGAGGATGCGGCTATTATTCACATAGCTCTTCTTCGCCTCCTGCTTTGCGCTGACGGGCAGGAGAGATTGCAGCACCACCTCGGCCCCGGGGTGGTCCGATCGGATGCGGTCAATGACCTTGGCGTACTGATCGTGGAAGGTCTCCACCTTGGACCAGCCAAGCTCATTGACGCCCAGCATCACATACACGCGTTCGCACTCCGCCTGCGCCAGCGCGTCCAGAAGCGGAATCTTTTCATCAAGCTCCGTTTCCCATACATTTTTGGAAAAAACCGATTCCACCGTGGCGCCCACGGCATAGAGGAAGGCGCCCTGGCGCAATCCGCTGTACAAAAACAGGCCCTCCGTCCGGGAGTCCCCCAGAAACACCGCGCTGGTGAAATATGTATCCTCCACAGGAAGGCTCTCCGGCACGGGCGCCCACGGCGCCTCCGGCGCCGGTGGGGCTTCCGGCAGTTCCAAATCCGCCGTCTCTCCGCTCTCTTCCGGCGGCGTTTCCGCCATAGCCGCCGGTTCCTCGGTCTGGAGCGCCGCCGGGGAATCCGCCGCCACGCCCGCCGGTCCCACCGGGGAAAGCAGCACCGCCAAAATACCCAGCAGCGCTAAAATCCCGGGCAGCCGCACCCTGCCTTTTTTCTTTTTCCGTTTCTCCGTCATGCGTGCCCCTCCGTACCGCAATTTCTTCTCTACTATTATAGACGCGCCAGAGCGAAAAAAGTCGAAACAAATTATGAAAAATCGGTATCAAATTGTTGCTCTTTATTTTCCAGTCTTTCTAAAAAATACCTGTGTCCGCCATGGCGGGCACAGGTATTTGGGCAGTCGCTTTACTCCCGGAGGCTGGCGGGATAGACGCCCTCGTTGTGAAGCTGCTCCAGCGCCGCCTTCACCAGTTCCCGGTCCTCATGATAGGTCATGCCAAACCATTTGTCCACCGAGTGCAGGACGGACACCTCCAGCTTGCCTTCCTTCATCTCCCGGTCCACCATCACCGGCAGCAGACATTCCGCCTTGAGATCCTCCCCCGCCTGCGTTTGGAGGAAATTTTCAAAATACGCCCGCAGCGCGGGGAAAATACTGGGCATGAAGCCCCAGAAATTCATGGAGACCACCGTATCCGGCGCCAAGGCCCGATCCTCCGCCAGATCCCGCAGCGTGCCGTCCTCATACATCTGCACCTTCAGCGCCTCCCGCACGGAAGCAAGCTTTCCGTCCGTCACGGTGCACACCCCCCGGGAGACCGTGCCGTGCAGGCTGGCGGTGTTTTTCAGCAGATACCCAACCATGGTGGCTTTTCCCTCTGCGGGCAGTCTCACCAGCTCGTCATAAATGGTCTGGTAGGCGTCCAGGCCGTAGTAATCGTCCGCGTTGATGACGCAGCAAGGCTCGTGCACCACATCCGCCGCACACAAGAGGGCATGGACCGTGCCAAAGGGCTTCGTTCTCCCCGCCGGAATGGAATAAAACGCCGGTACGGAGGAAAAATCCTGAAATGCATAGGCCACTTCCACCGGATTTCCGTCCTTATCCGTCTTTTTCGCGAGATACTCCCCACACAGGCGGCGCATCATCTCCTCCATCTCCGGTTTGATGATGAACACGATCTTGTTGAAGCCGGCCCGCAGCGCGTCGTAAATGGAATACTCCATCAATATTTCACCCTGCGGCCCGATGCCGTCCACCTGCTTGCTGCCGCCGTAACGGGAGCCGAGACCCGCCGCCATGATGACCAGTGAGACTTTCATGCCATTTTCTCCTTATCGTTTTTACGCGCTCTTGCGCAACGGTTTTTGTTTTTCTTTACCATACCGCATTTTCCGCTTTTTTGCAACCACTCTTGACTTTTTTGCAAATGCGCTTATAATATGAAAATGATTTTCATTTTCATATTTGTGAGGTCGTTTTATGTCATATAGTACCAAACAGCAGCAGGCGGTGCTGCACTGTCTCAGCCAGCGAAGCGGCGAAGCGCTCACCGCGGCCGCGCTGGCGGAGGAGCTGCGCCGCCTGGGCAGTCCCGTGGGGCTGGCCACCGTTTATCGCCAGCTTGAAAAGCTGGAGCAGGAGGGCCGCGTCCACAAGGTGAACACGGAAGAGGGCGCCTTTTACCAGTTCTGTCCCCATCAGACGGGGCATTGCCACGGCTGCTTTTTGCTGCGCTGCGAGCAGTGCGGGCAGATCGTGCATCTGGACTGCTCCCATTTGAAAAGCCTTTACGAGCATCTGGAGCAGGACCACCACTTTCGCATCGACCCCAACCGCACGGTGCTGATGGGACTATGCGGCGTCTGCGCCGAAAAGGAGGCCGCCCATGGAGCGCAATGAACTGATCGTCTGCCGGGACGTCTCCTTGGGATATGAGGGACAAAGCGTCCTCACCCACCTGAACCTCACGATTCAGGCGGGGGACTACCTTTGCGTCGTGGGCGACAACGGCTCCGGCAAATCCACGTTACTGCGGGGCCTTTTGGGTCTGCTTGCGCCCCAGAGCGGCGAGATCTGGCGGGCGGAGGAGCTGCGCCGGGGCGCGGTGGGCTATCTTCCCCAGCAGACCCGGGCCCAGCGGGATTTTCCCGCCACCGTGTTTGAGGTGGTGCTCTCGGGCTGTCTGAACCGTCCCGGCACGCGGTTTTTTTACTCGGCGGCGCAGAAATCCGAAGCCCTGATGAATATGGGCAAGCTGGGCATTTTGGAGCTGAAGGACCAGTGCTACCGGGACCTCTCCGGCGGACAGCAGCAGCGGGTGCTGCTCTCCCGGGCGCTGTGCGCCGCCAGCCGCCTTCTCATTCTGGATGAACCCATCACCGGGCTGGACCCCGCCGCGGCGCAGGATCTCTATAAAACCCTCTCCTACCTCAACGAAAAAGAGGGCATGGCGGTGGTGATGGTGACCCACGATCTGAAATCCGCCCTTCGCGGCGCGCGGACCGTGCTGCACATCGGGCGCAGCAGCCTGTTTTCCGGCACGGTGGCCGACTATCTCGCCTCCCCCCAGGGACGGCGCTTTCGGGAGGCGGAGCAATGAATCTTTTGCAGATGTTTTCCTATCCCTTTATGCAGCGGGCCCTGATCGCCGGGGTTTTGGTGAGTCTTTGCGCCGCGCTTTTGGGGGTCTCTCTGGTTTTAAAGCGGTATTCCATGATCGGCGACGGGCTTTCCCACGTCTCCTTCGGCGCGCTGGCCGTGGCTGTGGCGCTGGGCATTACGCCGCTGTACTTCTCCATTCCGGTGGTGATTCTTGCCGCCTTCTGGCTTTTGCGGATGGCGGGCCGTCCCCACTGGAACAGCGACGCCGCCGTGGCCGCCATGAGCGCCTCAGCCTTGGCGCTGGGCATTCTTGTGATCTCCCGCACCACGGGCATGACCACGGACGTGGACAACTATATGTTTGGCAGCGTGCTGGCCATGTCCCCAACGGACGTGGGCCTTTCCGTGGCGCTGTGCGCGGCGGTGCTGGTGTTGTTTCTGCGGTACTATCACAAGCTTTTTGCCGTCACCTTCGACGAAAGCTTTTCCCGGGCCACAGGACTGCGGGTGGACCGGTACAACACGCTCCTTGCCATTCTCACCGCGCTGACGATCGTTCTGGGCATGCGGATGATGGGCGCGATGCTGATCTCCTCTCTGGTCATCTTCCCGGCGCTCACCGCCATGCGGCTGTTCAACAGCTTCCGGGGCGTGGTGATCTGCGCTGCGGTGACGGCGGTGGTCTGCTTTTGCGCGGGTCTGACCATTTCCTTCGCCTTTTCCACCCCGGTGGGGGCCACCGTGGTGGTCGCTGACCTGGTGCTGTTTCTTCTCTCCTGCGCGGCAAGCGCGCTTCGCCGCCGGTGAGACGGGGGCGGACGGGACCTTTGCGTCCCATCCGCCCCACAATTCCTAAAATTCCCGTAAAAAACCGGTCAAAAACTTCATTTTTATCAGGCAAAAGGCTTGCGCTTTTACCCAAGTTGTGATATATTTGCATATGTTAGTAAAGAGTAAGTAGTGGAGTGGACCCATGGTCCGCTTTTTTTATTGGCCTTTTTGCGTGGGTCAAAATTTTAAAATTCTGTCAAAAGAAGGGAGACACCCCCTATGAAGAAAATCACGGAACTGACCGCCGAGCTGGCCGCCCCCGCCATTGCGGAGGCAGGCTGCACCCTCTGGGACGTGGAATACGTCAAGGAGGCCGGTGCCTGGTATCTGCGCTTACTGTTGGATAAAGAGGGCGGTGTGGACATTCTGGACTGCGAGACCATCTCCCGGAAGCTTTCAGACCTTTTGGACGAAGCCGACCCCATTGAGGGCAGCTACACGCTGGAAGTCGGCTCCGCCGGCGCCGAGCGGGCGCTGAAGCGTCCCGGCGACTTTCAGCGGTATCTGGGCAGTCCCGTTCTGGTGAAGCTGTATCGGAATCTGGACGGGCGGAAGGAATTTGCCGGCAATCTCGCCGCGTACGACGCCGCCACCGGCAAGGTGTCCATCACCGTGGGAGAGAACACCATGTCCTTTGAAAAGAAGGACGTGGCGCTGGTCCGTCTGCGGGTGGAGTTTTAAACGCTGCAACGAACATTTAAAAAGATGTATTTTAATATAAGGAGAGTCAACTGATGAGAGGCAAAAAGCAGAAGGAGCCCGCAGGCATGAACATTGCGGAAATCTTCGCCGCTGTGGCAATGCTGGAAAAGGAGCGGGGCATTCCCCAGTCCTTCATGATGAGCAAAATCATTCAGGCCGTGACCACTGCCTATAAGCGGGACCACGAGGGCGTGGAAAACGTCATTGTGGAGACGGATGAGGAGCACCAGGCACTGAAGATGTACGTGCAGAGGAACGTCGTTGCCGAAGAGGATTATGTGGACCCCGTCAACGAAATGTCCCTGGAGGAAGCCAAGCACCTGTCCGCCAAGTACGAGATCGGCGACATCGTCAACATTCCCGTGGACAATGTGGAGTTTGGCCGCATCGCCGCCGGAAACGGCAAGCAGGTCATCATTCAGGGTCTGCGGGAAGCGGAGCGCGGCATGGTGTATGACGAGTTCAACTCCAAGCAGCACGAGATTCTCACCGGCGTCATCACCCGCATCGATCCCCGCAACGGCAACGTGTCTTTGCGCATCGGCACAGGCACCGAGTCCACCGAGGCTTTGCTGATGGCGGGCGAGCAGGTCCCCGGCGAGAGTTTGGAAGAGGGCATGCACATCAAGGTCTATGTGGTAGACGTCCGGCGTCTCACCCGCGGTCCTCAGGTTTTGATCTCCCGGACCCATCCGGGTCTTGTAAAGCGGCTTTTCGAGCTGGAGGTCCCCGAAATTTACGACGGCACCGTCGAGGTCAAGTCCATTGCCCGGGAAGCCGGAAGCCGCACGAAGATGGCCGTCTGGTCCAACGACGACAACGTGGACCCCATCGGCGCCTGCGTGGGCCCCAAGGGCGTCCGCGTCGGCAGCATCGTGGAGGAGCTTCGCGGCGAGAAGATCGACATTGTAAAATACAATGAGGACCCCGCCCAGTTCATCGCCGCCGCGCTGGCTCCCGCCGACGTGGTGGACGTGTGGATGGCGGACGAGGGCAAGGCCTGCCGCGTCATGGTACCGGACGATCAGCTCTCCCTTGCCATCGGCAAGGAGGGGCAGAATGCCCGTCTGGCAGCCCGCCTCACCGGTTATAAAATTGACATCAAACCCCAAAGCTACAAGGAGCCGGAAGAGGACGTGGACGAGGATCACGTGGAGATTCTGGATGAGTCCGGCGCCCCGGTGGAAGAATAACCCAGGAAAGGCGGCCTGACGGATGCCGAAAGTAAAAAAGATTCCCCAGCGGCAGTGTGTGGGCTGCCGGGAAATGAAAGAAAAGAAAGCGCTGCTGCGGGTCGTGAAGTCCCCGGAAGGGGCTGTCAGCCTTGACTTTGGCGGCAAAAAGCCCGGCCGCGGCGCCTATGTGTGCCACAGCGTGGACTGTCTCCGGAAGGCCCGGAAGAGCCGGGCGCTGGAAAGAGCCTTTGAAACCGCCATTCCGGCGGAGGTATATGACGCCATGGAGGCAGAACTGCGAGGTGCCGAAAATGAGCAATGATCCGATTCTCTCCCTGCTGGGGCTGGCCCTTCGGGGCAGCCATCTGGCCGTTGGCGAGGAACCTGTGGAATCTGTGGCCCGCGCCCGGGATGCCCGGGTGCTGCTGCTGGCGGGCGACGCCGCGGACAATACGCGCCGCCGCATCGAGCGCTTTGCCGACGCCGGACAGTGCATTTGGATTCGGGTGCCCTTTACGAAGGAACAGCTGGGCCGCGCCGTGGGGCGCGCCTCCGTGGCCGTTGTGGCTGTGACGGACATCGGCCTTGCCGCCGCGCTGGTCCGCCGTCTGGCGGACCGGGACCCGGAACGGTACGGAGAAAGCGCGCGGCGGCTGGACGTGAAGTCCCAGCGGGCCGCGGAGCGGAAGTCTGAGATGCTGGCTCACGAGAAAAATCTCCGGGAGGGCCGACACAAGTCCAAGGCCGCAATTCCGGAAGAGCCGAAAGCCCCTTCCCGGCAGGAAGGCGCTCCAGCGCGGAAGTACCCGCCCCGGCGGGATGGTTCCCCCCGGCAAGAAGGCGCTCCAGAGCGGAAATACCCGCCCCGGCGAGACGGCGCTCCCCGGCAGGAAGGCGCCCCAGCGCGGAAGTACCCGCCCCGGCGAGATGGCGCTCCCCGGCAGGAGGTCGCCCCAGAGCGGAAGTACCCGCCCCGGCGAGATGGCGCTCCCCGGCAGGAAGGCGCTCCAGAGCGGAAGTTCCCGCCCCGGCGGGACGGCGCTTCCCGGCAGGAAGGTGCCCCAGAGCGGAAGTACCCGCCCCGGCGGGACGGCGCTCCTCGGCAGGAAGGTGCCCCAGAGCGGAAGTTCCCGCCCCGGCGGGACGGTTCCCCGGCGGGAGGAACACTGCCTGGAAAACCGTCTTTTCGGAAGGACGGTCCCAAAAAGGACGACCGTCCCCGTACCCCGGGTGCTTCTCCCTATCGGGGAAAGTCCCGGCCATCCAAGGAAAACCGCCCCAAGCCGCGGGCAAAAGCGCCTGCTTACACAAAAAGCCATCCCGTGAAAAAGGGTAAAGGCTCTTTCCGAAAAAAGGAATCGTAAGCAGACGGCAGGTATTGATTTAAATTTCCCCAGCCCCCGGGTTGGAGCATAACGAGGTGTTTTTATTGGGTATTGAAAAATACAGGGTCCATGAGGTGGCCAAGGACTTCGGCCTATCCACCAAGACCATTACAGAAATTCTGACGAAATATGTGGCCGCGCCGAAGAACCACATGCAGGTTCTCACCGACAATGAGCTGTCGATCATTTTCGACTATCTGACCCAGCACAACCAGGTCTCCGGCATTCAGGTGATTTTTGCGGACACCTATCAGGAAAAGGCGCAGACGGCCCAGCAGGCGGCTTCCGCTCAGCAGACGGCCCAGCAGGCGGCTCCCGCCCAGCAGGCGGCTTCCGCCCAGCAGACCGCTCCCGTCCAGCAGGTTGCTCCCGCACAGCACGCAGCACAGCAGCAGGCATTTCCCGCTCAGCGGACGGGCCAGCAGACCACCCAGCAGCCCACCACCCGGGTCCCGCAGAAGAAGATTGTGGACACCCGCAAGGGCGGCGACGTGAACCTTGCCAAGTACGACGAGCGGCTGGAGACCCTTGGCGGCGAGCGCGGCGAGCGGATGCAGCAAAAAAGCGGCAAGGAAAAATTCCGCAGCAACAACCAGCGCAAGGGCGCGCCCACCTTCTCCAACAAGCGTCGGCAGGACGAGGCGGATAAGATGCGCAAGCTCCAGCTGGAGATCGCCAAAAAAGCGCCTGTGAAGGTCCAGATTCCCGACGAAATCAGCGTGGGCGAGCTGGCCAGCCGCATGAAGAAAACCGGCGCCGAGGTGGTCAAGAGCCTGATGAAAAACGGCATCATGGCCTCTTTGAGCCAGCTCATCGACTTCGATACCGCCGCCATCATCGCTGAGGAAATGGGCTGCAAGGTGGAAAAGGAAGTCGTCGTCACCATTGAGGAAAAGCTGATCGACGATCACGCGGACCGTCCCGAGGACCTCTCCCCCCGCGCGCCGGTGGTGGTGGTCATGGGCCACGTGGACCACGGCAAGACCTCTTTGCTGGACACCATCCGCAACACCTCTGTTGCCTCCGGAGAAGCCGGCGGCATCACGCAGCACATCGGCGCCTATCAAGCGCAGGTGAACGGCAAGCCCATCACCTTCCTGGATACCCCGGGCCATGAGGCATTCACCTCCATGCGTGCCCGCGGCGCCATGATTACCGATATTGCCATTTTGATGGTCGCCGCGGACGACGGCATCATGCCCCAGACGGTGGAGTCCATCAACCACGCCAAGGCGGCAAACATTCCCATCATTGTGGCCGTCAACAAGATCGACAAGGAAAACGCCAACCCAGACCGCATCATGCAGCAGCTGACCGAGCACGGTCTGATTCCCGAGGAATGGGGCGGCGAAACCATTTGCTGCAAAATTTCCGCCAAGAAGAACATCGGCATCGACAACCTGCTGGAAATGGTCACGCTGACCGCCGAAATGCAGGAGCTCAAGGCCAACCCTAACCGGGCGGGTCAGGGCACCGTGATCGAGGCCCGTCTGGACAAGGGCCGCGGCCCCGTGGCAACGCTTCTGGTCCAGAACGGCACGCTGAAGCAGGGCGACGTCATTATCGCGGGCACGTCCGTCGGCCGCGTGCGCACCATGACCGATTATAAGGGCAACCGTCTCACCGAGGCCGGTCCCTCCGTCCCCGTGGAGATTGCGGGCCTTTCCGAGGCGCCCTCCGCCGGCAGTCCCTTCTTTGCCGTGGTGGATGAACGCATGGCCCGGGAGCTGGTGGAACAGCGCAAAACCGAGGTGCGGCTCAATGCCGCCGCGCCCGTGCAGAAGGTCTCTTTGGAGAATCTCTTCGACCAGATTCAGGCCGGCGAGCGCAAGGAGCTGGCCCTGATCGTCAAGGCCGACGTGCAGGGCAGCGTGGAGGCCGTCAAGACCTCTTTGGAAAAGCTCTCCAACGACGAGGTCAATGTCCGGGTCATTCACGGCGGCGTTGGCGCTATCAATGAGTCCGACGTGATGCTGGCCGCCTCTTCCAATGCCATCATCGTGGGCTTCAACGTCCGTCCGGACGCCGCCGCCCGGGACGGCGCCGTGCGCCAGAACGTGGATATGCGGATGTACCGCGTCATTTACGACTGCATTGACGAGATTGAAGCCGCCATGAAGGGCATGCTGGCGCCCAAGTTCCGCGAGGTCGTTCTGGGCCATGCGCAGATCCGTCAGACCTACAAGGTCTCCGGCATCGGCACCGTGGTCGGCTGCTACGTGCAGGACGGCAAGATCGTTCGAGCCTGCTCTGTACGGGTCGTGCGGGACGGCATCGTCATCCACGAGGGCCAGCTGGCCTCCCTGAAGCGGTTCAAGGACGATGCCAAGGAGGTTGCGGAGAACTACGAATGCGGCATGACCGTGGAGAAGTTCAACGACCTCAGAGAAGGCGACATCATTGAAGGCTTTACCATGGAGGAAATTCCCCAGTAACGCAAATACTAAGGGGCGGCGAGAAGTCGCCGCCCCTTCCCTTTTTACCAAGGCAATTGTGCCAAAGGAGGTATTTTATGGCCAGCAATCGAATCGGCCGCATCAATGAGGAAATTCAGCGGGAGCTGAGCGACCAGCTCCGCCGTTTAAAGGACCCCCGGGTCTCCGGCACGGGGATGGTCTCCATCACCCGGGTGGACACCACCGGGGACCTGCGCTATGCCCGAGTCTATATCAGCGTATTGGACAAGTCCCAGGAAAAAGACGTGCTCAAGGGTCTCAAGTCCGCCTCCGGCTTTCTGCGGCGGGAGCTGGGCCGCACCTTGCAGCTGCGCTATACGCCGGAGCTGCAATTCATTGCCGACGACTCTATTCAGCACGGCGCTCACATTCTGGAAATTTTGCGCCGGGTGGAAAAGGATGACGAGAAGCAGGGCGGAGACGAGGCGCAAGAATGACCATGCTGACCGTTCTTGATACCGCCGCGCTGCTGCGAAGCTATGACAATGTGCTCATTTTGACCCACGTCCGCCCGGACGGGGACACCGTGGGCTGCGCCGCCGGACTGTGCGCCGGACTGCGCGCGCTGGGTAAGCGGGCCTTCCTGTTGCCCAATCCCGGCCTGACGGACTCCACGCAGCCTTATTTCGCGCCCTTCGCGGCAAGCATCGATTTCATGCCCGACAAAGTTGTCTCCACGGACATCGCCACCACAGGGCTGTTTCCCGAAAACGCCCTCCCCTACGCGGGCTGTGTGGACCTTGCCATCGACCACCACCCCTCTTTCGAGCGGTTTGGCCGGCACAATCTCGTCCGGCCGGAGGCCGCCGCCTGCGGCGAGGTACTCTATGACGTTCTGGCGGCGCTGGGACCCATTACACCGGAGATGGCGCTGGCACTCTATGTGGCCGTTTCCACGGACACCGGCTGCTTTTCCTACGCCAACACCACCGCCCACACCCACGCGGTGGCCGCCGCGCTGCTGCGCACCGGCATCGACTACAAAACCGTCAACAAGGTGTTTTTCCGCACCAAGACCCGCAAGCGGATGCAGCTGGAAGGCGCCATGCTCTCCGGCGCGGAGTTTTACGATCATGAGCGGATCGCGATTTTGTCGGTCCCCCTCTCCCTGATGGCGCGTTTAGACGCCACCGAGAGCGACGCCGAGGAGCTTTCCTCTCTGGGCGGTCAGATCGCGGGAGTGGACTGCGCCATCACCATGCGGGAGCTGCGCGCAGACGTGTGGAAGCTGTCCGTGCGCACCGGCGAGCGGGTGAATGCCACGGCGGTGTGCCAACAGCTTGGCGGCGGCGGTCACGCGGCGGCAGCCGGGTGCACCATCCAGGCCCCCTGGGCGGAGGCCAAGGCGCGCATACTCGCCGCGATTGCGCAGCTCGTACCGGACTGCGCGATGTAAAAAGGAGAACTATGCCAAACGGAATCCTCATCATCGACAAGCCCGCCGACTGGACCAGTATGGATGTATGCGCCAAGCTGCGCGGCATTCTGGGGGAAAAGCGGGTGGGCCACGGCGGCACGCTGGACCCCATGGCCACCGGCGTCCTTCCCGTATTTGTGGGACAGGCCACCCGGGCCGTGGAATTCGCGGAAAATGGCCGCAAGGAATACGTGGCGGGTCTCCGGCTGGGGCAGACCACCGACACGCAGGATGTCACCGGGCGGACGCTGGAAACGCGGCCCGTTTCTTCCCCTCGCGCCGACGTGGAGGCCGCTTTGCTTCGCTTTTTAGGGGAGATTGAGCAGATTCCCCCCATGTATTCCGCCATCAAGATTGGCGGTCAAAAGCTCTACGATCTGGCCCGGAAGGGGCAGGAGGTGGCCCGCAAGCCGCGCCGCATCACCATTTACGAGCTGGAGCTTTTGCGTCAGGAGAGCGAGACGGATTTTTCTTTCCGCTGCGTGTGCTCCAAGGGCACCTATATCCGCACCCTCTGCCACGACGTGGGGCGCGCCCTTGGCTGCGGCGGCACGCTTTTTTCCCTGCGCCGCACCATGGCGGCGGGCTTCACACTGGATAGCGCCGTCACCCTGGCGGACGTGCAGGCGCAAGGCGAGGCGCTTTTGCTGCCCACGGACACGCTGTTTCAGGCGTATCCCCTTCTGCTGTTAAGCGCAGATCCCGTGGAAAAAAAGGTCCGCTGTGGGAATCCCATCATGCTGCCCGGCACGCCGGACGGCACTTACCGCGTCTGCGGGCAGGATGGCACGTTTCTCTGCCTTTCCCGTGCCGAAGGCGGCACGCTGACTTCTATCAAGAATTTCTTTGGAGCGTAACGATATGTCCATGAAGGAAAAAGTCATTGCCCTTGGGTTTTTCGACGGGGTCCATCTGGGCCACGCCGCCCTCTTGCGGCGCACGGCGGAGGAAGCCGCCGCCCGCGGCGTCACGCCAGCAGTCTTTACCTTTGACCGTCCCCCCAAGGAGGTGGTCACCGGGATTCCCTGCCCCCTCATCAACTCCCCGGAGGACCGGCGGGCGCTGGTTTCCCGGCTGTACGGCATCCGGGACGTCATCATGGTCCCCTTCGATCAGGAGATGATGACCACGCCCTGGCAGGCGTTTGTCACGGAAATTCTGGTGGGCCGCTACCACGCCGTCCATCTGGTGGCGGGGCACGATCATCATTTCGGCCATAAGAATCAGGGCTCCCCGGAGCTGCTGGTTGAAAAGTGCCGGGAGCTGGGCCTTGGCTGCGATATCATCCCTCAGGTGGAGGTGGGCGGCATCGTCGTCAGCTCCACGTACATCCGCCGTTTGGTGGAGCTGGGGCAGATCGAGCGGGCCAACCGGTTTTTGGGCCATCCCCATGTGCTGACCCAGACCGTGCGCCACGGACGCCGTCTGGGCCACACCATCGGCATCCCCACCGTCAATTTGACCGCGCCGCCCCACGTTTTGATTCCCAGCCACGGGGTCTACGCCACCCGCGTCACGCTGCCCGGCGGCGACAGCTATGCCGCTGTCACCAATGTGGGCACCCGTCCCACCGTGAATAACGGCACGGACATCACCGTGGAAGCGTGGCTGCTGGACTTTGAGGGCGATCTGTACGGCCAGACCGTTCAGGTGGAATTTTACCGCCGCCTGCGGGACGAGGTCCGTTTCGACTCTCTGGACGCGCTGAAGGGCCAAATCCACGCCGACGCGGAGGCCACCCGCCGCTTTTTCGCGGACTCCGCAACCTAAAAAGACCCGGTCGGCGTTTCCGCCGACCGGGTCTCTTGCGTCAATTCAAATACTTCGCGGCAAGGGCTTCCACCCCGTCCGGATTTTTCAGCACCCACGCGTCAAAGCGCTCTCCGCTCTGGGCCACGGTCTTTCCCAGCTGCGCCAAAAAACCGGGGATCTCCGTCTCCAGCATGGGACCCAGTTCCCTTCCCATGGTCTCCCGGCCCTGACGGCCGTCGCCGCTTTCATACAGCACGAAGGCCGGTTGGGGCTTGCCGTCCACCAGCTTGACCCCGCCCCGCAGCCCCAGCGCGCCCGTTTGATGGGTGCCGCAGGAGGAGGGACAGCCGGAGATGTGGATCTGGGGCAGCGCCCCATCCGGCAGCTCCGCCGCCCGGACCGCCGCCACACAGGCTGCCAGCAGGGCCTGCGAATCCCGGGTCCCCACCTGACAGGTAGCGCCGCCGATGCAGCAAACGGAGGTCTCGAACAGGCTTTTGGCGCCATCGGCTGTCAGCGCCAGCATTTTTTCCGCCTCTTCGCCGTTGAGATTGATGAGATACGCCGTCTCGTCCGGCGCAAGGCGCATCTCCGCGTCCGGCATCTTACCCAGCGCGTCGCTGACGGCGCAAAGCGTCTCCAGATTCGGCTGCCCGCCGATGGGATGCCATGCAACCGTATAAAGGCCCGCCTGCTTCTGGGGGATGACTCTCGGCCCGCCCACGACAATCCCGTCGCCGGTCTTTTCGACGGGCCGGGGCGCTGCCGTCAAGTCCAATTCCTCGCCGGAGGCAAATACCTCCGCAAGCTTCACCCCATACGCCTTGGCGTACGCCGCCGCTCCGCCCAGCGCCTCCTGCATGTAGCGGGTGCGGGCCTTGCCCCGGTTTTCATAGTTGCCGTAGGCGCGGAAGGTGAGCCACATGGCCTTGATATAATAGAGGATCTTTTCCGGTGCCACCCCCTCCGCCACAAGAACGCCAAAGCGGGGATTGTTGCCAAGGCCGCCGGCGCTGTACACGTCAAACATCCCGTCCGGCCGGGCCGCGAAGCCCAGGTCCCGATAGGTGGCGTGGGTCACGTTTTCAGGCGAGTTGGAAAAACCCACCTTCAGCTTGCGGGGCATCTTCTCCGCCTTGATGAAGGACATGAGATACTCCCCCGCAGCCTCCGCCCATGGCATGACGTCAAAATACTCTCCCACCTCCACACCGGAGAGCGGCGAGCACATCACGTTGCGGGGAAAATCTCCGCCGCCGCCCATGGTGACGATACCGCAGTCCAGCGCCTCTTCCATGATGGCGCACAGGGAATTTTGTTCCAAGTCGTGGAGCTGGATGCTCTGGCAAGTGGTAAAATGAGCCCGGGGCACCCCATAGGTGCGGATGGCCTTTGCCGTGAAAGCCAGCTTCTCCGGCGTGACGCGGCCCGCCGTCATCCGCAATCGCAGCATACTGGCGCTGCCGCCCTTTTGTGCATAACTCCCGTACAGTCCGGAAAAGCCCTTGTAGGCCGCTTTATCCAGCGTTCCGGCATAGAAGGCGGCTGTTTTCTCCCGGAAAGCGGGCAAATCCTGTTTCCAGCTTTGCGGATCGATGGTTTTCATCGTAAAATCCTCTCTTTCGTCTGGTTTGGACAATCGCTTTATTTTATCATGTCCCTTCTTTTCTGCCAACCACTCTTGACAAATTTTTTTCATTCGATACACTTGGATTGTTCGTTTATAAAGGAGTAACCCCATGAAACAGTTAAAATCCACCCTTATCATTTTTCTCTCGCTCCTGCTGCTGAGCGGCTGCGGCACCCCGGCTGCGCCGGAAGTGCCGGAAGCACCGGAAGCTGTCACTGCCTTCACGGACGCGCTGGGCTATTCCGTATCGCTCTCCTCCTGGGACCGGGTCGTCTCCCTCTACGGCAGCTTTGCCGAGGTCTGGACGCTCGCGGGCGGCAAGCTGGTGGGAACCACCAGCGACGCGCTGGAGGAGCGGGGGCTGGACGTGGGCCCGGACGCCGTCGTGGTAGGCTCCGTGAAGGAGCCGAATCTGGAGGAGATTCTTGCGGCCGACCCGGATTTCGTCATTCTCGCCGCCGACATTGCCGCTCAGGTGGACCTGCACGACGCGCTGACCCAGGCGGGCATTCCCCACGCCTATTACCGCACCGATACCTTTGCGGAGTATCTCTCCATGCTGGGCCAGTTCTGTTCCCTCACCGGGCGGGACGACCTGTATGAGCAAAACGGGCTTTCCGTGCAGCGCCAAATTGACCGCGTGCTGGACGCGGTACAGGACCAGCCCCGGCCCAGCGCCCTGCTGATCCGCGCCTACACCACCGGCGCCAAGGCCAAGGGGGACGATAATCTCGCGGGCGTGATTCTGCGGGATCTGGGGGGAGACAATCTGGTCTCTCGGCACGAAAGTCTGCTGGAGGACATCAGTCTGGAGGAAGTGATCGCCGCCGACCCGGATTTCATTTTAGTGGCCACCATGGGCAACCAGGACGCCGCCATGGCCTATATGTCGAAAACCTTCGAGAGCAATCCGGCCTGGGCCGGACTCAGTGCCGTGCAGAACGGGCGGTACGTGCTGCTGCCCCAGGAACTGTTTCACTATAAGCCGAATGCGCGCTGGGGGGAAAGTTATGCGTATCTTGCCAAAATTTTGTATCCGGAGCTTGCCGCCGACCTCGCCTAAGGGCAAGGCGCTTGTGATTTTCCTGCTGGGAGCCATGCTGTGCGTCGCGGCGGCGCTCAGCCTGCGCTGCGGAAGTCAGGATTACTCCCTTGCCCAGCTGCTGGACGCTCTGCGCCAAGGGGAGGGCGCGCCGTGGCGCATTCTTGTCCACGTGCGCTTTCCCCGGACGCTGGCGGCCCTTCTGGCGGGGAGCGCGCTGGCTTTGGCGGGCGCGCTGATGCAGGCGGTTTTGAATAACGCCATGGCCAGTCCCAACGTCATCGGCATCAACGCCGGGGCGGGGTTTGGAGCCATGCTGGTAAGCTGCCTGCTGCCCGCCGCCGGACTGCTGCCCGCCGCCTCGTTTCTGGGGGCCTTTGGGGCAGCTCTCTTTATCTACGCGCTGGCGCGGCGGGCGGGCCTTTCCCGCACCACGCTGATTCTGGCGGGGCTGGCCGTAAGCAGCGTTCTCACCGCGCTGGTCAATCTGCTCACACTGCTCTACCCCGACACCGTGATGGGGGCCACCGGCTTTTTGCTGGGCGGCTTTTCCGGGGTCACGCTGGCGGTGGTCCGGGGCGCGGCGGTCTATCTCGCGGCAGGCGCGGCGCTTTGCGTGGTGCTCGCGGGAGACCTGAACGTGTTGCAGCTGGGGGAGGAGAGCGCCGCCAGTCTCGGACTACACGTGGAGCGGGTACGGCTTGTCTCCGTGCTCTCCGCTGCACTGCTGGCAGGCGGGGCCGTCAGCTTTTCAGGGCTTTTGGGGTTTGTTGGGCTGCTGGTGCCCCACATGGCCCGGCGTCTGGTGGGCGGGGACAACCGCTGGCTGCTGAGCGCCTCGGCGCTGCTGGGCGGCAGCTTTGTGCTCTTGTGCGACGTGCTCGCCCGGGTGCTGTTCGCGCCCTTTGAGCTGCCCGTGGGCATTGTGATGTCCCTTCTGGGCGGACCGTTCTTCCTCTATTTACTGCTACACCGGAGGGGAGGGCGCGTCTATGCTTGAATTTCGCCGCGTTGCCGCCGGATACGGCCCTGACCCCGTCCTGCATGACATTTCCTTTGCGGTTCCAAGCGGCTCCATCACCACACTGATCGGCCCCAACGGCTGCGGCAAAACCACGCTGCTGCGGGCAGCGGCGGGACAGCTGCCCCTGCAAAGCGGTGAGATTCTTTTGGATGGCAAGCCGCTGGGATCGTACGAGCGCCGGGAGTTGGCCCGCACCGCCGCCTTTATGCCCCAGGTGCGCACCGTGCCCGCCATCACCGTGGGGGCGCTGGTGGCCCACGGGCGGTTTCCCTACCTTGGCTTTTCCCGGCAGCTACGCCCATCGGACAAGGCCGCCATCCGTCAGGCCATGGAACTGACCGGCGTGGCGGCGTGGGAGGGGCGGGACCTGCGCGCCCTCTCCGGCGGCGAGCGGCAGCGGGTATATCTCGCCATGGCACTGGCGCAGGACACCAAGGTCATCTTTCTGGACGAGCCCACCACCTATCTGGACCTCGGCCACCAGTTCCAGCTGCTGGAGCTGATTTCCGCTCTCAACCGGCAGGGAAAAACCGTGGTGATGGTCCTTCACGATCTGGCCCATGCCCTGCGGTACAGCGATCAGATTCTTCTGCTGGAGCGCGGGGAAAAGGTCCTGTGCGCTTCTCCCCGGGCCGTGTACGAAAGCGGCGCGCTGGAGCGGGTGTTTGGCGTGCGGGTCCATCAAGCAAGCGGCACCTATTACTTCACACCGGCGGATTCCTAAGGGAACCGGGGCGGAAGGCTGCCGCCCTGTCTGATTTTTTGAATACGGCGGATGTACTGGGCTGTGGCCTCCTTCCCGGCTTGGCCCTGTTGCGCCGGGAAGGAGAAACTTGTGAAAAAATTTGTGTTTGGATTTTTGGTTGCACTGATCGGACTGGTGTTCTCGGCCTTTGGATTCATCTATGCCATCATGCATCCCGGTACCTATAACAATATCGGCGGGCTGTTGGGCTCTTTGCTTTGCGCGGATTTGCTGACGCCCTTTATCGTTTCCATGGCCGTCATGATCGCGGGCCTCGCGATCTGCGCCTATGAAGCGTACCGGGGAAACTGAGCGCTTGACCGGCAAAAGGGCGGCATTGTTTCAAAAACAATGCCGCCCTTTTCTGCTGTTTGAAGGGCTGCCGCCCCTTTTTTCAGATCAGCGCCACCGTCAGCCAGATAAGTCCGATCCCGGCGGCCCCCATCACCGTGTACACCGCCGGGCTCAGCTCCCGCCAGGTCCGGCTGAGTCGGCCGTGATCCCCCACGGCGTAATTCCGGGCCACACGGCGGGCCTCCTCCACCAGCTCCCGGGCTGTGACGCCTTCCCCTGCGGCATCGT
Source organism: Oscillibacter sp. (assembly GCF_028693505.1). Classification (GTDB taxonomy): domain Bacteria; phylum Bacillota; class Clostridia; order Oscillospirales; family Oscillospiraceae; genus Oscillibacter. The sequence goes on from NZ_JAQUVF010000007.1 coordinate 67,074, forward strand.
TGCGCACAATAAAGATCGCCTGCTCAAAAAAACGCTGGTCCGGCGAATCCACCACGACCACTCTTCTGGAAATACCTTTCACCATCCGACTCATGCCTCCTTCGTTGATAGTCTCATTTTTCCGCGGAGCGGGTGAATTTATACCACAAATGGTTCGCCTTCCCGGGCCTTTGTGCAAGTTTTCCCACGCTTTCCCGCAAACAGGGCAATTGAAAGCGGGCGCATCGCCATTTTCCGGCGATGCGCCTTTCTTTCAAACGCTCTCTCCCTTTTCCGCAGCTCTGTACAAAACCTGTATGCCGCAGTCGTCTTGCAGGTGCTCCCGCCGGATGCTCTCCGCAAGGATCAATCCCGCCAGCGTCTGGGGGTCCTCCCCCTCCCAGCCCGCCAACAGGTCCAACAGCCACTCGTCTCGCCCGGAGTCCGCCACGCCGTCGCTGATCATCACCGCAAAGCCGCCGGGATCCAGCGAGACCCGGGTCACATCCGGGGTGGCAGGCGCGCCCCGCAGCCCCGCAGGCAGACTGCCGCCCGTGACACGGCGGACCGTTCCGCCCTTTTTGAGATAGCTGGGGGCCGCGCCGAACTTATAGAACGCGGTCTCTCCGGTGGCGGCGTTGCAGGTGCAAAGATCGATGGTGGTGAAGCTGCCGGTCTCCGCTCCCCGGAGCGCCATGGCCGCGTTCAGCGTTTTGAGCGCCGCCTCCGCCTCAATACCGGCCTCCAGAAACTGGCGCAGCAGCCGACAGGTGAGGGCGGACTTCTTCCGGGCCGCGTCTCCGCTGCCCATACCGTCCGCCAGCAGCAGGCACCACAGGCCATTTTCCGTTTGGAAGGAGACCACGGTGTCCCCGCAGACGCTCTCGCCCTCCTTGGGGCGCAGCGCCGCTCCCACCCGGCAGGCAAACGCCGCCTGACCGGATACCGCCACCGCCTCTCCCAAACCGGCGGCGGTGGCCGTCAGCAGCTCGGAAAGCTGGGCATACTGCCCTCTGGCGCTGCGGCGGGTCTCCTCCAGCTGGCGGCGGTACTGCCGCCGCAGCAAAAAGGCGGACAGCTCCCCGTTGATGGCCGTGATAAAATCAGGCAGGTGGATGCACCGGTCGGAAAAATAACCGGGGAAATCCTTGGCCATGGCCCGTCCCCGCTCCAAGAGCATGGGCGTTGCGTCGTTGAGCGCGTTGAAGGTGCCGGTATACTCCCGCTGCCAGCACAGATCGCACAGCGCGCAGCTCCGGCAGATTTTTTCCGCCGCCCGGTCAAAGACGATGGCGGGATTTTCGTCCGAGGATGGCGCGTTGTTTCGCCCCATGCACTCGTATACTTCCCGCAGCGCGCCCGCCGCTCGGGTCAGCTGTTCCTTTAACCGGTTTGGCATGGCAGAGACGCCCTCCCCGCTCTCCGGCCGCCGGACCCGCTTGCCGCCAAACAACCGCCCCGGCAGCAGCAAAAAGAGTCCCGCGCCCACAACACTCTCCAGCAGCAACGGCTGGGCCAGCGGGTCCCGGGCTGGCAGCAGCGCCGCAAGCGACGCCGCCAAAAACGCCAGCGCCGCGCTGGAGCGCCGCTGCCCCATCCGGCTTCCCGTCAGCAGCCCCGCAAGGCCGAACCCGGCAGTGAAAATGCCGCTGCCCGTCCCCGCGCAAAGGTCCGCCGTGAGACCAAGCCCCAGCCCCGCGGCCGCGCCGGTCACCGCGCCCCGCTCATAGGCCGTGTAGGCCAGCAACACGCAAAGCAGTATCCGCCCCACGGAAAGGCCCAGAATCTCCAGATCCTGCAGCGCCAGCAGCAGCGCCGCCGAAAGGAACAGCACGCTGTTCACGTCTGGACGATCCTCCTGGGGCTGGAGCAGCGGCTGGAAAAACCAGGCGGACGCGCCGGTAAGGCTTACCGCCGCAAGGCAGGACGTGAAGTGCTCCAGCGGGGAGAGGGACTGCGCCACATAGATGCCGCTCACCGCCAGAGAGAGGAGCGCCGCCGTCAGGGACATCCCCCGCCGTCCGGACAGGACGCGGCTTCCCTGAAAGGCGGTTGCCGCCGTCAAAATCAGGACGCCGGCAGCCAGAAACGGCAGGGCGTCTGCAAATCTCATAAACAGCAGCGCACCGACCAAGGTTCCCGCCAGAGCGGCGGCTCCGTCCATGCCCGGTCCCGCAGCCGCCACGCAGCCCAGAGCAAACGGCGCATACTGCCCCGGGGTCTGGCTGGCGGTGAGCGCCGCCGCCAAAAAAAGCCGGATGCCCCAGCCCAGCAGCCGCGCCGACTGCTCCCGTTCCAAAGTAATCTGACCGAATCGCACAGCCTGTCCCTCCAAATTTCACGGTTTTCCATATTCTACCTTTCTCTTGAAAAAAATCACGTCGGGAAATGCATGGGCCTTCATTTCCCGGCAGGGAAGGTGGACATTTTTTAAGGGCCATGGTATGATAACTGCAATCTGTTAAAAACGGAAAGGACGGCACCTTATGCGTATTGGAACCGTGGAGATCAACTCGCAGCTGGCGCTGGCGCCTATGGCCGGGGTGACGGACGTGGCCTTTCGCCAAATCTGCGCCGAGCTTGGCGCAGGGCTTACCTGCACGGAGCTGATCTCCTCCAAGGCTCTTTGCTATCACGATCAAAAGACCTTTTCCCTGCTCCAGCAGTTTCCCGGGGAGCATCCCGCCGCCGTGCAGATCTTTGGCAGCGACCCTTCTTGCATGGCGGAGGCCGCCGCCCTTGCCATCGCCCACACCGGGGCCGATCTTCTGGACATCAACATGGGCTGTCCCATGGGGAAAATCGTCAACAACGGCGACGGCGCGGCATTGATGAAGGACCCGGACAAGGCCGGGCGCATCATGGAAGCCGTGGTGCAGGCGGTGTCCGTGCCGGTGACCGCCAAGTTCCGCCGGGGCTGGGACCTTGGAAACTGCAACTGCGTGGAATTTGCCAGAGTGCTGGAGCAGGCGGGTGCCGCCGCCTTGGCGGTCCACGGGCGCACCCGGGCGCAGATATACGGCGGAACGGCGGACTGGAACTGCATCCGGAGTGTGAAGGAGGCCGTGTCCATTCCCGTGATCACCAACGGCGACATCTGGAAGCCGGAGGACGCCGTCCGCATTTTGCAGCATACGAAGGCCGACATGGCCATGATCGGTCGGGGGTGCTTCGGCAATCCGTGGCTGTTTCAGCAAGCGGAAGCGGCGCTTGCCGGCCGCCCCATTCCACCCCTTCCGCCGCTTGCCCAGCGGTGCGACACGGCCGTGCGCCAGTTTGAGCTTTCGGCCCAGGCCAAGGGGGAACGGGTGGCGGTTTTGGAGGCCCGGCGTCACTACTGCTGGTATTTAAAAGGGGTGTCCCATGCCGGCTACTATAAGGAACAAATCGTGCAGATGAACACTCTGGAGGACGTTTATCGTGTGACCAGAGGGATCAAAAGGGATTTACTATGATGCAGGAACAGCAGTGGATCGACATGGCCCGGCAGGGCGATCAGGACGCCTTTGCCCAGCTGGTGCAGCTTTATGAAAAGCGGGTCTTTGCCCTCACGCTGCGCATGTGCCGCCAGCGGGAGGACGCGGCGGAGGCGGCGCAGGAGGCCTTTCTCGCCGCCTGGCAGGGTCTGCCCTTTTTTCGGGGGGATTCCAGCTTTTCCACGTGGATCTATCGTTTGGCGTCCAACGCCTGCGTGGATCTTTTGCGGCGGGAGGGCCGCCACCGCTCCGCCGCCGGCCCCTCCCTCAACGACGAGGATGTGAACATCGACGCGCCAAGCTCTGCCCCCTCCCCGCAGGAGGCCGCCGAGCAAAAAGAACTGCACGCACAGGTGGAGGCGGGACTGCGCGCCCTCTCCCCGGAGCACCGCGAGGTGCTGGTGCTGCGGGAGATCCATCAGCTTTCCTATGACGAAATCGCCGACACGCTCTCCTTGGATGTGGGCACCGTCAAATCCCGCATCAGCCGGGGGCGAAAACAGCTGCGGAAAGTTCTTGTGGAAACTGGGAACTTTTTCTCGCGCCCTTCGTCGAAAGAATCAGGAAAGGAGGGCTGCAAATGAAAGACTGTACGGAATACGCGGCCCTGCTGGACCTGTATGTGGACGGTGAACTCTCTGCGGAGGAAATGGAACCCGTCCGCGCGCATCTGGCCGTCTGCCCGGGCTGTCAGGCCTATGTGGACGACGCGCTGGCCATGCGCGCTGCCTTCCCCGAAGTGGAAGATGCGCAGGTCCCGGAAAACTTTACTCAAACCGTTATGGCAGCCATTCAAAAAGTCGGGTCGCCCGCGCCCGTGAAGCCGAATCGTCCCCACCGCAAACCCATGTGGCTCAAAACGCTGGTGCCGCTGGCTGCCTGCGTGGCCATCGTGGTGCTGGTGCAGCAGGGGCCATTCCGTGCCGGCACCGGCGCCGACACCAGCGCCGCCCCTGCCGAAAAAGCGGCCCCCGAAGCCGCCATGTACTCTGCCGCTGATTCTGCGCCAGAGTCTCCGCAGCCCCCCCAGACCGGCGGCAGCGGAACCGCCGAGGACAGCGGCGCCCCGGAGAGCCTTAGTCCCCGCCTTTCCGCCGCGAACGGTCCGGAGGCTGCCCCCACGCTGACGCTGACCGCTGAGGAGGCCGGAGCGCTGCTGGCGGCATATTCTCCCGTTCAGGAAACGGACACCGCCCTTTACTACGAGCTGACCGCGTCGGAGTTTGCGGCGCTGTTCGACGCCTTGGAGCAGTCGGGGGCCCTTCTCGCCGGGGTCTCTCCCGTGGAAAACGGGGAAAGCGCCTTTGTCACCGTTTTGAAGTAAGAAAAGTCCGGCCCGCAGCCGAGCGCCATACGGAAAAAGACGATCCGAACCAAGTGTACTTGGTTCGGATCGTCTTTGCCTGCCACCCTCGTCCACCCTGAAACGGGAAGTGGATACGCTTCTTTTATGCAGACTTTCATCTATTTGACAGCAAACTCCGCCGCCAGATAGCGGGTTTTTCCCATTTTGTCTCGCAGCTCAATTGTCAGGCGGTAATTTCCAGACGCTAAGCGCGTGCCGTAGCCATCATATTTTTGAACCATACTGGCCTCAAAACCAGTTTGGTCATGCCCGCCAATCGCAAGGCTGTTGCTTATATGGGCCGTCTCCCCTCTTTGGCAACGCAGTCCATACCATTGACCGTCCAACAGTCTCTCCAAATGTGCAAAGGGTTTTGAATCCTCATCCACCAGTTGGTAGACATCTTCGGAATTGATCGCAATCTTATAACGGAGCGTATATCCCCGGAATGGAGACCAAGTGGGGTCCTCCATGGAAAGGCGGAAGCCTTCCACCTGATTCACCGGATAGGAGATGGGTGCCCCCAGCGCCGGATACTCCGCTGTGACACGCAGAGTCAGCCAAACCGCACCGGCGCAAAGGGCAATCAGAATTGCCAAAACCAGCAGCCCCCGGCTTCGTTTCATAAAAATGTTCTCCTTAACGTTTGATTTCTCTTTGTATTCAATTATACAATTGGAATATGCAAATAGCAAGCGTATGAACGTCCGCCCGTTCAGCACGCTCTTTTGGACGGCCCCAGCTCGTTTTTGGCGGCTCGTTTTCCGGTTTCCTTCTTGCACTGCCCGGATTTCTATGGTATACTCTTTCCCGACAGGTGCCATCTCCCTGTCCAAGCGTCCGCTTGCGGACGTTCGTTCGGCGCTCCACAAACCAGGTGGAGGTCGTTCTCTAAACAAAAAAATGGAGGTTGTGCAGGACCTTTTTCTGCGCAGTTTGCTGCGATGCATTCAAAACCTCCGAAGAAGGAGGCTTTTTTTATGTCCATTTCCCGTTCCCTGATTCGCCGTCTCACCACTGCCGCTGTCATCGCGGCCGCCTATGCCGCCCTCACGCTTTTCCTCCCTATCCCGCAGTACGGCGGCGTGCAGCTGCGCGTGGCGGAGGCCATGACCGTGCTGCCCTTCCTGTTTCCGGAGGCGGTCCCCGGCCTTGCGGTGGGCTGTTTCCTTGCCAATTTGCTGGGTTCTCCCTACGTGCTGGACTGGATCTTCGGCACGCTGGCAACACTCCTGGCCGCGCTGTGGACCTCCCGGCTGAAAAACCGCTACCTCGCGCCTTTGCCGCCGGTCCTCTGCAACGCCGTGATTGTGGGCGCGGAGATCGCCTACTTCTCCGTGCTGGACGGGGCGGCCTTCCTGCCGGCCTTTGCTCTCAACGCCGTGACCGTGGGGCTGGGCGAGGCGATTGCCTGCTATGCGCTGGGGCTTCCCCTCCTGCGCTGGCTTTCCACCCACCCCGCCCTGCGGGGGCGCATTTCCTGAATACCGCAAAAAAGCGCTCCGCCTTTTGGGCGGAGCGCTTTCTTATGCTTTTTTACTTTGCGTATTCCACGACTTTGGTCTCCCGCAGGAGATGAACCTTGATCTGGCCGGGATATTCCATCTCTTCCTCGATCTTTTTGGCCAGGTCCCGGGCGAGAATGACCATCTGGTCCTCGCTGACCTGTTCGGGCTTCACCATCACGCGGACTTCACGGCCGGCCTGAATGGCAAAGGCCTTGTCCACACCGGGATAAGACCCGGTGATCGTCTCCAGCTGTTCCAGCCGCTTGATGTAGTTTTCCAGATTCTCACGGCGAGCGCCGGGACGGGCTGCGGAAATGGCGTCCGCGGCCTGCACCAGACAGGCAATGATGGTCCGGGGCTCCACATCGTTGTGATGGGCCTCGATGGCGTGGATGATATCTTCTTTTTCCTTGTACTTCCGGGCAAATTCCACACCCAGAGCAACGTGGGTGCCTTCCATCTCATGGTCCACGGCCTTGCCCAGATCATGCAGCAGACCCGCGCGCTTGGCGCTTTGCACATCGGCGCCCAGCTCGGCGGCCATCATGCCCGCAATGTGGGAAACCTCAACCGAGTGTTGCAGGACATTTTGACCGTAGCTGGTGCGGTAGTGCAGACGGCCCAGTATTTTTACCAGTTCCGGATGCAGGTTGCGCACGCCGCACTCAAAGGTGACGCGCTCGCCCTCGGCCTTGATGGTGGCGTCCACCTCCCGGCGGGCTTTTTCCACCATCTCTTCGATATGGGTGGGGTGAATGCGTCCGTCGGCGATCAGTTTCTCCAGCGCCAGACGGGCGATCTCCCGCCGCACCGGCTCAAAGCAGGAGACCGTGATGGCCTCCGGCGTATCGTCAATGATCAAGTCCACACCGGTCAGCGTTTCGATGGTGCGGATGTTGCGGCCCTCGCGGCCGATGATGCGGCCCTTCATCTCGTCATTGGGCAGGGGAACCACGCTGACGGTCATTTCGGCCACCTGATCCGCGGCACAGCGCTGGATGGCCTGAGCCACCACTTCACGGGCGCGGGTTTCGCACTCTTCCTTCATACGGGACTCCACCTCTTTGATCTTGAGGGCAGTCTCGTGGGTCACTTCCGATTCCACCTGAGAAATCAGATAATTTTTGGCCTCTTCCGCAGTAAAGCCGGAAATGCGTTCCAGCATCTCTGTCTGGCTGCGCTTGATGACCTTGATCTCGTCGGTCTCTTTATCGATGTCCGCATGCTTCTGGGCCAGAGATTCTTCCTTCTTTTCAATCGTCTCCGTCTTGCGATCCAGATTCTCTTCCTTTTGCTGCAGGCGATTCTCCTGCCGCTGCAAATCAGCTCTGCGCTCTTTTACTTCCTTCTCATACTCGCTGCGGTTTTTTAAAATCTCTTCTTTTGCTTCCAGCAAAGCTTCGCGTTTTTTGGATTCGGCGCTCTTAATGGCCTCGTTGATAATGCGCTTTCCTTCGTCCTCCGCGCTTGAGATTTCCTTCTCGGAAACATTTTTCCGATAGCGAATACCAAGAGGGAAGCAAATCGCGCCGCCGACCGCCAGCCCGATGAGGGCCACTATAATGGTCATGGGTTCCACGATTTGGTATTCCTCCTCTTTCGTCGGTATTGATTGGTCACTGTATTTGCAGATGGCGTCCAACTATGGATACCATCGCACACGCAGAAAATAATCGGACGGCACCCCTTTTGCCCTTCGATAATTATCCTTTTCCAGTTTAATCATTTACGGCGGCGCTGTCAAGGGAAACCCGTATATTTACTCAAAATATGCATGAACCGGGCGAGCGAGTCCCGCAAACGGCGGAATCTTCCCGCCCCGCCGCGGCTTTCCTTACAAATCGATATACGCCGCCGCCGCATACCCCACCAGATCCCCATAATGGACCACATACCACCCCTGCCACTCGCCGTAGACGGTGACGGTAGCGCCGCCGGGCATATTGGCAAGGACCGTGCCGGTGTGAGAGGGGTAACTGCGCAGATTCAGCGTACCGTAAGTCACGGACACCGTGCCAGTGGCAGGCTCCATGGGATAGATGAAGGGCAGGCCGAAAAACCGAGTGAGCGCCCGGGCCAGCTGCTGGGCAATGGCGTCCCAGTGGGTTTCAAGCCACAGGGCGTCGGCATAGTTGTCGTGGTATCCAATCTCCACCAGCACAGCCGGCGCCCGGGACAGACGCACCTCGCCAAGCGACGTGGTCTCCCGGGTGGTCACCCGACCCGGCAGCGGATAGATTTTCCGCAGTTCCTCGGCGATCAGCTCCGCCGCCTCCCGCCCCTGGGGGCTGCCGGGATAGTAAAAGGCGATGATTCCCCGATTCTCACCGTAATGACCCTCCGGCGCGGCATTGGAGTGCAGCGCCAGATAGAGGTCGTAGTAACCGCTGTTGGCCTCCCGAATGGAGGAGGCGGCGGTCATTTCGGGGCGGTTTCTCCTGTATTGAATGCCGTTGGACAGCAGATACGGCACCAGCGCGTCTGCCAGCAGGTTCATGTTGTACTCCTCGGACCCGCTGCCGGTCACGTAAGAATTCCACTCCTGTGTGGACGGACTGAGGTAGATGATGGGCATATGGCTCCCTCCTTCTTTATTCAATTTTATGGTTTTCTCTCTGGAAGTGTGATACACTGTTCCAAAGCAAATCGCGCAGGAGGACGTTATATGAAAACAGAGCGCGCTTATCCCCGGTTCACCGTCACCCCCAAGGCGGAAGCCGCCATTCTCCGGGGACATCCCTGGGTCTATGACGTGGAAATTCTCGCCGTGGAGGGCGCCGCGGAAAACGGGGAATTGGTGGATATATTAGGTAAAAAAGGACAATATCTTGGCACTGGCCTTCTTTCGGAGCAATCCAAAATCCGCGTTCGGTTGCTTTCCCGGAACGCCAATGACTGCTTTGACGAGAGCTTTTGGGAGCGCAGACTCCGCTGGGCCTGGGACTACCGAAAGTCCGTGATGGCCCCGGAAGATTTGGATTGCTGCCGGGTGATTTTCGGGGAGGCCGACGCCTTTCCCGGGCTGACGGTGGACAAGTTTCACGACCTTTTGAGCGTGCAGGTGCTCTCCTTCGGGATGGAGCAGCTCAAGGCGGTGCTGCTGGAGCTGCTGGTGCGCATCCTGCGTGAGGACGGGCAGTCCATTCGCGGCGTCTATGAGCGCAACGACGTCGCCCTGCGGGATAAGGAGGGGCTGCCCCAATACAAGGGCTGGTTCCCCCTCGCCGGAGAATCGGCGCCGGATTCCCCCCTCACGGAAATCACGGAAAACGGCATCCGGTATCTGGTGGACGTGGAAAACGGGCAAAAGACCGGCTTCTTTCTGGATCAAAAATACAACCGGCAGGCGGTGGGGCGGATGGCCCGGGGCAAAACCGTGCTGGACTGCTTTACCCACACCGGGTCCTTTGCGCTCAACGCCGCCCGGGGCGGGGCCAGACACGTGACCGCTGTGGACGTGTCCGAATCTGCCGTGGAAATGGCCCGGGCCAACGCCGCGCGCAACGGCCTTTCCGACAAAGTGGACTGCGTGGCGGCCAACGTGTTTGATCTGCTGCCCCAGCTGGAGAAAGAGCCTCGCAAATATGATTTCATCATTCTGGACCCTCCGGCCTTTACGAAATCCCGCAAGACCGTGGCAAACGCCATCACCGGTTACCGGGAGATCAACTACCGGGCCATGCGTCTGCTGCCCCGTGGCGGATATCTTGCCACCTGCTCCTGCTCCCATTTTGCCACAGAGGAAAAGTTTTTGGCCATGCTGCAAAGCGCCGCCCGGGACGCGGGCGTCCAGCTGCGCCAGATCGAGGCCCGGCAGCAAAGCTGCGATCACCCCATCCTCTGGGGCGTGGACGAGACCAACTATCTCAAATTTTACCTCTTTCAGGTGGTCTGATTTTGCTCCCCTCCCCATTTGGACAAAAAGAAGCTCCGGACTTTCGTCCGGAGCTTCTTTCAGCTTGTCTAAAAAGTCTCGCAGTGTTTGCCGCCGGAGCGGCAAAAAAATTAGAATCCGTTTTCTCCTGCGACCTGTGCGTAGGAGAAAACACTTTGCGCGAAGCGAGCGTCGAATGGTCCGCCAAAGGCGGGCATATGAGGCGCAGAGCGCAGCGAAACCCTTTGTCCAAAAAGCCCAACGGGCTTTTTGGACAG
>NZ_JAQUVF010000030.1 GCF_028693505.1 Oscillibacter sp.
TTTCCATGCGTGTGGAGGCCGAAAACGGCGCTACCATGGGCAAGTTCGAGCTGGCAAAGCTGGCGAAGCAGTATAATCTGGATGCCATCCACGATACCGTCCACGAGATGGCCCGGGACGAAGCCCGCCACGGCCGCGCGTTTGCAGGTCTCCTGAAGCGTTACTTCGGCAAGTAAAAACGTTTCACAGGGCAACACAAAATTTTAAAAGGCACGGAGAGCTGTTCGTGCAAAAGGCCCCCGGGATTCACTGTCCCGAGGGCCTTTTTTTTGCGCGCCATTCCATGGAATGCTGCTTTTCTTCATCCTAAATTGTTTGTGAAAAAAGCAGTGTTATATATAAAAAGTGAAAATCCGGAAAGTACCCGCATTCAAAGGAGTTGCGTTGGCCCTGGAATCAGTTCCTGAAATTTTTCGGCACGGTTTCACCCGCGAATGTAGGGCAGGGGCTTGCGCGATGGAACGATTTACCCGTTGGATGCATGGATATCGCGTCAGCAATGCCCGCGCTCAAGGAATGAAGGAGGTCCCCCACCTGAAATTTTTCAAAACCCGTAAACGCTTCGCCCCGCTGCTGGCCCCTGCCGCGCCCGTCACCCGCGCCCAGACCGCCGTGCTGCTGGCAAATTACCTGGCCTGAGGGTCTGCCCCGTGGCGCGTAGGGTCTGCGTGCAAAAGAAACCGTTTTTCTGCGGAGCGGACAAGGCACAATGGAAGAACCCAAAAAAGCCCGGCCCCCACTTGCATAGAAAGAGCGGACATGGTAAAATCTCTCCGTGTAGAAGGAGAGGCAAATTTATGTATCATACGATTTTTTTCGACTTAGACGGCACGCTGACAGATTCCAAGGAGGGAATCTTCAACTGCCTGCGGGAGGCGTTTGAGAGACTGGGAGAGCCGACGCCGCCGGAGAGCGTGCTGCTGCAATTTATCGGGCCGCCGCTGCAGGATTCCTTTCAGCATTTTTGCGGCTTTGACGGGGAGAAGGCGCAGCGCGCCATCCGCTTTTTTCGGGAGCGGTACGCCCGGCTGGGAAAGTTTGAAAACGCCGCCGCGCCGGGAATGGCCGCGCTTTGCGCACGATTGAAGGACGCCGGGTATATACTGGCGCTGGCCTCCTCCAAGCCGGAGGAGATGTGCAGACCGATCTGCGAAAAGTTTGGATTTGCGCCTTCCCTGCAAGTCATTGCCGGAAGCGCGTCCACGGGGGACTGGACGAAATCCGACGTGATTCGGGAGGCCATGCGCCGCCTAAGCCTTCACGAGGAGGACCGGGCCTCCATTTTGATGGTGGGAGACCGGAAATTTGATGTGCTGGGCGCTGCGGAATGCGGCATCGACTGCGTGGGTGTGGAATTTTTCGGATATGCCGCCCCAAACGAGCTGGAAAAGGCCGGCGCCGTGGCAGTGGTGCGCACGGCGGAGGAACTGGAAAACTTCATCCGGACGCACTGAGTGCAGAAAAAGACCGCCGCAGCCTTGAGAGCTGCGGCGGTCTTTCTTGCGTGAAACCGATTACTGTTTGGCAGCCACGATGGCGGCAAGGCTTGTCCCCGGCCCTGTGAGGTCGGCGGACATCACAGGGTCCACGGGCACTGCCAGATACATGTTGTTGCCGTAGGCGTAAGCGCCGGAAGTAACGGCGATCACCTGCCCGTAGACGTTCAGCAGCGCGCCGCCGCTGCTTCCTTCGGAGATGTCGGCGGTGTTCATGATGCAGGGCTGGGAATAGCGGTCCACATTCCGGGCGGTGGCGCTGATGATGCCGGAGCTGACCGCAAGCCCCAGACCCAGCGGGTTGCCCAGCGTGTACACCGTGTCGCCGGAGCGAATATCGCCGGTACCCGCCACATCCAGATGCGCGAAGGCGGAGGTGGAGATGCCGTTGGTGGATTTTTTCGAAATGCGCAGCACGGCCAGATCCATGGCGGCGTCATACCAGAGCACGGACTCCACCGGATACGTCTCGCCGGTGGAGAGGGTGGCCACCGCGTGGATATTGCCGTCAATGGTGTGGTAGTTGGTCACGGCGATGCCGTCGGCGGAGATGAAGAAGCCGCTGGCGCTGCTGGAGGACGTGTTATCCAGCATCTCCCGCTCCGTTGCGAAGGAGGACAGCGCAAACACTGCCGCCATGTGCCGGTCCGCCACCTGCCGGGCGGTGAGGGTTTCGTTCAAAAGGCCGAGGGCGTTGGCGGTGGATCGGGTGCAAACACCCTGAGACACCAGATGCTCCGCCACGGTGGCGCTGCCGTCCCGATAGGAAAAGGAGAGCGCGTCCACGGCGGACTGGAACAGGTCCGCCTGCGTCAGAGCGCCGCTGTACGTGCGGGAGAGCAGCCCGATGTGTTGGGCAAAGACGGCGGCGCCGGAAACGGTGAAGTCCCCGGTCTTTTCACTGTATCCCAGCATCCGCAGCAAAAAGGCGCACCAGCCGTCCGCCGTGATGGGCGCGTCGGGGGAAAAGGCGGTGACGGTGACGCCGGAGACCCAGTTTTGATGGGCGGCGTAAGTGACGGCAGTCTCCGCCCAGGCGGGAACGTCCCGGAAGCCGGAAATCCAGAGATCGTTTTTCGCCGCCTGCTCGGCGCCCGCCAGACGCACCAGCAGCACGGCGGCCTGCGCACGGGTGGCAGGCGCGGTCAGATCCCGGCTTGCGTCCTCGTCCAGCACGCCCAGCGTTGTGAGAATATCCGCCGCCCGGGCGGATTCCCCCTCCAATGCGGCGGCGGCAGGAACCGCGCTTACCAGCAGGCAAAGAGCGCAGAACACGGCAAATAGTCTTTTTTTCATGAGAAGCCTCCAATGTAGAAAGTGTGTTTATTGTAACACCGTGGAAACGCCCTGACAAGCGTTCACGGTGGGAGTTTTGAAAACCGGCGTCTCTGGACACTGGGGAGAAAACCTGCTACAATACTCCCCATAAAAGGGAGGGAGCGCTATGGCAGAACAACTTGCCAGCGGCCTGTGGCGGCTGGAAATTCCTCTGGTGGGCAATCCACTGAAAAATTTGAACAGCTATCTCCTCTGCGGGGAGCGGAGCCTTTTGATCGACACGGGCTTTCGCCAGCAGCCCTGCCGGGAGGCCATGGAGCGGGAGCTGCGCTCCACCGGGGTGGACCGGGACCGGATGGACATTTTTCTCACCCATCTCCACAGCGACCATACGGGCCTTGCGCCGGAGCTGGTGCGGGAGAATTGCCGCGTTTTTATCAGCGGTGTGGACGGGCGGCGGATGGCGGCGGAAAATGAGGAAGGCTGGCGCGCCATATACGATGGCTACGTGCAGGAGGGATTTTCTCCGGCAGAGATGGCGGCGCTTTGGGAGACCAACCCGGCAAAGATCGCCGGTCCCGCGCCCTACGACAGATATACGTATCTGGAGGACGGAGACGAGGTGACCTATGGCGGGCGGACGCTGCGCTGCCTGCTGACGCCGGGGCACACCCCGGGGCATTTGTGCCTGTACGAGCCGAAGGAGCGGTGGCTCTTTTCCGGGGACCATGTGCTCTTTCATATCACGCCCAACATCTGCCGCTGGAGCGGCGTGGCGGATTCTCTGGGGGATTACCTTGAAAGTCTGCGCCGTTTGCGCTCCCTGCCGGTTTCCCTGCTGCTGCCTGCCCACCGCATGGAGACGGGGAACGCCGCGCAGCGGGCGGAGGAGCTGGAGCGCCACCACGCCCTGCGTCTTGAAAACGCCGTGGATACCGTGACGCTCCATCCGGGGCTCACGGCCTACGAGATCGCGGGCCATATGGCGTGGAGCATCCGATGCCGCAGCTGGGGAGAGTTTCCGCTGACGCAGAAGTTTTTTGCCGTAGGCGAGGCGCTGGCCCATCTGGACTATTTGACAGTCCGGAATCGGGTGGAGCGGCGCTGGGACGGAGCGTGCTTTCGATACTTTGCAAGCGGGTCAATAGAAGGATAAAGGAGAAAGCTCAAATGGAACTGAAAGAGATCCTGCGCAAGTGCGATCACACCCTGCTGACCCAGACCGCCACGTGGAAAGAGATCCGCGCCCTCTGCGACGACGGGATAAAGTACGGCTGCGCCAGCGTGTGCATCCCCGCCTCTTACGTCCGCCAGGCAGCGGACTATGTGGCGGGAAGGCTGCCCGTGTGCACGGTGATCGGCTTTCCCAACGGATACGATACCACCGCCGCCAAGTGCTTCATGGCGGCCGACGCGGTGGAAAACGGCGCGGACGAGGTGGATATGGTCATCAACCTCGGCTGGGTGAAGGATGAACAGTGGGACGCGCTGTGCGCGGAGATCAAGGATGTCAAGGCGGCCTGCAAGGGAAAGCTTTTGAAGGTCATCATCGAGACCTGCCTGCTCACCGAGGGGGAAAAGATTCGCCTGTGCGAGATCGTCACCGCCTCCGGGGCGGACTATATCAAAACCTCCACCGGCTTTGGCGGCGGCGGGGCCACCCGGGAGGACGTGGCGCTTATGAAAGGGCACGTGGGTCCCCATGTGAAGATCAAGGCCGCCGGCGGCATCTCCGGCTTGCAGGACGCGGAGGCGTTTCTCGCACTGGGAGCGGACCGTCTGGGCACCAGCCGCGTGGTGAAGGCCGTCAAGGCCATGGAGGGATAAGCTCTCCGTGATACCCACGGGGGGGAAGGGCAAAAACCGGGCTGATGCCACCGGGGGAGGGTCTTGCGGATGCGTCCACTCTTAGACGCTCAAAAAAGCGTTTTGGTTCACCGAAACAGCAAATTTTCTTGCCCGGAACGTGGTTGCAACGAAGGGTGAGAGTTGCTATAATGGGCAAGGCTGATAGAAGTCAGATCTCTGCTGCGCGTGTCCCCGCGGTGCGGGCCACTCCCTTTGGCAGTGCCCCGCGGGCACTCTGCGGGATCAAGGGCGGCGGTCATCCGAATAGAAGTTAGAAAACAGTCCCCTCCGTGCTTGACGGAGGGGACGATTCTGTGAAGAGTAAGGGTGGTTGCCATGGGCGCGGCACTGATCAAGTCCGCAATTCTGATTTTTCTGATCGCTTTGGGCTATGTCCTCAAACGGGTGGGGCTGTTCCGGCAGGAGGACAGCAAGGTGCTCTCCAACATCATGCTGTATGTCACGCTGCCTGCGGTGCTGGTCAACGCCTTCCGTGATTTTACCATGGACCTGCATCTGGCGTCCTTCATCCTCATTGGACTGGGGGTCAATATCATCCTGCTGGCAGTTGGATGGAAGGTGGGCGCACGGGAGCAGCCACTGGTCCACGCGATGTACATGATCTGCATGGCGGGCTTCAACATCGGCAGCTTCGCCATCCCCTTTGTGCAAAACCTCTTTCCGGAGCGGATGATGGAAGTCATCATGTTTGACGTGGGCAACTCCGTGATGAACTGCGGCGTCATCTACTCCTTTGCCGCCATGCAGGTGAAAAAAGAGGAACGCTTTCGCATCAAGGCGCTGGCAAAGACGCTGCTTTCCTCCTTTCCCTTTGACTTGGACATTGGCCTTTTTGTGCTGGCGCTGTTTCAATTTCGCTTTCCGGACCCCATTTATCAGCTGGCGGACACGGTGGCGGGCGCCAATGCGGTGGTGGTCATGCTGATGCTGGGCATCATGTTCGAGGTGCGGCTGGACCCGGCGGCCCGGCATCAGGTGGTGGGCATCGTCACCACCCGGGTGCTGACGGAGGCCGTGCTGGCGCTGGCCATGGTGGCGTTTTTGCCCTTCCCACTGGAGCAGCGGCTCATCGCGGCGCTGCTGGTGTGCGCGCCCATCAGCGGCATGGCCACGGTCTTTTGCGGAAAGCTGGAGTGCAACCCCGGCGTGTACGGCACCGCCACGTCTTTGACCATCCCCATCAGCATTGCGGTGATGATCGCGCTGTCACTGGTTTAAAACGTATGTGAGACTTTTTTCACAATTAAAGGCGGGAGCGAAGGCTCCCGCCTTTAATTGTGCCCCATTGCGCAAAGGACGGCGCGGGATCAAAAAAGAGCGATGAGCGCCACTGCCAGCGCGGCGGAGAGTCCGCCCTGCACCACTTTTCCAAAAAAGCAGCTGCGCATCGAAAGACCGGTGCCGTCCAGCACCGCCGCCGTCTGACACAAAACGGACAGCCCGCCCCAGCCGGAGCAAAAGGCAGCCAGAACGAATCCGAAGCGATCCGGCGTCAGCAGCGGCGTGAGAGAAAACAGCTCGATGCTGCCCACCAGTGCGGCACCCCATCCGCCGCCGAGGCCCTTCAGGGGGCTGGCCAGCACATAAAAGAGCACCACAAACGCGCAGACGGAGAGAATCCCCGTCAGGGCGGTCCCCACTGACTCCACAAAGGCGGACGAGAGGGAGACGGTCCGGCACGGAAAGGCGGGAGGCGGTCCGACTCGGGCGCGTCCCCGTTTGCCGCCGCGAAAGAAGAGACCTGTCAAAAGGGCGGAAGCCACGTGGATGAGCCACAGCCAAATCCCCGCCCGGACGCTGCCAAACACCCCGCTCCCCAGCACACTGATGAGAAACACAGGGTTTGCGTTGTTGCAAAAGGAGAGCAGGCGTTCCGCCTCCTCCCGGGTGAGCAGGTGCTCTTGATAAAGCCTTGCCGCCGTCTGGGCGCCGATGGGATAGCCGCCCACCAGTCCCAGCAGCAGCGCGGAGCTGGCGCATCCCGGCAGACGAAACAGCGGCCCCATGAAGCCCGATAGATGGGGAGACACCCACTCGCCAAATCCCAGAGAGACCAGTAGCGCCGAGATCGCCATAAACGGAAACAGCGCCGGGACAACAGACCGCGCGCACAGCGCCAAAGCCTCCTCCGCTGCGGCGCGGACCCGCGCCGCGTCCGCTAGAAACCAGAGCAGGAGTCCGCATAAAATCAGGCAGACGTCTGTCCGCCCCCGTGTTTTCATACCCATCACCCCCTGTACCATATGTGCGCTCCCGCCCCGCTATGCCGGAGGAAACCACGCAAGTTTTGCGCCAGTGGCGCATAGAGTTTCATGGGGTGAGCGTGCATGGAGAGAAATCGAAAAGAAAACGGCGTACTGAGCACCGTGGCGGAGCTGTTTGATCTGCCGGCGGATGTGGTGGCGGGACTGCCCCGGCTGGAAATGGTTGGAAGCCGCCAGCTGTATGTGGAGCACCACGCGGGAATTTTGTCGTACAGCGAGGAGCGAATTGATTTAAATACCACCGCCGGCGTTTTGAGCGTGCGGGGAGAGGGGCTTTCCCTGCTGGCAATGACCGCGGAGGAACTGCGGCTGGGCGGACGGATCGAGCGCGTGGAGTGGGTGAGGTAAAAGATGCTGAACGAGGTGGTAAACCGCCTGCGGGGTCAGGTTTTGGTGCGGGTGGAGAGCGTGTTTCCCGAGCGGGTTTTGAACCTGTGCGGCGCGCGGGATCTGGCTTTTTGGGACCTGCGGTGGGACTCACCCACCGCGTTTACCTGCCGCCTTTCCCGGCGGGACTTCCATGCGCTGCGGCGGGCGGCAAAAAATCTGGACTGCACCCTGACCGTGGCGGGACGGGAGGGCGCGCCGTACTTCCTCTTCCGTTTCCGCCGTCGGCAGGCGCTGGTGGTGGGGCTGACAGCATGCCTTCTGGGGCTGTTTTTCGGCTCCTTTTTCGTCTGGGATTTCACCGTGGAGGGCAATGAGACCGTGCCCACGGAGGAGATTCTGCGGGGGCTGGAAAAGGCCGGCGTCCATCTCGGCTCCTTTGGGCTGTCGCTGGACGGGGAGGATATCCGCAACCACGTGCTGCTGGACATCCCGGAGCTGAGCTGGCTGACCGTCAACGTCTCCGGCTGCCGGGCCAATGTGCAGGTGCGGGAGCGGATTCCGGCGCCAAAGCTGGTGGATGAGCGGACGCCCGCCAACGTGGTGGCCCGGCGGGCGGGGATGGTTTTGAAGGTGCAGGCGCTGGATGGCGTGGCCGCCGTGATGAAGGGCGCCACCGTGACGGAGGGCCAGCTTCTGATCTCCGGTGTGGAGGATACGGATACCTTTGGCGCCCGGGTCATGGCGGGGATGGGGCACGTCACCGCCCGCACCTGGTACACGCTCACCGCGTCCATGCCGGTGACGGTGGCGGAAAAGCAGAGTACGGACCGGGAAAAAACGGGATTTTCCCTGATTATCGGTACGCACCGCATAAAATTCTTCTCAAACAGTAGCATCGAAGGGGCAAAATATGATAAAATAACAACAAGATATCCCTGCCGGCTGCTGGGACTGTCGTTGCCGCTCACGCTGGAGCGGGAGACGTGGCGCTTTTATGAGACGGCGGCGGCAGAGCGAAGCGACGAGCGCGGCAAGGCAACGGCGGAGGCGGCGCTCACGGCGTACCTCCACAGCCTCGTGGACCCTTACGGCACGGTTCGCTCCACCCTGTGCACCACCCGGCGCAAGGGCGACACACTTTTGGTGACGCTGACGGCGGAGTGCGAGGAGCAGATCGGGGAGAGTGTGCCGATTTTAACGCAAGACGCGGACGGATAACGCCCGCAATGATACGGGAGTGAAGCAAAGTTGGAACAGAGAATCAGTATTGAGCGATTGGAACAGGCTGTGAACATCTTCGGGTCCTTTGACGAGAATGTGCGCCTTTTGGAGCAGGAGTTCGACGTCACCGTGGTGAATCGGGACGGGGAGCTGCGGGTGGACGGCGAGGCGGAGAATACCATGCTGGCCGCCAAGGCGATTGGGGCGCTGCTGACCCTTTCTTCCCGGGGAGAGACCATCGGGGAACAGAACGTGCGCTACGTGGCGGGACTGGTGCGCAGCGGGAAGGAAGAGCAGATCACGGAGCTGACCGGCGACGTGCTCTGCATCTCCGCAAAGGGCCGCCCGGTGAAGCCCAAGACCATCGGGCAGAAAGAGTATATCAAATCGGTGCTGAAAAACACCGTCACCATCGGCGTCGGCCCGGCGGGCACCGGCAAGACCTACCTCGCCGTGGCCGCCGCCGTGCAGGCGTTTCGGGACAAGCAGGTCAACCGCATCATCCTCACCCGCCCTGCGGTGGAGGCCGGAGAGCGGCTGGGCTTTTTGCCCGGCGACCTGCAAAGCAAGGTGGACCCCTACCTGCGCCCGCTGTACGATGCCCTGTTCGACATGCTGGGGGCGGAGACCTACCAGAAGTATCTGGAGCGGGGCAATATCGAGGTGGCGCCGCTGGCCTATATGCGCGGGCGGACGCTGGACGACAGCTTCATCATTCTGGACGAGGCGCAAAACACCTCCCGGGAGCAGATGAAAATGTTCCTCACCCGCCTTGGCTTCGGGTCCAAAATCGTCATCACCGGCGACGTCACACAAATCGACCTGCCCACGGACAAGACCTCCGGGCTGAAGGAGGCCATGCGGGTGCTCAAGGGCGTGGAAGGCATCGGCATCTGCGAGCTGACCAATGCGGACGTGGTGCGCCATGTGATGGTGCAGCGCATTGTGAAGGCCTACGAGGCGTATGAGACCGTCAAAAACGGTGGGAAGGGGCGAAGATAATGGCCAAAAAGCACTATATACCCGTCACGGCCGAGGTGCCGGGGGCTGCCAGCGAGGGAAATTGCGCGCTGATCCGCAAGGTCATCCGCACCGCTTTGGCGGCGGAGGGCGTCACGTTCCCCTGCGAGGTGGACGTGCTGCTGACCAATGACGAGGGCATTCACCGCATCAATCGGGACATGCGGCAGGTGGACCGGCCCACGGATGTTTTGAGCTTTCCGGAATTTGAGCTGACGCCCGGCGAGCTGCCCGGCGAGGAGGACGCAGAAATCGGCACCGGACTTGTGCCGCTGGGGGACATGGTGATCTCCATGGAGCGCGTGGCGGCCCAGGCCAAGGAGTACGGCCACTCCAACCGGCGGGAGCTTTCCTATCTTGTGACCCACTCCGCCCTCCACCTGCTGGGCTATGACCATCTGGACGAGGGTGTGCAGAAAAAGCAGATGCGGGAACGGGAAGAGGCCATTTTGGCGGAGCTTGGGATCTCCCGGGAAGGGTAAGGGAGATGGCGGAATTTTTCATGATCTGGCTTGTGTCCCTTTTGGGCAGCTGGCTGGGGCTGACCGTGCTGGGCAACGTGGGCCTTTTAAGTGGAGATTGGGGCATGGTGCTGGCGGTGGCCACCCTTGCCGCGCTGTGGGTGACGCAGCGGCGGCGACTCACCCGCATGGAGAAAAAGCTGGACCGTCTGCTGGCGGCTCAAAAAGAGGACGCGGAAACCGAGGAAAACGAACCATCCCCGTCCCGGCGCGGGGAAAACCGCCCCAAATAACCTTTGCCGCCCGTTTTGCATACACTGGTCCGAGGTGATTTGGGATGGTAATGTTGCAGGATGGGCTGTTGGCGTTTTTTTCCGCGGTGGGCATGACGACGGTGGTCTGGCTGCTGGCGGGCGCGGTGCTCCGCACCGGGCGGCCCGTGGTGCCGGGCCTTTTGCTGGTGCTGCCCCTAAAGGGCGAGGCGCTGGCGATGGAGGCGGACGTGCGGGAGCTGCGTCGGCTGCAAGGCAGACTGCCGGGGGCGAAAATCGTTTTGGTGGACTGCGGACTGACGGAGGATGCCCGGGGCATTGCCCAGTATCTGGCGGACCGGGAAAAGGACGCGGAAGTGGTATCCGCGTCGGAATTTCACGTGGGGGATCGCCCCTGAAAGAGGATAAAAATGGAAGATGTGACCTGCTGCGACGGCACTGTACATAGTCTGATTTTTCAAAACGCCGAAAACGGCTATACCGTCCTCCGCCTGCTGACGGAGGAGGGAGAGGTGGTCACCGTGGTGGGCTGCATTCCCTGCGTGGCCCCCGGCGAGCATCTGACGGTGTCCGGCGTGTGGGAGCAGCATCCCCAGCACGGCGAGCAGCTGCGGGCGGTGGAGATGGAGCGTTCGCTGCCCGAGGAGGCCGAGGAGATTTTCAGCTATCTCTCCTCCGGTATCTGCAAGGGCGTCGGCCCCGCCACCGCCCGCGCGATTGTGGACCGCTTCGGCTCCGAGACGCTGGACATTCTGGAGCGGGAGCCGGAGCGGCTGAGCGCCATCAAGGGCATTACGGAGAAAAAGGCCCGGGAGATCGCCGCGGGCTTTCGCCAGCACATGGGACTGCGGCGGCTGATGGAATTTCTGGCCCGGTACCGTCTGCCCACCATCCTCGCCATGCAGCTGCGCCAGCGCTACGGCGACGCGGCGCTGGAACTGGTGCGGGAAAATCCCTACCTCCTCTCCACCGACGATTGCGGCGTGGAGTTTTCCGTCACGGACGAGATTGCCATGGGTATGGGCTTTGACGTCGACTGCCAGGCGCGGTTACAGGCGGCGGTGACCTTTGAGCTGAGCCACAATGAAAATAACGGACATGTCTTTCTCCCCCGTACAAAGCTGGTAAGCGCCACCGCGCAGCTTTTGGAATGCGAATCGCACCTGCCGGAAATCGCGCTGGACGCCCTGATCGCGCAGGGCGCCGTGGTGCAGGAGGAGCTTGCGGGGGTGGAGGCCTGTTACCTGCGCCGACTGTGGGAGGCGGAGGCCACCGCCTGCGCCCGGCTCAACACGCTCCTGGCGGTGGAGGCCGACGAGAGCCGTCAGGCGGAGCGGACCGTGACGGAGATCGAGGCCGAGCAGGGCATCACCTACGCGCCCCAGCAGCGTCAGGCGGTGGAGCTGGCCGCCCGGCAGGGGGTCTTGATCCTCACCGGCGGTCCCGGCACCGGCAAAACCACCGCCGTCCGGGGGATCGTGGCCCTGTTTCAGAAGATGGGGCTGGACATCGTGCTCTCGGCGCCCACCGGGCGGGCCGCCAAGCGCATGAGCGAGCTGACGGGGATGGAAGCGCAGACGGTCCATCGGCTTTTGGGGATGAGCTGGAACGACACCACCCATCAGCTGACCTTTCAGAAAACGGAAAAAGAACCGCTGGAGGCGGACGCGGTGGTGGTGGACGAGATGTCCATGGTGGACCTGCCGCTGTTTTCCGCGCTGCTGCGGGCCTTGCGGCCCGGCACCCGGCTGGTGCTGGTGGGGGACGCGGACCAGCTGCCCTCCGTGGGGGCGGGGAACGTGTTTTCGGACCTCATCCGCAGCGGGCGGGTGGAGACGGTCTTTTTGCGGGAGGTGTTCCGCCAGGCGTCGGAGTCCGCCATCATCCGCAACGCCCACGCCGTGAATCTGGGGGAGCCGCCCCTGCTGACCAACGATCAGGGAGACTTTTTCTTCCTCTGCCGCCGCTCCGGCGAGCGGGCGGTGGACACGCTGGTGGAGCTTTGCAAAAGCCGCCTGCCGGAGAAAATGGGCATCCCCGTGGACCAGATTCAGGTGCTCACGCCCACCCGGAAGGGGGAGTGCGGCACCATCCGGCTCAACCGCCGCCTGCAGGAGGCGCTGAATCCCAAGGGGGCGGACAAGCGGGAGCTTTTGTGGGGCGAGCGGCTCTTTCGGGAGGGCGACCGCATTATGCAGACCCGGAACGATTACGATGTGGTGTGGGAGAAGGCGGACGGCACGGTGGGCAGTGGCATGTTCAACGGCGACGTGGGAAAAATCGTGCAGATCGACCCCTCCGGCGAGTGGCTGGCCATGGATTTTGACGGGCGCAGCGCCGTTTACGGCGTGGAGATGCTCAATGAGGTGGACCTCGCCTATGCCCAGACCGTCCACAAGGCGCAGGGCAGCGAGTACCGGTGCGTTGTGATGGCGGCCATGCCCTCGGCGCCGTCCCTGATGGTCCGGGGGGTTTTGTACACCGCCCTCACCCGGGCGCGGGAGCTTTTGATCGTGGTGGGAGACGACGCGGCCATTCGCGCCATGGCGGCCAATGACCGCCGTCAGCGGCGGTATTCCGGGCTGCGGTGGCGGCTTGCCCACGGCGGGGAGTAAGCTCTCCCTATTAGGACCCATATGGGTCCCATAATTTTATTGCTTTTCCATAGAATAAAGCAAAACTGGACCGAAACAGGTTCTTTTTGCGGAGGCAATAATGGGAGAGCAAAAAATCAAGCAGGATATCTGCATCGGTGCCAATATCCGGGAAATTCGTAAACAGCAGGGGATCGGGCAGACAGAGCTGGTCCGGCTGCTGCAACTGGACGGCGTGGAGATCACCCGGGAGAGCATGGTAAAAATTGAGCGGGGCGCGCAGCACATTCAGGCGTCTCAGCTTCGGGGCATCCGAAACGCCCTGCACACCACGTACGACGCCCTGTTGGCGGAGCGATGATAAATGCCCTGTTAAACCTCCTCTTTCCGCCGAAATGCCCCTTTTGCGCCAGGGTGCTGGACCGTCCGGGCGTCTGCCCCGTCTGCGAGAAGGAACTTCCATGGACGGCGGAGACGGAAACGGTGCGAAAGGGGAGCGGCGGACTGCGGTGCGCCGCTCCTCTTTGGTATGAGGAGCTGGCCCGGGAGGGCGTGCTGCGCTTGAAATTCCGGGGCGCCGCCGCGGCGGCGGAACCCCTGGGCGGCCTGATCGCCCGCTGCGCGGCGGAACAGTTTTCCGGAGAATTTGACGTGGTCACCTGGGTGCCGGTCAGCAAAAAACGGCTGCGCAGGCGGGGCTACGATCAGGCGCGGCTGCTGGCGGAATCCGCCTGCCGGGTGTGGCAGACGAGGCCGGTCCGCCTGCTTTCCAAATTGGCGGACAACCCCGCCCAGTCCACGCTGAAGGAGGCCGCCGCCCAGCGGGCCAACGTGCTGGGCGTCTATGCCGCCATGAACGGCGAAAGCATCCGGGGCAAGCGCGTTTTGCTGGTGGACGACATCTGCACCACCGGCGCGACGCTGACGGAGTGCATCCGGGTTTTGAAGGACGCCGGCGCGGCGGATGTGGTCTGCGCCGCCGTGGCTTTGACGAGGCCGGATGCGGCGGGAAAAAGCCGGGGGAATGTAAAAGAATGAGGTTGCAATCGATAGAATTTGCGGATATAATGACATCTGTATGATTGTAAAGCGGGAAAACCGTTCATAATAACGTTGTATAGAAAGTTCAATGAGGTGGAATCTATGTCCATGGCGAAGGATATCGGTATCGATCTTGGTACCGCGTCGGTTTTGGTTTTTGTAAGGGGCAAGGGGATCGTGCTCAACGAACCCTCTGTGGTTGCGTTGGATAAAAACAGCGGAAAGCTTTTAAAGGTTGGCACCGAGGCGCAGGCCATGCTGGGCCGTACCCCGGGCAATATCGTGGCCATCCGTCCTCTGCGGGAGGGCGTCATCTCCGATTATGACATGACGGAGCGGATGCTGCGGGAATTCATCCATAAGGTGGCGGGCGTCTCCTTCTTCAAGCCCCGGGTCATCATCTGCGTGCCCTCCGGCATTACCGAGGTCGAAGAGCGCGCCGTGATCGACGCGGGCATTCAGGCCGGCGCCCGGAAGGTGTTTTTGATCGAGGAGCCTGTGGCCGCCGCCATCGGCGCGGGCATCGACATTGCCAAGCCCGACGGTCACATGGTGGTGGATATCGGCGGCGGCACCGCCGATATCGCGGTGATCTCCCTCTCCGGCGTGGTGGAATCCGCCTCCATTAAGATCGCGGGCGACCAGCTCAACGAGGCGGTTGTGAAATACATGCGCCGCAAGCATAACCTGCTGGTGGGCGAGCGGACTGCCGAAGAGATGAAAAAGCGGATCGGCTGCGTGTTCCCCAAGGAAGAGGAAGAGACCATGGACGTGAAGGGCCGGTGCCTTCTCACGGGACTTCCCAAGGTGGTCACCGTCAGCTCCACGGAGATGATGGACGCCTTTGAAGAGCCGGTGGAGCGCATTATGGAGACCATCCACTCCGTGCTGGAGCGCACGCCCCCCGAGCTGGTGGCGGATATCTCCACCAACGGCATCGTCATGACCGGCGGCGGCAGTCTGGTTGCCGGATTTGACAAGCTGGTCACCGCCCGCACCGGCATCCACACCGTCATTGCAGAGGACGCCATTTCCTGTGTGGCCTTGGGCACCGGCAAGAGCCTGGAATCCCTCAACAACATGCAGGACGGCACCATGAATCTCAGCCGCCGCAAGCAGATGAACTAAACTAAAAAAGGAGAAGGCCCCCAGGGCCTTCTCCTTTTAACTGTCGGCTTCGTATGCCGCCCGCAGGGTCTCCCACTTTGCCCGGTCGCCCTCCGTGAGCGCTCGCAGGACCTTGCAGGGGTTTCCTGCGGCAAGGACGTCTTCCGGCAGATCGCGTGTCACCACGGACCCCGCCGCAACCACCGTTCCGCTGCCGATGCTCACGCCGGGCAGCACCACGGTGTTGCCGCCAATCCATACGCTGTTTCCGATGACGATGGGGGAACCGAACTCCAGCTCCAGATCTCGCACCTCCGGCACGGTGGGGTGTCCCGCTGTGTAAAGGCACACACGGGGGCCGAAAAACACATGGTCCCCGATGGTGATGCTTGCCACATCCAGAAAGATGCAGTCGTAGTTTGCGAAGAAGTGGTCTCCAATGCGGATCTGGCTCCCGTAATCGCACCGGAAGGGCGTCTCGATCCAGCTCTCCTCGCCAAGATGCCCCAGCAGCTGCCGCAAAATCGCCGTGCGGCCCTCCCAGTCTGCGGGCGCTGTGGCGTTATAGCGCCAGATCAGCTCCTTGGCCGCCAGCCGCGCCGCCGACAGCGCCTCGTCCCCGGCATAGTAAAGCGCTCCCGCGCGCATTCGCTCCGATTCCGTCATGAGGTGACCTCCTGCGTTTTTCTCCATTAAAGCCGAATTGGCGGTAATTGTCAATGCAAAGCTGACAGGTTTGGAACGCTGGAAGGATGCGGAGAAAACGGAAAATGCTGTTGCGAAAACTACTGTTTTTTTACGTGATTCAAGGTATACTATAAAAGATTATCGAAATGGATTCCCGTGGGGAAGAAAACGCCGGAAGGCGTGTGGAGGAACTATGTACCAATTTAAACCGGTGACTATACGGGACGGCGGGAAGCTCAGAAAGTATTATCAGAACTGTCCTTATGAACTGTGTGAATATTCTGTGGGTATCAAATTGATGTGGCGGCCTGTGCTGCATCCCGCCTGGGCGGAAATCGCCGGGTGTTTGGTGGTGCGCAACGAGCATGATGGCCGGTGGGTGTTCGACTATCCCGTTCCCGGTCCGGAAGGGGACGAGGACGCCGCCCTCGCCGCCATCGAAAGCGACTGTTTGGAGCGGGGAGTCCCGCTGGTCATCTCCGTGGTGCCAGCGTGCAAGGCCCCCCGGCTGCTGGAGCGTTACCCTTACGTGCGGGTGGGCAACGTGCGCACGTGGCAGGATTATGTCTATTATCGGGAGGACTTGCAGCTGTTTGCCGGGCGGCGCTACTCCGGCCAGCGGAACCATATCAAAAAGTTTTACGCCAAGTGGCCGGAGGCCGCCTTCCGCCCCCTCACGGAGAAAGACAAAGGGGCGCTGGAGCAATTTTGGAAGGATTATGAGGCGGAATTTCCGAAGGGGGATAACGCCAAGGCGCAAAATGAACTGAAGCTCTCCCAGCAGATGCTGGCGCTGGCAGGAAAGCCATGGTTTGTGGCGGGCGGCATGTTTGACGGGGAAAAGCTCATCGCGCTGTCCCTTGCGGAGAAGTGTGGAGAGACGCTGATCATCCATATTGAAAAGGCGCTCTATTCCTATACCGGCGTCTATCCCACTCTGGTGCAGGAATTTGCCAATGCCTTCGGCGAGAAATGCCAGTGGATCAATCGGGAGGACGACGCCGCCGACATGGGGCTGCGGACCTCCAAGCTCCAGTACGGTCCGGCCCGGCTGGCACCCAAATACAGCTTTGAGCCGCAAAACGAGCTGCTGCGCCATGTGACGAATATCCCCACGCTGCAAACGGAGCGATTGACGCTCACGCCGTTGGAAGAGGCGGATATTCCCGCGTATAACGCCTTGGTGCTGGACGGGGAGCGAAACCGCTGGTGGGGCTATGACGATGTGGCCGGGCTGGGCGCTCCGGTGGAGGAGCGAAGCTTCTTCGAGGTAGCCCAGCGGGACTTTGAGAATCGGCAGGCGGTGAATTTTGCCGTTCGGCTGGACGGAAAGCTCATCGGCGAGGCAGTGCTGTACCGGTTTGACTGCCGGGGCAGCGCGGAGCTTGGCTGCCGCATCGACAAGGCCTATGCCGGCAGCGGCTATGGGACGGAGGCATTTACCGCCGTGGCCCGGTGGGGACTCTACAAGGTCCACCTTTCCCGGGTAGTCGCCAAGTGCTATCAGGAAAACACGGCGTCCTACCGGATGCTCTCATCCTGTATGCGGAAAAGCGGAGAGGACGAGACATTCTTCTACTTTGAAAAGCTGGTGTAAAAACCTTGCATCAGCGAAGTCTGTGAAAACCGAAGATAAAGAGAGCACCCTCTGATGTATCAGGGGGTGCTGTTTTGCGTGGTTCAGGGGGCCCAGCGGACCTCCCGCTGGGGCCGGACGCCAAGATCAATGATCTCACGGGCGTCGTAAAACTGGCTGTACCAGCCAAGGACCTTCTCGCTGCCCCGGAGGGTGGTGCCGTCCGGGTGGAGCCGGTCGCAGATGACGGCGCAAAGGTCGCTCTTGATATAGCTGAAGCTGTTGATGCCCACGGAGCAGAACACCCGGAAGCCCTGACTTTGCAGGTACTGGAAAACGGGCCCGGTCTTTTTCCAGTCGTCGCCGTCCGGCCGCTCACCGTGGGGGTAGAAGAGAATCTGGGTGGGTCCCACCAGCGAGCCTACCTCCGCCGCCCAGCGGGCGGTGTCCGCCTGAATGGTTTCAAGACTCTTGGTGCCCAAGCGGATATGGCCCCAGGTGTGACTGCCGAAGGTCCAGCCGGTCCGCTTCAGCTCCGCCACGATGGGCTTTACCGCCTCAATCTCCTTTTGGCGGACCTCCTCCTGCGCCGCGGTCCAGCTCTTGGTGTCGGTCTGGGTCCGATAGCCCAGAATCCCCTCGTAGCCGGTCAGGCTCAGGCAGCCCTTGGCGCCAAAGGGGGAAAAGTCCGGGTGCTCCTCCACGAATTTGTCCAGAATGGGAATGGCGTCCAAATCCCGGCTGGTGACTTCCTGCCCGGCGGGGTCCTTGCCGAAGGAGGCAATCTTCCCGTCGTCCCCCAGCACCAGCTTGTAGGCAAAGCCGTTTTCCAGCATGTAGGGGTAATAATTGGTGTCGTCATAGGAGAAGATCAGCGGCTTTTTTCCCTCCGGAAGATAGAGGGTGTTCTTCACCATTTTCGGCGCGCCGCCCTCAGTGGCGGTCTCGCTCCAGATGCTGGCGATATCCACCAGCACAAAACCCTTGTCATAAACACTCTGGAGAATTTTGCGGCACTCGTCCGCTGTGACCATGTAGTCGTCAATGCCGTCTGCCTGCTTGTCTCCGTCAAAGGCAAGCTCCGGATAGGCGACCACCGGGTGGAAGAACAGATGCTCCACCACGCCGTCGTATGCCGCGTAGGCAACGCCGTCCCGGCTGCCGCCCTCCGGCATCACCGTGGGGTCAAAGATGGAATAGGGCTCCACTTGGGCGGGCGCCTCCGGTTCCTCGTCGGCGGGCGTCCCTTCCGTGGGGGATTCCGCCGGGGGCGCATCCGGCGTCTGAGCGCCCGCGCCGCCGCAGGCGCTCAGAGAGAACAGCATGAAAGCGGCAAGTAAACTGGAGAGGAGGCGTCGCATGGCAAAAAGTCCTTTCTGTCGAATGATAATAGAAATAGTATAACAGGAAATTCGACAAAAAGAACAACAAAAAAATAACAAAAGAGAGCGGACGAAAGTCCGCTCTCCCAGCTCAGCGCTTATTGCCGGGTTTAAAAAGAATTGCCATGACCACGCCGAAAACCACCGCCGCCGTGATACCGCCCGCCGTGGCGCTGAGACCG
>NZ_JAQUVF010000008.1 GCF_028693505.1 Oscillibacter sp.
CAGTTGAAGAAATGACCGAGCAAGAATAATTAATTTGCCAATCTGGGTTGTTTGGTCTTTTCTTCTGAGCTCAGTTTGGCGATTTCAGTTGAGCCCGTATTGGCTGTTTCAACTGAACTCTAACACCGATGATGCTACCGCCGCCCATCACAACGACGCGGTCGCACTGCTCCATTTCCAGATCTTCCGTGCTGTGCCAGATGACGGTCTTGCCCTGACTGCGCGCCTCGTCCAGCAGATGATAGATCTCCTGCTTGGTCTCCAGATCCACGCCGCATGTGGAATCGTTGAGGATGATGATGCCGGCGTCGGCGCAAATGCCACGGGCAATCAGCGCTTTTTGCTGGTTTCCGCCCGACAGACTGGTGATGTCATCGTCGATACCGGCAGCGCGAAATTTCAGCTTATCATACCAGAATTGTGCCAAGGTCCGCATTTTTTGCTTCAGCAGAACACCTCGTTTGCTTACCTGCTCATAGCTGGATACCAAGGTGTTATCCGCAATATTCCAGAACGGAAAGACGCCCTCTGTGTTTCTGTCTCCGCTGACAAAGGATGCCCGTGTTGACATGGTGACAGTTTTCTGAAATTTTTTGCGCTGGGCTTCAAAGATGGCCAGCAGCAGCTCCTTTTGACCGGAACCGGCCAGACCCGAGATGCCGACGATTTCTCCCTGCCGAACGTCCAGATTGATGTCATGCAGCGCGGTGGTTTCAAGATGGCTGATCTGCAGCACCACCGGCGTATCCGGTCTCTCCTGCGCCTTTGCCTTCTGCCCGGCGGCCTTGCCGCCCATGATCTCAATGAGCTGCTGGGGCGTGATCTCATCCATGTCGGCGCTGAGGATGTTTGCTCCGGCCTTCATCACCGTGATGCGGTCGCAAATGCGGTCAATCTCATCCAGCTTATGGGAAATGTAAATAATGGCGACGCCCTGCTTGCAAAGGCTTCTCATGGAGGCGTGCAGCTGCTCGATGCGGTCACTGGTCAGAGAGGACGTTGGTTCGTCCAGAATCAGCAGCTTCAATCCGTCGGCAGACGCCGCCTTGGATATCTCGACCATCTGCCGCTGTGCCAGCTTCAGCGAGCTGACCGGCATCTTCAGGTCAATCCCACTGTCCGGAAAAATTTCATCGATCTTCTCCTGTGCAAACGACAGCGCATGCTTCCGCCAGCCGCGACTTCCAACAGGAGAGTGATCCATATGACTGATGGCAAAGTTTTCGTATGTATTGAGGTTTGTGCACAAGGACAGTTCCTGATACGCACAGGCAATGCCACGTTTTTTTGCCTCAGTGGCATTGTATTGCTTTGCATTGACTTCCTTTGCTTCGTTGGTAATGCTCCCGGAGGTCGGTGAATACACGCCGGTAATCACCTTCATCAGGGTAGATTTCCCCGCACCGTTGGAACCGATCAAGCCAACAATCTCGCCCGGACAGACGGTAAAGTTCATCTCATTGAGCGCAACCGTGTGGCCGAACACCTTTGTGACATTTTTTAGCTCCAGCAACGGAGTGGTTTCTTTCCCAATTTTTGTCGTGTTCATTGATTACCTGCCCCATCGTAAAAAGTTTGCCCTGTGAAACAGTCCGTCGGGATGGCTGTGGACAGTTCCGTCTACAAAGAACTGTCCACAGCGCACGGCCGAACCGTTAAATTACTTCTGCGTATAAAGGGTGTTTTTTACCCAGTCGTAAGTATACAGCTCACCGGCAATATCGTCGGCTTCCATATTGAGATACGTATCAATATTGGCTTCCATATCGTCATGGGTAATGATATAGCCGTCAACAGACATGCTCATGGGGACCTCGATGCCGCGGGCCACGTCAATGGCAACAAAGATGGAAGCGGCTGCGATGGCGGGGCTGGTCGTCCAGGACATGGTCTCATAGCCGCTGTCCTTGTATGCCTGTGCCCACCAGCTCATGAAGTTGCCGCGGTTACCGCCGATGATCAGAGGGATGTCGCGGTTGGCAGCCTGGAACGCCATGACTGCGCCGTAGCCGTCGCCGCCCTCGCCCAGCACTGCGTCAACCTGATCCAAGCTGGGCAGAACAGAGGAAATTTCCTTCTGGGCAATGGAACCGGTCCACTGTCCGTAAACCTCTGCAACGATATGGATGTCCGGATACTTGTCCAAAACCTCGCGCATACCGGCGTAGAAGTTCGTGTCGGACTCCACGCCCGCAATGCCGCGGGAAATCAGCACGTTGCCCTTACCGCCCAGACGATCCACGATATACTGCGCGGCAGGCATGATGGCGCCCTTATAATCGAAGTTGATCTGATAGCACTTGTCCGTGGTGACAGGGCCATCGTTGACGATGACGCAGGGCACGCCGGCATCCCACGCCTCTTCAATGGCGCTGTTGAGCGCCGTGGTGGAGCCCGGATCAACGATGATGACGTCAACGCCCTTCAGTACCAGACTTTGAATTTGAGAGGCCTGCGTTGCGTTATCGGAGTTCGACTCGGTGACAATGTAATCCTTTAAAACGCCCATTTCTTTCAGCTGATCCGCCAGATTGAAGAACAGTTCCTCTTCCTTCTGACGATAGCTGTTGCCGTTGTAAGAGTTGCTGAAGCCCAGAACCAGTCCGTCGGCGTTGGTGTCAAAGCCGGCCAGCAGTTCGGAAGTGGCCTCATCCGCGGGTTTTGTGGCTTCCGGAGTCGCGGCGGGAGCAGAGGGAGGGGGCGCTTCAGGCGTATCCGCGCCTTTGCTGCCACAGGCAGCCAAGCTAAGAGACATGGTCAGCGCAAGAATAAATGCTGCAACTTTTTTCATGATAAACCTCCTCAAATATTTTTATTTAGAAGGTGTGTGAACAAATGAAGTCCACCACTAAATAAATAAGTTCATGCGCACCGCCCGGAAACGGTATCCGCGATGCAGCGGGGCAGTCCAACCTCATGTGCGTCCCTATAAATATTGAACACGAGTAGCATTTTTTCGAAAAATATCGAAAACGCTATGATAATTATATATAAAATTGGCAAATTAAAGAAACGTATCCTGACAATATTCATAATAAAGACTTTCTATATCTAATTTTATTATACATACACGTGTTGATTTCAAATTCAATAGTCGATGTTAATAGCTTTTTTTATTTTCTAAAGCATATTGTATAAAGCTTCTTCGGAAATACTTCGTCTCAACTGTTACAAATGACATATAAACTTACAAATAATGGTTATTTAGGGTTTCGTAAGCAAAAGCACATTGTGCCGTCACATCTGCAAGTAACGCCCAAAAAGCCTTAAAAACGCCGGGTTCACGGTTTTTTCTGTTACAATTTGAGTATTGCCCCACTGAAGATCGGAGACGATGCGTCCGATTTTGAAGGTTGCATGGTAGCAAAAAAGGACCGCGGATAAAACCGCGCTCCTTTTTTGATGTCGATTCAATATCGCCGCACCACAGCGGCCACCTTGCCCAAAATCTGCGCATAGGTCCCATCAATGGGGGAATAGGCTTCATTTTCCGGCAGCAGCCAAATGTGGCCGTTCCGGTTGGAAAAGCGCTTGACCGTGGCTTCCCCTTCCATCATCGCAACCACGATTTCGCCGGTGTTCGCCGCAGCCTGGCGGCGCACCACCACAAGATCTCCCGGCAGAATGCCCGCATTCAGCATGGATTCTCCGCGAACCCGCAAGGCAAAGTACTCTCCGCTGCGTCCACCGGTATCAAAGGTGAGGTAGTCCTCAATGCACTCCTCCGCCAAAATAGGGCTGCCCGCAGCCACGTTGCCCACGATGGGCACCCGATCCTCCGAAAGCGGGGGATGTGTGAGTGCAATGGCGCGCCCCTTCCCGGCTCCCTTTTCAATGACGCCGGCTTCTTCCAGATGCTTGAGATGAAAATGGACCGTAGAGGGTGATTTTAGTCCCACCGCTTCCCCGATCTCACGCACGGAGGGCGGATATCCCTGGTCACGAATGCAGGATGCAATATATGTGTAGATCTTCTGCTGCATGGCAGACAATTCAGCCATAGTATCCCTCCTGTGTCCCCGCAGCCATGCGTATACGTTTGTTTTATGATTGCCGCTTTGCGGCCGTAGATTTAAGCGCCGACCCACAGCGTGGGCTGATGCGCGTATAATAGCCGCTTTGCGGCTATTATAGCACACTTTTCTTCGAGATGCAAACATTTGTTCCAGATTTGAAGGTAAAATTTTGTTGTACTTTCTAAAAATTCATGTTCTTTTTTTTGAAAAATCCCTTGAAAGAATGCGCAAACTATGGTAACATTAAGTTCTGTAAATAAAGATTCATGTTTCATACATGGGTAAATTTTTGGAGGTTTTCCGATATGAGCGCTTTGAAATTGGTTATTACGATTCTGCAACTACTTTGCGGTCTCGCCATTATTTTGGCTGTTTTGTTCCAGTCCGGTAAAAGTGCCGGTCTCTCCGGCGCCATTGGCGGTGTTGCAGATTCTTTCCTGTCCAGAAACAAGGCCAAGACCATGGATGCAAAATTAGCGCGGGCCACCAAGTGGATCGGGGCTGTTTTCATGATTTTAACTGTTATTCTGCTGATTCTGGGGTAATGCTTTTTCTAAAAAAAAGAGACGCTTTACGCGTCTCTTTTTTTATGCTCCTGCCCCGGTGCGATACAGCACACCTGCCTCCGGTGTAATGCCGTTGAGCCGCAGCATCTCTTCAACTGTCACAAACCAGTATCCCTTGGCCTGCAGCGCATCCACAATCTGCAAGGCTGCATTCACAGAGGTGGGATAAATATCGTGCAGCAAAATAATGCTGTTGGGTTTCGCGTCTTTCAGCACCGCCTGCACCACTTTTTGCGTGTTGCGGCTTTCCCAATCTCTGGGGTCTACGGACCACTTGACCATCGGAACCTGAATTTTTTTCTCCAGTCCGGCGCCAATCAGGCCATATGGCGGCCGCAGCCAGTAGGTTCCCTCCCCCAGAAGTTCTTTCAGCAGAGCATCCGTCTGCATTATTTCCTGCAACGCCACAGTCGGCGTGGCCTTCTCCAGCTGAACGTGGCTCCAGGTGTGATTCCCCACCTGATGTCCCTCCGCGATCATCCGTTTGATGAGCGCGGGATTCTTTTCAGCCTCCTCTCCCACCACAAAAAAAGTAGCGCTGGCGCCCCGCTCACGCAGACCATCCAGCAGTCGACCTGTTGTGCTTTCTCTGGGGCCGTCATCAAAGGTCAGTGCAATCAGCCGCTCCGGCTCCGGCATTTCCACTTCCCCATTGACTGCCAGCCCAGCTCCCCGGCTGGGTACAAGCAAACAAATCAGCAAAATCAGCAAAATCAGCAGTCGTCGCATTTGCATGTTGCTCCATTCCCTCCGCATATTCTCAACGCTATTTTGCGCAAACGGGGAAGAAATACAACTGTGAAAAAATGTTGATTTTTGTGTACAATAAAAGCAGGCTTCGGAGATTCCGAAACCTGCTTTTTGCTTTAAAAGAACAGAAACAAGAGGTTTCCAAAGACATTGAGGAGAATGATCGCTCCCACGATCCACACAATCACGCCAAGCGGCGAGCTTTTCTCCGTCTTTTCCTTCTCCCATTTCCCAGACGTACTGGCCGCCTGCCGGGCCGCCCTTTTCATGGATGCAACGCTCTCGTGCATCCGCTCCCGATTCTCTTCATGAAATTCCGCATGAAGGAAGGAGTTCTGATGGCCGGCCTCGTTCAGTCCCTCTATTCGGACAGGCGACGTACCGCTTTCCCGACGCGGCTGGTTAAATGCCCCGCAATAGGGACAAAAGCCGTCTTCGTCATAGTCATAGTTCTTTCGGCACTCGCCGCATTGCACCTTGCGCACAGAACCACCTCCGTTTTTCTTATCATATCACATTGAGAATCATTTGAAAAGAAAAATCAAAAAGTCCCTTGTCACAGGAATCCTGTGACAAGGGGCTTTTTTAATCATCGCTTCTTACTTCACCAGTTCGATGATGGCCGTCTCAGCGGCATCACCGCGGCGAATGCCGGTGCGAACAATGCGGGTGTAACCGCCATTGCGCTCGGTATAGGTAGGAGCAATCTCCTTGAACAGCTTCTTGCAGACGTCCTCGCGGGTAATGAAGCTCATGGCCTGCCGATAAGCAGCCAGATCGCTCTTCTTACCGAGAGTAATCATCTTCTCAGCCAGGGGCTTGATTTCCTTGGCACGGGTGACGGTGGTCTCCATCTTACCGTTATCCAGGAAATCCGTAACCTGCTGACGCAGCATTGCCATGCGCTGGTCAGTGGTCTTGCCAAGTTTCCGAGTTCCGGGCATTTCGGTTTCCTCCTTATCAGGATTTTGGTCAGCCGGGGAAGATTCCGCCGGCATAGAATCAGTTGTTTTCTTCGTCAGCCAGATGCAAACCCATCATAGCCAGCTTATTGATGACCTCTTCAAGGGACTTGCGGCCCAGGTTGCGGACCTTCATCATCTCATCCTCCGTCTTGGAAATCAAATCCTCGACGGTGTTGATGTTGGCGCGCTTGAGGCAGTTGAAGCTGCGAACAGAAAGGTCCAGTTCCTCGATTGTCATCTCCAGAACTTTATCCCGCTGCGCTTCCGCCTTCTCCACCACCGTGGGCTTATTGCCCACATTCTCAGAAAGGTCGGTGAAAAGCGTAAAATGATCGCACAGAATCTTCGCTCCGAGAGATACCGCATCGCGCGCAGAAATCGTACCGTCCGTCCAGACCTCCAGCGTCAGCTTGTCGAAGTCGCTGGATGCGCCGACACGGGTAGGCTCCACCGTATAGTTCACCTTATAAACAGGCGTATAAATGGAGTCCACGGCAATCATGCCGATGATATTCTGCTGCGGCTTGTTGCGATCCGCAGGCACATAACCGCGGCCGTGGGACAGAGTGATCTCCATGTTGAGCGTAGCCCCGTTGTCCAGCGTCGCAATGTGCATTTCCGGGTTCAGAACCTCTACTTCACCGTCGGCCTTGATATCGCCGGCAGTGACTTCGCAGGGACCAACCGCTTCAATATAAACAGTTTTCACCGTTTCACAGTGCAGCTTGGTCAGCAGACCCTTCACATTCAGAACGATCTCCGTGACGTCCTCTTTCACACCGGGGATGGTGGAAAACTCATGCTGGACACCGGCGATCTTGATCGTGGTCGGAGCGGTACCGGGCAGAGAGGAAAGCATAATGCGGCGGAGCGCGTTGCCCAGAGTGGTGCCATATCCGCGCTCCAGCGGCTCCACCACGTATTTACCGTAGGTGACGTCACCCGGGGTCTCGATACACTCAATCTGGGGCTTCTCAATTTCGATCATGCAGTTACCCTCCTTCATCTTCTTCTTGCGGCAATGCAAAGCATGCCGCCGGCAGTTCCTATCATTATTGAGGGTATCCTCCGATTACTTGGAGTACAACTCAACGATCAGGTGCTCCTCAACGGGGACGTCAATGTCCTCGCGAGCAGGAAGGCGGGTCACGGTTCCCTTCAGGGTGTTCTTCTCATGCTCCATCCAAGCGGGGAGCAGGAACATGGGGGCATCCTGACCGACCAAGCGCTTGAACACCTCAGAGGACCGGCTGGACTCTGCCACCTCGATGACGTCGCCTGCCTTGACCAAATAGGAGGGGATGTCGACCTTCTGGCCGTTCACGGTGAAGTGCCCGTGGTTCACCAGCTGGCGAGCCTGACGGCGGGTCATCGCGAAGCCCATGCGGTACACCACATTGTCCAAACGGCGCTCCACGGTAATCAGCAGGTTATCGCCGGTCTTACCGGGGGCGGTAGCAGCAGCTTCATAATAATCACGGAACTGCTTTTCCAAGACGCCGTAAATAAACTTGACCTTCTGCTTTTCGGTCAGCTGAATGCCATATTCGCTCTTTTTCTTTCTCATTTGGCCGCCGGGATTGCGATTGGTTTCCTTCTTCGCATAACCCATCACGGCAGGAGAAATGCCCAAAGCCTTGCAGCGCTTGGCAATCGGCTGCATATTCTTTGCCATATTGCTTGTTACCTCCTCTTTCGATTACACGCGACGACGCTTCGGGGGACGGCAGCCGTTGTGAGGGATGGGAGTGACGTCCTTGATCATCGTCACTTCCAGACCCACCGCCTGCAGAGCGCGGATCGCAGCCTCACGGCCCTGGCCGGGGCCCTTCACGAATACTTCGACCGTCTTCAGGCCATGCTCCATGGCCGCCTTAGCAGCCGTCTCGGCAGCCGTCTGGGCTGCGAAGGGAGTGGACTTCTTACTGCCGCGGAAACCGAGGCCGCCGGAGGAGGCCCAAGAAAGGGCGTTACCCTGGCTGTCGGTAACCGTAACCATTGTGTTGTTGAAAGAAGAACGAATATGGACCTGGCCACGCTCGATATTCTTCTTTTCACGGCGGCGCCGAATGACTTTCTTACCGCCGGTAGCTTTCGCTGTTGCCATGTTGGTTCTCCTTCCTTACTTCTTCTTGTTGGCAATGGTCTTCTTGGGACCCTTGCGCGTTCTTGCGTTGGTCTTGCTGCGCTGACCGCGGACAGGCAGGCCCTTACGGTGCCGAATGCCGCGGTAGCAGCCGATTTCACCCAGGCGCTTGATGTCCAGGGCGGTCTGGCGGCGCAGGTCGCCCTCGACGGTATAAGCGTCGATGGCGTCACGGAGCTGCTGCTCCTCGGCGTCGGTCAGATCCTTCACGCGGGTGTCGGGGCTGATGCCCGTCTGTGCCAAGATATCCTTGGCGCTCTTTCTGCCAATGCCGTAGATATAGGTGAGGCCGATTTCGATACGCTTATCCTTCGGCAGGTCAATACCGGCAATACGTGCCATACTTTTAAAGCACCTCCAATTAAATGTTAGCCCTGTCTCTGCTTATGCTTGGGGTTCTCGCAAATGACCATGACACGGCCTTTGCGGCGAATGACCTTACACTTTTCGCACATGGGCTTCACGGACGGTCTTACTTTCATAGTTCTTAACCATTCCTTTCAGCTGTTTCAAGTCATTGACTTCGCCCGGCGCGGTTACTTGCTGCGCCAGGTGATCCGGCCGCGGGTCAGGTCATACGGGGACATCTCCACCGTAACCTTATCGCCGGGCAGAATCCTGATGAAATTCATTCTGAGTTTCCCGGAAATATGCGCTAGGATCGTGTGTCCATTTCCAATGTCAACCTGGAACGTCGTATTGGGCAGGGCTTCTACCACAATACCTTCCACTTCGATCATGTCGGATTTTGCCAAACGTTATCCCTCCTGGTCCGGTTGGACCTCTTCGCGGTAAACCGCAAGGGTCCTGCGAAGCTCACTATTGCTTACTTTTTCTTCGCTTTTAATCTTCTCGGAAAGTCGGGTCTCATCCGCAGCCACAAACAGCACATGTCTGCGCTTTTTGCGCTTGGGTGATTCCACTTTCCTGCATTTTCCGTCCGCCAGCAAAAGGTATTCTCCTTCTACTGCAAGGACAACAAAGAGTTTTCCTCTGTCCCTGCCGGCGTCGGATCGAACAATATCTGATTTTGCAATTTCCATACGTTTCTTCTTACTGTCAAATGGCGGGAGCCGTCAGAATTTCGGGTTCCCCATCGGTAATCAGGATCGTATTCTCATAGTGGGCCGCCCACTTTCCATCCAGCGTCTTGACGGTCCAGCCGTCGCTCAGCTGCTGAATGGCCGCGCTGCCGGCATTCACCATGGGTTCGATTGCAAGCGTCATCCCGCGCAGAAGCCGCGGTCCCCGGCCGGGATTGCCGTAGTTGGGGATCTCCGGTGCCTCATGCATTGTCGTTCCTACGCCGTGACCGACGTATTCCCGGACGATGGAGTAACCGTGGCTTTCCACATACGCCTGGATGGCTGCGGAAATATCCAACAGCCGGTGTCCTTCCCTTGCGTTCTTGATCCCCTGGAAAAAGCTCTCTCTGGTCACATCGATCAGATCCTGCGCTTCCGGTGAGATTTTGCCGCAGGGAAACGTTGCCGCGCAGTCGCCATGGAACCCTCCAATGTACGCGCCCACATCCACGCTGACGATATCGCCCTCAGCCAAAACCCGTCTCCCGGGAATGCCGTGGATGATTTCGTCGTTGACGCTGATACAGGCGCTGGCGGGATAGCCGTTGTAGTGGAGGAACGATGGGACCGCGCCCTGTTTGCGGATAAAATGCTCTACTGCGCTGTCGATCTCCTGGGTTGTTACGCCGGGTCTTACCATTTCCCCTGCCAAAGCACGGGCAGCCGCGGTAATTTTTCCGGCACGGCGCATCAGTTCGATCTCCGCGGGTGATTTGAGTGTAATCATGCACTCATCTCCCAAGCGCGTGGAGGATTGCCTGTGAAGTTCCCTCAACTGTGGGTTGGTTCTCCACAGACTTCAGGAGACCGCGCTGTGCGTAAAACGCCTTCAGCGGTTCCGTCTCCTTATGATAGACCTCAAGACGCGCTTTCACGGTCTCGGGTTCATCATCATGACGCTGGATCAGTTTGCCGCCGCACTTGTCGCACACGCCGCTTGCCTTGGGGGGCACAGCCACCAGATGGTAGCTGGCGCCGCAACGCTCGCAGACGCGCCGACCGCTCATGCGCTCCATGACAGTCTCGTCGGAGATCTCGATGGAGAGCACATCGTCAAAGGTGATTCCGGCCTTCTCCATAGCCTCAGCCTGGGCGATTGTGCGGGGAACCCCGTCCAGAATGTAGCCGTTTGCGCAATCTTCTTCCGCCACCCGCTCGGTGATGATGCCGATGATGACTTCGTCGGGCACCAGCTTGCCTGCGTCCATGAAGGACTTTGCCTTCTTGCCGATCGGCGTGCCGTTTTGAATTGCGGCGCGAAGAATATTGCCTGTGGAGATGGTGGGAATATCCAGCTCTTTACACAGGATTTCAGCCTGTGTGCCTTTTCCGGCGCCGGGTGCGCCCAGTAGGATCAGTTTCATAACTGCCCTTCTCTCTTATTCCAGGAAGCCCTTATACTGACGCATCAGCATCTGGGATTCCAATGCCTTAACAGTTTCCAGTGCAACACCCACCACGATGATGACGGAGGTACCGCCAATTCCGATGGTAGCGTTGCCCACGATCTTGCCCGCCAGAAGAGGGCAGATCGCCACAATACCCAGATAGATCGCACCGAAGAGCGTGATCTTGTTGAGGACCTTCTTAATGAAATCCACAGTGGGCTTGCCGGGACGGAAGCCCGGAATGAACCCGCCCTGCTTTTTCAGGTTGTTGGCGATCTCAACGGGGTTGAACTGAATCGTGGAATAGAAGTAGCTAAAGCCGATGATCATGATAAAGTACACCACCATGTAGACAAGGGACTTTGTATCAATCGCATCGTAAATAGAGCGGGAAACCGTTCCCTCTGCGGGGATTCCGATGAAGCTCCACACCGTGATCGGCAGGGAAGCAATGCTCTGGGCGAAAATGATCGGCAAAACGCCGGACATATTCACCTTCATGGGCAGGTTCGTGCTCTGGCCGCCATACATCTTCCGGCCCACCTGACGCTTGGCATACTGGACCGGAATCCGGCGCTCGGCGTCGTTGATGAACACGATAAAGACGATCAGGGCCAGAATGCCCACCACAATCAGTGCA
Organism: Oscillibacter sp.; assembly: GCF_028693505.1. Lineage (GTDB taxonomy): Bacteria > Bacillota > Clostridia > Oscillospirales > Oscillospiraceae > Oscillibacter. Next base: position 11,557 of record NZ_JAQUVF010000008.1, read on the forward strand.
ACCGCCCACGGTGCAAGTGCAGAATCCAGCACGCGCTGCGCGCTGTCCGCCGGATATCCGGCCTGGGTCAGGGTCTCCAGCGTAAGAGCTCCGCTATTGACGGAGGACCAGGTCTTAACGCCGTCCCACATGCCGCTGACCATGGAAGGCACACGAGAGAGGATGCCGGCAAACAGGACAATGGAAATGCCGTTGCCCACACCAAACTCCGTGACCTGCTCGCCCATCCACATCACAAAGGAGGAACCGGCGATCAGCGAAACAATAATGACCAGTGCGGGCCAGATGCCATCGGCACCCTCCGCCAGCAGATTGTAGCGCTTGATCATCATGTAATAACCGAACGCCTGCAAAATAGCAATGGCAACCGTGGTATAGCGGGTGATGGACTGGATCTTCTTCCGGCCCTCTTCGCCGCCGTCCTTCGCAAGCCGCTCCAGCGCGGGAATGGCAACGGTCAGCAGTTGAATGATAATGGAGCTGTTGATATAGGGCTGGATGCTCAGCGCAAATACGGTAGCCATTGCGAAAGCGCCGCCGCTGATCGCATTGAGAAGGCCAAAGTACGTGGTGCCCATGGTATCCAGCTGGTATTTCAGCGCCTCGACGTTGATATACGGGACTGTGATGGCGTTGCCGATCCGGAAGATCAGCAGGATGAGAAGTGTAAAGATGATCTTTTTCCGCAGTTCGGGGACTCCCCAAGCTTTGCGAATCGTCTGGATCACGTTACATCACCTCTGCCTTCCCGCCAACTGCCTCGATAGCCTCCTTGGCAGAAGCGGAGAAAGCAGAAGCCTTTACGGTAACCTTCTTGGACACCTTACCATTGCCAAGCACCTTATAGCCATACTCACACTTGGAGAGAATTCCCTTGGCCATCAGTGCCTCAGCGGTAACAGTCTCGCCGTCCTCAAATGCATTGAGGGCGCTCAGGTTGACGATCTCCAGAGGCTTTGCGAAAATATTGTTGAAGCCGCGCTTGGGGATGCGGCGTGCCAGAGGCATCTGGCCGCCTTCAAAGCCAATGCGGACCTTGCCGCCGCTGCGGGCCTTCTGGCCCTTATGACCGCGGCCGCCGGTCTTGCCGTTGCCGGAGCCTGCGCCGCGGCCTTTCCGATAGGTCTCGCGGACAGAGCCCTCGGCGGGAGACAGTTCGCTCAGTTTCATTCTTTCGTGCCTCCTTACTTCACTTCAGTGACCTGCAGCAAGTAGCCGATCTTGGCGATCTTGCCGCGGGTCTGATCGTTATCGGGCTGCACGGTGATGTCACCGATCTTGCGCAGGCCCAGGGAATTTGCAGTGGCAACCTGCTTATCCAGGCGGCCATTCAGGCTCTTTACGAGCTTAATATTTAAGTTTGCCATGTTCAGCGCCTCCTTAACCCACAATCTCTTCGACGCTCTTGCCGCGAATACGGGCAACCTCCTGAGGGCCACGCATGGATTTCAGGCCCTCAAAAGCAGCGGCGACGACATTGTTGGGGTTGTTGGAACGCAGGCACTTGGTACGAATATCCTTAATGCCTGCGGCCTCGACGACGGCGCGGACTGCGCCGCCGGCAATGACACCAGTACCGGGAGCAGCGGGCTTCATCAGCACGCGGCCGGCGCCAGCGGCGCCGATGGTCTCGTGGGGAACGGTGCTGCCGGACAGTGTCACGGTGATCATATTCTTCTTAGCAGCCTCAATTCCCTTGCGGATTGCCTCGGGAACCTCAGCAGCCTTGCCCAGGCCGTAACCGACCTTACCCTTGCCGTCGCCAACGACGACCAGGGCGGAGAATTTCATGACGCGGCCGCCCTTCACCGTCTTGGAAACGCGGTTCAGGTATACGACCTTTTCAATATACTCGCTCTGTTCTCTTTCAAATCTAGGCATTTATCGTTCCTCCTTCCTTAGAATTTCAGGCCGCCTTCGCGGGCGCCCTCAGCCAGAGCCTGCACGCGGCCGTGATACAGGTAACCGCCGCGGTCAAAGACCACGTTCTCGATACCCTTGGCCTTCGCGCGCTCGGCCACCAGCTTGCCAACGGCAGCAGCAGCGGCAGCATTGCCGCCGTAACCTTCGATGGCCTTATCCAGAGAAGAAGCGGCAACCAGCGTCACGCCGTTCACATCGTCGATGATCTGGGCGTAGATATTGGCTTCGCTGCGGAACACATTCAGACGCGGCATCTCAGGGGTGCCGGAGATCTTGGCACGCACTCTCTTATGACGCTTCAAACGCTGTGCGTTGGTATTCGGTCTCTTAATCATTCTGGCACACCTCCTTACTTCTTAGCGCCGGTCTTACCGACCTTGCGCCGGATGACTTCGTCCACATACTTGATGCCCTTGCCCTTATAAGGCTCGGGAGGACGCTTCTCGCGGACCTCGGCAGCAAACTGGCCGACAGCCTGCTTGTCACATCCGTTGATGATGATTTTATTGGGAGCGGGGACATCAATGGTGATGCCCTCGATCTCGGAAACGATCACCTGATGAGAGAAACCCAGGTTCATAACCAGGTTCTTTCCATCCTTGGCCACACGGTAACCAACACCGTTGACATCCAGCTCCTTCTTAAAGCCCTCGGTCACACCGACGACCATGTTGTGGAGCAGAGTGCGGGTCAGACCATGCAGAGAGCGATGCAGCTTGTCATCGGAAGGACGCTCCACGGTGATCGTGTTGCCTTCCTGCTTAATGATCATCTCGGGGCGCAGCGCACGCTGCAGCTCGCCCTTGGGTCCCTTGACGGTAACCACATTACCATCGGCGATAGAAACATTGACGCCGGCGGGAACGGTAATGGGCATTCTGCCAATTCTAGACATTGTTCAAATACCCTCCTTACCAGACGAATGCCAGGACTTCACCGCCGATATGAGCCTCGCGGGCCTTCTTCTCGGTCATGACGCCTCTGGACGTAGAGATGATTGCAATACCCAGGCCACGCAGCACGCGGGGCAGCTCATCGGCGCCCACATAGACGCGCAGGCCGGGCTTGCTGACACGGCGCAGGCCAGTGATGACCTTTTCCTTGCCAGCGTTGTACTTCAGAGTGATGTGGATGATGCCCTGCAGGCCGTCTTCCACGATCTGAAAGTTTTTGATGTAGCCCTCATCCAGCAGAATCTGAGCAATGCTCTTTTTCATGTTGGAAGCGGGGACATCGACGGTATCGTGCTTGGCGCTGTTTGCGTTGCGGATGCGGGTGAGCATATCCGCAACTGGATCAGTGATATGCATGGTAAATCCTCCTATTTTTTAGAGTTGCGGCTGTTTGCCGCTCCGGCAGCGAGGTATCATGGCTAATGGAGCAGTCCGCTCGCGCGTGGTGCCCAATTAGTCATGACCTTTCGCCGTCCGTATATCGCCAAGACCCCATATCAAAGGTCTTTGGTTACAAAGGTTGGCTCTTTCTTAGAAAGAGGCCTTGCGCACGCCGGGGATCTCGCCCTTGTATGCCAGCTCACGGAAGCAGATACGGCACACGCCGTAGTCCCGGAGATATGCATGAGGACGGCCGCAGAGCTTGCAGCGGTTGTACTTCCGGGAAGAGAACTTCGCGGGAGCCTGCTGCTTCAGGATCATAGACTTCTTCGCCATTTTCTCTTCCTCCTTATTTCGCGAAGGGAGCGCCGACCTGCTCCAGCAGGGCACGGGCCTCTTCATCGGTGTGGGCGGTGGTGCAGATGACCACATCCATGCCGCGGATCTTGTCGATCTTGTCGTACTCAATCTCGGGGAAGATCAGCTGCTCTTTGATGCCCAGGGCATAGTTGCCGCGGCCGTCAAAGGAGTTGGGGTTGATGCCCTGGAAGTCACGCACACGGGGCAGAGCCACGTTGAACAGACGGTCCAGGAACTCCCACATCTTGGCGCCCCGCAGAGTGACCTTGGCGCCAATGGGCATTTCCTCGCGCAGCTTGAAGTTGGCGATGGACTTGCGGGCCTTGGTGATGATGGGCTTCTGGCCGGTAATCTGGCCCAGGTCGCCCACCACGTTTTCCAAAACCTTGGCGTTCTCACGCGCCTCGCCGCAGCCCACGTTGATGACGACCTTGTCGATCTTGGGCAGCTGCATGACGCTCTTATAGCCGAACTGCTTCATCAGAGCGGGAGCGATTTCGGCGGTATACTTTTCTTTCAGTGTAGTCATGTCGTTACGCTCCTTTCTTACAGTTCAGCACCGCAGTGCTTGCACACGCGGGTCTTTTTATCGCCCTCAATTTTGTGGGCGATGCGGGTAGCCTTCTTGCACTTGGGGCAGAGAACCTGCACCTTGCAGGTGGCGATGGCAGCCTCGCGCTTGACGATGCCGCCCTCTTCGCCCTGCTTGCGGGGCTTGACGTGGCAGGTCACCATATTGATGCCCTCCACAACGACCTTCAGGGAACCGGGAACGGTGCCCAGAACCTTGCCCTGCTTACCCTTGTCCTTACCGGACAGGACGACAACGGTATCGCCCTTCTTGATATTCATAGCCATTTCGTTGCCCTCCTCAAATCACTTCGGGGGCGAGGGACAGGATCTTCATGTAATCCTTGTCACGCAGCTCACGAGCCACAGGCCCAAAGATGCGGGTACCTCTGGGGTTTTTGTCGTCCTTGATCAGGACGGCGGCATTGTCATCAAAGCGGACATAGGTGCCGTCGGTACGACGGACGCCCTTTGCGCTGCGAACGATGACAGCCTTTACAACCTCGCCCTTCTTCACGGTACCACCGGGAGTGGACTTGCGCACAGAGGCTACAATCACATCGCCGATGTTGCCGAATTTGCGCTTGGAACCGCCCAAGACGCGGATGCACTTGATCTCTTTGGCGCCGGTATTATCGGCAACCTTCAGATAGCTTTCCTGCTGAATCATAACTCGGCACCTCCTTACTTCGCTTTTTCAATGATCTCGACCACGCGCCACCGCTTGTCCTTGGACAGGGGGCGAGTCTCCATCACCTTGACCTTGTCGCCGATCCCGCAGGCGTTCTGCTCGTCATGAGCCTTCAGCTTGTAGGTACGGCCAACGATCTTCTTGTACAGAGGATGGGCCACGCGGTCTTCAATGGCGACGACCACGGTCTTATCCATCTTGTCGGAAACAACCTTACCGACCCGGGTCTTACGGGAGGCAGTTCTCATTTCTTCGTTCATCTTCGCTTACCTCCTTCTCACTGCTTGTCGGAAGCCGCGGAGAGCTCCGCCAGCACGGTCTTGACTCGGGCAATATCGTGCTTGGTCTCCCGGATCTTCACAGGATTATCCAGCTGATTGGTGGCATGCTGCATGCGCAGATAGAACAGGTCCTTCTTCAGGCCTGTCAGCTTCTCATTCAGCTGCTCAGGGGTCATCTTACGGATTTCACTTGCCTTCATCTTACTCACCTGCTTCCTCGGTGCGGGCGACGATCTTCGTCTTGATGGGCAGCTTGTGGCTGGCCAGACGCAGCGCCTCGCGGGCAACATCTTCGGGTACGCCGGCGATCTCAAACATGACACGGCCGGGCTTCACGACGGCGACCCAGAACTCGGGGGAACCCTTGCCGGAACCCATGCGGGTTTCAGCGGGCTTCTTGGTCACGGGCTTGTCGGGAAAAATCTTGATCCAGACCTGACCACCACGCTTGGTGTAACGGGTCATGGCAATACGAGCAGCCTCGATCTGATTGCTGGTGATCCAGGCGGGCTCAGTGGCCTGCAGGCCATACTCACCATAGGACAGGGTGTTGCCGCGCATGGCTTTTCCCGTCATACGGCCGCGGTGTACGCGGCGATACTTGACTCTCTTCGGCAGAAGCATTACTGGGCTCCTCCTTCCTTAGCGGGGGCTGCGGGGGCAGCCGGACGGCTGAAATTGTTGGTGCGGTTGAAACCGCCCTGACCACCGGGGCCGCGGTTAAAGCCGCCCTGGCCGCCGGTCTGGCCACCGCGGTTGAAACCGCCCTGACCACCGGGACCACCAGGACCGCGGTTGAAGCCGCCGCCCTGTCCACCGCGGTTGAAGCCGCCGGGACGACGGTCGCCATCGCGGCGGGGACGACGGTCACGACGCTCCTGATAGGGCTTCGTGGTATCCATCGTGCGGGGGGTGGTGCGCAGGGTCTGAGAGAGAACCTCGCCCTTGTAGATCCACACCTTCACGCCGATGCGGCCAAAGGTGGTGGCAGCCTCCGCGAAGCCGTACTCAATGTCGGCGCGGATGGTCTGCAGGGGGATGGTGCCCTCGTGGTAGTTCTCAACACCGGCGATCTCGCGTCCGCCCAAACGGCCGGAGCAGCAGGTCTTGATGCCCTTGGAGCCGGCGCGCATGGCGCGGGCCATGGCGTTCTTCATCGCGCGGCGATGGCTGATACGCTTTTCCAGCTGCTGGGCAATGTTCTCAGCAACCAGCTGGGCGTTCATATCGGGGTTCTTGACCTCGACGATGTTCAGCTTTACCTTCTTGCCGATCAGCTTTTCCACGGCAACGCGGTACTGCTCGACCTGCTCGCCGCCCTTGCCGATGACCACACCGGGACGGGCGCAATGCAGGAAGATGGTGACCACGTCGCTGCTGCGCTCGATCTCAATCTTGGGAACGCCGGCGCCGTACAGGGCCTTCTTTAAAAACTTGCGGATCTTCTGATCCTCGACGATCAGATCGCCGACCTTCTCATCACTGGCATACCAACGGGAATCCCAGTCTTTGATGACACCCACACGCAGACCGTGGGGATTCACTTTCTGTCCCATAAACTGTTTTCCTCCTTCTTATGCCTTTTCCGTCACAGCCAGGGTGACGTGAGAAGTGCGCTTATTGATACGGTAGGAACGGCCCTGTGCCCGGGGCATCATCCGCTTGAGGATGGGGCCGGGTGTGGCGAATACTTCGGACACCACCAGCTTGGTGGGGTCCATGCCGAAGTTGTTCTCGGCGTTGGCGCAAGCGGACTTCAGGAGCTTCATCAGAGGCTCGGAGGCCGCTTTGGGAGTCTGCATCAGGATCGCCATGGCAGAGCCGGCGTCCTTACCGCGGATCAGATCACAGACGATCTGGATCTTCCGGGGAGCGATGCGGACATAGCGCAGATACGCTTTTGCTTCTTTCTTTTCCATGTTCTGCATCCTCCTTACTTAGTTATCTTTCCGATGGCTGCGGAAGGTCCGAGTGGGTGCAAACTCACCCAGCTTGTGACCGACCATGTCCTCCTGGACATAAACAGGCACATGCTTCCGGCCATCGTGGACGGCGATGGTGTGACCAACGAAGGCGGGGAAGATCGTGGAGCTGCGGCTCCAGGTCTTCAGGACCTTCTTCTCATTCTTTTCGTTCATAGCCTCGACCCGCTTCAGAAGCGCAGGGGCAACATACGGGCCTTTTTTGATGGATCTGCTCATAGTTCTTGCCTCCCTTACTTCTCGTTACGACGCTTGACGATGAATTTGCTGGTGGGGTTCTTGCCCTTGCGGGTCTTATAGCCCATAGCAGGCTTACCCCAAGGAGTGACAGGGCCGGGACGGCCGACGGGCGCGCGGCCCTCGCCGCCGCCGTGGGGGTGGTCATTGGGGTTCATGACGCTGCCGCGAACGGTGGGACGCCAACCCATGTGACGCTTACGGCCGGCCTTGCCGATATTGATGTTCTCGTGCTCGATGTTGCCAACCTGACCGATGGTGGCCATGCAGTTGGTGCGCACGATGCGAACTTCGCCGGAGGGCATACGGATCTGGGCATCGTTGCCTTCCTTGGCCATCAGCTGCGCAGCGGTACCGGCAGAGCGGACCAGCTGAGCGCCGTTGCCGGGATGCAGCTCGATGTTGTGGATCACGGTACCGACCGGGATGTTGGCCAGAGGCAGTGCGTTGCCGGGCAGAATGTCGGCTCCCGCGCCGGTCATGATCTTATGACCGGGCTTCATGCCCACAGGCGCCAGGATGTAGCGCTTCTCGCCGTCCTCATACTCGATCAGCGCAATGTTGGCGCTGCGGTTGGGATCGTACTCCAGGCGCAGTACGGAGGCAACACCCTCCTTGTCGCGCTTGAAGTCGATAACGCGGTACTTCCGCTTGTTGCCGCCGCCGCGATGGCGGACGGTGATGCGGCCGTAACTGTTGCGGCCGGAGCTCTTTTTCAGAGTCTCAACCAAGCTGGACTCCGGCTTGGCCTTCTTGTCAATGCCGTCGAATCCGGAGACTGTCATCTGACGTCTGGAGGGAGTCGTCGGCTTAAAGGTTTTGATAGACATATCGCTTTACTCTCCTTCCGTTATCAGACCATACCTTCGAAGAATTCGATGGTCTTGGAATCCGCGCTCAGCTGCACGTAGGCCTTCTTCCAGGCCTTGGTCATACCGGGGCGGCCGGCGCCCATGCGCTTTTCTTTGCCGGGCACCGTCAGGGTGTTGACGGAGGCGACCTTCACGCCGAAGATCTCTTCAACAGCCTTTTTGATCTCAATCTTGCCAGCGTCCTTGGAAACCTCGAACACGTACTTCTTGTCGGCAGCGCCGGACATCGCGCGCTCGGTGATGATGGGACGGATGATGATGTCGTATGCGGTAGCCATTACGCGTACACCTCCTCGATTTTAGCGAGGGCGCTCTGATCCACCACCAGATACCGTGCGTTCAGGATGTCATAGACATTCAGCTGCACAGCGGGGGTAGTCAGCACGCCGGGGATATTCCGGGCGCTCTTGACAACAGACTCGTCAACGGCGGGCGTCACAACGACAGCCTTGCCGTCCACGTTCACAGCGTTCAGGAACTTGCGGAATGCAGCGGTCTTGATGGCGTCCATCTTGATGGAGTCGATCACGACCAGCTTGCCCTCGGCAGCCTTGGCGGACAAGACAGATTTCAGCGCCAGGCGCTTGATCTTCTTATTCAGCACATAGCTGTAATCCCGGGGCTTGGGAGCGAACACAATGCCGCCGTGGGTCCACTGCGGAGCACGGGTGCTGCCCTGACGGGCGTGGCCGGTACCCTTCTGACGCCAGGGCTTTCTGCCGCCGCCGGAAACTTCGGCGCGGGTGAGGGCGCTCTGGGTGCCCTGTCTGCAGTTGGCGAGGTGATTCTTGACCACCTCGTGGACGACGGTCTCGTTGGGCTCGATACCAAAGATGGCGTCGCTCAGTTCCACAGTACCGACTTCTGCGCCGGCCATGTTGAAAACTTTCATGGAAGACATTACTTAAGCACCCCTTTCTTACTTGTTTCTGGCGGAAGCCTTCTGCGGGTTGCGTCCGGAAGCCTTCTGCGGGTTCTTGCTGATGTCCGCGCCGGCCTGCTTGGCCTTGTGGACCTTGACCGTGGACTTAATCGTCACAAGTCCGCCCTTGGGGCCGGGAACGGCGCCGCAGACGACCAGCATATTCAGCTCGGGATCAACCTTTACAATGGACAGGTTCTGGACAGTGACCTGGTCAACGCCCATGTGGCCGGCGCCGATCTTCCCCTTGAAAATCTTGGAGGGATCGGTGGAAGAGCCCATGGAACCGGCATGACGGTGAACGGGGCCGCCGCCGTGGCTGGTGGGGGTCCGATGTGCGCCCCAGCGCTTGATAACGCCGGCGTAGCCGTGACCCTTGCTGATGCCGGTGACATCAACGAAATCGCCGGTTTTAAAGGTGTCGGCCTTGATGACGTCGCCGATATTCAGCTCAGCGCTTTCCAGATTGAACTCGCGCAGATGCTTCTTGGGGCTGACGCCGGCCTTATTCAGGTGGCCCATCTCGGGTTTGCTGAGCTTGCGCTCGGGCAGATCCTCATAGCCCAGCTGAACGGATTCGTAGCCTTCCTTTTCGGAAGTCTTTTTCTGAACGACTGTGCAGGGGCCCGCCTCGATCACGGTGACGGGGATCACATGGCCGTTCTCGTCAAAAATCTGGGACATGCCCACTTTTTTGCCGATGATTGCTTTCATGTATATTCCTCCTTAAAGGTTATTGGTCGGCTTAGATACAGACGGTTGGGTCCCGCCGCATTGCTCTGCCGACATGACCCGTCCGCCCCGCAAGGTGGCGGACATGGTAGCAAACAGATAATAATAAGGTGTCGCGAGAGACCCTGCCTTACAGCTTGATCTCGATTTCCACACCGGCGGGCAGCTCCAAAGCCATCAGAGCCTCCACCGTCTTGGGGGTGGACTTGGTGATATCGATCAGTCTCTTGTGGGTGCGGCGCTCGAACTGCTCACGGCTGTCCTTGTACTTATGCACGGCCCGCAGGATGGTGACGATCTCTTTTTTGGTGGGCAGAGGAATGGGGCCGGAGACCTCAGCGCCGGTGCGCTTTGCCGTCTCGACGATCTTCTCTGCGCTCTGGTCGATGACCTGATGGTCATAGGCCTTCAGACGAATGCGAATCATTTCTTTTTGTGCTGCCATTTGGTTTTTCCTCCTGATTTCGTACGTAGTTTTCTCGCGGTCTCGACTCCGTACGGCGAGAGAAGTTTTCTATACGCTTAACCGTGCGTATCATTCCTACTCATGAAAAAAGTACCGGCGCTGGGTATTCTGGCCGGTACACTGATCATGGCGTGGCGATCTACGCAACGTACAGATCTTTCTCAGCCGCCCGATTATCGGACATACTCCCCGGAAGTTACCTCTTACGAGCAATCTCCCGGTTCATCGCAGCGTCGCGGGGCAAGGTTGTTCCTTCCCGCGCGGACTCAACTATAATAAAAGAAAAACATCCCGCTGTCAAGAGGATTTTCTCTGTTTTTCATGAAAATTTGAATATTTTTTTGGCATCTCGCGCTTTCGGCAAAAATGCGCCCATTTTCGACGCCCGCGCTACCTTTATTATAGGAAACGCTGCATCCAATCATGGCTTCCCCGAGGCGAGGAAAAGGCGAGAGACGGTGGTCTCTCGCCTTTTCCAATCGTATCCGCCCAACGGGGCGGCTTTTTCATCAATACGCGACGCCCCAGTAAATATCCGTGGCACACTTCTTGCCGCACACCGGGCACACGCCCTCGGTGCCGGACTGGCTGAGCGGCATACACCGGGAGCTCACGCCTGCCTGTTCCTTCATGGCCAGCTCGCAGGCAAGATCGCCGCACCACTTGGACCGCAGCAGACCGCCCTTGCCCTCCGTGATGGCCTTGGCCTCTTCCAGCGTCTTGATATCGAAGGTGTTCTCCTCCCGATTCTGGAGCGCCATGGCGTACAGATTCTCGTGGACCGCGTCCAGCAGCTTCCGCACGCTCTCCTCCAGCTCCGTCAGCGAAACGAACATCTTCTCGCCAGTGTCCCGGCGGGCGATCACGCACTGCCCCTTCTCGATATCCTTGGGGCCGATCTCCACCCGCAGCGGCACGCCCTTCATCTCATACTCGGCAAACTTCCAGCCGGGAGAGTTGTCGGAATCGTCCATCTTCGCCCGGAAGCCAGCAGCGTTCAGCCGGTCCCGCAGCGCCGCCGCGGCTTCCAGCACGCCGGGCTTGTGCTGCGCCACAGGAATGACCACCGCCTGCACCGGCGCCACGCGGGGCGGCAGCACCAGACCGTTATCATCGCCGTGGGTCATGATGATGCCGCCGATCATGCGGGTGGACACGCCCCAGCTGGTCTGGTGGGGCGCATGGGGCTGGTTGTCCTTCCCGGCAAAGGAAATGCCGAAGGCCTTGGCAAATCCGTCCCCGAAATAATGGCTGGTACCGGCCTGAAGGGCCTTATGGTCGTGCATCATGCACTCCACGGTATAGGTCTCCACCGCGCCCTTGAACTTTTCCTTTTCCGTCTTGCGGCCCCGGATCACCGGCATGGCCAGCACGTTTTCCATGAAGTCGGCGTAGACGTTCAGCATGCGCATGGTCTCTTCCCGGGCGTCCTCCTCGGTGGCGTGCATGGTATGGCCCTCCTGCCACAAAAATTCCCGGTGGCGCAGGAAGGGGCGGCTGCTCTTTTCCCAGCGCAGGACGGAGCACCACTGGTTATACAGCTTGGGCAGGTCCCGCCAGGAGTGGATGATGTTGGCGTAATGCTCGCAAAACAGCGTCTCAGAGGTGGGACGGATGCACAGCCGGTCCTCCAGCTTCTCGTTACCGCCCATGGTGACCCAGGCGCACTCGGGCGCAAAGCCCTCCACGTGGTCCTTCTCCTTTTGCAAAAGGGACTCCGGAATCAGCACGGGAAGGTAGACGTTCTCATGGCCCGTCTCCTTAAACCGCCGGTCCAGCGTATGCTGGATGTTCTCCCAGATGGCATAGCCGTAGGGACGGTAAATAAACATGCCCTTGACAGAGGTGTAGTCGATCAGCTCCGCTTTCTTGCAGACGTCGGTGTACCACTGCGCAAAATCCGTGTCCCGGGCGGTAATGGCGTCCACTTGTCTTTTATCCTGTGCCATAGTTTCCATTCCTTTACATCTATTCTATCTCTTATGGTAGATCGCTTTCGCGGTTTTCACTGAGTTCTTATTGTATCCACTTCCGCGAAAAATGTCAACCGTCACTGTGGCATAGCGGCTTGCAGCGCCGCGCTTTCCTATGGTATTACCTTTTTCGCCATTTTCTCTTGTCTTTTTTTTAGCACCGTGCTATCCTTGATTTCATGGAAACTTTTGAACTGATCCGCTCCCGCCGAAAAACGCTGGCGCTGGAGATCACCCGGGACTGCCGGGTGGTGGTGCGGGCGCCCCTGACGGCGTCCAAGACCTGTATCGACGATTTTGTCTCAAGCCACCGTGCATGGCTTCTCCGCCATTTGGAGCGCCAGCGCCGGCGGTCCGCCGAAGCGCCGCCCCCCACGGAGGCGGAAATTGCAGGCCTGAAGGCAAGGGCGCGGGCCGTCCTGCCGGAAAAGGTGGCAAAGTGGAGCCGGGAGATGGGACTCACCCCCACCGGGGTAAAAATCACCTCCGCCCGGAAGCGGTACGGCAGCTGCAGCGGGAAAAACGGACTGTGCTTTTCCTGCTTTCTGATGAATTCCCCCGACGAGGCCATCGATCTTGTGGTGGTCCACGAGCTTTGCCACATCCGGGAAAAAAATCACGGTCCCGGATTTTATGCGCTGCTGGGACGCTATCTCCCCGATTATAAAGAGCGAAAAAAACTTTTAAAATAAGGAGCCACCGATATGAACAAGCTGGATCTCACCCAACTGCTGCAAAGCAACCCCTACCCCGGCCGGGGCATCGTTTTGGGCCGCAGCGCCGACGGGAAGCACGCCGTAGCCGCCTATTTCATCATGGGGCGGAGCGAAAACTCCCGGAACCGGGTCTTTACCGCCACGGAGGACGGCATTCGCACCGAGGCCCATGACCCCTCCAAAATGACGGACCCCAGTCTCATTATCTACCACCCCGTCCGTAAGGTCGGCGATGATTTGATCGTCACAAACGGCGACCAGACGGACACCGTGCGGGACGCGCTGGCGGCGGGCGGCACCTTCGCGCAGGCCCTTCACACCCGGGAATTTGAGCCGGACGGCCCCAACTACACGCCTCGCATTTCAGGTCTTTTGCACGCAGACGGCGCTTTCGAGCTGTCCATTTTGAAATCGGCGGACGGCGACCCCAGCTGCTGCCACCGCTATTTCTACACCTACGACCACCCGCTGCGGGGCGAGGGCCGCTTCATCCACACGTATCTTGGCGACGGGACGCCCCTCCCCTCCTTCGAGGGCGAGCCGGAGCGGGTGCAGCTGGACGCGCCAAACGCGGCAGCACTGGCAGAGCAGATGTGGTCCGCCCTCCATCCGGACAACAAGGTCTCCCTGTTCGTCCGCTATTTCTCTCTGGCGGACGGCTCTTATGAGGACGTCATCAAGAACAAATTCTGATCAGCCGCAAAAACGCCGCCGGAAATTTCCGGCGGCGTTTGTTTCTTTATTCCCGTGGGGTAGTATCCCGCTCCAGCGGCAGCTCCGGCCGGGCAGCGCGGATGGCGTCTAAAATCACGTCCGCCTCGGTCTGCTTTTCAAAGAGGAAATCCTGATAGAATTCCCCGTCGTAAAACATCCGCAGCCGCACCATGGGCAGCTGCTTTCCGCAGCAGCCGGTGACCGTGATGGCCGTATTCTTCGTCCACGCCTTGGAAAGCGCCCCATAGGGCAGGTAGCGCTGGCCGGGAAAGGCCGGGAAGTAGACGGCCTCGCCCCCCGCGCGATACTGGCCCACCCGGCGGGCCGTGCGGAAATCCGTCGCAGCGTTTTGCAGAGAGCAGGTTTGAGACTGTGATTTCATTTCAAACAGCGGCATATTCGTCGCCTCCCTTTCCGTTTTTTCTATCATAACAATCCGACGTTAAATGGAAAGCGGCAAATGCAACTTTTTAAAATTTTTCTGCGGCAAGCAACAGGATCGCAAGCCCCGCCAGATTCGCCAGCGTAAACCACAGCAGGTAGCGGACCGGGCGGGCCTCCGGCGTGCGAAAATACAGCTTCATGGAAATGAGGCTGGCCAGCGAGGCAATGGGCGTGCCCAGCCCCCCGATATTGACGCCCTCTAGCAGCGCGCACCAATCGTCCGTAAAGCCGGAGAGCAGCACCGCCGCAGGCACGTTGCTGATGACCTGACTGGTGAGCACCGCTGTCAAAAGTGTACTCCGCTCCAAAAGGCCCTGCAAAAAGGTCCGCACCGCCGCCACTCTGCCTAAGTTTCCCGATACAATAAAAAAGCAGACAAACGTTGCAAGCAGTCCGTAATCCAGACCCCGCAGCAGTTTTGGCTCCATCAGCGCAACGGCGACAAGGACCAGCGCCGTCAAAGCCCAAAAGGGCAGGACGCGAAACACCGTCAAAAGGCACAGCGCGAAGAGGACGCCGTATCCCACCAGCTTTTTGGGGGACCGGATGGCCTGCTCCTCCAGCTGCGGCGCGTGAAGTGCCCGGGGCAGCGCTGGCAGGGCGGCCACCGTCAGGCACACCAAACTGATCCCCGTCAGCGGCAGCATGGCGGAAAAAAACGCGCCGGGGGAAAGACGGTACGCCCCATAGAGGAACAGGTTCTGTGGATTGCCCACCGGCGTCGCCATACTGCCCAGATTGGCGGCCAGCGTTTGAAGCACCACCAGCCACACCGCGCAGCGTCGGCACCCAAGCTCCTCCAGCACCAGCAGCGTAAATGGGACGAAGGTCAAAAGGGCCACGTCGTTTGTCACCAGCATGGAGGCGAAAAACGGCAGCAACACCAGCGCCACGCCCAGCGCCGTGCCGTTGCCGCCCCGGCGCAGCAGCCGTACCGCCAGCCATTCAAACGCTCCGCAGGACTGGAACCCGGCCACCACCGCCATCAAGCATGCCAGCAGACACAAAACCCGCAGGTCGATATAGTCGAAATACGAGCTGTCAGGCGTCACCAGCAGCATCGTCGCCGCCGCGCAGAGGGCCGCAATGCACAAAACCCTCTCCCGTTTTATAAACGCACACACATGCTCTGCCACGAAAATTCCCCCAGATTTCTTTTTATTCGCAGGTCAGGATAGCACAAAGCGGTCAAAATTACAAGGTTCATTTCCGGCACGCCCCAGAGTGAAACCGGACCGGCACGCAAAAAAAGCCGATCCTTTCGGATCGGCTTTCCGGATATCACAGGATCACTCTCCCATGGGAGCGCCGCACTGGGGGCAAAACTTGCTGTCAGACTCCGCGCCGCAGATGGGGCACTTCTTCTGGGCAGGCGCCGCTTCCTCCGCAAAGGGCTCTTCCTCTTTCGAGGGCTTGCCCGCTTCCAGCTCGGCGATTCTCGCCTTGGAAGCCGTCACGGCGTCCACCAGCTCCCGGACCGCGTCGGGGATTTCGCCCTCGTACTCACTGACAAACCACTCGCCGATGGTGCGGTAATTCTTGTCCATTTCTCTCTGCTCACCGGCAATTGCAACATTGATCTTTGCCACCTCGGCGACGTCCTTCGCCTTATCGGCTGCGACGGCGGCGACATCCTTTGCCTTCTTGGTCAATTCATCAAAAAAAGCCATATGCGTAACCCCTTTCATCTGCGGCCATTCAGCCTCTTTCAGTTCCATTCTCTTCCAGTTTTCACCGGACTTTGGCATCAGTATACCCCATTTTCATGATGAACGCAATAAAATTCCCGTTTGTTTACACTTCGTTTTCAATCCAGTTTCTGGACCGCTCCACCGCTCTTTGCCACTGGCGGTAGTCCGCGGCGCAGGCAGCTTCCTCCCGCTGGGGGCAAAACACGTGCTGGCTGCGGCGCAGCCCCTCCAGCTCCTCCAGGCTTCCCCACACCCCGGCAGCCAGTCCCGCCAGCGCCGCCGCGCCAAAGGCGGTCGTCTCTACCTGCGCAGGGCGGTCCACGCAAAGGCGCAGCAGGTCCGCCTGCGTCTGCATCAAAATATCGCTGACGGATGCGCCGCCGTCCACCCGCAGGGTGGTTAAGGGGCAGGGTGCATCCTCATTCATGGCGCGCACCAGATCCGTCACCTGAAACGCGATGGCATCCAGCACCGCCCGGGCAATGTGAGCCTTGGTGGTGCCCCGGGTAAGCCCCACCAGCGTTCCCCGTGCATACATGTCCCAATACGGAGCGCCAAGGCCCGTGAAGGCCGGCACGATGTAGACCCCGCCGGAGGAGCGGACGCTCTCCGCCAACCGGTCGCACTCCGGCGCGGATTCAATGAGTCCCAGCTCGTCCCGCAGCCACTGGATGGTGCTGCCCGCATTGAACACGCTGCCCTCCAGTGCGTAGGTGGTTTCTCCCCCCACGGACCAGCCCACGGAGGTGACCAGCCCCGCCCGGGAACGGACGGGCTGACGGCCCACATTCATCAAGGTGAAGCAGCCGGTGCCGTAGGTGTTTTTCGCCTGACCCGGCGCAAAGCACGCCTGTCCGAACAGCGCCGCAGGCTGGTCGCCCGCGCTGCCGCAGATGGGAAGGCCCGCCAAGGCCTCCAGCCCCGGAATGTTTTCCGCCACGCAGCCGTAGACGCGGCTGTTGGCGCAAGGCTCCGGCAGCAGCGACATGGGAATCCCCAGCGCCGCGCACAGCTCCGCATCCCAGCGCAGGGTGTGGATATTGAAAAGCATCGTCCGGGAGGCGTTGGAGTAGTCCGTCACGTGGGCGCGGCCGCCGGTGAGCTTCCAGATGAGCCAGCTGTCCACCGTGCCCGCGCACAGCTCGCCCCGCTCCGCCCGCTGCCGGACGCCGGGCACATGGTCCAAAAGCCACTTGATCTTCGTCCCGGAAAAATAAGCGTCGATCAGAAGTCCGGTCTTTTCCGTCACCGTCTCCGTCAGACCGTCCGCGCTCAGGCGGTCACAGATGGCGGCGGTGCGGCGGCACTGCCAGACGATGGCGTTGTACACCGGCGCTCCGGTGATCCGGTCCCAGAGGATGGTGGTCTCTCGCTGATTGGTGATGCCAAGCGCCGCGATTTGCTTGGGGTCGATATGGGCGCCGTCCACCACCTCTGATAGCGCCCGCTTTTCCGTGGCCCAGATCTCCATGGGATCGTGCTCTACCCAGCCCGGCTGGGGATAGATCTGGCGAAAGGGGTGCTGCGACCGGGCCACGATCTCTCCCTTTTCATTGAACAAAATGGCGCGGGACGTCGTGGTCCCCTGATCCAAGGCAACAACATAGGCGTTCATATCCAACCTCCACTGGAAATTTTCCGAGGAATCTGCTATGATAGTTTAATATATCACAGGGAGGCGGGATTTTCCATGGTACGCAGTGAATTTTCTTTTCCCTCCGCCGATGGCAAAACCGCCATCCACGCGGTAGAGTGGGTTCCGGAGGGAGACGTGCGGGCCGTTTTGCAGATCTCCCACGGTGTTTCCGAGTACATCCTCCGCTACGAGCCTCTGGCGGACTATCTGACAAGCCGGGGCATTGCGGTTGTCGGGCACGATCACTTGGGCCACGGCAGTTCCGTATGTCCCGGCGCTCCCCGGCTGTACTTTGGGCCAAAGGGCAGCTGGGATTGGGTGGCGCAGGACCTCTATACCCGCCGAAATCTTGCCGGAGAGCGGTTTCCCGGCAGGCCCTTCTTTCTGCTGGGCCATTCCATGGGCTCCTTTCTGGCCCGGACCTACCTCATCCGCTATCCCGGCACGGTGGACGGCGCGATTCTGATGGGCACCGGTCAGATGTCCCCCGCCCTTCTTGCCGGCGGCAGAGTCATCGCCGCCGCCCAGGCGCGAAAGCTCGGTGGGGAGCAGGTCAGCTCCGTGGTGGAGCGGCTGGCTTTCGGCGCCTATAACAAGCGCTTTGCGCCCAATCGCACCGCGTTTGACTGGCTCTCCCGCAATTGCGAAAATGTAGACCGGTATCTCGCGGACCCTCTCTGCGGGGAAGCGCCCACCATCGGGCTTTTTCAGGAGATGCTGCGGGGCCTTTCCCAGATCGCAAGGCCGGGGAATCTTCGCAAAATGAATTTGGACATGCCCATTCTCTTCCTCTCCGGCGCCATGGACCCGGTGGGCGATTGCGGCGCTCTCGTCCATCGCGCGTACCGCAGCTTTCAGCGCGCAGGCGTCCGGGAGGTTCACTGCAAGCTCTACCCCGGTCTGCGGCATGAAATTTTGCAGGAGGACTGCCGGGAAACCGTCTATGACGACATCTTTCAATGGCTGGATCAGCATTGTTTAGAAAAGAGAAGGAGCCCTGTTTCTACATGAAAAGTACCAATCGAACCAGCTGGTTTTATCTTTGTTCTCTGGGGGCGCGCACTGCCGCGTTTTTGTTCCTTCTGGTCTATGCGCTGGCCGCCCCGGCGCGGTTTTCCGCCGATCTTGCCGCCGCTCCCCTCTCCCCCACCCCCTTGCTCGTTTTATGGCTGGCCCTGATGGGGTCCATGGTTTTTCGCCTGTTCCCCTCCCGCATGGAAAGTCTGGGCTGTCAAAAGGAATTCGCCCGCTGCTTTCTCTCCACCGGCCACACGCCGGGCAAGGCAGAAATTTGGCCAGCGGACCGGGGCGCTCTCCGCGTCCTCGCTCTTTGGGCGGCAGTCAACGCACTCTTTTTCCTGCTTTATTGGCGCGGATGGGTGGACGGGCGGTTTTTAGTCCTTCTCACGGGGTTTTACGGGGTATGCGACATCGTCTGCATTCTCTTTTTCTGCCCCTTCCAGGTGTGGCTGATGGGCAATCGCTGCTGTACCACCTGCCGCATCTATAATTGGGACTACCTGATGCTCTGCACGCCTTTGCTGGCACTTCCGGGCTTTTACGCCCGCTCCGCCTGCCTTTTGGCTGCGGTCATCTTTTTTCGCTGGGAGCTTTCCTACCGCCTTCACCCGGAGCGGTTTTTTGAATCCGGCAACGCTTCCCTGCAATGCAGCGCCTGTCAGGAGCACCTGTGTCGCTACAAGCGGGCCCTTTCCACCCTGCCAAAGTCTCACTGCAAAAAAGCGCGTTGACGCAAAAAAAGCCTCCGGCTTACGCCGGAGGCTTCGCTTGTCGAAAAGGTCTCACAGAGTTTGCCGCCGGGGCGGCAAAAAATTAAATCCGTTTTCGGACGCGGCTTGTACGTGGGCGAAAACACTTTACGCGAAGCGAGCGTCGAATTGTCCGCTGAAAGCGGGCATATGAGGCGCGGAGCGCAGCGAAGCCATTTGTGGAAAAAGCCAATAGGCTTTTTCCACAGTCTCAAGCCCTCCGGCTTACGCCGGAGGCTTTTTCCATTGCCAAAGGGGATACCGTACCGACTCCGCTTCCCCGGTTTGGTACAGGACCCGGGCGGAAAGCAGCGCGTCCGCAGTAAAGAGCAGCAGCATCGCGTAGGTGAGAGCCGCCGGGATCGCGTCCAGCAGCGGCACCATCCACCGTTGCAGCGGCGGCAGCCCCACTGCCAGCAGCAGTCCCCAAATCACAGAAAAGGGGACGCACACCCGGCCCTGCAAATTTCCCCACACGCCGCTGTAATCCCAGAACTGGACGCCCAACAGCCGCTCATACAGCAGGTGAACGGCGTATTCCACCGCGGTGGCCGCCAATCCGCCCCACAGAGCCAGCCCCCAGAAGGTATCCGTCGCAGAAGGGGGCAGCGCCAGCACTGCCAGCGCGCCCAGCCCGTACACCGGGCAAAGCGGCAGCAGCAAAAAGCAGCGCCGCCTGCGTCGCGTTGACCGCGTCGCCACCGCGAAGCCCTTTTCCAGCAGGAAACCAAGGAAGCTATACGTCCAAAAAAGCCAAAGCCAACGTGCCATCCATCTCCCTCCCGCCACAGTGTGTCCCGGAGGGATGGGAAATACTCTTTGGACGCCAATGCCTTTTTCAGGAAACGATTCGACCAGTGCCGACAGCTTCCATCAAGAGACGCCCCTTGCCGCTTATTTTCCCGTTTTGCGAAAAGCCATGCAGAGCGGGGCGACGCAGGCGACCCCGTCAGGCGGATTGGATGACGTCCCGATTCTTTAGAAAATACTCCACGCCCGAATAGAGCGTTGTCAGCGTGATGACCCAGACGCAAAGGGTGTTGAGCAGTGCGGGGATCGGCAAAAACATCAGCACGACGCACACCATGGTCGCGGCGGTCTTGACCTTGCCGGACCAGCCGGCGGCAATGACGCGCCCCTTGTCGGCTGCGATCATTCGAAGGCCGCTGACGGCAAACTCCCGGCACACCACGATCAGCAGCGCCCAAGCCGGCATCTGACCCACTTCCACAAACCACAGCATAGCCGCCGTCACCAGCATCTTATCCGCCAGCGGATCGGCAAACTTGCCAAAGTCTGTCACCAGATTGTATTTCCGGGCGATTTTTCCGTCCAGCAAATCCGTCAGGCTTGCCACGATGAAAATTTCCAGTGCCACATAGCTTGCCCCGGGAAAGTTCCAATAGAGCACACCCATAAATACAGGAATCAATATAATGCGCAAAAGTGTCAATTTATTAGGCAGGTTCATGGTTTTTCTCCCTTCAGACACGCTCGCCGGTCAGCTCGCCGTCCATGGCGCCGGTAAAGCGGACATGGACGAAGGTCCCAGGCGCCACCGTCTCGTCGGCGGTAAAATAGATGCGGCCGTCGATCTCCGGCGACTCGGCATAGCTGCGGCCGAAGAACATTTGGGACTGGCCGTCAAAGCCCTCGCAAAGGACCTCTCGGACGCTGCCGAGAAGCGCGTCGTTATAATCGTCGATGATGTCGGACTGCACGTCCACCACCAGCTCCGCCCGGCGCTGCGCCTCTTCCGTATCCACATGGTCCATCTGCGCGGCCCGGGTCCCCTCTTCGGGGGAGAAGGGGAACACCCCCGCCCGCTCGATCCTCTGTTCCCGCAAAAAGACGCACAACTCCTCAAACGCCGCCTCGTCCTCGCAGGGAAGGCCGGTGATGATGCTGGTGCGCAGCACCAGACCAGGGATCGCCGCCCGGAGCCGGGCAAACAGGTCCGTCAGCTCCGCCTTGGTATCCCGGCGGTTCATGGCGGACAGAATTTGGTCGTTGCAGTGCTGGATGGGGATATCCAGATAGGGCAGAATCTTCGGCTCCGCCGCGATGGTCTCGATCAAATCGTCGGTAATCTCGTCGGGGTAGAGATAATGGAGCCGAATCCAGTGGAAGTCCAGCTTGCAAAGCTGGCGCAGCAATTCCGGCAGCTGGTGCTCCCCGTTCAGGTCCGTGCCGTAACGGGTGATGTCCTGCGCGATGACCAGCAGCTCCTTCACCCCGGCCGACGCCAGCTCCGCCGCCTCGTCCAAAAGCTCCGCCATGGGGCGGCTGCGGTACTTGCCCCGCAGGGACGGAATGACGCAATAGGCGCAGTGGTTGTCGCAGCCCTCGGCAATGCGCAGATAGGCGTACCACGGCGGCGTGGAGAGAATCCGCTCGCCGCTTTGGTTGGCGGTATGGATATTGCCGATATGGCAGGGACGCAGGCCCTTTTCCATCACCTCGGCAATCGCGCCGGCGATTTCGCCGTAGCTGCCGGTGCCCAGAATTCCGTCTACCTCCGGCAGCTCTTCCAAAACGTCGCCCTGATAGCGCTGGGCCATACAGCCGGTGACCAGAATTTTTTTGACTTTCCCGGCTTTTTTCAGCTCGGCCATTTCCAGAATGTTCTCAACGGCCTCCTCGCAGGCGGAGGCCAAAAAGCCGCAGGTGTTGACCACCACCACGTCGGCTCCCTCCGCCTCGCCGCAGACCGCGTGGCCTGCCGCCTGCACAGACGCCATCATCTGCTCGCAGTTGACCTGATTTTTCGCACACCCCAGAGAGATGAACGCAACATTGTAACTCAAATTGATTTCCTCCGGTTTATTTCAGTGGGATTGCTCCCGTCAGGCAGGATGCATCCCCAGTTGGACCGTCCGCCCAGACGGAAGCCGCCAGCGGCTTTTTTCCGTCCAGCGGCCCTTGGCGGGCGGCAGACGGCGCAGCTTGGGCAAAGGCTCAGTCCTCCTGTGTCTCCATACCAACCCGGCCAAGGCCCGCTTTCACGTCCGGCCAGGCAAAGCCCCGGCGCAGCAATGCGTCCGCAAGGCGTTTTTTCTCCCGCTCGTCAGGGAGACCGCCCCGCAGCTTGCCCGCCAAAAAGGCATCGATGGCCTCCGCCGGGTCCCCCAGCGCGGAGAGGGCATCCTCCCACAGCTCCCGGGGCACGCCCTTTTCCCGCAGCTTTTCCCGCACACGGGCAGGTCCGTAGCCCTGCCGGGCGCAGTGCTGGGCCAGCAGGTGCGCATAATCGCCATCATCGATGGCGCCGATAGCCTCCAGCCACTCGGCGGCGTAGCGGGCCTCCGCCTCACCGGCGCCCTTTTCCCGCAGCTTGCGTTCCAGATCCCGGCGGGACATGGCGCGCTTGCCGATCAGGTCCGCGGCTGTGGCCTTCACATTGGAGATGCCGCCGGCCTCCTTCAATCGGGAGAGGGCCGTCTCATCCAGCTCGTCCCCGCTCCGCAGTCCGAAATCCAGCAGCTCCTGCTCCGTAATTTTCAGGCAGGCGCCGTCCTCCAAAAAAACGAGAACGCGGCCCTTTTTGTGCTTGGACGCCTCGATGCGGTCAATTCGCATCGTCGAAATCGTCCGCGCTTACATCCACGGCGCGCCCCGCCGCCTTGGCGGCAATCCGGGACTGGTTGCTCATGAGCTTATCGAAATTCTTGCGGATATCCGCCTCCAGCTGGGTGGCGATTTCCGGATTCTCCTTCAAATACTTCTTCGCGGCGTCCCGGCCCTGCCCGATGCGGGTCTCGCCCATGGAGAACCAGGAGCCGGACTTTTGCACCAGATCCAGCTTGACGCCCAGATCCACCAGCTCGCCCTCCCGGGTGATGCCCTCGCCGTACATGATGTCAAACTCCGCCTCCCGGAAGGGGGGGGCCACCTTATTCTTGACCACCTTGGCGCGAGTCCGGTTGCCGATGATCTCGGAGCCGTTTTTCAGCGCCTCGATCCGGCGCACGTCGATGCGCACGGAGGAATAGAATTTCAGCGCACGGCCGCCGGTGGTGACCTCCGGATTGCCGTACATCACGCCCACCTTTTCCCGCAGCTGATTGATAAAGATGACGATGGTATTGGTCTTGCCGATGGCGCCGGTGAGCTTGCGCAGCGCCTGACTCATGAGCCGTGCCTGCAATCCCACGTAGCTGTCGCCCATCTCGCCCTCGATCTCGGCCCGGGGCACCAGCGCCGCAACGGAGTCCACCACGATGACGTCGATGGCGCCGGAGCGCACCAGCGCCTCGGTGATCTCCAGTGCCTGCTCGCCGGTATCCGGCTGGGAGATCAGCATCTCCTCCACCTTCACCCCCAAAGCCCGGGCATAGGAGGGGTCCAGCGCGTGCTCGGCGTCCACAAAGGCCACCTCGCCGCCCTTTTTCTGGGCCTGGGCCACCACATGCAGGGCAAGCGTTGTCTTACCGGAGGATTCCGGCCCGTAAATCTCCACGATCCGCCCCTTGGGCAGCCCGCCGATCCCAAGCGCCACATCCAGCGCCAGAGAGCCGGTGGGAATAAAATCCACATCCAGATTGGTCCGGTCGCCAAATCGCATGATGGAGCCCTTGCCGTACATCTTCTCGATTTGGGCCATCGCGGAATCGATGGCCTGCTTTTTGTCGCTTGCCGGCGCTGCCGAGGGCAGCGGCGCTTTCTCTTTTGCCATAATTCTCTCCTCCTAAACGGTTGCCTTTAAATTTCCTTGCACAACGTGCCGAACACCACCCGGGGAATCCCGTGCAGGTCCTTCACCACCTGAATATCGCCAAAGCCCTGTGCGCGCATGATGCGCAGCACGCTGTCCGCCTGACCGATGCCGACTTCAAAATACAGCCGTCCGCCCACTGCCAGCGCGTCCTTCCACTTTTCGGAAATGCTGCGGTAAAAATCCAGTCCGTCGTCGCCGCCGTCCAGCGCCAGATGGGGTTCATAGTCCCGCACCGACGCGTCCAGTCCCTCGATATCCGCTCCGGGGATATAGGGCGGATTGCTGACAATGCACCGAAACTCGCCCAGCGCCTTATCCGCCCGCTCCCGGGCGTCCGTCTGCATGGGCACCACCCGGCTAGAAAGGCCGTTGCGGCGAATGTTTTGCCGGCAGATCTTCAGCGCCGCGTCGGACCACTCCCCCAGCACCACCCGGGCCTGGGGCGCCTGCGCCGCCACGGCAAGACCGATGCAGCCGCTGCCGGCGCACAGGTCCAGCACTCGGCAATCGCCCAGCGTTTTGATATAGCCGATGGCCTGCTCCGCCAGAACCTCTGTGTCCGGCCGGGGGATCAGTACGTCCCGGGAAATGTCCAGCGGCAAGCCGTAAAATTCCCACTCCCCGATGAGGTAAGCCACCGGCTCCCCCGCAAGGTGACGCTCCACCAGACTCCGCACGCGGCTCTCCACCTCGGGTGAGGCATACAGTCCGCCGCTGCGGCTCAATTCCTCCCGGCTTTTTCCGGTTCCAAAGCACACCAGTTCCCGGGCCTCCAGCGTGGCGGCGTCCATGCCGGAGCGCCGCAGCTGCTGACGAATATCCAAATATAGATTGTTATATGTGATAGCCATGATACGCTCCGTTACGGTTAATTGGCGGATTTCTCCGCTGACAGGGACCGCCGCGGCCTTACCACGCGTCCTTCCCCTTTTCACTGGGCAGCACCAGCTCCAAAGACCGGATGGCGACCTCGATCATGCTGTCGTCCGGCTCGTTGGTGGTGAAGTTCTGCATCCACAGCCCCGGGGCCGTCAGTGCCTTTGCCAAGGCGCTCTCCTGCACGTGGCGGCCAACCCAGCGGTTGAACTCATAGGTGATGCCCACCACCAGCGGCAGCAGCAGCAGATGCACCGCCGTCCGCAGCCAGACGTTGGTGATGGGCCAGATGCCGAACACCACGCTGGAGAGCAGGATCGACACAAAAATCACCACAAATAAAAAGCTTGTCCCGCACCGGGGATGGTGGCGGGGCTGCACCCGGACATTTTCCACCGTCAGCGGCAAGCCCGCCTCGTAGCAAAAGATGGTCTTATGCTCCGCGCCGTGATACTGAAAAACCCGAAAAATATCCTTCTGTCTGGAGCAAGCCACCAGGTAGAGCATGAAGATCACGATTTTAAACAGACCTTCCACCAGATTCCGCCCCCACAGCGGGAAATCCGGAAAAAAGTGCAGCAGTCCGCCGGTGAGAAACGTGGGCAGCACCATGAACAAAAAGACGCTCATGCCAACGCCCAGCACCACGGCCAGCGCCACGACGGCGCTTTCCACCTTCTTGCTGCTCAGGTGCTTTTCCATCCACTGCTCCAGCTTGGAGGGCTGGACGCTCTCCTCCTCCGGATAAAAGTCCGCGGAGTACATCAGCGCCTTCACGCCGTTGACCATGGAGTCCAAAAAATTGACCGTGCCGCGAATCAGCGGCACCCCGAGGATGGGGTAGCGGTCCCGGACCAGCTTCAGCGCCTCCACCTTTTCCACCAGCTTGCCCTCCTGATCCCGGACCACGATGGCCTGCTTTTCCGGTCCGCGCATCAGGATGCCTTCGATAAGCGCCTGTCCGCCAATGCTGGTGCGAAAGGCACAGGAGTTCTTTTCTGCCATGAGCTTTCCTTTCTATTGACCCATTCTATCAGATTCTTTTCCAGAAATCAAACATTAGTTCTACTTTTAATCTTTTTCCGGCAGGCGGATGGTGATGACGGCGCCGCCGCCCTCCGCGTTGCCGATGGTAAACGTTCCGCCGTGGAGCGCGATGATCTCATCGCAGACCGCAAGGCCGATGCCGCTGCCCCGGGCCTTGGAGGAACCCTTGTAAAATTTTTGCTTCACGTAGGGAAGCTCCGCCTCTGGAATGCCGGGGCCGTAGTCCCGGACGCGGACCACCTGCTGCCCGCCTTCCTCGCAGATGGAGCTGGAGATATGCTTGCCGGAGCCGCCGTGCTTTGCCGCGTTGTCCAGCACATTGCAAAAAACCTGCTTGAGCCGTTCCGGATCGCCGGAGATGGGCGGCAGTTCGGCGTCGCCGGACTCGTAGTCCAGCTCGATCCCCTCCTGCCGGAACAGCTCCCGGTAGGTAAAGATGGCATCCTCAAATTCCGCCTGCAAATCCACCTGCTCCACGCGGAGCGTAAAGCGGCCGTCCTCCATTTTTGAAAATTCCAGCAGCTCC
The DNA here is from genome assembly GCF_028693505.1 of Oscillibacter sp. Taxonomy (GTDB): domain Bacteria; phylum Bacillota; class Clostridia; order Oscillospirales; family Oscillospiraceae; genus Oscillibacter. The sequence goes on from NZ_JAQUVF010000008.1 coordinate 38,036, forward strand.
TCCACCATGGTGGAAAGACGGCGGGATTCGTTTAAAATGATGCGGATGCCCCGCCGCAGCTGCATGGGGTCTCCCGTGGGGTCCTCCAAAATCGTCTCGCCCCAGCCGTTGATGGCGGTGAGCGGCGTGCGCAGCTCGTGGGAAACGGAGGAGATAAACTCGCCCTTCATCTTCTCGTTTTGTCCGATTTTCAAGGACATGTCGTTGATATTATCCACCAGCTCGCCCAGCTCGTCCGTATATTTTTTCTCGATCTGGAAGCCATAGCCGCCTGCGGAAATCCGCTTGGCCGCCTCCGTCACCACGGCCACCGGCTCCACCACGTTGTTGATGAACAGCAGATTGGAGATCACAACCAGCGCCAGCGACAGCGCGGCCACCAGACAAATCGCCAGCAGCGCCAGCATTACCTGCCGGTTCACCGCCCGCAGGGAGGTGACCAGCCGCATGACGCCCACCACCTTGCCGTTGGAGGTCAGGGGATGGGAGACCGCCAGAATGTTCTCTCCCGTTTCGGCGTCCCGCCCGCGGTACACCGCCGTCTGATTTTTGGCGATGGCCTGGGTGATGTCGTCCGTGCCGGGCGCGGTGCCCGCCAGCAGATTGGAGGTCGAGGAGATCTGGATGCGGCCGCTGCTGCTGATAAACTGCATTTCCACGTGATCCTTGTCCTCAAAATCACTGGTGGACTGCATGGCCTTTTGATAGTAGTTGGTATAGCCGTTATCCATGAAGTAGTCGTTGAATGCGCCGGCCTGCGCCTGCGCCTGCTTTTCCAGTCCGTCCAGCATAGACCGGTAGTAATAGCTGGAAACGCCGGTGGAAAATAGTGCCACCAGCAAAATCAGCAAAACCATCACCGGCGTCACGGTATTAAAAATCCACCGCTGCCGCAGGCCCCGCAGCCGAAGGGTTTTCCATTTTAAATTTTTCTCTTCCTCCGCCACAGGTCCTCACCGCCCTCTCCGGTACGCACCGGCAATCACTATTTTAAAAGCCCCATTTATACCCAAAGCCCCAGACCGTCGTGATGTACATGGGGTTTTGCACGTTGTCCTCGATCTTCAGCCGCAGACGCCGGATGTTCACATCCACGATCTTCAGCTCCCCAAAGTAATCCCGGCCCCAGACCATATCCAGAATTTCCTCTCTGGAGAGGGCCTTTCCGGGATTCTCCATAAACACCTTCATGATGGAATACTCCACCTGCGTCAGCTTGATGCGCTGTCCGTTCTTTTCCAGCGTCCGGTTTCGCGTATTCAGCAAAAACGGGTCCTGCTGGATTTCGCCCGTTTGGGGCGCCTCCTCCCCGCCGGAGCGGCGAAAGAGCGCGTCTACCCGCGCGGTCAGCTCTGCCGGAGAAAAGGGCTTTGTCACATAGTCATCGGCTCCGGTCATGAGGCCCGTCACCTTGTCCATTTCCTGAGAGCGGGCCGTCAGCATGATGATCCCGATCTTCATGTTGGTGGCCCGAATCCGGCGGCAGACCTCAAACCCGTCGATTCCGGGCAGCATGATGTCCAAAAGCGCCACCTTGGTGTTGGGATTCTCCTTCAGGCGCTCCAGCGCCTCTTCGCCGGTTTCCGCTTCAATGACGTCATACCCCGCCCGGCGCAGATTGATGACGATAAAACTGCGAATACTGGATTCGTCTTCCAAAACCAATACTTTCTTCATGGATTGCATCCTTTCTCAGTTGTCGCCTTCCGTCCATTCCCCGGTAATCAGACTGAACGCGGCCCTTACCTCGTCCTCCGTCATGCCGTACTCCCAGGTCTCATTGGCCTCCAGCAATTCCGCCACATAGATGGTTTCCGCCTTCCGGACAAGGTTGAAGCGATTCCCGCGCACCGCCCGGTTTTCCCGGCTGGTCCCCGTGATGGCAACGATCCGTAAAAACGGCTCAGACGCCTGTCCGCGCCCGTTTCGAATATAGAAGGTGACGGCGGCCTCGTCCGGCACCACACTGCGGCTCACCAAAATCTGGTCAAACCACTTTTCCGGCAGCTGGAAGTACCACCCGTCCTCCGTATCATGGTAGGTGCTCATCACTGTTTCGGCCTTGCCGTCGATCGTATAGCAGCTCCAATCGATCCGCTGGTAAAAATCGGTACTGTTTTCCCACGCGGGCAAAAACGCAGGCTTGGGTACTTCCGTCAGCCCGTCCCCATTGATGTCCGTGGGGTACAGGGACCGGAACACCGCCGTCTCCGTGGAGACGCCCGTGGCGGCGGAAAGCACGACATTGGTCAGCTCCCCATTGCGAATGGCCAGAATATCCGTGACGGTTCGCGCGGACTCCACCACACCGGTGATGAACAGCGCAGGTTCCCCGCCGCACAGCGTTCCCCGGGTCACCCGGCCCTGCTGGCTCAGCTCCGCCATCGTCATGGAAATTCGGACGGAGTAGCGGACCTTCAGCGCGCCGCTGTTCCAGCTGTAATAATCGGCGGCGCCTTCCCCGTCCGGCACGGACCGCAGGACCACCAGCTCCTGTAATTGATTTTCGTCCAGATCCAGCACGCCGTATTTCACGTAATCCGTGCGAACCAGCTCCAGCGGTCCGTTGGGGCGCAGCGCATAGACCGTCAGCGCCTGGAGCTCCGTGCTGGCCCGCCAGCCCACGATGAGCTCCGTCTGGCCGTCTGCGTCCAGATCGTTGTACGCGATGCTGTAAATAGCCGTTCCGCTTCCCTCGATCACCGCCGTCTGCTCATACGTCTCTCCGGCGGCGGTAAACACATAGATTTTCAGCGGTTTTTCATCCGACGTATTCCGAAAAAAGGCCAGAGCCTCCTCCCGTCCGTCTCCGTTCAAATCCCGCAGCTGCACGGGCTGAATATTGGTTCCCGCCACCGGCGCAGCGTATTCCGCGCCGTCTTTCAAGATTTCATTGATTCGGTTGTTCAGCTCCGTATACTTCGCCGGGAGCTTTGGAAGGCTGTATAACTCCTGGGGATTGAACGTCAAATTGATATCGGAGCTGCAGCCGCTTGCCAGTATCACCGTCAGCACCAGCGCACCCGTCAGCGCCAAAAGGCGAAAAAAATGCCGCATCGGCTTTCACTCCCTTCCAAAAATGCATACTTTAATTGATATATGATAACACGTTCTTCAAACTTTGTGTAGCCTTTCTTCTGATTTTTCCCGCATTTTACGTTCCATTCATTTTTTCAAAGGAAGTAAATTTCCTCTTGAAATTTTCTTTTTCTTCCTGTATAATGAAAAAAGTTTCGCCGGTGTGATGGAATGGTAGACGTAGCGGATTCAAAATCCGCCGGTGGCGACACCGTGTGGGTTCGAGTCCCACCACCGGTACCAACTCTGAAATTCCCTGTTTGGCACGAATCCCCGCCTGCGGGCGAGGCTTCTTAGCCCGACAGGGAATTTCTTCGCTTTCGCGGTGAACCCGTTTCACTGGGCTTCGCCGCGAGGGAACGGGAATGCTGGGCTTCGGTTTGGGGTGGACGGGGCGTTTCTTCGCTTTCACGGCAAAGGGCCGAAACGAAAATTTACGGGCTGTAAAACCAGCCGGAGGTACTGCAAATGGATATTCGGAACGCAACGGCGGCGGATTTGCCCGCCATTGAAGCCATATTTTCAGCGATTCACACTGCGGAAGAAAGCGGTCTTGTCACCATCGGATGGAAGCGCGGCATCTATCCCACCGCCGCAACTGCGGAGCTTGCGTTGAACCGGGGCGACCTGTTTGTGCAGGAGGATGACGGAAAGATCGTTGGAACCGGGATCATCAACCAACAGCAGGTGGATGTCTACCGCGGGGCGAACTGGCGCTATGCCGCGTCCGACCAGGAAGTCATGGTGCTCCATACCCTGGTGATTTCCCCCGGGGCGGCAAGAAAAGGCTATGGTCGAAGCTTTGTGGCATTTTATGAAAACTATGCCAAATCCCACGGGTGCAACTATCTCAGAATCGACACAAATGAAAAAAACGCCAACGCGCGCGCTTTGTACAGCAAGCTCGGTTATGCGGAGGCGGGCATCGTTCCATGCGTCTTTAACGGGCTTGACGGCATTCATTTGGTTCTTCTGGAGAAGCGGCTATCCTAAAAAAGCCCCGAAACGTGTTCTTTTTGTCGATGCCCGGAGTCTGGTCGGCGGCGTCATTTATTGTTGCGCATTGTTTGCGCAAATTTATATTGCTTTTTACGCAACGTATGATATACTGATTGCAGAAGAGGCGACGCCCCAGTGATCTAAATCTAAGAACACATCGGGAGGTAAACGATCATGAGCTATCCCAAAACAGGCAACGAGGTATTTGTCAGCTTTTCTCTTTCCAATACGATGTTTTCGGGAATTGGCAAAGGGACCATTACCAGAGAGGAAGTTTCCGCCGATTATTTGAAAAGTCTGTTTGAAAAATACGGCGTGATTGTCTCGGCAAAACCCGAGCAACGCAAACTGCTGGAAAATGTCAACTCCATATACGATTTGAAGCTGGATATTCCGGAAAATCTGAAGATCATTCAGCTGTCGGAAAAGAACCGCCGTCTTGTGGTCATTTCCGTGCAGGGACTCCGGCGGATCAACGGGTCCCTTCTGCCCCAGTACTCGGAAGAGGAGTTTCAGGAGGCCACATTCAGCTTTGTCAAATATTATATTCAAAGCCGTCACTATGATGAATTGACCACAGAAAACGCAAAGCTGAAAAAGGAGTTGGACGCCGAGATCTCTTGGCGGACCAGAGTATCCGATATTTGATCGGGCCTGCGTCGGCACGCCCTTGTTTCTGTACATAAAAAGAAGGCGCACATTCTTCGGAATGTGCGCCTTCTTTTTATGTACTTGAATACTTTCGCGCTGTTCACCCGGCCAGTTTCCGCAGCCCCGCCCGATCCTTCAGCTCGATGGCTCCGCGACTCAAGCGCACCATGCCCTCCGACTGAAAGTAGCGGAGCATTCTTGTAACGACTTCCCGCGCCGTCCCCATATGGGCTGCAATTTTATCATGGGTGATTTGCAGGGTGTCGCTGCCATCCAGCGTACTCTCCTCCAGCAGAAACGATGCCAGCCTCTTGTCAAAGCTCTTCCACATGATTTGCTCAATCAGCCACATGACCTCGGAAAACCGCGCCGCCATAAGTTCATTGGTGTAGTTGGCCACCGCGAGGGACTGGTCCATCAGGCGCTTATAGACCTCCGCCGGAATGACCCAGAGCTCGGAATCCTTTTCCGCTTCAATTGTGATCTCAAATTGCAGGCTGTTCATGATGCAGGAGGCGGAAAACAGGCACAGGTCCCGCTCAAAAAGGCGGTAAATGGTGACCTCTTTTCCCTCCTCCGAGAGAATGAATGCCCGCAGCTGCCCGGAGCAAATCACAAAAAGCCCGACACAGTCCGCGGAGCCGTTATGCAAAAGCGTTCCCTTTTTCGCCGTACGCTTTGTTGCCGATGCGCGCAGCAAAGCTCTCTCCGCTTCGCTCAATTGATCCCATGCCGGGAAATAGGCTTCCAGTCCCATTGGCACCACCCCTTCGTGGCGCTATTCTATAATACTTCGCAGCCCATGTCAATTCAGGGAAAAGGGTTTGGCTTTCTACTTTCACCGTTTTATTTTTTCCATCATCCGGTAAAGGAACAGCAAAACCTGCTCCCGGGTGCAGAAGCTGCGATACTGTTTCCGTCCCGACCGGTCTCCCAGAATGATCTCCTGCTCTTCCGCCCAGGACCGGGCGCTGCGGCCCTCCTCCGTGTCGATGCTCGGTTCCAATTCCGCCCGGCTTTCCAGCCAGGCATCGGCCAAGCCGTTGAACGTTGTCTGGTCCATTTCATCCTCCTCATAATTGGGCCGGAAGGCCCCCAGCGCAGTGCCCAGCCGTCGAACGCGCTGTTGGACCTGCCCGCCGTTGGCGTCATTTCCGGCCCCGGTATTTCCCTCAATGGTGACCAGTGCGTCCGCCCGTACCTCCAGGACGATTCCCACGTGTTCCGGTCCGCCCTGCCCGCTGAATCGGAAAAACACCAAGTCGCCCGCCCGATACTCCGTCACATACTGCCGGTGCTGTTTTGCATACGCCATCAGCGCCCCGCAGGACGCCGTGCGTCCGCCGCCGTAAAACAGTTCCGGGGCCTCGGCGCTTTGGAAAAGCCACCACAAAAACACGCAGCACCACGGATACGCCGCCCCCGAAACCTTTCGGCCATAATAGGCCGTGTTGTATTTTACGCAATTGCTTCCGGCGGGCGCCTCTTTGACTGATAGCTCTTTGCGCGCCAGCTCAAGAATTTTCGTCGCCGTCATGTCCGGTCACCGTCTCTGCGGCCTCTTGCACCTGCTTGGCAGCCGTGCCGATTGCCGCGGCGTCAATGTTGCCCTCCGTCAGAATGTAAACCACCACGGACGCAACCGACGTCACGGCGCCCGCCAACGTGTGCAGCTCTCCGCTGTCTACGCCGAACGCCATCGCGACCCCCGCGAACAGACCGCCCAGCGCCAGCCACAGCTTTCGGCTTTTTAATTTTCTAAGAATTTCCGTCATTTTTTCTCCTCTCAGCAATCCACCCGGGGCTGTGTGGTCTGGATCGCCGTTTCATACGTGATGCCGCCCCGGGTATTTTCCGCTTTGGACTTGTTGATTACAAACGGCAGTACAACGCTCACCTTCACCTGCTCCAGCGCGATCAGCGCCGAAAGATACGGAAGGCTTCCGTCAAAATTCCGTCCAATAGATAAAAAGCACAGGATCAGGCATCCCAGCGTAACCAGAAGATCTTCTATCAGGACCGCCGTCGCCGCCCGATTTGTAAATCCCATTCGTTTTCTTTTTCCAGTCTGCATTCTCTCACGCTCCCGGCATTCCCGCCAAAACCCATGCCAAGAAAGCGCCCGCCGCCGCATACAGCAGTTTGTCGGAAAGGCTCTCCCACCGCCGACCGGGCTTCGCCTCCAGCACGGACACCTTTTCGTTGAGATGATCCAGCGTGGCCCCCATACTTTCCTGTCGGGTTGCCAGCACCTCAACGGCGGTGGCTAGCCGGTTCAGCGCCGTTTGATCCTCTTCCAGCCGGGCCACCCGTCTCTGGATGCCTGCCACTTTCTCCTCAAGTCCCGCAAGGCGGACGCTCTCTCCCTGTTCCATTCAGTTAATCCTCCGCTGGTGGCGCCATTTGGAAGGTATCCCAGGTGTGTCCTGCCGCCTCCACCATCGCCCATGTGTAGCCGCCGCGCTCGCATTCTGTCCATGTCATGTACCGGAAGTAGAACTCCACCTCCAGATGACAGGGCAGGATGTCCAGAATGATGTCCCGAATCTGGTCAAACTCCGCCGGGACGCCGCCCACGTCCGGAAAAATTACCTGGAGATGTCCGGTGTCAATTTCCATGGCCCGGGCGCGGATACCGCAGCCAAGGATGGTGCGGTTGATGTCACTCGGCGTCAGGCTGTCCCCGTCGATCTGTAACAGCGCCGCGATTGCAGCCCGCCGGTCCTCTGCGGTTGCAGCGGCGCTCCTGCGGGCAAAAAGGTTTTCTCTGCGCCGCAGTCCTTCTTCCTCCGCCGTGGCCGTCAGCGCTTCTTTTTCCGCCGTTTCCAGCTGGTCGCCGATTGCATCCAGCCCCGCGCCCAGCGCGCAAATCTCCGCTCCGCTGATGCTGTTTTCCGTAAAAGCATACACGCCAAGGGGTTCCAGCAGCCGGCGCAGGTATTCTTCATACATGCTTTACTCCTCCAGTTCTGTCACCGTCAGCGTCCCTATGACCGGCAGCACCGTGTCGCTGGCCGCCAAATCAGCGGCAGGCTGCGAAATGCGGTAATTTTCCACGCCCTTTAGCGCGTACAGTCGGCTGCCCAGCTCGGCCAGGCGAACCGGCATTCCCAAAAGGCGTCCGTTAAAGAAGCCGAGGATTGCCTGCTCCGCAGCCGCCTTCACGGTGGCAAATTCCGTGTTTTTTTCTGCCGCCAGCGCCACTTCCACATTCACCGCGCTGGTCGTCGGTGCCTTCACCTGTACATTCACGGCAATCTCCCGTTTTTGGGACAGTGCCGCCGTCACCTCTGCCAGCAGTTCCTCCCCCGGCAGTCCGCTTTCCGTTGTAATATACACATCCACGGTGCCGATTCCTCTGGCCCGGCCCACCGCTCTGGCTGCGGCAACGCCGGTGTGGGCCATGGCGGTGGTTTCGTACCACGCGGCATTGGCGCCGTTTGGCAGTCTCAGATAGCTTTCCAGAATACGCCTTCGCAGCGATTCATCGTCCTCTTCATTGCTGCCGCCGGTAAAGGCCGCCGGATTGGTGCAGCCCGTCACAGCCATCGGACAGGCCGTCAGGATCGAGACCGCTCCGGCAATCGCATTGCCGCCGCTGCCGCCCTCCAGCGCCTCGGCGGATGCATCCGCATAGAGCGCTCCCGAGGCAATGACAGCCTCCTGGGTCGTTTGAAAGCGGCCCTCGTCCGCGCTCATGCATACCGTCCCTGCGGGAATGTGCAGTGCCTCCGTCGGCGCGACCTTGACCGAAAAGCGCAGTGCGCCGACCGCCTGCACGGCCGGCATTCTGGTAATTCCCCGCATGGCTGCGTGGCGGTCCAGATAGACGCCCTCCGCCGTCTGGGGAAAGCTCTGGTCCAGCACCCAGTCCGCCTGTACCCCCAGCGCCTGGATCTGTGCCGCGGCGGCCCAAAGCCGCACCGCCAGATCGCAGCCGTCGTCGGGGTCAAATCCGGCCCGCTCCGCGAAAGCGTCCTTTAATTCCTGATAAATCTCCTCAATGCTTTTCACCTCTGTGCTCCTTTCATACGCGGAGATCCAGCGTAACGTTCAAAATCTCTCCGCCATAAGCCAGCTGTGCTGTGATGACGGCCGTTCCGTCCGATGCAACGCGCAGCTCCACAGTCTGCGTCGTAAGGTCCGCTTCTTCCGCCAAGGCCTCCGCCACATACTGTGCTGCGGCGCTTTGCCGCTGGGAAGGGGGCAGTTGCCCCAAACGCCAAAGGCGGCTTCCAAGGTTCTCTTGAAACGGAAACGCTCTCCTTCTCGCCCGCAGGCGAAACAGCACCCGCTGCAAAAGCTCCTCCCGACCGCCCAGTCGCCGCAGTCCGCCCACGCCGTCGGGCACGTAATCCCCATCTCTCAGTTCCAGTTCCATTTTTTACGGTGTCTCCTCTCCGCCGCAGGTGCAGGGCTGATAGGGCACTCCGTTCACCATGAGGCTTCCGGAAATCTCCACGTCCCCTCTCAGCTCCACCGCGCCATTTTGCCGCAGGTAGACGCTTGTGTCGTTGGGCCCGTGCAGATAGACCTCTCCTGGCAGCATTCCCACCGGAATCGTCTCCTGCCGCATCCCCGCCACGCACTGTTCCTCTCCGCCGGGTCCGCCCTTGATGACCAGTACGGTCGTTCCGTTTTCCGGCATCCAGATGTACCCGCCGGGTCCGTATACCGGCAGTGCTCTCACCTCGCCCCGGGTCACAACGCCCACGCTGTCTCCGCTGATGGTCGTCACGCCCAAATCCGTGTCCGCCGTGGGCGGCGCCGTCCGCATTTTACTGGAAAGCCACATCGTCTACGCCTCCTTTGCTGTCAGCTTCACCGTGGCGCCCTGTTCCGCGGAAAATATATTTTCCGCCTCCGCCACCCGAAACTCGCCCGAAAGTCCCATGTGCGCAAGGTCCAGTGTCAGGCGGTCTCCCGGAGCGGCCAAAACGCTGCCGGGCAGGCAGAGCGTCACCGTTTTCTCCTCCTGCCGGGACTGCTTGATCTGGTACTCGCCGGTGTAGCGCATGGCGTCCCAGGTGCTCTGCCCCGGGGTGTAGATCACCCTGCGGCATTGCCCGCCCTTTTCCAGCATGTCCTGATTTTTCACACTGTAAGAGACGTTGCGTGTCTTGTCGATCACCAGTACCTCTGTCAAAACGCCGTAGTGATCCTCCCGCAGCGTGCAGGAGAGCACCATGTCCCCGTCCTTGACCGTCAGGCGCTTCCCTACCTTCTCCGGCGTCGCCAGCAGTTTTCCGTCGGGACTGAACCGGGGCGTAAAGCCGCCGTAGGTCCGGCAAAAGCCCTCCAGCGCCTTCCATTGGCTGGACCCGGACGCCACCGTGTAGACGGAGCTTGCCCGCAGATTCGCCATTTCCCCGCAGGTGATGCCGTAGGGCGTCACATGGGAACGCACGATCTCCGCCAGTGTGGCGCTTTGATAGGTAAGGGGCCTCGACTCGTTATCCAGCAGCCTTGCCGCGTAACCTCTGCCCACGATGTTTGCCGTCAGCCCATCTGTTCCCAGCTCCACCGTGTACTCGTCCACGATTCCCCGCAGCACGGTTTTTCCGCCCTCAATCGCGGCAAAGCCCGCCGCCAGCTTCAGTACCGGCGCCATATCCGGCTCGTACAAAAACGTCATGGAGAAGCTGTCGCAGGGCACCGTTCCCGTGTGGACCACGTTCCACGCAAGGGGCGCAGGAAAATCGTATACGTGGTGGTCGCTGGTAAAAATTCTTCCCGTCATGGAATCGTCACCCTGTCGCCGGGATAGATCAGATTGGGATTTTTAATGCCCGGGTTGGCGGCGATGAGCTGGGTGAGCGTCACGCCGTACCGCTTTCCGATCCCCCACAGGGTATCTCCCTTCCGCACGATATACACCGTTGCCGCGTGCTGGCTGCCTCCGGCAGCGCTTTGGCCCTGACCGGAAGTCGCGCCCACCCCATCGTCCGTTTCCGTAAGACCGCCCGGCGCACCGCAGTCCTCCCAAAACGTAAAGCTGTAATGCACGTAATCCGGCAGCGGTTTTTCCGTGACCTGCAGCGCCACAAAGTAGGCCTGCTCCGCAGGCCATACCGGATGCACCAGCACCCCCGAGCCGCTCTGGCAGAAAACCGCCGCCAGCTTTTGGAATTCCCGATAGGCGTTCTTTCCCATAAAGGTTCCCTCGCCCTGCAGCACGCGGTAGGTGCTGCCCAAATCCTGTAAAACGCACCGTCCGAAGGGCACCGGGTGCGCCGCCATGCGGCGTCGGTACTCCACTGTGTAAACCTCCGGATTGTGCGGCCAGGTGTAATCTTTAAATCGCATCGGCGTCAAGTGCACGCCGCCTCTCCCCCTTTCAGTATAGGGTAAATCCGCCGTCATACCGGCGCGCGTCCCGCTGGAACAGCCGGGAGAGCGCCTCGGGCGCACGCTCCTGCGCGGGGGATAGCATCGTCAGCTCCGTCACGCTGCGCTCCACCGCTAAGTCCGGTGCAAACGGCGTCGCCACCCTGCCCCTTTCGGCAGAAACGCTTCCGTCTTGCAGCGCGGCACTCCGCCGGGCCGACTGCTTTACGCCGTCGGTCCCGCCGCCAAAAACCGTCTCCGCTCCCCCGCCGCCTTGCAGCCACTCCCGCAGGAAGGACCGCTGCGCCGCAGAGAGGTTCTCAACCATCCCCGCTGCGCGCTCCGTCCATTCCGCATCGCCCAAGTCCGCATACCGCGCCGCCCAGACGGTCGCCATCTGTTTGGACAGCCGCTCCAGCGCCTGTCCGCTCTCCCGGTCTCCGCTCGTCTCCGGAAGGCGCAGTAGTTCCGTCTCCGCCGACTGCACGGTGTTTTTCCTGTGGGAGGCGGCCGTTTGCCGGTCCGCCTCCCTCTCTTTTTCTGGTTTCCCCAGCAGCAGCCTCGCCAGCGCCGCCTGCTGATGCAGCAGCTCTTGTTGGATGTAGTCCACGTTTATCCCCCCCGCAGGGCGTCGAAGCGCGCTTCGTCAAAGGCGGGATTCCACAGCGGCGCGGCGGGCGAATGGTCTCCCGCAAGACGCTCCAGCAGATATTCCATCTGCCTTCCCGTCAGCGTTGTGAGGACCGCCGCCTCGTTTTCAAAAACCGCCTCTCCCTCGAAAAAGCAGCACTCCGCCAGCACTCTGGCGTTGCAGAGCAGCGTCCGCTCCAGTGGGTCCTCCGTCGCCTTTCGGCTCTCCCGCCAAATGGTCAAAAGCCGTCCGGCAGTCAACGGGCGCAGCTCGTCGATCTCTCTCATGCCGTGGTCTCAATCCGCTTGGCGGCGACCACCGTAATTTTTTCCGCCACCATGGCGTTGAGCTGGCCCTCTTCGTGGATCGTGCTCCACTCGCAGCCGCTGTAAATGATCTTGCGGTCCGGCTTGCAGATCACCAAAGAAAAGTTCTTCAAGTCGTAAAAATTGATGCCGTCGGATACCGCATCGTCGGTGGCATAGAGACGGGTCAGCTCCAGCGTGTACTTTCGCTGTCCCTCGATGGTGCCCACCGGCTCGCTCTCGCCAAAGGCCTCCACGCTCTGGGAGGCTTTGCTCGCCTTTGCGGTGTAGCTTTGCACCACCGCCACCTTTTTGCCGTCCAGCTCCAGATAAATGTCGGAGCTGGTGGGAAATCCCTTCACTTCCATGTTTTCTCTCCCTTACACCGTAATGTGGACCGTCAGATAGATCTGGTTGAGTCCGTGAGCCACCGCAAAGCTGAATTCCACTAAGCATACGGTGGGATCGTCGGCGGAAGCGCTCACCGATACCTCGCCGTAGCTGTCGATGATTTCCGCCGCCACCTTTTTCTCCAGCTCCACAATGACCTGAGAGCGGATGGCGCCCCGATTCCGGACCGTGTTCTTGGTTCTGGAGAATTTGCTTCGCAGCGCTGCGCGCACGGCAGGAATGATGTTGTCCACGATCAAAATGGTGGTCAGCTCCCGCCATGTGGTGTCCGCCGCGCCGCCGGTGGTGGTTTTGGTAGTGATGCCCCGCACGGGGGAGATCACGCCGCCCACGCTTTCCAGCGGCGTCACGCCGCCGCGCACCAGAAGGTCGATGTCGTTGTCGCCATACTCGACGGCAAGGCCGCTCAGGCCCTTCACCTCCGCGCCGTTGAGGGGCACGGCGGGGTCCGCCCCGGCGGCGATCACGCCCGCCAGCGCCCCGGCGGCAAAGATAGCGGGCAGGGTTTCGCCGTCGCTGTCCACCGCGTCCGGCCCCACCAAAACCACTCGTTCGCTGTTCAACGCCGTCGCCCGTTCCACCAGCTGAGCAACAGTGTCTCCGTCGCCGCCAACGACCGCAATGCGCTCCTTGCGGCCGGAGGACGCCGTCTCCACGGCGGTGCGCAGCGCCTGCTGCACCGTCTCCTCTGCGCTGTCGCAAATCAAAATCTGCGCGTCCTGCCGTCCCAGCACTTCAAATGCCGCCTGATAGTCCGCCAGCGCCCCGGTGTCCGCCACCCGAACCGCCACCACTGTTGCTGCTCTCCGTCCCGCAGCTGTGCAGGCGCAGCCGCCATCGCTTCCCGCCGCTTCAGCCATTTCATCTCTTTTAACCGCCTCTCTTTCCTCATGTCCGTCTTTCCACCCAGGTCGCCGCAAATCCGCCGCCGCTCTCCCCCGCCACATCCATGGCAAAATAACGCATCTCGTCCATGGCGTGGTCGTGTTCCTTCCGCGGCGCATCCCGGTCGCCCCGCTCCTCCCAGCAGTAAAGCTCCATCTCCCGCAAGCAGTCCTCGCAATTTTGGCAGAGGACCAGCCGCCGCTGGCGCAGCAGGTCTGCCGTGACGCGGATTCCATCCGCAACATCGTTGTTGGCCCGAACCACCTCAAATCCCGCCCGGCGCAGCACTTCAATGAAGCTGGCCGCGGACGGGTCCACGATCACCTTCCGGATGGAGCGTCCCCCCGCCAGCACTTGCAGATCGTCGGCGTATTCGGCGTCGGTCTTTTGCCTGCCCGCCTTTCTGGAATCGTAGTAGTACTCCTCCGTCCGGTACCACGTCGTCCCCTGTTTTCCCCAAAGGCCAAAGGACGCGGGGTTTGCCGTTCCGTAGTCCACCGAAATCCGCCATTCCTCAAAAGGTCCCTCCGGCGGCTCCGGCGCATCCCGGGCGCGGTCAAAAAAGTCGTATACCAGTCCCTGCGCCGCCGTCCACTCGCCCAAAACGAACCGGCGGTAAAATACGCCGGTGTATGCGTTTCGGTACCGGGCCTTGATTTGCCGTGACAGCGCGGGATTGTCCTCCATGGTAAAGTGGAGGTATAGCGTCCGTCGCTCCCGCGCCTTCAAAATCCACTCCCGGTAAAGCCAGTGCTGCGGCCCCTCTGGATTGCAGTTGAGCCAAAGCCTGCTTCCCGGCACACTGCATCTGGCGCACGCCTGCTCCACAAAGCTTCTGGGCATCAAAGCCGCCTCATCCAGCAAAACGCCCGCGAGGGTGCTCCCCTGAATCAGGGCGGCGCTGGACTCGTCCTTTCCGCCAAAGAGCAAAAATCGGTTTTCGTGCCCCCCAAACTGTACGATCAAAAGATTTTCCGACCGCTTTTCCCGCACCGTCATTCCGATCCCCCGCAGGTATGCAAGCAGCTCCGTCAAAAGATTTCTGCGCAGGGAGGAAATGGTCTTGCCGCATAGTCCAAATTGACAGCCGTCAAATTGATTTTGTGCCCAAAGGAAAAAGGACACCCCCATGGAAAACGTTTTTCCGCAGCGGATCGCTCCGTCGCAGATAATTGTCTCCCAGTCCTTGTTGAGCCACCACCTCAGTACCTGTCGTTGTTTCGGAGAAAAGCACATGCACTTACCCGTTGTCCCATCCTCCTTCTTCGCCGGAGCCTTCCGTCAGCGCCCGGTATAGCTCCGCCGCATTGTTGTGATCTCCGCCATTTTCCAGCAGGGCGCATAACGCCTCCAGCGCCCGCACCCGGTCCACCAGTTTCACCTCCACGCCGCCCTTGTCCGTCACGCGAAACTCCGCAACGGCGGAGAGGTCCAGCTCTTCCACGTTTGCTTCTCCGGTGTGAAGCGCCAGCTTCACCGCGTCATTGGCCCGACCGAAAGCCAGCTGCGCCAGCCGGCGCACCGCATCCTCCCGCCGAATCTGGCCTGCGGTGTCCTCCCGCATTTTTTCCAGCCTCGTTTGAATTGTTTCTGTCCCCAGCATTGCAAATCCGTCCCGGCATCTAATCTCCGCCGCCGCCCGCTCCGGGTCCATCGTGCGCAGGTAGGCCCGGCAAAAGGCGCCGTCGTTTCTCTGTCTGTTCACGATTCACTTCCTCTCAAAACCGCCTGACACTTATAGACTCCCTGCCCGGAAAAGTTGCACGTTTGCGTGCACCTTTCCACCAAATTTTTTTAAAAAAATACCGTGGGCGATCAGCCCACGGCGTTTGCAGCTTGTCGGAAAAGGTTTTTCGCCAAGCTGCGCAAGATTTTTTGAACTTCAAAAAACGCAAAAACTTAAGATTTAAAACGAATTGTCCAGTCCACCCTCTCTTGCCCTCTCGCGGCAATGTACCTTGAGACGCCCCTTCCGGGTTTCCTTCGTAACTTTCTTCCCGTTTTCCAAAATTTCAGGGTTTATCGACAGAGCAAGAACGCCGTGGGCGTTCAGCCCACGGCGTTCTTGGTTGTATCTTCTTTTCAGGCGGCCTTTGTACGGCCAAGTTCCTTCAGCAGTGCAGCGCCTGCGGCGGCGTTGCCGATATTGTAAAGGATCATCCCGTCCACGTGGTCTCTGTCCTTCAGTGCCTCGGGATCCTCCTTGGGGTGGCTTGCCCGCCAGCGGATATGCTTTTCCACATCCGCAAACACCGGGCTGCCCACTACCAGACAATCGTTATCTGTCAGACCCTTCACGATCTCGTACTTGTCGACATCAGAAAGGTTCATATAGTAGAATACCTTGTCTTTCGTCATCTGAATGACCCGACGGTCCGTAATCCAATATCTGCTTTTCATGAGGCCTCTTTTTTCCATCATCGGAGAAATGAGCATAACAGCTGCGCAGAACGTCATCAGGCTGACAAATCCCAAACTGTTGGAACGCTCGTGTGCGGACAGGTACGAAATAATCAATCCGCCGCAAATAGCCAGTGTCAACACCCATTTGCGCAAGATCTGTGTCTTGCTGCTACTTTCCAATAACTGAAAATTCTCCGGTTTGCTTTGCCACCGAATATGCTCTCCCTCACGCAGGTACTCGTTCAATTTTGCTTCCATAGTCTTTCTGCACTCTCCTTTTTCTGGGGTTCTTTGGATGGTTTTATTATAGCAGGCTTCTCCGTTTGGCCGCTGCCAATCACAGCTTGACTTTTGCTAAAATCCCATCAACTCACTTTCTTTTTTCGTTCATTTTTCTTAACGCCTCCGTTTGGACGGTCTATGTGCCCGTGGTTCCGCTAAGAGATTGTGAAGTTTTTTAGCAGAAATTTAACGGCAAGTATGGTATAATCAGGTTGTGAAATTTTATCTGTGACTTTATGAAGGGGGATTTGCTCTTGCATGTGAAAAAAGAAACCTCGCGCCTGGCCAAACTGTTTCCCTTTTCCTGGCAGGATCTTTTGATTACGCTCGTTATTCTGCTCTGCGCCGCAGAGCTTTGTATCCTGCTGCAGTTGGCGGACAGCAGCGACGGGTTTGCGTCTCCGGTGTTTGTTCTGGCGGTACTGTTGATCTCCCGGCTGACCACCGGTTACCTGTTCGGTCTCATCGCGGCGGTCTCCGGGGTCGCTTGCGTCAACTTTATTTTCACCTTTCCATACTGGCGGGTCAACTTCACCATTTCCGGCTATCCGTTGACCTTCCTGACCTTTTTGATGGTCTCGATCATCACCTGTACACTGACCACGCAGGCCCGGCAGCAAGAGCGGCTGCGCAGTGAGAATGAAAAAGAGAAAATGCGGGCGAATCTGCTGCGTTCCGTCTCCCACGATATTCGCACCCCGCTGACGTCCATTGTGGGCTCCACCTCCGCCATGCTGGAAAATCCGGGGCTCTCGCTCAGTGAGCAGCGGGAATTGCTGGAGGATGCCCGTGATGAGGCCCAGTGGCTCATTCGGGTGGTAGAGAATCTCCTCTCGATTACCCGAATTGGAGAAGACCCCGGGAAGATCGCCAAGGATTCCGAGGCGGCGGAGGAAGTTCTTGCCGAAACGGCCCGAAAATTTCGCAAGCGCTTTCCGAATGTGACCGTTTCCGTTACCGCGCCGGATGAATTTCTGCTGGTGCCCATGGACCCCATCTTAATTGAGCAGGTTCTCTCGAACCTTTTGGAAAATGCTGTTTTTCACGGCAAGGCCACTCATATTGATATGAGCGCTCAAGTGCAGGGCACGGATGCTCTGTTTACCGTCCGGGACAATGGCTGCGGCATTCCGGAAAAAGACCTGCCCACCCTGTTTGATGGCACGCTGCGGCGCAGCGAGAACGCCGACTGTGACGGAAAGCGGAGCATGGGGCTGGGGCTCTCGGTGTGTCTGGCAGTGGTGCGGGCCCACGGCGGCGCCATGGAAGCAACCAATTGGGAAGTCGGCGCGGAGTTCACTTTCCGGCTTCCTTTGATGAGCGAGGAGGAGTCCATATGAACATTCGCGAAAAAATTCTGATCGTCGAGGATGAGAAGAGCATTGCGCACTTTATTTCAACTGTTTTAAATACCAATGGCTACGAGGCGATTCTGGCCCGTTCCGGAGGGGAAGCACAGTCCATGATTTCCTCACATTGCCCAGACCTCATTATTTTGGATCTGGGGCTGCCGGATATCGACGGTTTGGAGATTCTTCGCCAGCTGCGCAGCTGGTCGAGCCTGCCGGTGGTGGTGGTCTCCGCCCGCTCTCATGAAAAAGATAAAGTGATGGCGCTGGACCTGGGGGCTGACGATTATCTGACAAAGCCTTTTGGCACAGATGAGCTGTTGGCCCGGGTACGGACCGCTATCCGCCATACAAGAACCATCTCCGACAACAGTGAGATTGCGCAAAAGGGCACATACAGCGTCGGGGACCTGACCATCGACTATAATAAGCATCAGGTCCTGGTTTGCGGTGAAAACGTTCATCTGACGCTCAGCGAATTCCGGATCGTGGCGCTTCTCGGGAAATACGCTGGAAAGGTTTTGACCTATGACTCCATTATTAAGGAGCTTTGGGGCCCTCGGGCCGGTGGAAACAATCAGATTTTGCGGGTCAATATGGCCAATATCCGTCGCAAGATCGAGCAAAACCCTGCCGAGCCGAAATATCTCTTTACGGAAGTCGGCGTCGGGTATCGCCTTGCAGAGGGCGATTGATTGCTGTGAAACGCGCAAAAAAGCGTCCTGATCCGGATGTCCGGATCAGGACGCTTTTTGTCAGAATGCTCTTGCGCCAGGCCTGTTCAAAAGGCTTAGGCGTTGGGGAGACGGTATTTTTTCATGTCCAGCTTCAAATCGGCGGTAAAGTCGCCGGCCACCTTCACATCGTGAAGATACGCGTGCCGGTTCAGGTGCCCGTCCCGTTCCTCGATCACGCAAACGGCGATATTGGAGCAGTGATCGGAAACCCGCTCAAAGTTTGTCAGAAGGTCATTGAGTACAAAGCCCAGCTGAATGGTGCACTCTCCGGTCTGAAGCCGGCGGATGTGCCGCATCCGGATTTCCTCAATCAGCTGGTCGATGGTCTCCTCCAGGGGTTCCACCGTGCGGGCCGCCTCCGCGTCGTCATTTGCAAAGCATTGGAAGGCTCTGTTCAAAATGTCCCCCAGTGCCTCCAGCAGCACCAGAAGCTCCGACTCGGCAGACTGGGAAAACCGCAGTCCCTTCTCATGCAGTTCCTGGGCGGATTCCTGCAAATTGAGAGCGTGGTCACCGATGCGTTCAAAGTCCCCAATCGCGTGCAGCAGCCGTGAAACCGTCTGGATATCGTTCATGGATACGCCGTGCTGGGAGATCTCCACCAGATAGGCTCCCAGCCGGTCCTCATAGATATCCAGCTTGTCCTCATTTTCATGAATTTTGGCCTCACGGATCTCGCTGTAATCAGCAAGCTGTTCGGTTGACAGCAGCAGCGTCTCGTGGGCCATTTTCCCCATGCGGTTGGCCATGGCCACGCACTCGTTGATGGCAACGCCGGGCGTGCGCATCAGCAGGGGATCCAAAAACGCAAACTGTTCGCTCTTGTCCGCGTTCTTGATCATCCTCCGCGCCAGCTTTTCCAGCTGGCGGGAGAACGGCATCAGAAGAACGGTGGTCAACACGTTGAAAACAGTGTGACAAAAAGCGATTCCCACGGCGCCGACGGTCATATCCATAAACCCAAAGTTAAAGAGGACATTGCCGCCGTAAAACAGGATCAGGCAAACCACCGTGCCGATCACGTTAAAGGAGACGTGAATCACGGCCACCCGCTTTGCATTGCGGTTGACGCCGATGGAGCTGAGCAGAGCCGTCACGCAGGTTCCGATGTTTTGGCCCATGATGATGGGAATTGCCATGCCGTAGGTAATGGAACCGGTGAGCGCCAGTGCCTGCAAAATGCCCACAGAGGCTGCGGAGGACTGGATCACGCCGGTAAACACAGCGCCCACCAGCACGCCCAGAAGGGGATTGTTAAAGACCGTCAGTAGGTTGGAAAATCCCGGCATATCCGCCAGCGGACTGACCGCCATTTTCATCAGTTCCATCCCGTACATCAAAATAGAAAAACCCACCATGATGCGGCCAATGTCCCGGCGCTTTTGTTTTTTGGAGCCCATGATAAGGATAATGCCCGCCAGTGCGATCAGGGGCGAAAAATTCTCCGGCTTGAGCAGGTTGACAAACAGGTTTTCACTCTGGATGCCCGTCAGGGATAAAATCCACGCCGTCAGGGTGGTTCCGATGTTGGACCCCATGATAACGCCGATGGTCTGCCCCAGTTCCATCACGCCGGAGTTGACCAGACCCACCAGCATCACCGTCATGGCGGAGGACGATTGAATCGCGATGGTGATGCCGGCTCCCAGCAGCAGACTCTTAAACGGATTTGACGTCATGCGTTTGAGCAAGCGCTCCAGTTTGCCGCCCGCCATTTTTTCCAGACTTTTGGACATGGTTGTCATGCCGTAGAGAAAAAAAGCCAGACCGCCGCAGAGGGTAAAGACAGAAAAAATGTCCATGCCGATGCTCCTTTATCGATTCCCATATTTCGGAGATTTGCAGGTTGCCGCAAGGACAGGATGAATCAGATATGTTTATGCAGCACGTCCATTATATATGCAAAGTGCGCAGGAGGAAAGAGCAATCGTCGATTTTTGTAAAAAATGAGTAAAAGCAAAAGCAAAGACAGGGGCAACCCGGAAAAATTTTGTGAAAATGTGCAAAAGGCACTCTTCTTTTCGAAGAGTGCCTTCGTATCAGAGTACCGGACCTTCGCTCCAGAGGGTCCGAACCTCCTCCGCAGCGCGGCGGCCCGCAAAATAGCCTGACTGCCACAAAGCCCGCAGGACTTCCATATCCCGCTCCGTGCGGGTGCAGCCCAGGGTGTCCTCCGGGGCAATCACCAGCGCTTTCCCCTCCGCCTCCAGGGCAAAAAGCGCCTCTCGGCTTTCGTTGTAAGCGTCGGCGCGGTGGTGCATCGTCTCAAGGAACTTGGGATATTTACGGAAAGAGCGGTCCAGCATTCCCAAGCGGCGATCCGCCTCTTTTCGGTATGTCCGCTCCCGTGTCAAAATCACCACCAGATGGTCGCACCCTGCCTCCAGCGCGCGGCGCCATGGAATGGGATCGGCGCAGCCGCCGTCCAGATAAGGGTTTCCGTCAATGTGAAACACCGGGAACATCATGGGGATGGCGCAGGTAGCCTGCAGCAGCTGGTTGTGCGCATCCCGCCGGGGAACCGGCAGATAGTCCGCCTTTCCGGTGTCCAAATTGGTGACCACCGCCTCCACCGTTCCCGGATACGCTTCAAAGGTATCATAGTCAAAGGGCAGCAGATCATTTGGAATCGTCTCATAGGAAAATTTCAATCCAAAATAGCTTCGGTTTTTGGGATTGATCAGGTTTTTCCATCCCATGTAGCGGCGGTCATTGGCAAACGTCGTGAGCAGTTTCAGATTCCGTCGGCTCTGCTGAGAAAGGTAGCTGACGCCGTAGGCGATCCCGGCGGAGACGCCCACTGTGTAATCCGGCAGAGGGATTCCCGCATCCAGAAAGGCATCGCACACACCGGCGGAAAAAATCGTCCGCAAAGCGCCGCCCTCCAAAACCAATCCGGTTTTCATAAGAGGTCACTTCCTTATTAAAATAATAGACATCAACTCAATCCCGAAAAAAGGCGTCGTATTCTACGCCCAGCACAGAGCGCAGCGCCTTGAGGTCGCTGACCTTGATATTTCGCCGTCCGGATTCGATATTCGCCAGCGTGCTGCGGGACATCAGACTCCCCATCAGCTGCAATTTTTCCGCCACCTGTGCCTGCGTCATATTTTTTTCTGTGCGAATCCGCTGGATGTTTTTTCCCAGTGAAACGTCCTGCAAAAGCCACTGCATGGATACCCCTCCCGTCTGTGTGACTGGATGGAAACTTTTTTACTTTATTATACCGAAAAGCGGTTGCAAAAATGTGACTAATTAGAAACAAGCGAAAAAAGTATTTGCCACCCTTCTTCCGTGGTGCAGCGCCGTTCAATTTATTAACGGTTTTTTAACGTAACAACCATATAGTATTTCAAAATTTGTATGTTCTTTCGACTTTCCTTAGCATCTATTTCGCTGGAAATCTGTTACAGTGATATTGTACCTTGTGACTTCGGAATTTGGGTCTCAAGGCCTTCCGAAGCACGAATGGAACGGGAGTAAGGAGTGTGTGTAGCATGGCAACTTTTATCATCGGTCTTGTGATTCTTTTCGGCGGTGCCGCTCTCTATGGAAAACTCTGTGAGAAAGTCTTTGGTCCCGATGACCGGGAAACCCCGGCCTACTCCAAGCAGGATGGCGTGGATTACGTTCCCATGAAAAGCTGGAAAAACCAGTTGATCAACCTTTTGAATATCGCGGGAACCGGCCCCATCTTCGGGCCCATTCAGGGCATTTTGTTCGGGCCTATCGCTTTCATCACCATCCCCCTCGGCAACGTGATCGGCGGGGCAATGCATGACTATTTTTCCGGAATGATTTGCCTGCGCGACGGCGGCACCCAAATGCCTGAAATGATTCGTCGATACAGCAATAAGGGCGTTTACAATGTGTACCGCGTATTTGTCAGCGTCCTGCTGCTGTTGGTGGGCGCCGTGTTCATCTATACGCCGGGCGACATTGCCGCCACACAGGTGTTCGGCTTCTCCGGTGCGGCCAACGCGCCCTCCACCTGGATTATTTACGGTGTCATTTTTGCCTACTATCTGATTGCCACCGTGTTCCCCATCGATGCCATCATCGGCCGGATCTATCCCGTTTTCGGCGCCATTCTTCTCTTCTCCGCCTTGGGCGTCTTTGGCGGGCTGTTCATCAAGGGATATCCTCTTTTGAACCTGTGGGACAATTGGCAGTCTCCCGCCCTGGCCGCCTTCACCATGGCCGCCGACGGTGCCACCCAGGTCCCCTTCAGCTACGGTGATTATTTCACGGTCCAGCACTTTGTGCCCATCTTCTTTATCACCGTGGCCTGTGGCATTCTCTCCGGCTTCCATTCCACCCAGACCGCCATCATTTCCCGCACCATGAAGAGTGAGCGGGAAGGCCGCAAGACCTTCTATAACATGATGGTTCTGGAAGGCTTCATCGCGATGATCTGGGCCGCTGCCGCCATGGGCGTCTATAACCTTGGTCTGCAGCAGGCAAATCCCTCCATGGCCACCGGTACCGTCGGCATCGTCTGCCGCGACATTCTGGGCAACGTGGGCGGTATCATCGCCCTGCTGGGTATCATCGTTCTTCCCATCACCTCCGGCGATACCGCGCTGCGCGGCCTGCGCCTGACCATTGCGGAATCCTTCCATATTGACCAGAGCACCAACGCAAAGCGCCTGACGCTCTCCACCGTCATTTTCGCACTGGTGGCCGCCATTCTGGTGTTTGCAAAGACCAACTCCGCCGGCTTCAATATTCTGTGGCGTTACTTTGCCTGGTCCAACCAAACGCTCTCTCTGTTCGCTTTCCTGGCGATCTCCGTCTGGATGTATGAAAGCGGCAAATCCAAATTTGTCTGGATGCCTCTGATTCCGGGCGCGTGGTACGCCTTTGTGACGATCACTTACATCATGAACGCGCATATCGGCTTCAATCTGCCGTGGGGCATTGCGTATGCCGTGGGCGCTCTCACCGCCGCTGCCTACGTCATTGGCATCGTCTGGTACGGCAAGAAGCGCGCCGCCCGTCTGCCCGTTCGTAAGTAAGCTTTCTCTCTCTTTCCTCTCTTTGATTGCTGCAATTCTTCCTTTGCGGCAGTCAGAGAAACACCCGGCAAAGCAAATGCTTTGTCGGGTGTTTTTCTATGCATATACGATGATCATGCCCACCATCATACCCACCACCGCCGAAAGGGCAGGCATCCGGGAAGTCCACATCCGCTCCGCCTCCGGAAGCAGTTCCCCGAATACGACGTAGAGCATCGCCCCGGACGCAAAGCTCAGCGACAGTGCCAGCACACCGGAACCCATGTTGCCCAAAAGGTATCCAAGCGCCGCGCCCAGTACGGTGGGCGCCCCTGTCAGTGCGCTGATAGCCGCGGCTCTTGCCGGGTGCATTCCGCCCGCCACCAGCGGCACCGCCACCGCCATGCCCTCCGGAATGTTGTGCAATCCAATGACCGCCGCCATCATCATTCCGGAGCGCAGCCCGCCCTCCGCATCCACGAAGGAAGCGCCGATCACCATGCCCTCGGGCATATTGTGCACGGCGATGGCAGCCGCCATCACAAGCCCCGCCAAAAACAGGCTGCTCTCCTCCCGGCGGTTTTCCCTGCTGATAAAAAAATTCAGCAGCTCGGTCCCGCCGTAGCCCATCAAAACCCCCGCCACCACCCGCAAAAGCCCCGCCGTCACCGCATCCGCCAGCAAATCAAAGCAGACCACCGCTGTCATCACGCCGGCGGCAAAGCTCAGCAGCAAGCTGACCACCCGGCTGGAATCCCGGTGCAGCAGACACGCCGCCGTTCCTCCCAGTCCCGTACCGCCGATCCCCGCGGCAGCCGTGATGAGGATGACCATTCCCAGTCCCTCCATCCCCGCGCCCCCTTCAAAAAGATACGGGCAGGAATTTCGGCAAAGCCGTCCTCCTGCCCGGTGTTTTCATTCGTAGAGGTCGCTGTCAGCCTATTCCCCCGGTGTCCCATTCAGAACCGCTTGCAGGGGGTCATTTCTCTGCCGTCTCTTCCAGATTTTTTACATACGCCTCCACATAACGCATAAAATTCCGTGTCACCGGCGAGGCGGTCTTGACGGACGGCACACCCATCCCCAGCATTCGATACTGGGGCGGGTCCATGGGCAGCGCCACGGCGTCGCTGGGGAAGTTTTCCAGCTGCAACTCCGGTAAAATAGAAATTCCCAGCCCCTGCGCCACCATGTTGATAATCACATAGTCGCTGCAAGCGGAAAACAGGATGTGGGGCCAGTGGTCCAGCTTGTCCAAAACGAAGCGCACTTCCCCGTCGTAATCCGGCATGGGCATGATAAATTCCTCGTTCAGCAGCGCCTTCAGCGGCACGGCCTCTCTGCGGGTAAGCGGGTGTTCCGGGGGCAGCAGCGCCAGCATCCGGTCTCTCCGCAGGGGAATCCACTCAAAGTCCTTGCCCTCTCCTCCGGCGTAGATGCACAGCTCCGCCTGATGGTTTTCCATGATCTCCTCGATGGCGCCGGAGCCCATTTCCGTAATTTGGATCTCCACGTTGGGGTAATCCTTCTGGAAATCCCGAATGATTTTGGGCAGCCAGCGGGTCGCCACGCTCAAATAGGCGGCAATGCGGATGCGTCCGGTGTCCGCGCCCTTGATTTTGGCAATGTGCTGTTCCAGCGATTCGCTGGTGTTGAGCAGCTGGCGGATGGTTGGCAGCAGCTGTTCACCCTCGCTGTTGGGCACGATTCCCGCAGAGGTACGCACCATCAGGGGAAAGCCCACCTCTTCCTCCAGAGACTGCATCATGTGACTGATGCCGGACTGCGTATATCCCAGTTCCTCCGCCGCCTTGGAAAGGCTCCCCAGCTCCACGGCGCGCACATAGGCTTCATATTTCCGAATATTCATAAAAGCACTCCTTCAGGCCAAATGAACGTTTTGAATGGCAGCTATTATGGTATCTCATGTTTCCCGAAAAGACAAGCATATTTTGTTTGTCCACCCGGCTTCATATTTGTCCTTTCCCGCGCATACGTTCTCGGTAAGAGGTGATGTCCAACATGATGATCCACGTGGTTCAATCCGGTGAATCCACCGGTTCCATAGCGGCCTATTACGGCGTAGATCCCACCCGCTTGGCCGCTGACAACGCCGTTCCGGCGGACGGCTCTCTGGCGGTCGGTCAAACGCTGGTGATCCGCTTTCCCCGGGTGGTACACGCTGTCCGCGCCGGAGAATCGCTCAGCTCCATTGCGGAGGCATACGGCGTCAGTGTCCGTGCCCTCTGGCGAAACAACTGGCCGCTCTCCGGCGGCGAGCTTGTGTATCCGGGACAGGTGCTGGTCATCTCCTATCTGGATGAAAAGCGGGGAGTTGCCACCACCAACGGATATGCCTACCCTTATGTGGAGCCGCAGCTGCTCAGTGCCCAGCTGCCCTACATGTCCTTTCTGGCGCCATTTTCCTTCGGACTCACCGCCCAAGGCGAGTTGCTCCCGCTCAGGGACGACGCGCTGCTGCGCGCGGCGCGACAGCATGGCACCCGGCCGGTCATGCATCTTTCCACGCTCACGGAAAGCGGGCAGTTCAGCATTGAGCGGGCAACCCTGCTTCTGACGGACCTGGCCGTGCAGGACCGGCTGATCGCTCAGGTGCTCCAAACCATCCGGATGCGGGGATACATCGGACTGGATGTGGATTTTGAATACCTCCCTGCGGACCTGGCAGACGACTTTGCATCTTTTCTCGGCCGTCTCCAAAGGCTTCTGCACTCGCAGGGCGCGTTTCTCTGGGCAGCGCTGGTGCCAAAGACCTCCGCCGCGCAGTCAGGCCTTTTGTATGAGGGCCACGATTATGCCGCCATCGGCGCCGTGACGGACGGCGTTTTGCTGATGACTTATGAATGGGGGTATGCAGCCGGTCCCCCCATGGCCATCGCTCCGCTGCCCAGCGTCCGGGAAGTGCTGGATTACGCCGTCACGGAAATCCCGTCGGAAAAAATTTTTCTGGGTGTGCCGAATTACGGGTACGATTGGCCGCTCCCCTTTGTGCAAGGCTCCACGCGTGCCCAATCCATCTCCAATCAGCGGGCCATCGAATTGGCGATTGCGTATCAGGTCGCCATTCAATACGACGAAACCGCCGCGGCCCCGTTCTTTCACTATACCGACGCCGGCGGCGTCGTTCACGAAGTCTGGTTCGAGGATGCCCGCAGTGTGGTCACCAAGCTGAACCTTCTCTCGGAGTATGGCTTGCAGGGCGCGGGGTTCTGGAATCTCATGCGTCCCTTTTCCCAAATCTGGCTGGTGCTGGATAGTCTCTATGATGTCCAGTAACGCCCTGCGTTCAAACGCTCTCCAAGTAAATTTTCGCGGCATGCCCCGGCAAAAAAGGTCCTCCGCCCCAAGTGGGCGGAGGACCTTTTTTCAGGCTTCGACGCTCTGGCGCAGTCGGCGGCAAAGGGGAATGATGACGCCGCCGCAGGCATTTCCAATGCTCATCACCAGCAAATAGGCAAACGCTTTCCCGCTCCATAGATTGGCAACGGAAAAATAAAACATGTTGGCAACGCAATGCTCAAAACCGCACAGAATAAATACGATCACGCCCAGAAAAACACCGATGTACTTTCCGATGGGGTGGGGATTCGTTTTGAAGCCATCCACTGCCACAAACATCAAAATATTGCAGAATACGGAAAGAATAAAAATGGAGAGCACCGTGTCGTCCAATTTTGTCTGGCAAAGCGCGGTTGCCTTCTCCGCAATGCCGGAAATGCGGGTGGCGCGGACCGCATACCCCACGATGCCGGTCCCCAGCAGATTTCCAAGCCAGATCGACAGAACAAACCCGGTATACGAGAAGGGCTGTTCAAAAACGTATCCCACTTTCCCCGTAAAGAGATGAAATCCAAACGTACAGATCGTAAATAACCCCACACAAAAGAAGATCGCGCCCACGACCTTGCTCTCGCAGGACAAAAATGCCACACCGCCGATTGCAATGCAAATTCCACCCAAAATGGAATACAAAAAAGACGCCAACTGCTTCATATTCTCTCTCCACTCTCTTTTTCTTATTGGATGCCCGAATCCGGCTGCTCTTTGCCCTCGCTTGGTTCTGCAGACTCCCCCGCATTTTTGGCAGCTTCCACATCGGCGGCGGTAATTCGCATCAGGTCCTCCCGGGTCACCCGCTCCAGTTTTGCCAGGCGGTTTGCCTGTTGGACCAAAATTTTCTCAAACAGGTTCCGCACGCCCCGGGCGTTGCCAAAGGAGATCCCATCGGTATTACTCTCCCGAAGCAATGCCGCTACCCGCTCCGATGCCGCTTCCTCCATGGTGTAGCAGCCCTTCTTGCATTGCGTCCAGAAAATTTCCAGCATCTCCTCCGGCGTATAATCGTCGAAGTGCAAAAAGCGGTTGAACCGGGACTCCAGCCCCGGATTGGAGTGGATGAACGCCTCCATCAGTCCGTCATAGCCCGCCGCAATGACCACCAGATCATCCCGGTGATCCTCCATGGACTTGAGGATCGTGTCGATGGCCTCCTGCCCAAAGTCGTTTTCTGAACGGCCGTTGAGCGCGTAGGGCTCGTCAATGAAAAGCACGCCGCCCAGCGCCTTTTCCAGTACCTTTCCGGTCTTGATGGCGGTCTGCCCCACGTAGCCTGCCACCAGCGCACTGCGGTCCACCTCCACCAGCTGCCCCTTGGATAAAATTCCAAGCGCGTGGTAGATGCGCCCCATCAGGCGGGCCACCGTGGTTTTTCCGGTGCCGGGATTTCCGGAAAACACCATGTGCAGAGAAAGGTCTGTCACGGGCAGGCCGTTTTCCTTGCGCATCTGGTGCACGCTTGCCATGTTGATGAGATTCCGGACCTCGCGCTTCACGGCGTGCAGTCCGATATACCCGTCCAGCTCCGCCTGTAAATCCTCCATTTTTTCAGGCGGCGGCGTCTGGGCCGCCTCCTCGCTCTCTCCGTCGCTTTTCACGCAGGCCGGACCTTGCTTCCCGCTCTCTCCCCCGCTTTTGGCGGAAACCGGACTTTGCTTCCCGCTCTCCCCCGCTTCCCCTGCAGCGCCGCCCTGCCGGGACAGCTTTTCCGCAGGGGTGGGACGGCCCCAAAAATCCGTCCCCATGCATTTGAGATTGTGTTCCGTCATGGAGCGGATCACCTCCATCTGTTGCAGGATGATCTCGTCCTTTTTGCTGTGTTTGCTCTCCATTCCATCACGCTTTCATCAAATCGGTGTGATCTAATGCCCGAAAGAGGCATACTGCAATCAGTCCGGTCAGCGCCCCGGTAAAAAGGGACACAAGCAGTAAAACCGGCAGATAAAAAACGGGCGCGGTATTTCCAAGGGTCAAAACCGCCGCAGCCACCTGTCCGCAGCTGTGGGCCGCCGCGCCGCCCACAGATACACCGTAAACGGACAGTCCCCCCAACCGGGAAAGCAGGATCATCACCGCCATGGCGCTCACCCCGCCCAGCAGGGAAAAAATCAGCGCACTCATATTTCCGGCAAAGACCGCCCCCAAAAAGCACCGCGCAAGCAAAATCAGCAGCGCCTGTGCCGGGCCCAGCGCGTAGAGGGCAAACAGCGTCACCACATTGGCCAGCCCCAGCTTAATGCCCGGAATCGGAATGGCCAGAGACAGCGGGAAAAAATTCTCCAGATAACTCAGCGCCAGCGCCATGGCAGTCAGCACCGCGCAAAGAGTCAGCTGCTTTGTTGTCAGCTTCAAGGCGTCCCTCCTATCCGATCACGATGTCAGGCCCGCCGTCATTGACTGCGGCGCCCTCCAGACGGACGATGACCCGCCCCGGCAGGCACACGATGCTCTGTCCGCTGCGGGTGATTCTGCCTGTGTGCACGCAGTCCTGCGTGGGACAATCGGCGCTTTCCATCTCCGCTCCGTCCGGAAAGAGCCGCAGATGCAGCGTGTAGCCGCCAGCCGTCAGCGTCCGCTCCTCCGGATGGTCCAGTTCCCGCAGCGCCACCTGTTCCACGCGCTCCCCGTCCACAAGGATCACGGCGGTCAATCCCTGCTGCGTGCCGCCGCGCCACATCCAAAAGCCCAATGCCGCCGCCAGCGCCACAACTGCCAGAGCCACCAGCGCATCATAGCCGCTGGGCCGCAGCTTAGGAGACGGTTTCACAGACATATCCGTCTCCCTCCGACGTAAAGGTGTCCGCGAGGCCGTCGGTAATCACCACCCGACCATCCTGCGTGACCAGCACCAGCTGAAAATCATAAGCGCCGCTGCGCCAAAAGTTCAGCGCACGTTCCTCTCCCATCACGAAAAGAGCGGTGGAAAGCGCGTCGCACATGGTTCCGTTTCCCGCCGTGTCGTCCGCCACCACAGTGACGGAGAGCAGCCCGCTCTCCGCGGGAGCGCCGGTGGCGGGGTCGAGAATGTGGTGATAGCGCTTGCCGTTTTCCTCAAAAAAGCGCTGATAGCTGCCGGACGTCACGGCATAGGCGTCCTTGAGCTGCAGCATCCCGGCAAAGGCGTTGGGGTCGTCCGCCTTTTGCGGGTCTTGAATGCCGACGCGCCACGGGCTGCCGTCCGGGCGGCTTCCCAGCGCCACCACATTGCCGCCCAGCGCGGCCCATCCGTTTGCAACGCCGTTTTCCCGAAAAATCTCCGCCACGCAGTCGGAGGCGTATCCCTTGGCGATGGCCCCAAGGTCAATTTGGGTTCCCGCGTCCAGCGATGCCGTGTCCCCCTGAATGGACACGTGCCCCATTCCCACGTTCTTTAAAAGCGCGTCCAGCTCCGCCCGCTCCGGCACCCGAAAGCTGTCGGTGGTGAATCCCCAGGCGGAGGACACGGGTGAGAGTGTAATGTCAAAGGTGTCGTCCGTTGCCCGGGAATAGGTTTCCGCCGCCTTTAAAAGGCTGCAAACCTCCTCGCCCACCGCAACGCGCTCCCCACCGGCTGTATTCAGGCGGGACACCATGCTCTCCTTATCGGTTTTGGAAAGCAGTCTCTCCAAGCGCCGGACCTCCTGTCCCGCAGCCGAGACCGCCTCCTCCCCCTCTCCGTCGTAGGCGGTAAAGGTCATGGAAGTGTCCATCGCGATCACCTGAAGGCTCTCCGGCTCCTTGGCGCCGCAGGCCGTCAGCCCCAACAGCAAAAGCGCCGCCAGAAAACATCCTGTAAAACGTCTCATTTTTTACCTCGCCACATGTGATATCATAATAGAGTAGTATAACACGCTGTCATTTTTATCTCAACCCGGAATCCCGTTTCCGGCAGAAAAAGATCAAAAGCCCCGGAGGTTGCCCTTGCAAACATTAAGGAAGTCTGCTATACTATCAAGGTATGTCAGCGGCTGTATTTCAGCTCCGCACTTTGGCAAATGAAAAGAAAACTCCTTGGAGGTCATGATATATGGCAAAAAATCCAAATAACAAACCGAAGCCTGTTCAAAAGGACGAGCCCATGAATGGCGCTATGCGGTTTTTCCTGGCCGGCTGCGTGGCAGAGCTGTATCTGCTGATTATCCGCCGCTTCTATATCAACGGCACGCTCACACAGGTGGTGGCGTGGGACGGGTATCTGAAAATCTTTGCCTGGGTGGGTCTCGCTGTTTTTGCGATGGGCGCCGGGCTGAGTCTTTTGTGGAAGCAGGATTCTCGAAAGCGGGAGATCGGCTGGGCCGTTCTGGCGCTGGGCGCCTTTGTGGGGGCCGTCAGCGCCGCCGTCCGCCTCAACCTCTCCATTTTAACGCTCCTTTACGTGGCCGTTCCCGTGGCCATCCTGCTGGGGATCCTCTGGTCCCTGTATGACCGGGAATGCGCGCTGGCCCTCACCATTCTGGGCGTTTCTCTTTTGATGCTGTGGGGCTGCCGCCGGGAGATCTCCAATATTTATCTTGGCGGTTATGTCAAGCTGGGCGCTGTGGTATATCTGGTGGCGCTGGCTGCCGTGGTGCTGCTGGCCCGCAAAGCGGACCGCTCCGGCGGCAAGCTGGGCAAGGTGCAGTTCCTTTCCCCGGAGACCGATGCACTGCCCATCTATGTGGCTTGTGGTCTCTCCGCTGCGGGCGTGGTCACCGTTTTGATCAGCTCCATGATTTCCTACTATGCCATGTGGATTCTGGCCGGTGTGGTATTCGCGCTGGCAGTGTACTATACCGTCAAGCAGCTTTAAAAAAATGTTTCACTGGGGACCGCTGAGCGGTCCCCGGCTTTTTTCAAAAAGAGAGGGCCTGTTTAGTGCCCCAGCCTAATAAGGATATTTTCAGTTTTTAAGATCTGCCGTAGGATTTTTGAAGTCCTACGGCTTTTATTCTGCGAAATCCGCCGACAGTCTTTTGCATAATTCCTAACCTCAACAGGGTCTTACTTAAATTTCCGTCAGCTTCGTGGAACATAAATCAAACCGCTTGTGCAAGTTCGCGGTGGCGCGGTATACTGGATCCGGAAAATAATCTCCTGCATTTGTAACTTAGATGTAGGGCGGGCAAATTTTATATAATGGGAAGATGGGATGGGGTGAGAAAATATGCAAGAAATTTTAGACAACAGGCAGGAAAAGCAGGGGCTTTCCTCCGAAGCACTGAAAACCATCGCGATTGTGGCGATGTTCATCGACCATATGGCGTTTTTGGTCTCTCCAGATTATTATAGCCCATTGGCAGCTTGCATGCATTTGATTGGACGTATCACGGCGCCACTGATTTTTTTCTTGTAGCGGGATACCATCATACCCACCACGTTGGTCACTATACAAAACGCTTGGCTGTGTTTGCGATTGTATCCTATTTCCCGTATGTTTTATTTGTGAATAATGGTTTCCCAACCTCGCTCAATGGGTGGTTGCGATTTAATGTGATTTACACATTACTTCTTGGGCTCTTGGGTTTGCGTGCACGTCATGAAGCGAAGAATCCCATAGCTGCGGCGTGTTTCGTGGGGCTTTGCATCCTGGCATCTGTGTTCGGTGATTGGTATTACATAGGGGTCATTGCTATTTTGTTGTTTGATCTTTTGCACGGCAGCTTGGTAAATCAGCGGATTGGATTTTGTCTGCTAATGCTTCTGTATTATGTGATGCCTCCCATATATGAAATCTACATGGGTTATGCGAATGAAAACCCGTGGACTTATCTCATGCCAGCAGGAATGGGCCTTGGACTATTGCTTCCTATGCTGTTGCTTGGGCGGTATAACGGAAAACGCGGTTCAGGAAATAAGTGGCTATTTTATTTTTTCTATCCTGCCCATCTATTGATTCTGTTCTTTGTCGCCAAATGGCTGGGCATCACAATAACCACATAATGAGCAATTTGCTATGCGCTGACCCCTTAGCTGCTTTTCGAGGATAGCAAAGTAGTACCGCCCTACTGATTTATAAATCAGTAGGGCGGTACTTTTCGTTGCAAATCAATTCATCGATTATCGTTTGGCCGCCATGGGAAACAATCCTGATTTCGCAAATATCCTTATCGGAGGGGCGCTAAAACCAGGCGCTCTCTTTTATTGATAATACGTGCCAAACAGCTGCTTGTGGGGCTTTGTAAAATCCCCCAGCCGAATGTCCATGCCGATCTCGAACGCCCGGTCCCACGGGAAGCGGTACTTCTCCAGCTGGATGCCGCCCCAGCCCGCAAGGCCCTCGTCCTCCACGCTCTGGTCCAGCGAGACGATGAGATTGCTCCGCTCCAGATTTTTCAAAACGGCCTTTGTGCTCTTTCTCATCTCTTCTTCCAGCCGGGCCTGTACCGCACTCCGGTCGATCTCCGGCTGCCAGAAATTGTCCGGACTGCCGCCAAGCTCGCGGCGAATATAGGCGAGCAGGTCCTCCCGCACCACGTTCTTGTAGCAAAAATCCTTGAGCACGCTGTCCGCCAGCGTCCGCGCGAACGCCTGCTCCATCGCCTGCGTGGATTCCCCCTGCCGCAGCACGGCATAGCGGGCCACGCCGTGGCTCAGTGCGGTGCCGGTGACAATGGCCATGTCCAAAAATCCGGCATAGCCGAGAAGCCACCCCAGCTCCGTCTCCTCGGTCAGGGCCTCGTGGAAGGCCGTGCCGTAGGCCCCGTTTCCCGCGTCGATGAGGATGGTGGGCAGGTCCCTTCCCCGGCACGCCTTCAAATCCTCGATCAGCGCTTGGTAGTATTCCTTCTTTTTGCTCTCGTCCGCAGGCTGAGTCAGCACCAGAATCTGAATGCAACCCTCATCCTTGGGCAAATTCTCCCGTGGCTCGCCCAGTCCGAAAAAGTCCAGATGCTCCGCCATGATCTCCGTCAGGGGCTTGTAATCGTAAGCGCAGGCGCTCTGGTCCTCCGTGCCGCCGTAATAGCGCACCTGCGCGCCGATTTGCGCCTGTGCCCAGTCGGTTTCCTCCAAATACAGCTTTGTCACCGCCTTGAAGGCAAGGTCGTCCACGCCGGAGAGCAGCGCGTCGCCGCTGCGCAGTCCCTGCCGCAGATAGGCGATCTCGTTTTTCTGGATGCTGTCCTCCTCGGAGGAATCGTCAATGCCGATCAGCACCCTGAAGTTTTCAAAGCCGGCCCGGTTTACCAGCGTCTCCAGCCGGTGGGACAGCTCTATCTTGCGGCTTCGGGCGGAGAGATACTCTGCCACCTCCCACTCCTCCAAGCCGAAGGACGCCGCTTCCAGCGCACTGCCGTCACTTCCCAGACGGTAGTCCGCCTTGATGTTTTCCACCGTCAGAGCCGCGCCCTCTAAAACGGGACGCCCTTCCATGCCGTAAGCGCGCAGATCGTTGTATTCTTCCAGCGTCCAATGGTCGTAGCCCACCGTGGGCGCCAGCCGCATCACACTCTCCAAAAGCCACACCCGATTGTCCGCTTCCGCCCCCAAAATCGCCGTCAGGCTCTCCAGCAGCTCACTTTCCGTCAGTACCGTCCCGTCGGATAAGGTGACGCTCTCATGAGCCGCCATGGCGCGAGAATTCACCAGCCCGCCGGAGAGCATCTGGTCCATGGAGAGAATGTATCGGTCGCACCCCGCGGCCTCCTGTGCCAGCACCCATTCATAGAGGGCCGCCCGGTCTCCGTATTGGGTCCCGTTGGTGTTGCGGGGCTGACCGCCCAGCCGGGTGCGGTAGCAATCCGCCTCCGGCATTTCCAGCGTGTAACCCATGGATTCCGCCAGATACTTCACGCGTTCCACGTTGTCCGGACGGTCGTCCAGCGGCACGTAAGCAATCACAGGGCCGTCCGTTGGGGTCTCCGCCTGCACAGGCTCTGTCCGGCTGGGTCCGCATCCGCTCAGCAGCAGGCAGAGCGTCAATGCCGCCGCCAGAAATCGCTTTTTCATCGCCTTCTCCTCTTCCAAAAAGAGCGGAGCCTTCGGCCCCGCTCTTTTTCAGATTATTCCTTCCGTCCCCCGCATTTTGCACTGCGGGGCGGCCATGCCTTTTTCTCCATTTCATCCAAGGGAGAAATGGCGGTGTCTTGAAAGCTTCTTACAGGCCGAAAGCGCCCAGATCCAGACCGCCGGTAACACCCTCCAGGCTCTTGTCCATGGCCTCGCCGGCCTGACGAAGCGCCTCGTTGACGGCGGAAACCACCAGATCCTGCAGCATCTCCACATCCTCGGGGTCCACAGCCTCCGGCTTGATGGCAATGGAGAGGACTTCCTTCTTGCCGTTAACCTTGGCCTCTACCACGCCTCCGCCTACGCTGGCGTTGAATGTAGTGGCCTCCACGGCCTCCTGCGCCGTATTCATCTGCGCCTGCATCTGCTGGATTTTCTGCTGCATTTCCGCCTGACGCTGTGCGCCGGACGCCTTTCCGTTGGTAAAACCACGGCGTGCGCTGTATCCCATTTTAAAAATCTCCTTTGTTATTTGATTTCAACATTGTCAAACCGGCTGCCAAATTTCAGCAGGTTTTTCAGATTTTCCTGCGGGGATGCCTGGGGTGGGTCCCCCACATGAAACAGCAGCCGAATGGAAATTCCCGCCGCCCTTTCCGCTTCTTCCCGCAAAATGTCCTTCACCCGGTCATTGTCCAACCGGCCTCTGGTGATATCGTCCGGTGCGTACACCGTCAGTTGATCGCCTTCCAGCATACCGGTGCACATATCCAAAAAGGCCCGGTACATGGGCGGCAGGCGACCCTTGCACCCTTCCGCGAGGGCTCTCCACCAGTTTCCATCCGTGCCACCGCTTTCCCCTGTGGCGGGCGGCTGGCTGGCGGCAGGCGCTGCCGGGGCAGCCCCTCCCTTTTCCTCCGGTTCCTCGGGGATGTCAAAAACCCGCTCTCCGGCAGAATCTCCCGCAGGGGGCTCCTCCGGCAAGGGCGGCGCTTCTCCGGCACTCTCCCACGGCGGCAGATCCGCCGGCACATTGGTTGGCGCTTTGGTTGGTGCTTTTGGCGGCGGCGAAACCGGAGCCGGCTTTGCGACGCTTTCCGCCACAGCTGCCCGGATCACCTGGCTCCGCCCCGCGTTTTCCTCTAACCGCTGGACGCGGGCTTCCAGAGCCGTCAGATCCCCGCAAAGGGATTCGTCGCACAGCCGTAAAAGGCAAAGCTCCGCATCGGTGCGCCGGTTGGCGCTGTCGTACAAGTCCGCCGTTGCCTTTTGCAGGGTAGAGGCCAGGTAAATGAGGCGGTTTCCCCCCGCGTCCCTGCCAAGGCGGTCCAGTGTTGCCGTATCATATCCGCCGGAGAGCAGCGCGGCTCCCCCTTCCGGGGCCGTCCGCCGCAGCAGCAGGTCCCGTGTCAGGGTGGATAATTCCCCCAGCACAGCGCCTACGTCCTTCCCACCGGCATAAAGCGTATTCAAAAGGAGCAGCGCTCCTTTTGCGTCTCGCTCCAGTACATGTTCCATGAGCTGGGCGGTCTGAAGATTGCCAGCAAGGCCCAATACCTCCAGTACGGCGGCGCTGTCAATGGTCCCCCCGGCCGCGGCGCACTGGTCCAGCAGGGAAAGGCCGTCCCGCAGGGCGCCGTCGGAGAGCCTCGAGAGAATTTCCGCCCCGTCCAGCGTCAGGTCGATTTGCTCCTGCTGCGCCACATAAGAAAGGCGCCGTGCAATGTCGACGGGAGTAATCCGTTTAAAGGAGAAGCGCTGGCATCGGGACAGGATGGTAGCAGGTACCTTGTGCAGCTCCGTTGTCGCCAGAATGAACATCAGGTGTTCCGGCGGCTCCTCCAAAATTTTGAGCAGGGCATTGAATGCAGGGGTGGAGAGCATGTGGACCTCGTCCACAATGTACACCCGCTTGCGGACGTTTGCCGGTGAGTAGATTGCCTCGTCCCGCAGGGCGCGGACCTGATCCACGCCGTTGTTGGATGCAGCGTCCAGCTCCAGCACATCCAGAAAGCCGCCGTTCTCAATGCCAAGACACGCGGGGCACCGGCAGCAGGGATCACCGTTGACAGGGGCTTCACAGTTGACCGCCTTTGCCAAAATTTTGGCGCAGGTGGTTTTGCCGGTGCCGCGGGTCCCCGTGAACAGATAGGCATGAGAGGTACGGCCCTCGGCAACCTGTTTTTGCAGGGTCTCGGTAATATGAGACTGGCCGATGACGTCAGAAAACGTCTTGGGCCGCCATTTACGATACAGGGCCTGATACATGGACTTCCTCCAAAAAACGATGGTAAGTCCCCCGCATACAGCTACGGAACCGGCGTCCTCGCGGCACATAGAACATCCCGCTTAATGCTGCTCGGTTCCCCGCCTGACATGATTCGCAGGGTCCCATTGCGCGAGACCGGCTCCGCAGCTGTATGCGGAGGACTTGCTTAATAGCTTATTTATTTTACTATATTCTTTCATAATTAGCAACCGGAAAATCATGAATTTTAAAAATCTTATGTCCGCCGAAAAATTGGACTTTACAATTGAGGGAAATATGGTATAATATTTTTTGCCGCTGGAATTCAGTTGCAAACGGGACGCCATAGCTTAGCCGTGAGAATAAGCAGTGCTAAGCGCAGGCCCACAAAAGAACAACTTCATATCGCAATCTGGGGGCGTAGCTCAGCTGGGAGAGCAAGCAAAGCTTAAAGCGGGCCCCGTCAAAACAACTAAATATCAAAATCTGGGGGCGTAGCTCAGCTGGGAGAGCAAGCTATCCGCAAAGCGGGCCCCAGCCACCTGACAACTTGCACAAAGTTAAATCCGAAAATTGAACAGTTTACACAACTTGGGGGCGTAGCTCAGCTGGGAGAGCGTACGGTTCGCATCCGTAAGGTCGAGAGGTGCAAATAAAACCACTCGACGGAACTACAGTCCGCAACAGCAACCTGTCACCAATTAAAAAACTTAATATGGGCTTGTAGCTCAGCTGG
>NZ_JAQUVF010000031.1 GCF_028693505.1 Oscillibacter sp.
CAACATACCACGGTTCTTTCAGATTGAGG
This sequence comes from Oscillibacter sp., assembly GCF_028693505.1. Lineage (GTDB taxonomy): Bacteria > Bacillota > Clostridia > Oscillospirales > Oscillospiraceae > Oscillibacter. Next base: position 30 of record NZ_JAQUVF010000031.1, read on the forward strand.
GAACCAGCTATCATGTCTGTGAATCCATTTACCATTTACAATCACCTGTACCAGTATAGCACAGACCTTTTCATCAACAAACTTTGGAGTTGAGCCTTACTTATTTTTTGGTGGATACCTCCCAGACCCTGCTGGTGCTGGCCGCCAGAGTGCCATCCACGCTGGGGGCACAGCTGCTGGGCTGGTCGGTGGACGCGGTGTTTTTGTGCGTGTATCTGCCGCTGGAGGCGGCGTTTATCTTCCTGTTCCGGCACTGGCTGCGGGATTATATTCTGACCTCGCTAAAGGCTTTCCGCACCCAGCTGCGCAGTCTGGCTATTTTTGCGGCGGTTTGTTACATCACCCTGCTTTTGCAGGTGCCCACCTGGGAGCCGTGGCCCGCCCTGACGATCTGGACGGGCGGCGGTGCGGTGGGCATGATCCTCTTTGTGCTCATGGGCTATGTGCTGGCCTTTCGGACGCTGCGCAGTCTGCTGGCGCAGGAGGCGGTGGAGAACTCCGCCCGCCAGCTGTCCGCGCAGATGGTGCTCTCCGAGCGGTACTATCAAACACTGCTGGAGCGGATTGAGCAGCTTCGCGTCCGGGACCATGACCTGCGCCATCATGTAAACGCCCTCTCCGGGCTTTGCTCCGCAGGCCAGTGGGACGACGTCTCCCACTATGTGGAGGGCATGAGCCGGGAGCTGCCAAAATCCATTCGCAAAAGCTATTGCGGAAACGCGGCGCTGGACGCCCTGCTGGGGCACTATGAGGAGCTGTGCACGGAGAAAAAGATCGGCTTTCGCACGCAGGTGCGCCTGCCGGAGCTGGGACGCGTGGAGCCGCTGCACCTGTGCGTGATCTTTGGCAACGGTCTGCAAAATGCCGTGGAGGCGTCCACACGCCTGTGCGATGGGGCTGAGGGCTTTATCTCCGTTCGCGCCGTGGTGTCAGACCGGCGCATGGTCCTCTCCATCTCCAACCGCTTCTCCGGCGAGATGGCCCGCGACGAGGGCGGCGAGCCCATCAGTTCCAAAGAGGAGCCGGGCCACGGCCTCGGACTGCTCAGCATCCGGGAGACTGCCCGGCTGTACGGCGGCTGGTGCGGCGTCACGGCGGAGGACGGCGTGTTTACCCTCAACGTCACGCTTTCCCTTGATTCCTGACGATTTCCACGAAAAAAGTGACGAATTCCACAACACCCCCTTTTGGGGGTTTTGTTTTGTTATGGTAGATTTGACAAAAAATCTTGGGGGTGTGGTGAGTGCAATGTCAGATTTTCCGAAGACGAAGCAGATCATCGGCTTTACGGACGCGGGACAGCCGCTGGTGCTGCCGGATTACAGCTGCGGACAATTCAGTCCCGGTCAAAGTCGGCTTCTGGAAAGTAAAACCTGCTGGTATTGCCGCTATGCGGACTTTCGCAAGACTGCGGACGTCATGCTGACCCAGAGTATCTGCCGATGCGAGCAAAAACGTGTGCACGTGATTCAGGGAAACAAAAACGAAGGTTTGAAATAAAAGGGAAGATTCGGATATGTTTCAAAAAGAAAATTCACGCCTTACCGCCGTCAAACAGGCGCGCCCCTGTTTGCAAAGGGTAAATGCGGCGCTGGAGACCGCGCTGCACCGTTACACGCCCCGGAGGATCGCCGCCTTGGCGATGAGCGTGTATATGCTGCTGACGATGCTGCCCGTGTCCGCGCTAGCGGCGGAGGAGGGCTGCAATCATCAGCATGACGCTGCCTGCTACCGCAGCGAGCTTTGCTGCGGCTTGGAGGAATCTGAAGGCCACACCCACGTGGAAGGCTGCGCACGGAACAACCTCTTATCGTCTTGCTACGGAGGAAGATGCAAAACAATGGAGGAAACAATGGGTTGAGGAATATGGACTGGCGCTTCCCTTCGAGGAATTGGAGCTGATTTTTCAATGGGATGTTGAGACGCAGGACTCCCTCGATATCGAATTTTGCGTGGGTGACAGCGCGGAGGAATGGATGGGCAAAATGCCGGACGAAGAAACGGGTGCGGAGGTATACTGGATAATCGCCGGGCAGGGAGCGCGCCACGACTATAAAACCTTTGAGGAGCTTACGACCGCAAAACTGTTTGACGGCCGAAGCCTGAAGGAAGTCTGGGGAGAGGCGAAGGTGCTCATCATCAATGAAGATTCGCCGGAGGATTGGCTGCGCTACTGTCGGCCATAGGGAAGGCCAACGAGGCCGTGGTGTGGAAAAGAGAGGAAGAGCGTGACAAGGACGAAAGAATGCAAACGCGTGGCGCAGCCGGAGCGCATCGGGTCCTACTTTCGGCTGGAGCTGTGGCCGCTGGCGGTGGTTACGGTATCGGGAATCTTGTATAACGCAGGCATGGTTGCCGGGCCCTATCTGGAAGGGCGCATGGCGCAGTGCCTGATGAACATCGAAAGCGGAGCGCAGACTCTCGCGGAGATGGTGACGCTGGCGGGCGCGTACCTGCTGGTGATCCTGAGCGTGCAGGGGATGCGCTGTCTCAAGCGGTTTTACGTGCGCCGTTTTGCCAACGACACCGGCCGCAACATGCGCCGAATGCTGTACAACGCGCTGGTGAATGAGAGTCGGGAGGAGCTGGAGAAGGAAAACCTTGGCGCCATGATGACCAAGGCGATGTCCGATGTGGATGCCTGCGTGGAGGGGATGCGAAAATTTACCACGGAGGTTTTTGACACCGGCGTGGTGCTGCTTGCCTATCTGGGCATGCTGTTCTATTATGACTGGCATCTGGCGCTGCTTTCCTGCGCCTTTACGCCGCCGGCGTATCTTGTCGCGGGGCGGCTGAAGGGCCTTGTCACCCGATACGCTAGCGCTTACAAACAAAGCGCGGGGAAAATGACCGGCGCCACCATGGACCGGGTGTCCAACGCGCTGACCTACCGCGTGTACGGCTGCGAGGATAGCCGCGACGCGGCCTATGAAGCGGCGCTGTCCGACTATGAAAGATGTGCGGTGGCAGCCAACCTTTGGGAGGGCACCATGCAGCCGCTCTACAACGTCATCTCCATGTGCGGAGCGGTCTTTATTTTGTATCTGGGCGGGAAAAACGTCTTGGGCACAGGCTGGGCGGACTGGAACATCGCGGCGTTCACAACCTTTCTCTCCTGCTTTGCAAGGCTGGCACTGAAATCCGCCAAGGCGTCCAAGCTGTTCAACTCCGTGCAAAAGGCGCAGGTCTCCTGGGGGCGGATTCAGCCGCTGATGAAAGCGTATGTGGAGCCTTCAACGGCTCTCCGGGCGGACGGTTCCAAGCCGGTGGAGCTGACGGTGTCGGACCTGTCCGTGGGCTGGCGGGGAAGTCCCCGGATTTTGCACGGACTTTCCTTCTCCGCCGCACCGGGGCAGATCATCGGCGTGACCGGCCCGGTGGCCTGCGGAAAATCCACCCTGGGCAAGGCGTTCATCGGCGAGGCGGCGTACAGCGGAAGTATTCGGGTGGGGGCGTGGGAGCTGAGGGACCTGAGCGCCTATGAGCGCAGTCGGCTCATTTCCTATCTGGGCCATGAACCGGAGCTGATGAGCGACAGCATTGCCGAGAATATCCGGCTGGGAGAGGACATGTCCCCGGAGGCATTTCTCCGGGCGGTGTGCCTTGGGGAGGAGACGGCGCAAATGCCCCAGGGCACCGAAACCTTTGTGGGCAGCGGCGGCGTGCGGCTCTCCGGCGGCCAGCAGGCGCGGCTTGCGCTGGCGCGGACCCTTTCTCACGGACGGCAGATCGTGATTTTGGACGACCCCTTTTCCGCAGTGGATCAAAAAACGGAGCGGGAGATTTTTTCTAAGCTTCGGATATGGTCCAAGGATCGCATTGTGCTGCTGCTCTCCCACCGGCTGTCCCTGTTTGGGGAGCTGGACGGCGTGTTGTTTTTGGATGGCGGGCAGGGCCTTTTTGGAACGCATGAGGAACTGCTTGCAAAGAGCGAGGCCTATGCGGCGCTTTGCCGTGCGCAGAGAGCGGGGGAAGAAGAGAATGAAACATAAAAGTGCGCTAGGCAGAGTGCTGCGCGGCACGGTCTCGACGAACAGGGCCATGGCACTTTTGACCGGCGGCATCATCCTCTTCTCCGTCGGCTGCGCCCTGCTTCCCCCACTGGTTTTGGAGCGGATCGTGGACGGTCTCGCGGCGGGAAAGCCCATTGCGCCGGGCTTGGCGCTGGCGTATTTTGGCGCGCTGGCCCTGTCCGGCTTTCTGGAGGCGGGAGAGAACCTGATGATCGTCATTTTCGGGCAGAAGGTCACCCATCGCCTGCGCAGCGAGCTGTGCGGCAAGCTGAAACGGCTGCCGGCGGCTTACTATACCCGCCATGAACCGGGGAAGATCACCTCCCGCTTTGTCAGCGACGTGGACGCGGTGGATTCCCTCTTTACCAACGGAATCATTGCCATGGCGGCGGACGGCTGCAAGGTGGTGAGCGTGCTGGCGGTCATTTTTTACAAGAGCACGGGCGTGGGCGTGCTGATGCTGCTGGTCACGCCGCTGCTGCTGGGGTTGACTCGGGCGTTCCAAAAACGGATGCTGCGCACGCAGCTCGCCAACCGCGCGGCGGTGGGCAAGGTCAACAATCACGTGCCGGAGACGATCAGGAATATCCGCATGATCCAAACAATTTTCTGCCAGCGCTACATGGAGCGCAAATATGACGGCTACATGGAAGAGAGCTACCGGGCCACCGAGCGGAGCAATTTTTACGATGCGGTGTATTCGCCCATCGTGGTGTGCATCAGCGCCTGCGTGATCGCGGGCATGATGGTCGGCGCCGCAGGCGGCACGCAGCAGATGTTCGGCATCTCCGTTGGCACGGCGGTGGCGCTGATCGCCTATGTGGGAAAGGTGTTTGAACCGCTGGAGAGCATCGGAATGGAGATTCAGAATATCCAGTCCGCGATAGCGGGGGTGAAACGGGTCAATGAATTTTTGGAGGAGCCGGAGAGAAGCGTGCCGGAGGGCGCACAGCGAAACTGCCAAAATGCCGGGCCCTGCGTCCGCTTTGACCACGTGGACTTTGGCTATGAGGAGGGGACGGCGGTGCTCCGGGACCTGAGCTTCTCCGTGGAACGGGGCGAAAACGTGACCTTTGCGGGACGGACGGGCGCGGGAAAGAGCACGGTGTTCCGGCTGCTGCTGGGCTTGTATGGCCCGTGTGCCGGGCGGGTTTTAATCAACAGTGTGGACGCCGCCGCCATTCCGGACGCGCAAAAACGAAAGCTTTTTGGCTATGTGGAGCAGGCGTTTCATCCCGTTTTGGGAACGGTGGCGGATCAGATCACGCTGTTTGACCCCGCCATTGACCGCGAGGGGACAGAGCGGGCCGCGAAGCTCGTGGGACTGCACGAAAAAATTTTGACGCTGCCGGAGGGCTATGACACAAGCATGGCGCAGGCGGCCTTCTCGCAAGGGCAGCTCCAGCTGCTCTCCATCGCCCGGGCCATTGCCGCCGAACCGGAAATTCTGCTGCTGGACGAGATCACCGCGAATTTGGACAGCGAGACCGAAAGAAAGATTTTGGACGCGCTGGAAAGCGCGGGACGGGGGCGGACCGTGCTCTCCATTTCCCATCGCCTGCCCCAGCGCTCCGGCGGCCGGCTGATCGAGATCGGCTTCTGACGAGAGAGAACGCACGGAGGAGCAAACAGCTCTCTGAAAAAGTCGGTAAACGACCGGAAAAGGAATTAAAGCGCAGTATTTGCCACCAAAAAAGTGATAGAAAACAAACAGCCGGTCATATGGAAGCTTGTATTTTCATAAAATGAGGAGTATAATTAAAAAATATATTATTAGGCAATTTGTGGAAATTTTGCGGCAAATGCACGCCGAGAGACCGGGCCGCGCCGCTGCTTTCCGGATTCGCCGCAGAGCGAGCCGTTGTGCCCCGGAAAATCCTATTTCAGAAAGGAACGCCAAATGCCATCCAGAAAAACTGTCCTGATCGTGGAGGATTCCCCGGTCAACCGGAAGTTCCTGGCAAAGCTGCTGTCACCGGAATATGAGATCCTCGAGGCCGAAAACGGGCAGGAGGGTCTTGATTTGCTGCGGCTGCACAGCGCTGTGATTTCCGGCGTACTGCTGGATTTGAATATGCCGGTGCTGGATGGCTTTGGATTTCTGGAGGCGGTTGCGGACAAGACGGAGTACAAGAGTATTCCGGTGATCGTGGTTACGGAGAACACCGTCCTTGAAGCGGAGCACCGCGCCCTGAATCTGGGGGCGTGGGATTTTGTGACGAAGCCCTATGACGGAGAGATTTTAAAATTCCGGCTGCGCAACGCCATTGAGCGCAGCCAGCTTTTTGCGCTCTCTCAGCTGAAATATCTTGCGGAATACGACCCGCTGACGGGGATTTACAATCAGAGAAAGTTTTTTCAGGCCACCCGGGAAATGCTGCTGGCAGACCCCGCGGAGCAGTATGTCTTTGTGCGCATTGATATTGACCGATTCCAGCTGGTCAATTCCTTCTTTGGACAGGATGAGGGCGATAAGCTCCTCTGCCACTTGGCCAACAGCCTGAAAATAGAGGATGGGGGACAGCCCTATATCTATGGCCGAATGGAGGCGGACGTGTTCGCAGCTTGCTTTACCTACCGGACGAGGGAGGCGGTTTTGCAAAAGCTGGAACAGTTTAAGGAGCAGATCAGGGCCTATAACCGCGATATTGACATTGTGCCGGTCTTTGGCGTGTACTTTTTGGAGGACACATCCATGCCGGTCGACGAGCTGCTGGACCGGGCGGCGCTGGCCGCGAAGTCCCGCAAGGGAAATCATGTGGATACCATCGGAATCCATTGCCCTGAAATGCACCGGAAATTGGAGCAGGAACAGCAGGTGGTTAAGGAAATGTCCGCCGCGCTGGCGGAAAACCAGTTCATTCTCTACCTGCAGCCCAAATACGCGCTGGAGGACAATACGCCCTCCGGGGCGGAGGCGCTGGTGCGGTGGAACCATCCCACCAAGGGCGTGATTTTTCCGGATGCGTTCATTCCCGTATTTGAAAAGAACGGCTTCATTTCCAAGCTGGATCTTTACGTATGGGAGTCGGTCTGCCGCCTTCTGCAAAAATGGATGCGCAGCGGGATTTCCCCTGCGCCAATCTCGGTGAACATCTCCCGGGTGGATCTGTATAATCCGAAAATCGTGGAAATGCTCAGCGAATTGGTGAAAAAGTACGACGTTCCTCCGGAGCTGCTGCAATTGGAGCTGACGGAGAGCGTGTACATGGATAATCCGCAGATGATGCAGCAGATTGTGGACCAGATGCACAGCGCCGGCTTTACCGTGATGATGGATGACTTTGGGAGCGGCTTTTCCTCCTTGGGGGTTCTCAAGGACATCAATGTGGATATTCTCAAAATCGACATGCGGTTCTTTGAAAACACAAAAATTCTGGGCCGCGGAGAAAATATCATTGCCGCCGTCATTCGCATGTCCAAGTGGCTGAATATTCCAACGGTTGCCGAGGGCGTGGAGCAGCGGGAGCAGGTGGAATTTTTAAACAGCGTGGGCTGTGACTACGTGCAGGGGTTCTCCTTCTCGAAGCCACTGCCGGTAGAGGTGTATGAACAGCAAGCCCTGCAAAAGCGTCAGGCGGAGTCCGTCCGCCCCCTTGCCCAGCCGGATATCAGTCTGGATAAGCTCTGGAGCTCCGAGCCGGAGATGAAGCTGCTCTTTTCCGATGCAACGCAGGCCTACGGAATTTTTGAATGCGATGGCCGGAGCATGGAGATTCTGCGCGTCAACAAGGCGTTCAACAAGCTGTTTGGATGCAGCGGCGAGGCGGTGTATACCGCGTTTGCCGACACGGTTCTGGGGGAGGACTATCCCCGGGTAGTTTCTGCCGCCGCCCGCTGCGCGCAGACGCAGAGCCCGGAATCCTGCGTGTACCGCCGGAATTACGCGGAGGGCGAAATCCGGTGGATCGAGATGAGACTGCAATACGTGCGAAGGGTCGGCGGGAAGGATATCCTGTTGGGAAGCCTTTCGGACAGCATTGCGCAGAAAGAGACGGAGCAAAAGTACCTGAGCACACTGTTTCGGATTTCGGATGAAAAGCGCTTTACCATGGAACGCGCGGTTACCCTGCCGGATTTGCAGCTGCTGCTGTCCTTCATGGAGTCCATTTTTGACACGGTCCGCCTTGTCGATCCGGAAAAGGCCGCGCTGGTCGGGATAACGGAGAGCGGGCAGCTGGAATACAAACCCTATACCTGCTTTCAAATCTGGAAGCGGGACGGCTGCTGCGACCCCTGTATCAGTCTGCGCGCCGCCGAGGGGTGCTGTCAGACCAGCAAATATGAGCATTTTGAAAATGACGTCTTTTACGTGGTTTCCAATCCAGTTTTGGTATTCGATGGAGAGGGAGAGCGGCAGCTGGTGGTGGAGCTTATCAGCCATGTTTCCAACAAAACGGCCATGAACCGGACCACCGGAAAATCCATCGATCAACTGATTGAGGAAACGCGCCTGAAAATTTATACCGACGAGCTGACGGGGGCCTATAACCGCCGCTATCTCAATGAGTTTTTGTTCCTCCAGACGGACGTTGCGGTCCGGCTGGCGCTGGTGATGCTGGACCTGCGAAGCTTTAAACAAATCAATGACCGGATGGGGCATGCCGCCGGAGACGAGGTGCTGCGTCAGGTGACGAAAAAGCTTGCCGGCGTCCTGCGGCACAGCGATTCCGTCGTCCGATACGGGGGCGACGAATTTGTCGTTACGCTGACCCACTGCACCGAGGAACAGGCGCAAGCCGCCATTGGAAGAATGCGCAAGGCGGTTGAGACCATTCCGTGCGCGTGCGTGGGCACCGGCTTTGTCCAGGCGGACTTCGGCTATGCGTATCTCGAAAATTTTGAACGCAAACCGGAAGTTCTTTTAAGCCTGCTCCGCACCGCGGATCAGGCAATGTACGTTGAAAAAGCGCGGGCAAAGAATCGAAGTGCAGGAAGGAATCGCTGCTGAGACCGGGGCGGTCCATTCCGGAAATACAACGCGGGCGCAGGAATGGCGCGACGACGCAACAAAAAGGCTCCGCTGTGATCTTGGATCGCAGCGGAGCCTTTCATTAACGCGTTATAAATAGGGCCGCAGATCGGCTGAGAGCTTTTCTTCTGTCTTTATCAGCTCGGTGCAAAGCCCTCTGGCCGTTTGGTCGGCAGCTTTGTATTGATTCAAATACCGATGCAGAGATTTAACGCCCATGTTGCAGCCGTCGGTGATCAGATCCGCTGCGGTAGCGTCGCTCTCCTCCATCCCCATTTTCCAGTTGGTTTTCACCCAGGACATCCCCTTTGCCATGGGGCTGGGGTTTTTTTCCTGGCTGCCGTTTTCCACAAGCAGACTGTGAATCCTGTTTCCAAGCGCTTCGTGGCGGCGCTTGCTCTCGTCCAGAAGCGCCTTTACCGTTTGATCGCACACTTTGTCCAGCACTTCATCAATGGAAGCAACAGCCATCTTGGTCCCGGCGTCGCACTCTTGAAGCAGCTTTACCGTATCGGAATTTTCCATGAAATACCCTCCTGTCAGATTGATTGCATAAATGGGGGACTGCGGCATAGTTTACACCAGCGTATTCCGCCTTGAAAATGGGAAAGCCCACCTCTTGCGGCGCAAGGTAGTGTTTCCCGTTGCGGAGGGTTTATGTGTATGCCCAGCTGTTTAGGAGGGATTTTTTTGAAGATACATTGGAAAACGCTGCTTGCTTGCATCCTGCTTCCGGTGGCGACAGGCGCGGTGGCCGGCGGATTGACAAGAGGCAGCATGGAGACCTTTCGCAACCTCAACCAGCCGCCGCTGTCTCCGCCGGGATGGCTGTTTCCTGTGGTGTGGACGATACTTTATGTTCTGATGGGGCTTGCCTCCTATCTGGCAATCACATCGGATGCCCCGCAGGAGCAGATCACGGCAGCCTTAAAAATCTACGGGCTGCAGCTGGCGGTAAATTTTTTCTGGAGCCTTCTCTTTTTTAACCTTGGGCGATACTGTCTGGCCTTTTTCTGGCTGCTGCTTTTGTGGGTGCTGATTAGCATCAACTTGGCACAGTTCCGCGCTGTCACGCCCAAGGCGGCATGGCTGCTGGTCCCTTATCTCGGCTGGGTGAGCTTTGCCGGATATCTCAATCTTTCAATTTGCCTGCTGAATTGAGGGAGAGGGGCTGAAAGGTCTCGCCGCTGGAAAGGCGGTGCCAGAGGAAAACGCCGTTTTCCATGGTCAGGTAGCTCTGGGGCGTGCCCTCCTTGGGAAGGGACAGGGAGCCGGGATTCAGATAGGTGAATGTGCCGCAGTCCTGCCGGACCGGAAGATGGGTGTGTCCGCACACCAGATAGTCCCCCTTGCGCAGCGGCGGCGGATTGTCCGGACCGCAGGCGTGGCCGTGGGTGGCGAACAGCGTCAAGGCGTCCACGGCGAGAAAGCAGGATTCCGCCAAAATGGGGAAGTGCAGGACCATTTGATCCACGTCGGCGTCGCAGTTGCCCCGGACGCAGATCAGATGCTCGGCGGCGTCGTTGAGCAGCGCGATGACGGCAGGGGGATCGTATCCCTCCGGCAGCGGATTTCGCGGCCCGTGATAGAGAAGGTCGCCCAGCAGCACCAGCCTGTCCGCCTGTTCACGGCGGAAGGCGTCCAGCAGGCGGCGGCAGCAGGGAGCGGACCCGTGCAGGTCCGATGCGATCAGCAGTTTCATAGAAGTGGCTCCTTTGATGGAATGCTCCCATTTTACCGCCGGAAACCGAGAAAATCAATCCCCCTGCACGGGGTGGCGATCTGTCTCGTCCGGCGGCAGGACCCGCGAAATCGTGCCGCCTCCCAGCACGATTTCCCCGTCATAAAGGACCACTGCCTGCCCGGGGGTGATGGCCCGCTGGGGAGAATCGAAGCGGAGGAGGACCGTCCCGTCCTCTCCGGGTTCCGCCGTGGCGGGACACGCCCGCTGCCGGTAGCGGATCTTGGCTGTGACGCGGCGGGGACCCGTCAAGGCGTCAATGGCGCCCCAAACCCAGTCGTCCGATAGCAGGGCGCGGCTGTACAACGCCGCTTCCGGCCCCACGGTGAGGGCGTTGTCCACCATGGATTTTGCGCAGACATACAGCGGCTCTGCGGCAGAGAGAGAGAGTCCCTTGTGCTGCCCCACGGTGTAGCGCACCGCGCCGCGATGCTGCCCCAGAACCTGTCCCGTCTGGTCAAAAATTGGCCCCGGAACGGATAGTTGACCGGTATAGTGCTCTAAAAAGCCAGTATAATCACCGTTTGGAACAAAACAGATGTCCTGACTGTCATGCTTTCGGGCGTTGCAAAAGCCCTGTGCCTCGGCAATGGAGCGGACTTCGGGTTTTGTGAGACCACCCAGCGGAAAGAGCGTCTGGCGCAGTTGCTGCTGGGTCATGGAGGCGAGCACGTAGCTCTGGTCTCGGTCCGCGTCCACAGCCTTTCCCACTGCCAGCCGTCCGTTTTCTGGAATTTGAAAAATGCGGGCGTAGTGGCCCGTGGCGATATGGGAGATGCCAAGCTCTCTGGCCCGGTGGAGCAGAGCGCCGAATTTCAAATAGCGGTTGCAGTCGATGCAGGGGTTGGGGGTGTCTCCGCGGGCGTAGCTGGAAACAAACTTGTCCAAAACCTTTTGGGCAAAGACGTCTGAAAAGTTAAACACGTAGTAGGGGATGCCCAGCTTTCGCGCCACGCTGCGGGCGTCCTCCACATCTTCCAGCGCGCAGCAGGTGTGGCCTTTGCGGTCCACGGTCTCGTTTTGATAGAGCTTCATGGTCACCCCCACGCAGGAATACCCCTGCTGGCACAGCAGCCATGCCGCCACGCTGGAATCCACGCCGCCGCTCATGGCCACCAGAACGGTTTCTCCCATTGCATTGCGCTCCTTTTTTCATAAAAGTACGCGCGGGACAAAGGAATTTGTCCCGCGCGCGAGACTGTCAAAAAAGCCAATAGGCTTTTTTGACAAATGGCTTCGCTGCACTCTGCGCCTCATAGGTCCGCTTTCGGCGGACAATTCGACGCTCGCTTCGCGTAAAGTGTTTTCGCCCACGTACAAGCCGCAGCCGAAAACGAATTTTAGTTTTTTTGCCGCCTCGGTGGCAAACTCTGTGAGACTTTTTTGACGGCCTGACGGCGCACGGGACAAAGCTTTTTGTCCCGCGCGCCGTCAGAGGGTTCAATCCGCAAAGAGCGGGGTGGAAAGATAGCGGTCCCCGGTATCCGGCGCCAGCACCACAATGGTCTTGCCCCGGTTCTCCGGCCGCTTCGCCAGCTGGATGCCCGCCCACACGGCAGCGCCGGAGGAAATGCCGACCAGCACGCCCTCTGTGCGCCCCACGGCCCTTCCGGCGGCAAAGGCGTCGTCATTTTCCACGGGAATGATCTCGTCGTAGATATTCGTGTTCAGCACATCCGGAACAAAGCCCGCGCCGATGCCCTGAATTTTGTGAGGGCCAGAGACGCCCTTGCTCAAAACCGGGGAGGCGGCAGGCTCCACCGCCACCACCTTCACCTGCGGATTCTGCGCTTTCAGGTATTCCCCAACGCCGGTGATGGTGCCGCCGGTGCCAACACCGGCTATAAAGAAGTCCACCTGCCCGTCGGTATCCGCCCAAATCTCCGGCCCGGTGGCGGAGCGGTGGGCTGCCGGGTTGGCGGGGTTTTGAAACTGACCGGGCACGAAGCTGTCCGGCGTCTCCTTTGCCAGCGCCTCCGCCTTTGCGATGGCGCCCTTCATGCCCAAGGCGCCCTCCGTCAAAACCAGCTCCGCGCCGTAAGCCTTCATCAGCTGCCGCCGCTCCACACTCATGGTTTCCGGCATGACGATGAGGATGCGGTATCCCCGTGCCGCGGCCACGGCGGCAAGACCGATGCCGGTGTTGCCGGAGGTGGGCTCGATGATAACGGACCCGGCGTGCAAAAGACCCTTGGCCTCGGCGTCGTCGATCATGGCCTTGGCGACGCGGTCCTTGACGGAGCCTGCGGGGTTAAAGGATTCCAGCTTCACCAGAAGCCGGGCCTCCAGATGCTCCGCCGCCTCCAGACGGGTCAGCTCCAAAAGGGGGGTCTTACCGATCAGCTGATCGGCGGAAGTATAAATGTTGCTCATGATGTGCTCCTCTCAATACGTTTTTTTGATGGGACAACGATCAGCGGAGGCGACATCGAAAGAGGTTCATTACTGTGTTCATTTCTATTACCAACCTTATAAGTAGGTTAATAGGAATTATAAGCGGACGCCCAGCATTTGTCAAGGGCTTTTTATAAAAGGAGGCACGGCGGGCGGCGCAGGGCCGTTCTTCATGCCTCAGGTGGTGTGGGGCGCATCAGGTCCGCGATGGTAAAGCTGTCCAGATACTTGCCGATGAGCTGGTCCAGCCCGTCCCAAAGGGCGCGGGTCCGGCACTCGCCAGCCCGGGCGCAGGGAAGCGCGTCCTGACTGAGGCAGGAGACGGGGGCGAGGGAATCCTCGCTCAAACGGAGAATCTCGCCCACGGTATACGCCTCCGGCGGCCTTGTCAGCCGGTAGCCGCCGCCTTTGCCCCGCAGTCCGGTGAGAACGTTGGCCCGGACCAGGGACTTGAGCACGATCTCCAGATATTTTTCCGAAATCTCCTGACGCTCCGCAATTTCCTTCAGGGGAATATAGCCCTGTGACGGATGCTCGGCAAGATCGACCAGGACCCGGAGGGCGTAGCGGCCCTTTGTGGAAATCATCATGTGCGGTTCCTCCCAACTGGTTTTATGGTGCAACGCATCTGCATCGCAGCTGCGTTTGTCAACTGATGGTATTATACGTTGCGGGAGGGGGGAATGCAAGGCGCAAAACCACCCTTGCCGCCACGAACGCGTAAAAGTCCAAGGGGCGCGGCCCACCCGTTTCGGCGGACCGCGCCCCCTGCGGCGCTGTAAAAATGCTTACTTTTTCAGAACCGACGCGGCCACGGCGTCCGCCAGAGCGTCCATCTCGGAAAGATGCTCCTCCCGCAGGGCGGAGGTCAGCGTCATGCCTTCGTCCAGAAGGTCGATGTGCTTGAGACTCTCCAGAATTTCCCGCATCAGCGCGCCGGAGCGGGGCGCCCAGGAGCCGTTTTCCACAATCGCGCAGGTGCGGTTTTGCAGGTTCAGCGCCTTCATGTCCATGAGGAAGTTGTGCATAGGCGGGAAGATGCCGAGGTTGTAGGTAACGGAGGCCAGCACCAGATGGCTGTACTTGAAAAGTTCGGAGATGAGGTAGCTCACGTGGGTGGAGGAGACGTCGTAGAGCCGGGTGTTGGTGACGCCCCGCTCCGCCAGTTTGGCGGCGAGGACCTCGGCAGCGGCTTCCGTGTTGCCGTACATGGAGGCGTAGACGATCATAACGCCCTTCTCCTCCGGCTCGTAGGTGCTCCAGTGGACGTACTTATCCAGAATGTAGCCGATGTCCTCTCTCCACACCGGGCCGTGGAGGGGGCAGATGACCTTGATGTCAAGGCCGCCGGCCTTCTTCAGCAGTGCCTGCACCTGCGGGCCATACTTGCCCACGATGTTGGTGTAGTACCGGCGGGCGTCGTCCAGCCATTCCCGGTCGAAGGCGAACTCGTCGGCAAAGAGCTTGCCGTCCAGCGAGCGGAAGGAGCCGAAGGCGTCGGCGGAGAAGAGCACGCCGTCGGTGGTGTCGAAGGACACCATGGCCTCGGGCCAGTGGACCATGGGGGCGCTCACAAAGGCGATGGTGTGCTTGCCGAAGCACCGGCTCTCGCCCTCGTGGACCTCCTCCGCATGCTTCCCCAGCGAAAAGCCGAACTGGTGGAGCAGAATCACGGCCTTGGGCGAGGTGAGGACCTTCACGTCCGGCCAGCGCAGGAGAATTTCCTGAATGGAGGCGGCATGGTCCGGCTCCACATGGTTGATGATGAGATAGTCCAGCGTCCGACCGTCCAGCGCAAAGGTCACGTTGTCGAGAAACTGGCGGCCCACGGACCAGTCCGCGGTGTCGAAGAGGACGGTCTGTTCATCCAGCAGCAGATAGGCATTGTAGGAAACGCCGTGGTAAAGGGGATGGATATTCTCAAACAGAGCCAAACGGTGGTCGTTGGCGCCGACCCAGTAGAGATCGTCTGTGATGTTGCGAATGTTGTGCATGGTGATACCTCCTTCAATTCGTCCGACAGCTTTAGATGTCGATGGCAAGGAACTGATCCGCTGACTCGCCGCAGTGGGGGCACATCCAGCCCTCCGGCAGCTCGTAGAAGGCCGTGCCGGGGCGGACGTCGCTCTCCGGATCGCCCTGCAAGAGATCGTATTCATAGCCGCAGCCGTTGCAGATGTAGAGCTTGCGGGGCTGGGTGACCTTCTTTGCAACCGCCCGCTTCATCTTCACCATGGGGGGCGCGGCCTGCTTTTCGCCGGTGTCCAGCGCGGCAGTCAAAAGCGGCAGAATGTCCTTCACGTCGCCCACGATGCCATAGTCGCAGTTTTTGAAGATCTTGGCGTTGGGGTCCAGGTTGATGGCCACGATGGTGGAGGCCTCCTTGATGCCCTTGAGGTGCTGGCCCGCGCCGGAGATGCCGCAGGCGATGTAGAGATTGCCCCGGAACTTCTGCCCGGACATGCCCACGTAGCGGTCCAGCGGCAGATATTGCAGGGTCTCCGCCACAGGGCGGGAAGAGCCGATGGCGGCTCCCGCGGCCCTGGCAAGGTTTTCGATGAGCTTCATGTTCTCCTTGGGACCGATGCCCTTGCCCGCCGAAACCACCCGCTCCGCCTGGGCGATGGGGGTGTCCATGGGGATGCCCACGGTAAAGTCGTAGCCGTCTTTTTTCAGCGCCGCCACCAGCGCGTCCACCCGCTCCTGTGCGGTGCCGTCGGTGAGAATCTGCTTTTTGCGCACGCCGGTTTCCGGACCGTGCTTGACGCGCCCGGGGGCGTCGTCCGCCTTGGCGAGCTTACCCAGCACGTGGGAGGCGATGACCACCCGCTGAATCTCGTTGGTGCCCTCGTAAATGGTGGTGATCTTGGCGTCGCGGTACATCCGCTCCACCTCCATGCCCTTTAAGTACCCGGTGCCGCCGAAAATCTGGAGGGCGTCGTTGGTGACTTCCAGCGCGATGTCGGAGGCATACTGCTTGGCCATAGCGGATTCCATGCCGTAGGGCGCGTGGGCCTCCTTCAGGTCCGCCGCGCTGTATACCAGCAGTCGGGCGGCGCGGAGCTTGGTGGCCATGTCCGCGATCTTGAAGGCGATGGACTGCTGCTGGCAGATGGGGCGGCCGAACTGGACGCGCTCCTTGGAGTATTCCACCGCCGCTTCAAAGGCGCCCTGCGCAATGCCCAGCGCCTGGGCGGCAATGCCGATGCGGCCGCCGTCCAGCGTGGCCATGGCGATGTTGAATCCCTTGCCCAGCTGGCCCAGCAGGTTTTCCTTGGGTACCTTCACATTGTTGAACAGCAGCTCGCAGGTGGCGGAGGAGCGGATGCCCATTTTGTCGTAATGGTCGCCGAAGGCAAAGCCCTCCCAGCCCTTTTCCACGATAAAGACGGAAATGCCCTTGACGCCGATATCCGGCGTGGTGACGGCAAAGACCACGTAGGTGTCCGCCTCGCCGCCGTTGGTGATGAAAATTTTGTTGCCATTGAGCAGGTAGTAGTCCCCCATGTCCTCGGCGGTGGTCTCCGTACCGCCCGCGTCGGAGCCGGCGTTGGGCTCCGTCAGACCGAAGGCGCCGATCTTCCGCCCGGTGAGCAGGTCCGGCAGGTACTTTTTCTTCTGCTCTTCCGTGCCGTAGGCATAGATGGGCCACGTGCCAAGAGAGGTGTGGGCCGAGAGAATGACGCCCGCGCCGCCGTCCACCCGGGCAAGCTCCTCCACGGCGATAGCGTAGCTCAAAACGTCCAGCCCCGCGCCGCCGTACTTTTTTTCAAAGGGAATTCCCATCAGGCCCAGCGTCCCCATTTTCCGGACGGCTTCCCGGGGGAACTCATTGCGCTGATCCAGCGTGAAGGCCAGCGGCTTCACCTCCGTCTCGGCAAATTCACGCACCTTGGAGCGCAGGGCTTCCTGCGCCTGCGTCGTTTGATACATCATACCCGGTCCTCCTTGTTTTGAAATACGGCGTCCCATCCCTGGAATGCCGGTGTTGGTGATTTTATCTAAATTCTATCAGGAACTGCGCATTTAGCTGTCGCAAATGCACCACTTTTTTATTTTTGGCGCTTCGCATAAAAGGGTGGGGAAGGATTTGGAGAAACCGTTCAGACGCAAAGAAGGGCGGCGGTACGGGTATGCAAGACGCATTCCGCCCCGGCCATGCCGCGGTTGCCACAATGGTTTCGTGATGTTATAATCATCCATAATGGCGGCAAAGCGATGAAAGGGAAGTGAGAGGAGGATTTACTATGAAAAAATGGCTGGTTGCCGTGAGTTCGTTCGTACTCCTGCTGGCATTGACCGGCTGCGCCGACGCGGATACGGCGGCTCCGGATGCCAACCGACCCGATACGCCGCAAGCCGCATCGGATTCCGGCTCCGATCCGGAAAAGGCGGAGCCTGTCCTCATGGGAACAACGGAGACCTTCGAGGAGGGAGGGCTTGTTTTAGAGATTTCCAATGTCCGCGATGTGCGCACGGAAAGCAAGCTTGCTGAGGGGATCCAGCCTTATGAAGAAACCATATTTACCTGTTATCCGGGCGCAACGCTTACGGTTGTCAACGCGGGCATGAGTGATCCCTTTTATGCGGAAGATCATAAAGCGCACCCGGAGTGGGGGCTGTATGATATGGAAACCGATACCAGGACAAGGCTGACCGACGGAATGGAGCCGATCGTTCTCGATGAAACCACGGATGGGGTATTCAATTTAGAGGCCAGCCTGTTTGTGCTTTTGTTTGAATTTTCAGAGTAATCGGGCTGCATGGTTCCCGTTTTTCAAGCGAATGCGCAGCGCGGCTGATCGGGAGCCTGTGCGCCTTTGGCGTATACGGCGAAGTTGGAAGCAGCCGGAAAAATTAAAATATGGTATTTCATAAGGGCCTTGAGAAGTTAAAAATCCTGAAAAAGCGTTTATGCAGAAATGTTTTGGAGTGAAAGATATGGTTAACGAAAATATATATTGTCAGGTAAAAGCCACCTTTAAAAAGCGTGGTGTGCAGGTTTCTGAATACGATTTTTCCTTGTATGCAAAGATGTTTGAGATTCTTGTTGAAGTGACACATGAAAAACTTTGGCTCAACTCCAAAGTTTGTTGATGAAAAGGTCTGTGCTATACTGGTACAGGTGATTGTAAATGGTAAATGGATTCACAGACATGATAGCTGGTTCCCTCAATCTGAAAGAACCGTGGTATGTT
>NZ_JAQUVF010000009.1 GCF_028693505.1 Oscillibacter sp.
CTGCCCAATCCCGGCGAGGGCGGTCCCGTCGGCGGCAACGGCAGTGGCACTCCCGTCATTCCCCTGCCCAATCCCGGCGAGGGCGGTCCCGTCGGCGGCAACGGCAGCGGCACTCCCGTCATTCCCCTGCCCAATCCCGGCGAGGGCGGTCCCGTCTACGAAGGCGGCAGCGGCACCCCTGTCATTCCTCTGCCCAATCCCGGTGAGGGCGGTCCCGTCTACGGAGGCGGCGGCATCCCCGTCATTCCCCTGCCCGGTCCCGGTCAGGGCGGTCCCGTCTACGGCGGCGGAGCCATCATCCCCTTTTGGCCCCGCTCCGCGCAGATCCGTTTTCTGAACGCGGCCTTTGGCTATCAGACCTTCCGCGTCCTTGTCAATAACTTCCGCGCCGTAAATTGGCTCAGCTACGCCGCGCTTTCCGCCTATGGGCGGGTAAACAGCGGTTACCAGACGATTACCGTCACCGGCACGGACGGCTATATTTACATTCAGAAAACGTTACCCTTCCAGGCAGGCACACTCACCACCGTTGCGATCATCAACACGCCAAGCGGTCTGGACCTTTTGCAGATTCAGGACAATTGCTGCCCGCCCACCGGCGGCTTTGCCAATTTCCGCGTCAGCAATCTGGCCCTCAACAGCACCCCGCTGGATGTTTTGCTGGGAGACGGCCGGGTGGTCTACACCGACGTGCGCTATAAGGAAACCACCAGCTTCAAGCGGTTGCGTCCGGGCCAATATCAGTTCTATTTTGCCGAGACCAATCTGACCTCCATGCCCGCATGGATGGACATCGAAACGCTGGATAGCGCGTTTATCGGCATGGCGCCCCCCATGGAGACTGTGGCCTCTTTGTACCTCAACGCGTTCAGCGGCGTCAATTACTCCGTCTTTTTGCTCAGCAGCGGCACCGCGGTCAACGCCGTGCAGGCAATTGTCTCGGGAGATCGCTAAACGGTATGGATAAAACCTTCTTCGGCGGAAATACTGGCGAGGAAGGGGTGAGGACATTGGCACATCTCAGCACCTATTTTTCTCTGGAGGATGCCGCGGGACGGCATGATACCGCGCTTTTAAAGCGGGAACTGGACGCACTGCCCGGCGTGACGAGTGTCAGCGTGGGCAACAGCGGATGTCTGGCGGTGGATTACGACTCCACCGGCGTCCGGCAGGAGCAGATTCGGCAAAAAATTCAGGAGCTTGGCTTTCAGCTGCGTTCCGGAGAATAAAGGAAGCGGTGCGCCGAAAATTCGGCGCACCGCTTCTTTTCGATTCAGCGCTCCCGCGGCCCCGGGAGAAACTCCTCCCCCGCCGAGCACATCGAAAGTCCCCCGGCGGACAGCTCCGTCAGGCGGCGGGAAAATTCTTTCTCCCCGCCCTCTGGAAACGCTGCCCGGACGGTGATCTCCGCGCCGTATTCCACCGCGCGCACCGCGCCGCCGCAGGCGGATATCTCCAGCTTCAGCCGCTCGAAAAGCGGATAAGTACAGGGGATGTCCCACAAGGTCCAAAGGCTCATCCGGGCAACGCCCACAAGGTCCAGCACTTCCTTGGCCCCCCGGGCGTAAGCCCGTGTCAAGCCCCCGGCCCCCAGCAAGATCCCGCCAAAATAGCGGGTCACCACGCAGCACACATTCACGATCTCCTCCCGCTGAAACACGTTCAGCATCGGCTGACCGGCAGTGCCCTGGGGCTCTCCGTCGTCGGAGTAGCGGACCGCGCCGCCCTCCTTTAAAAGATAGCACCAGCAGTGGTGGCGGGCGTCGTAGTATTTCTTTTTCGTCTCTTCAATGCGCTGGCGGGCTTCCGCCTCATTTTCCACCCGCCAGAGACAGCTGATGAAGCGGGAGCGCTTTTCCACGAACTCGCTCTCTCCGTCCTCAAAGGGTACCCGATACGCCCTCACGCCATGCCTCCTTCGTCAGCAGATAGAAATAGCTTTGCCGGTATTCTCCCATGGTTGCCACCCAGTCCGTCCGGGCAAACTGATAGCGAAACCCGCACTTTTCCATACAGCGGCGAAAGCGCCAATTTCCGGCATAGTGGCCGCACCAGATGCGCTGCAAGCAAAGCACTGTAAAGCCATACCGCAGTACAGCACTCACCGCCTCGCCCGTTAGTCCCCGCCCCCAATAGGCAGGGCTGAGCGCATAGCCGATCTCGTCGTCGGGGCAGTCCGGGTATTCCCCGGCGGGGTGATTTCCAACGAAGCCAACGGAACCCACCACCCGGCCCGTGGTTTTCTCCACCATGGCAAATACGCCGGGAGAAGCGAAAACCGTACGGATGACCGCAAGGCTTTCGGCCACGGTCGCATGGCTGGGCCAGAGCGCAATGGGACCCACCCGGGGATCGCGGGCGTAAGCGTATACGTCCGGCGCATCCCCGTCCCGGAAGGGGCGCAGCAAAAGGCGCGGTGTTTCTAAAATCATATGGGAGCCTCTTTTCTTCGCAATGGGGTTTCCCTTTTTCAGTTGCGCACGCAGGTCCTGCGCTTCACGGCTGGATAAACGGCTCCACCTGACCCAGAACCCGGGGATTGCACACCGCCGTTACGTCGATGGTCTCCCCATACTCCACGTTTTCTACCTTCGCCTCCCGGTACAGCATGTCCAAAAGGCCGCCCTGCTCATAGGGGAGGTGAATGCTCACCCGCCGGGTTCCCTTGTCCAGCCGCCGGTCGATCATTTGCAGCAGGGCGTCCACGCCCTCGCCGGTGGCGGCGGAAATGGAGCAGATATCCTCCCCGTGGGGCATGATCTCCCCCGCGTCCACCAGATCGGATTTGTTGAACACGTCGATGCGGGGCAGCTCGCTGGCCCCCAGCTCCGTAATGAGCGATTCCACCACCTGCGATTGCTGCTCCCAGTCGGGGCTGGACACGTCGATGACGTGCAGCAGCAAATCGGCGTACTCCAGCTCCTCCAGCGTGGCCTTGAATGCCTCCACCAGCTGGTGGGGGAGCTTGCGGATAAAGCCAACGGTATCGGATACCACCACCTCCAGTGTGTCGCTGACCGTCAGGAGACGGCTGGTGGTGTCCAGCGTGTCGAAGAGACGGTTGTTGGCGGGGATTCCCGCATCCGTCAGCCGGTTGAGCAGCGTGGATTTTCCGGCGTTGGTATAGCCCACGATGGCAACCACCGGGACCTCGTTCTTCCGCCGCTGCTGGCGCTGGGTGCCCCGCACCCGGCGCACATCCTCCAAATCGGCGCGCAGCTTGTCGATCTTGCGGTGGATGTGGCGGCGGTCCGTTTCCAGCTGGGTCTCGCCGGGACCCTTGGAGCCGATGGGGCCTTTTCCGCTGGTGCCTGCCTGCCGTTCCAGATGGGTCCACATTCCCGTCAGGCGGGGCAGCAGATACTGGTACTGCGCCAGCTCCACCTGAAGGCGGCCCTCCTTGGTCTTGGCTCTCTGGGCAAAAATGTCCAGGATCAGTCCGCAGCGGTCCAGCACCTGCACACCCAGCGTCTGCGTCAAAACCCGCAGCTGAGACGGGGAGAGATCGTTATCGAAAATGACCATGGTGGCCCCGTTGTTTTCGCAAAACGTCCGGACCTCCTCCACCTTGCCCTCCCCGATAAAGCTGCGGGGGTCCGGCGAGGGGCGGTTTTGCAGCACGATCCCCACTGTCGCGCCGCCGGCGGTCTCCACCAGAGAGGAAAGCTCCTCCATGGTGCCCTCGTCGGCGTTTTCTCCTTCTTTCAGCACCGGGGAGTTTAGCCCCACCAGCACCACTTTGTCACGTACTTCTTCTGTTTCCTGCATAGATTCTCCTTATTTTATTATATAGGCTTCCAAAACTTCACCGGTATAGCCGCGACGCCAGCCGCCCATGGCGCCGTAAGAGCGGAAGATGCGCTCGTCCTTCACGCATTCCGGCGCGAGGTCCTGCACGTACAGCTTTTTGCACACCAGCACCAGCTCCGATTCCTCAATAAAGGGCGCGTCTCCGGCACCGTAGCAGACGGTCAGTCCGCAGGTTTTGATCTTATCTGTATCCCGTCCGCTCTGCGTACCGCAAATGCGCAGGGTCTCCTTTTCCGAAGCGGGCAGCACGGACACGGTGAAGTAGTCCTTGGACTCCATAAATTGATAGGTATAGCGCTCCGGCCGCACGTAGACCGTGCACACCGGCAGATTCCACAGCGTTCCCAGCTGACACCAGCCAATCGTCATGGTGTTGCAGCCCTCCCGGTCCCCGGCAGTCAGCAGCGCGTTTTGGGTTTTAAACAGCTGAAAGATTTCCGGCGTCAGGGTTTTCGGGTCCGCGGAATGCATTCTCATGGCAAAACGCCCCTTTCCAAAAATGAGCCTCGATACTGCTTAGTATATGCGGTTTGGTGAAAAATGTAAACAAAAAAAGGCCTGCCAATCGGCAGACCTTTTTGTGATCGTGTCAGACTTATTTGTCCAAACCGAACTTCTTGTTGAATCTGGCAACGCGTCCGCCGGTATCCACCAGCTTCTGCTTACCTGTGAAGAAGGGGTGACACTTAGAGCAGACTTCCACCTTGATTTCTTTCTTGGTAGAACCTGTCTCAATCACATTACCGCAGGCGCAAGTAATCGTAGTCTGCTGATAATTGGGATGGATTCCTTCTTTCATTGCTCTCGTTCACCTCTTTCTTAGCAAGGCTACCTTTCACAAAGGCTATGCTAGTGTAACACACGTATTTTTAAAATGCAAGCGTTTTTCTGAGATTTCCAAGTTTTTTTTGGTAAAAACAAGTTATACGTCCACACACGCGCCGGCAGCGAGAAAATACAGCGCCCGCCGCTTCACCGGCCGCTCCAAAACCCGCTCCAGCGCCATGGAATAGGCCTCCAGCTGGGCGCGGTAATGCGCGGCTCTCCGGGCGACCTCCTCCTCCGTGCGCACCTGATCGGTCTTGAAATCCACCACCGTCACGCCCTCCGGCGTTTCAAAGCAGCAATCCACCACGCCTTGGAGCAAGATGGCGTCCTCCCCCGCCGCTTCCGGGTCGTAGAGCCGGTCGTCCATCAACAGCGTAAACCGATACTCCCGCAGAAGATGGCTCCCCCGGCGGATCTCCTCCGCCAGAGGCGAGGCGAGAAAACGCTCCAGCGCCCCCACATCCACTGCCGAGGCCTGCCGGGGCGTAAGCAGGTCCCGCGCTTGCAGACGCTCTACCTGACCGGCCACGTTGCCCTCGTCAAAGTCCAGGTATTGCAGCACCAGATGGGTCGCCGTGCCCCGCTCCGCCGGGGTGAGACCGTAGTGCTCCTGCCGGAATTTCGGCTGGGACAGCGGGCGGACATAGGGTGTGCGGGCGGCATTTTCCGCAATTTCCTCGTCCAGCGTCCGGCCCTTGAGCTGGGTGGCGGTCACCTTGGCGGGAAGCAGCGTCTCCCGTTGATAGGGGTAGACGAAGGAGAGGAGTTCTTCATCGAAGGAGACCTCTCCCTCCGCTTCCGGAGACAGAATTTTCGCGCAGGCGGGTCGCTCACGATAGTCCTCGCTGTCATGGGTAAACACTTGCCACGCGCTGGTATCCAACGTCTGCGCCGTTTCAACCGGCAGGTCTGCCAGCGTTCGCAGCGGCAGGGCCTCCGGGCGACAGAGCAGGGGCAGCAGCAGCCAGTCCCCAAACGTCTTTCCCGCCGCCACCGTTTCCGGCTCCACGGGGCACGCCGCCACCGCAGCCAGCTTTTGCAGCCGGCCCTCCGCGTGGTACATGGCATCCACCAAAATCAGCTTTTCCTTGGGGCGCGTCATCGCCACGTACAAAATGCGCTGTTCCTCCGAAAGGTTTTCCCGGCGCAGTTTTTCCTCGATTGCCAGCCGCGCCAGCGTGGGATACTGGATTTTTCGCTCCAAATCCACCCGGCGGGGGCCAAGCCCCATCTCCGGATGGACCAGCACCGGCGTGTCAAAATCCTGCCGGGAAAAGGCATGGTCCAAATCCGCCAGAATCACAATGGGAAACTCCAGTCCCTTGGACTTGTGAATACTCATCAGCCGAACGCCGTTCACCGCCGCCGCAGCCTTGGTAGACGGTGCCTGATCGGCATCCAGCAGACGGCGCAGCTGCGTCACGAAGGCGAAAAGCCCCCGGTAGCCGCCACTTTCAAATTTTTCGGCGTGACGGCTGAAGGCGATCAGATTTTCCCGCCGCTCCGCTCCGGCGTCCATAGCGCCGAAAATACCCAGCACGTTCAGCGTGTTGTAGAGGTGCCACACCAGACGGTGGACATTCATGTCCCGTGCCGATGCGCGCAAAGCGGACAGCGTCTCCAAAAAGGCGGCGCAGTCCGCTCCCCCGTCGGCGCTTACCGCGTCAAAATAGTCCCCGCCGGGGGCCTTGGCGCGAATCTCCGCCAGCCGATCCGGCGAGAAGCCGAACAGAGGCGAGCGCAGCACGCTGATCAGCGGCACATCCTGCCGGGGATTGTCCAGCAGCTCCAGCAGCGCCAGCATCACGGAAATCTCCATGGTGTGGAAGAAATCGCCGCTTTCTTCAAAGGAGCAGGGGATGTCCCGCTCCGCCAGCGCCTGGGCGTAAGCCGCCGTCCGGCTGCCGGGGGAACGCATCAAAATCACCACGTCCTCCGGCCGACAGGGCCGCAGCTGCCCGTCGCCGTCGGTGACGCCATAGCCCTCGTCCAGCAGCTGCCGGATGCGCTTTGCCACAAACCGGGCTTCCGCCGTCAGCTTTTTGACGGGCTGATCGTTTTCCGCGCTCTTTTGCCGCGCGGCGATCAGGTGGAATTCCGTGGCGCAGTCATCTCGCGGGGGATAGTAGGCCGCGCCAAAGTGCAGCGCCTCTTCCTCCCCGTAGGTCATCTCCCCCATTTCCGGGGAGAGGATATTGGTGAAGATAAAGTTGGCGGCGTCCAAAACCTCCTGCCGGGAGCGGAAGTTTTTGGAGAGCAGGATTTTCCGCTCCTCCCCCGGCTGTACCTCCTCCCAGGATTTGAAGCGGTTGTATTTCCCCAGAAAGATGGTGGGGTCCGCCAGCCGGAAACGGTAGATGCTCTGCTTCACGTCGCCCACGGTGAATAGATTTTGCTCCCGCTTGGAAACCGCCCGGAAGATGGCGTTTTGTACCTCGTTGGTATCCTGATACTCGTCCACCAGAATTTCCTGATATCGGG
The DNA here is from genome assembly GCF_028693505.1 of Oscillibacter sp. Taxonomy (GTDB): domain Bacteria; phylum Bacillota; class Clostridia; order Oscillospirales; family Oscillospiraceae; genus Oscillibacter. Next base: position 7,120 of record NZ_JAQUVF010000009.1, read on the forward strand.
CGGCCACCTGCTCGCCCAGCTCTGTGGGCGCGCCATCCTCCGCCACCAGCAGCCGCAGCGCCAGATGCTCCTGATCGGAAAAATCCAGCGCGTTCATCCGCAGCTTTTCCACGCGGTAGCTCTCGGAAAACGTCACTGTCAATTCCAGCAGCGCCTCCATGGCCGGAGCCACCGCCCGCAGGTCCTCCATGGCCTCCTCCCCGCTGACGTCCAGCAGGCGGTCCAGCTTCTTTTTCTCCGCCTTGCAGGCTTCCCACACCTGCTTCGCCGCCGCGACGCACGGGTCGTCCTTCCTGCCCCGGGGCGTATTCAAGCGGGGGAAGTCCACCATCTGCCCGCACCGGCGGGCCGTCTCCCAGTCCCCGCTTTGGGAGAGGGTTTGAAACCCGCCCGCCGCAATTTGAAATTTTTCTCCATACCCTGCCGCAAGCGCGGCGTCCTCCGCCATCCCTTCGGCGGTCTTTTCCAAAAGCGCCGCCCAGTAGTCCGCCTTTCGGCGGATGGATCGCAGCAGCTCCGCAGCGTAGGGCGTATCCTCAAAGGAACCGTCCAGACCGCTCCACGCGCTCCGGCTTTCCGCCAGCCAGCGGTCCGGGTAGGCGTGGCTCTGGAGCTTTTCGTACACTTCCAGCACCAGCTCCTCCAGTGCGCTGTCGTCCCTTCCGGCGCCAAGGGTGTCCGCCAGCTGCTCCCGGAGGGCGTCCAGCGCGTCGTAAAACGACTCCAGCGCCCGTCCCAGCACCCGGACGCGGACCAAGCGAGCCTCGCTGTCGTCCAGCACCTTGAAGTCCGGCGTCAGGGCGCAGCGGTCCTCCTCCCGAGCCAGAAGGTGGGTGTTTTCCCGCAACAGCGCGGTGCAGAAGGCGTCCACCGTCTTGATGTCCGCCTGATACACCCGCAGCAGCTGACGCTTGAGATGCTGGTCCCCCGGCGTCTCGCCCATCCGGCGGGAAAGTTCCGCGGCGATCTTGCCCCGCAGCTCGGCGGCAGCCGCCTTGGTGTAGGTGATGATGAGGAAATCGTCCACGTTGCAGTGTTCTTCCGTCACAAAGCGGAACAGCCGCTCCACCAGCACCTTTGTCTTGCCGGACCCTGCGGCGGCGGATACCAGCAGGCTGCCGCCCCGGTTTTCCACCACTTCCCGCTGTTGGGGGGTCAATGTGGGTTTTTCCATGTCAATCGCCCTCCTTTTCCAGCATGGCCCAAAAATCCTCCGCCTTCACCGGCAGAATGTAATGCAGATGGTCCCCGTCCCGGCCATCCTGAAAATGGCAGGCATCCGCCCAGTCGCAGTACTGGCAGAAGCTATCGTCCGAACTGTGGCAGCAGGGGTCCGCGTCGATGTTGCCCTGGCGGACCTCCCGGGAAATCTCATGCAACAGTTCGTCCACATACCGCCCCAGCTTCCCCAGCTGCGCCGCCGAGGCAATGCTGCCGGAAAGATCGCCATCCCGGTTTACCCGAAGCGGCAGGTAGTGGGGCTTTCGCAGGGACTCGTGCTCCATGGCCTCCAGCACCGCAGGCTCCGCAAGCAGCAATCCGCTGCGGCGCAGCTGCTTCTCCCGTTCGCTTTCCAGCCTTTCCGGGGAAATGTTTCGCTCCGCCGTCAAAATTTCGTCCCGGGCAGGCAGATACAAAACGCCCGCCGGTTCCACGTCCCTCTGGAAATAGGCCCCGCCCTCTTTTTGCAGGGTGAAGAGGTAGAGCAGCATCTGGATATCCAGTCCCATCTTCACCGCTGAGAGATCGAAGGCCTTCCGCCCGGACTTATAGTCCACCACCCGGAGATACAGCTTCTCGTCCTTCACCCAGCCGTCCACCCGGTCCACCTTGCCGCCAATGCGCAGCTCCCCGTCCGGCTCCGAGATCACCACCCCCGGAAGCGCGCCGTGGTCCCCGAAGGACAGCTCGAATTCCAGTGGGATGAAGTCCGAGCAGCGCAGCTCCTCCGCCACCTGATCCACCACGGCGTAGGCCGTGTTCCGCAAGCGGGCGAAGAGATAGCGGAAGCGGGCGTTCCGGTCCTGAAAGTTGTGCAGCTCCAGTTGGGCGTATTGCTCAATATACTTCCGCACCAGCGCGTGGAGCGCATCCTCCTCCACCGCCGCAAAGCCGCCTCGGCTGAGCACCTCCCGGGTGACGTTTTCCAACAGGTAGTGCAGAAAGGTCCCGATCTGGGGCGCGTCAAAGGCCGCCGGCGCACGGGGCTTGGCCCGCAGACCGTATTCCATGAAGTAGGCGAAGTGGCAGCTGCGCAGCCGCTCCAGCCGGGAGGCGGACATGGAGATGCGCTCGCCGTACAGCGTCCGCACCGCCGCCCGGGAGAGTGCGCCGCGCCTCAGCGACGCCGCCTGTTCCATCCGGGCGAGGGCATCCTGAAATTCCGGACGCTTGCTGAAAAAGCGCCGCAAATCCCCCTTTTCCGTCTGCCCCGCCATCTCCAGCGCAGGCAAAACCGCTGTTAAGCGATATTCCTTGTCATTTCCCTCTTTTTCGACTTTCAGTGCCGGAAACAGCGTCCGCAGCCGGTCCACCACAAAGGCGGGCCGCAGCTCTGCCCCGGAAACGTCGCTGACCGGATAGCTGACGGTCAGTGCGCAAACCGGCTGCGCCAGCGCGGCATAGAGATTTTGCAGCTCGATGCTCATGCGCTCCATACCCGTGGGCGCCAGTTCGATCCCCCGCTGGCTGAGAGCATCCCGGTCGTCATCGTTCAAAATGCCGCCGCTTTGCCCCGGGTCCGGCAGCACGTGGTCGTTGGTCCCCAGCAAAAAGAGCACCTTGGCCGTGTGCCGGTCATTGCGGGTGATCTCGCTGACGGAGACCTGATCCAGCGACACGGGAATGGTGCCCACGCTGTACTGCGTCAGCACCTGCCGGAAAAGGCGGAAAAATTTGTCCAGCCCCATGGGCTCCTCACCCAAAATCTCCACGAACTGGTCCAGCACCCCGCAGAGGATGTCCCACAGCTGGGCCGTCTCCTCCGCGTCCTGCGCTCTGCCCGAGCGTGCCTGCGCCTGGCGCTGCTGTTCCAAGGTGTCCTGCAAGCGCAGCTCTTCCATAAAGCTGTAAAGTGAATCCACTTTCTCGCCCGCTGTTTTTCCGGATTTCAGCCCGTCTGACAGGCGGAAAAGAGGCCCGCGCACCCGCTGGCGCAAACCGTTGACCCGCGCCAGCAGCGCCGTCCGCTCCTGCGTCCACGGTGCGCCGTAGCCGTCGGGATTCTCCGTCCAATCCACGTCCCGCAGCCACATGCCGCCGTGGATTTCCCACTTGAGCGCGTAGTTTTCCAGCAGGTCGCATTCCTCCGCCGTCACGCCCGCAAGGCCGGTTTTCAGCCACCGGAACATCTCGTCATACTCGTATCCGTTTGCGATGGCGGAGAGGACGCCCACAAGCAGGCTGATAACCGGCTTTTCCAGAATGTCGCTGCGGCGGCTGAGGTAGGCGGGGATGCCATAGCGCTCAAACACCGTCTCGATGACGCCGGCATAGTCTCCCATGTTCCGGGCCGCCACGGTGATGTCCCGACAGCGGTACTTGCCGCCCGCCAGCAGCCGCCGGATATCCGCGGCGGTCTGCTCCACTTCGGAAAAGACCGAGTCCGCCTCCCGGATGCAGATGTTGCTGCACGGCCCGGAAAACGGCTCGTTTCCCCCGAAGAACTGCCGCTCCAGATGGCCCAGTGCCGAGGGGTCCTCCCCCCGCAGCGTCTTTGTCTCAACGGCGCAGCCCGCCTGCTCCGCCAAACGGCGGAGCCTTCCCAGGGTGCGGAGGGAGGGCTCGAAAGTCTCTTCCCGGCTGTCCTCCTCCCCCAGCAGCGTCACCGTGACGGATCTCGCCTGCCGCAGTAAAATTTCCAGCACGCGCCGCTCCTGCGCGTTGAAATACGTAAACCCATCAATGAAAACGTCCTTGCCCACCACGTAGCCGGAGTCCTCCAGATGGTCGCACAGGCGGGTCATCCGGTCCCGGGCGTCCAACCCGGGCCGCTTTAAGCGGGCTTCGTAGGCCCCGTACAAAAGGCTGAGGTCCCGGAGCTTTTCGTGGGTCGACCCTTCGATCTCTTCCGCCTTCTCGTAGAGAATTTCCGGTGTGACCTCGTAACAGCGCAGCTCATCAAAAAGGTCCAGCAGCTGCTGCAAAAAGGCGGATTTCTGAGAGGGGCGGCGATACACGCTCAGCTCCGGCGCCACTTCCCCCAGCGCTTTTTGCAGTGTCAGCAGCTTTCCGCCCGCGTCCAGCGCCACCTGTGAGATGCCTCCGGTGAGCGTGAGCACCCGGTCGCACAGGCGGCGAAAGCTCAGCACCTCCGCATGGCGGCTGACTGTCGGGCCGCAGGCCCTGCAAAGATCCACCTCCGCCTGGTGGGAGGCGTGCTCCGGCACCAGCAATATCTGCTGGCCCCGATCTCCCAGCGCGGCGATTTGCCGCAGCACCGTGTCCGATTTTCCCGTTTTGGCCCGTCCCATCAAGACCGTCAGCATACGCGTCCCTCCGCCGTCCGTTTTCGGTTATGATACCACATTTCCCCCGCCGTGAACAGCCCCGTTGCCTTTTGAGACCGGCTGTGTTATCCTGTAAAAAAACTTTGGAGGACCGTACCATGCACATTCCCCAGGGAACCACCGCAACACTTGCGCTGGAGCCTTTCTCCCCCGCGCTGGAGACCGCTCTTCGCCCCTGTCCCGCTTACGACGCAGACCGCTGGCTCTACGTGCCAAACACTTATTCGGAATACCGGTACATTCTGGGCACCCGGGGAACGCATCCCCTCATCTGCATCGGCATCAACCCCTCCACCGCCGCCCCGGATGCGCTGGACCCCACCTTGCAGTCTGTGGAGCGGATCGCCCGCGCCAACGGCTACGACAGCTTTCTCATGTTCAACGTCTACGCTCAGCGGGCCACCCGTCCGGATGACATGGAGACAGTGTGCAACGCCGCGCTCCACGATGAAAATCGGAAGGCCTTCCGGTATCTGCTCTCCCTCTCAGCCCAGCCCGCCGTCTGGGCGGCTTGGGGCAACATTATCGAAAAGCGAAGCTATCTGACGGATTGTATGCGGGACTTCGCCGCAGACGGAGAGTCTGTAAATGCAAAATGGTTTACAGCAGGTCCCCTGCTGAAATCTGGGAATCCCCACCACCCCCTGTACCTCAGGCGGGACACCCAGCTGTTGGAGTTTGACATTGGGGCTTATCTTTCCGCGAAAAAATAAAGGAACTGGAAGAACCAGCTTCCACATCCATCAATAGGAAAAGCCCGGCTTACAGCCGGGCTTTTTGCGTGCAGGCGGTATTTTCTAGTATCCCAGCCAGAGCTTCACCGTCAAAACGGCGCAGGCGACCAGCAAAATGGTCAGCGCCCCCTGCCCCCACAAAAGGCTGTATGTGACCGGCTTGGAGGAATCCCCCGAGAGCGAGAGCATGGAGCAAAACACATAGACCGCCAGAAGGCCGAAGGCGATGGCGAGGATGCCCGCCGCCGTATCCCATGCCAGCGCAGACGCCGCAAGATACAGCAAAAATCCGACGCCGGAAACCACCGCCCCCAGCCGCATCTGCCCCATGGTGCGCAGCCAAAATCCCTTTTTCATACACGTTCTCCTTTTAGTATCCGTTCACGATGGCGCCCAGCACCCGGCCTGCCACGGTACCCGCCACGGAGCTTCCGCCGCCGCCGTTTTCCACCATCACCACGAAGGCGTAGGGCGCATCCTCATTGCGCAAAAAGCCCGCAAACCAGGCGTGGGGCGTCTTTCCATCCCCCACCTCGGCGGTTCCGGACTTGGCGCACAGGTCCATATTGGGAAAGCGGTCGCTTCCGTAGGTTTTTTTCACGGTTTCGGCCATCATGTCCGCCATTTTTTTCGCGGTAGCTCCGGAGATCAGCGTCTCCGTCTTGCGCGTGATATGGGGAAGCGACGGGATGCCCAGCGCGCTGACGCTTTTTTCAATGAGGTACGGCTCCGCCGCCTTGCCGCCGTTTGCGATGGCCCCCATATAGCACAGCAGCGCGCAGGGATTCACCTGATCCTTGTACTGGCCCACACCGGCCCAGCCCAGCTCTCCGTCGGTGATGCCATCCCAAGAAAAGGTGCCCTTCGCCGTGGGCAGTCCGCTGACGGAGTAGCTCCGGGTAAGCCCCGCCTTTTCCGTGTAGGCCTTCAGCGTGTCCGCGCCCAGCTCCTGGGCAATTTCGGCAAACGCCACGTTGCAGGAGTTCGCCAGCGCGTCCCCAATGTGCTGCTCACCGTGGACACCGGAGCAGACGATGGTCTCCTCCCCGATCTGGACGCTGCCGGTGCATTCCCAGGTGCGCTCCTCCAAATCCGGAATTTTCTCCAGCGCCGCTGCCAGCGTCACCGTTTTATAGACGGAGCCGGGGGTGAAGGTGGAGGAGAGAAAGCGGTTCAGATACGCGCCCTTATAGCGCTCGTTGGTCTCAATATCTCCCGGCACGTTCAGCGGATCGTAGCTGGGGGCGGACACCATGCACAAAATCTCTCCGGTTTTATAGTTGTACACCGCCACAGTGCCCGCATGGCCATTTAAGGCCCGATAGGCCTCGTAGTGATACCGGGCGTCCACGGTGAGATACAGCTCCGCGCCCTGATCGGCGCCGAAGGCGCCGTTGAGCAGATTGTACCCCGTGAGCTTATCGGCAAAGGCATTCAAGGCGCCGGTGCCGATGCTGCCCTGCAAATCACCCACGGCATGGAGCGTGGCCTTGCGCACTGTCTCATTGTCGTAATAGGTCCGTTTGCCGTCCTTGACGGTGGAGAGGACGTCTCCGTCCCGGTCCAGCACCGTGCCAACCGCCAGCTGCCCGGCGGAGTTATACAGGTGGCGGTTGAAAGCCGAGGACGCCCAGCTGCCTCCGTGGAGCAAATACTTGCCGAGAAAGACGCCAAGCCCCACCGCCAGCACCAGCGCCAGAATGCGGCAGACCACCGCTCTTTGCTCAATTCTTTTCATTTGCCGCCTCCCCGGTTCCAAAGGGGTCTCCCACCGTATCCACTCGCTTCCGGGCCTCCTCCGTCAAACGCTTTTGCCCTCGCCGCCGAATGGCAAAGCTGGCGTTTTCCCGAGTGTCGGTGGCCTTCAGAAAGGCCAGCAGACCCCACGCGGACATCATGGCGGAGCCGCCGTTGGAGACGAAGGGGAAGGTGACGCCGGTGAGAGGCAGCAGGTCCACGGAGCCAAACACGTTTAAGCAGGTCTGGAACACCAGTAAGGACCCCGCCGCGCAGGCGGCGATGGTATAAAAACTGGAGCGTCCCACCCGGACAGCCCGGGCAGCGAAGAAGGCCAGCACGATGATGGACGCCGCCGCCAGCAGCGCAATGAGCAATCCCCATTCCTCGCACAGCATCCCGAACACCAGATCGGTGTCCGCCGCGGCGATCTTATGGAGCCAGCCGTTGCCGCTCCCCATGCCCAAAAGGCCGCCGGAGGCCGCCGCAGACATGGTCCGCGTCTGCTGATAGCCGGTGGTGGACGCGGCCTCCCACGCATGGCCCCAAGAGGCGAAGCGATTGAGGATGTAAGGCTTGAACTTTAAAATGATGCCCGCGCCAAACACCGCCGCGCCGCAGATGAGGGAGAGCGTCGCCCAATCGCCGGAGCGAAGATAGGCGATGACAAGAAACGTCACGAAAAAGATGGCCGCCGTGCCGAAATCGCTCATGAGGCCCAAAAGGCCGATGCAAACGCCGGTCAGCACGATGAACAGCGTCAGGTTTCGCCGGTGGAACAGCCGCTCCAGCGTGGCGGAGCCGGCAAAAATATAGCAGATCTTGGCAATTTCAGAGGGCTGAAAGGAAAGTCCGCCCAGAGAGATCCAGTTCACGGCGCCATACTTGGCGTGGCCCAGGACCAGCGTGATCCCCAAAAGGCCGATGGCCCCGGCCGCCATGAGCCAGCGGTTTTTCTGCACCCGGCTCAAATCCCGCAGAAACAGCCCCAACACCAAAAAGAGGATCAAACCCAGAAAAATGGCAAGCAGCTGTTTAAAAAGGCTTTCCGGCGCACTGGAAGCCGTCACCGAAAGGGAGAGCGTGGAGAGGAAGAAGGCGATGGTCTCCAGCTCAAAGCCCACGCAGCGGCTGCACCGCAGCACCGCATAGTAAGCCCACATGACCGCGCTCAAGCTGAAAAACGCCAGCGGCACCGCCGCCGTGGACCTTTCCCCCATGGACACGATCAGCTGCAAACAGGTCAGCACCTGAAACAGCGTCAGCCACAAAAAGGACGGCCAGATCGATGCAGGACGCTCCGAGCGCCGCTTTTCCTCCAGCTCCTCCCGCTCCGCCACGGTCTGGGGCAGAAACACCAGCGGCACGCCGCCCAGCGCAATGGTATCCCCCAGCTTCACGGGAACCGACGTGGCAACCGGCTCTCCGTTCACGGCGGTGCCGCCCTTGGAGCCCAGATCATAGAGCGTCCAGTTTTCATTCTCTCCCCTGCACAGCGCCGCGTGCTGGCGGGAAATGCTGGGATAGTTCAAATAGACGTCGGCGTTCTTTCCCCGGCCGATGATGTTTTCCCAGTGGGTCAGCTGGAGGGGCGTGCCGTTGGGCAGGCTCAGCTGCCCCCAAATCTCCGGCGTGTGCGGAATCCGCAGCAGCGACCGCACCGCCCGGAACAGGATCAAAACCGCCAGCACCGGAAAGAGAAAGCGGACGAATGCCATATACCACTCTCCGATCAGCGGATAGGCCGTCAGCAGGGCGGAAATACGATCCAGCAAGGCTTGCAGCGGCGCCATCAATGCTTCCATGGCGGTTTGCCCCCTTTCAGCATGGTCATGCAATAGAATGGCATTCAGTATACCACTTTTTTTTACCCGTGTACAGACTTGCTCCCCCGCTTTTTCGACAGGCGGAGGCGACAAAAACCATGGTATTTCCATTTTTTTACGCCAATACAGAAAAATAGCGGCTCCACTTTGGTATTTTCTCTTGACCTTCTGCTAAAAATCCATTAGAATATTTTACTGTGCATGATTATGTAGCGGCATCTGCGTCCTTTTACGCAGCTGCCCCATCCACTTAACGAAAGGCCGATCGACAACATGAAACATCCCTATAAGACGCGGGAAGGCGGTGCAACGGTAACGGTTTTCGTTCCCTACGACTGTAAAAACCATTGCCCCTTCTGCATCAATAAAGGTGAATATGCGGACCTGACTGGTTTTTCCGCAGATAAGATTTGCCAAAGCATCCGCCGGATGGATGCCATTACTCCCGCCTGCGATTTCGTTTTCACCGGTGGCGAGCCGCTGTCTGATCTGGACGCGCTCCAGACCATGCTTGATGCGATTCCCACCACCCACAAGGTCTATATCAACACCACGCTTCCGGTATCCGAGCATCAGTCGGAGGCCGACATTTTGTCCTTTGCCGAGCGGAACAAGCACAAGATCACCTGCATCAACGTCTCCCGCCATATGCAAAAGTATGTTGTGGAGTCCAACGACGATTTGCTTTGCCGTCTGCCGGTGCCCTTCCGGGTAAATTGCGTGCTGTATCAGAATTACCCCGCAGACCAGCTGGTCCCCTATCTGGACCGGTTCCACAAAATCCCCGGCGCGTCCATTCAGTTCCGCTTCGACTATACCGCCACCACCCCCGAAAACCTCTACGATGAGGACGGGGACAAGATTCTGCGGGACCTGAAGCAAATCGCCCGCTACACCGGGCTGGACGGCTGCCGGATGCGCTGCGGCTTCCACTTTGACTATCAGGGTATGGAGCTGACCTACCACAAAACCCTGCCCTACTCCACCATTGTGGAGACAGAAAACGGCGTCACCTATGACATTCTCTACGATATTCTTATCAAGCAAAATGGCGACATCCACTCGGATTGGGACGGCACGGTGCTGGATGTGGACGCTTACGAAAAAGTCGTCTACGAGCCCTACGATCTCAAATGGCTGACCACAAAGGCTTAAATTCATCAAAGCGGCGGAGCTTCCGCCGCTTTTTTTACGGAGGAACCTTATGAACGACATCAAAACCGTGGGCATCGTGGGGCTGGGCGCCCTTGGCACCATGTATGCAGCGCTCCTGACAAAAGCACTGGGCAAGGAACGCGTCCTGGTGCTGGCGGACAGCGCCCGGACCCGGCGATACCGCGAAGAAGGCGTCTGGTACAACGGCGAACGCTGTGATTTGAACTACACCGACGCCACCGCCGTGACCGCACCGGTGGATTTTCTGATGTTCACCGTCAAGTACACCGGTCTTGCGGATGCCATTGAGACCTGCCGCCATCTGGTGGGACCTGACACCACCCTCATCTCCATTCTCAACGGCATTTCCAGCGAGGAAATGCTGATCGACGCCTTCGGCGCGGACAAGGTGGTCTGGTGCGTGGTGGGCAAGGTAGCCGCCCAGAAGGAGGGCAACCATGTGACCATGTTCCCTGTGGTCCCCCCTGCCGGCGAAATGGACCTTGGCGTTCCCGCCGGGCAGGACACGACCCATCTGCGCCGCCTCACCGCCTTTTTCGACTCCATCGGCTTTCGCTATCTCCTGCCCGAGGACATTCGGCTGAAGATGTGGAGCAAGCTTTTGTGCAACGTGGGCTGCAATCAGGCTGCCACCGTTTACCAGTGCAATTACAGCGTCTTGCAGTCCCCCGGTCCCGCCCGGGACACCATGATCGCCGCCATGCGGGAGGTTGTCACCATTGCCAACGCCGAGGGGATTTCCCTCTCGGAGGGTGATGTGGAAGAATGGACCGCCGTGATCGACGGCGTCACCCCCACTAACGAACCCTCCATGCGCCAGGATGGCAAGGCCCATCGCAAGAGTGAGGTGGAGCTGTTTTCCGGCACGGTGCGGCGCATCGCCGCAAAGCATCACATTCCAGTGCCGGTGAACGAGTGGCTCTATCAGCAGGTGCAGGAGCTGGAACGTTCCTACTGAGTTCCAAAAAGCCCGCACCCGCCGATTTGCCTCGGACGCGCGTGGGATGCCGCATACGTGTCAAACGACTTTCCAAAAGCGCCGCAGATATAAAAAAGAAGCACTCCCACCGGGAGTGCTTCTTTTTTCTTTGCAGCAGCCCTGCAAGCGCTTTATGCGCCGGGGCTTTGCCAGAGGTCGTTCCACCAGTCTCCGCTTTGCCAGCCGGAGGCCCCGCCGCCCTCTGTTGGTTCCTGGGGTTCCGTGGGCGTGGTGGGAGTTCCTCCGCCGCCGGAGGTCCCGCCGCCTTCAGCGGGCGGTGCAGGCGGCTGATAGTTGGGGTCGCTGGGGTCCAACTCGGGCGTCCCGCTCTCGCCGCCCGGATTCTCCAGGTCCACCACCGTGCCGGTGGTATGGACGGTACAGCCGCTCTCTTCCAGCACCTTTTCCACGACAGGAATCAGGTAGGCGTTATCCTCCGCCACAATATTGGGTCCGTAGTTCTCACGGGTGTAGTCCAAAAAGCCTTTTTGCACCACAGACTCCGCCGGACAGAAGGGGCTGGCAAGGCATTTTCCTTCCGTGCAATAGTCCCGGAAGGCGTGCATGGTGCACGTCTCTGTCGGGGCGGTCCCCGACGCCACAGTCACCGCAATCGCCCGATCTCCCCGCACATCCGCATGGCAGGCGTCGGAGCAGAGCAGGCCGCTGTCACGGCATACCTTCACCGATTCCAGACCGCTGGCGGGCTTGGAGAAGGATTTGTCCGGAAGGTTTTCGTGGATTTTCTGCATGACCTTTTTCCACATGGTAATGGCGGGGTTTCCGCTGTAACTGATTTTCTCATTATTGTCGTAACCGGTCCAAACCGCGGCGGCATAATAGGGCGTGTAGCCCACGAAGTAACGGTCGTAGTTGTCGCTGGTGGTACCCGTCTTACCGGCGATGGTCATTCCGCCAAATTTGGCGGACGCACCGGTGCCGCTGGTAACAACGCTTTGGAGCATCTGGTTCATCAGATACGCCGTGGTCTCCTTCATGGCGGCATGGCTGTCCCCGTCGTTTTTCAAAACGGTGTTCCCGTTGGCGTCCTTGACCTCCACATACATTTTGGGAGAATTGTAAACGCCTTCATTTGCAAAGGAAGCATAGGCCGCCGCCATCTCCATGGTATTGAGGCCATAGGTGAGGCCGCCAAGTCCCAGTGAGGAGAGGTTCATGTCGTTGGCCGTCAGAGAAAGGTTCAGCTTCTCCGTGGCGAAGGCAAAGGACTCCGTGACCCCCAGCTTTTCCAGCACCTGCACGGCGATGGTGTTGATGGAGTTGCGAACGCCGTCCCCCAGCATGGTCCAGCCGGTAAACTTATTGGGAGAGTTCTTCGGCCACGGATTGCCGTTGAGCAGCCGGACCGGATAGTTGTCGAACGTGGAAGCCGGCGTCACCGCGCCCGCGTCCAGTGCCGGGGCGTAGACCGTCAGCGGCTTGATGGAAGAACCAACCTGCCGCCGGCCCACCGCGTAGTTCCACACGAGATTACCCTCTTTGGGACCAACCTTGCCCACCATTGCCACCACATTTCCGTTGGTGGGATCAACGATGGTAATGCCGGACTGGAGCTGCTGGCCCTTGCGGGAGGTGACGTCCAGGTTGCTGCGGTCCTCATAAACAGCTTCCGCAATCTCCTGGATCTCCGGGTCCAGCGTCGTGTAGATGTGATAGCCGCCGTTATAAAGCAGCGTCCGTGCAGCGTCGGCGGAGATGTTCATGGTATCCGCCAGATCGTTGGTCACATCCTTAAATACCTGCTCCACGAACCAGGAATTCACCCGATTTTCCCCGCCGCTGGCCTCTGCCGCAGCCGCTGCGGCCAGGTCCTCCGCAGAGGTGGAGCCGTCCGTAAAGTGCAGCTCCTCATTGACGGCAGCCTGATACTCCTCCTCTGTTTTGATGTAGCCCTGTTCCTTCATCTTCCAGAGGATGTCCTCCTGCCGCTTTTTATTCAGTTCCCGGGCGGTCTTTTTTGCGCCGGTCTCCGGATTGGTCACCACCACCGTGGACATCGGCCCGTACAGCGACGGATTGTTGGTAATGGCGATCAGGCTGGCGCACTCCGCGGTGGAGAGCTCCGAGACGTCCTTGCCAAAATAGTATTCCGCCGCCGTCTGCACGCCGTAGCACCCCTTGCCCAGCGCGATGGTGTTGAGATACAGCTCCAAAATTTCCGTTTTGGTGTAATTCTTCTCAAATTCCATGGCCCGGAAAATTTCCCGCACCTTGCGGTTGATGGTGCCCTTGTTGTCGCCGGTCATGTTCTTGAGAAGCTGTTGGGTGATGGTGGAGCCACCGTACATCTCCTGCGCGCCGGTGAGCATCTTCACCGTTGCGCCAGCCGTCCGCTTCCAGTCCACGCCGTGGTGGTCAAAAAACCGCTGGTCCTCAATGGATACGGCGGCCTGCCACAACGCGTCCGGCATCTGGGCAAAGTCCGCCCAGATGCGGTTTTCCACGCCGTAGATGTTCTGATATTCCATCCACTCTCCGGAGGTCTTGTCCTGATAGTAAATGACGGAGCTCAGCTTCATCGTATACTCCTCCGCCCGGACCTGCAGGGTGGGAGTGAGCGTGGTGTTCACGTATTTCAGGAAAATGCCGGTAATCATTGCAGCGGTGCACGCGCCGATGAGCAGCAGCGTCCCGATGACAAAAAGGATCTGTCCGGCAATCCCCCCGGAGTGCTTTCTGGTTTTTCGATGTTGGGATGCCTGCTCCGTCGGTCTGCGGTCTTTTTCGTGATCCAATACGGTGGCACCTCCTCTTTCAAAGATTTGGCCAGACTTCCGCAGGTGCTTGTCCGCACTTACAGAAACTCAAAGTACGCCATAATACTTACTATTATACCATCCTCTGTCAACACTGAAAAAGTCGTATTTACCCGAAAAAAAGTTCCGCTTTTACATGAAATTCTTTTTTCGGGGTAGGATACTTCCCATCCAGACGACGCTCTTTGCGTCTTTTCCACCTCTTTTTCTCTTGCAATCGCTCTGAATTTCGGGTACAATGATGCCACACATCAGGAAGGAGGACCCTTTCATGAGCGAAGATTTCGGCCCCACCTTTATTACCGTCACCGACGAGGACGGCAACGAGATCGTTCTGGAGTTTGTAGACGCCCTGGAGTACAACGGGCAAATGTATCAGGCCTTTTTCCCCGCCGAGACGGAGGACGAAGAGGACAGCGACGATGAAGATACCGGTCTGGTGATTTTGAAGGTCATCCACGAGGACGGTGAGGATCTGCTCTCCACTCTGGATTCCGACGAAGAGTTGGACGCAGTATACGACCTTTTCATAGAGTCGCTTTTCAGCGACGAGGAGGAAGACGAGTAAGTCCACTATTCTTTCGTATAACATTATACCCTGCGGGGTGCGTGATAGATCTTTTTTTAACCCACATTTCGTTATACGGGACGCCGGATCAGTCCGTGGTTCGCAGGCCTCCCGACTGCTGTTTGCGGTTGGAAGTTGGAAGCGATGAAGCGGGGTGTAGGCAACCCACCTGTCCGTAAAGGTGCAGGTTATAACGGGGTCTACACGGCCTTCGCGGGGGTACCCCGCGCCCCTGCCGCAAGGCAGGGGCTTTTTGCCGTCCCGCCGCAGCGACACCCGCCGCAGCGACGCCACAGGGACGCACATACTTCCCCAAAAGGCCGCCCACAGGGCGGCCTTTCCTGCGGCCCTGTGGCGGGAGAAACGGCGGCGCCTTGGCGGGCTGGGGGGACCCACGGGGCGCGGAGCACCACTCCGCATGGACGCGCCCATGTCAAGGGCGAAGCCGCCGCAGCGGGCCGCAGGCCCCTTGACGTGGACGGGGCCATGTGGTATTTCCCGTGGGGGGCTGCCCGCAACCGCCGTTTCGGGCCCGCAGCAACCGCCCCACCGGGGCGATTGCGATAAAAATTTTGGACCGGAACGGGCCAAAATGCGGGCACACCTTTTTCTTTTTGACGCGGCAACGCGGCAAAATGAATGGAACGGGTGCCGCCCTCGCGGCGGCGGGTCCCGGCCCATCGCTTCTTTCATCGTCGCAGCAGCGGCGGTAGACCAACCTCTTCCGGCGTCGCTGTTCCATCCCGTTTGCTGCGCGGCGGGAGCCGCAGTCGGCGGAGCGAAGCGGAGCCATGGGAAAAGGGCCGCAGCCCTATTCCACCAACACCTCCATGGCTTCCTCCCACGGATTCCAGAGCTTCCCCTCGTCTGCGTAGTAGTCCGCGAGGTATTCTACGCACGCTTGGCACACGTCCGCAGGCTCCATGGGGTATCCCGGCATCTGCGTCCCATGGGCCACGGCGTGACACTTCCAGCACAGGCAAATGAGGTTGTGGGGGAAATCCGTCCCCCCTTGGGACCGGAGCACCGCATGGTGGATTTGCAGTCCGTGGGTATCGTCGCACAGGGCACAGCGGTACCCGTCCCGCTTGTACACGGCCTTCCTTGTCTCCTTGCTGATGTTCGCTCCAATCATCTTCAACGCCTTCCTTTCTGCCCCTCTGGGCGCTTTCGTTGCGCCGCACGAAGTCAAGGGCGAAGCCGCCGCAGCGGGCCGCAGGCCCCTTGACCGTGTGGTACAATGGAAGCGTTCGGAGGGGCAGCGGTTTAGCCTTCCGCGCAGAGCTTTTCCACCAGCGCTACGATATCCTGCTTGGTGTCTGTTTGCGGCATCCACTCCCGGATGAGCCGTTGCAGCAGGGCATACGGGCTTACCCCCGCCGCGCTGCAAGCTCTCCTGAATGCCAGCTGTTCCCACAGCGGTAACTTGGTGGCGACGGTGCGCAGGTTATGCGCGTCCCATCGCGCCTGTCTCTTACGGTCCACGGTTTCACCCCCTCTCATCATTGTACTGGAAACCCCAAGAGTTTTCCACAGGATTTTCCACAGCTCACAAGTTTACTGTGTTTTACCTAGAGAAGTCACAAGCTTCTTGTGAGTAGGACCCGTGTCTTGCCCATCCCGGGCACCACCCGTAGTAGCCTACGCCGCAGGCGTATACCACATATAGCGTAAAGGTGCAGGTTATAACGGGGTCTACACGGCCATCGCGGGGGTACTTGAGGTAAGGCAGGGGAAGCTTCCCCTGCTCTTTCTTTTTTCCGCCGCAGCATCTTTCAGGTTTCTTTCAGGTTTCCCGTTTATTATGGGTTTAGATTTTCTGCTTGCACAAAGGGCCTGCATCCAGTATAATAAGCGAGTGCGTAAAATTTGGTCGGCAGACCATGGCACTTTCCCGCATCTGATTATTTGAGAGGACTGAACACAAATGAGCGCATCTAACGAAAACCAAAACCCTCAGAATCTGTCCGGCGCCGGTTGGGCAGACCCCAAGACCGCCCGTGAGGCGCAGCAGCGCAAGTCGGAAAAGCGCAGCAACCTTCTCTACGGTGTCATTGGCGTCGCTTTCTTGGTTGTTGCCATCGCCGCTATCGTCTGGCGTTCCAACATCATCCCCAGAACCGCTACCGCCGTTACCATTGGTGACGAGAAGTACAACACCGCCGAGGTGACCTTCTTCTATCAGAACGTCTATCAAACCTTCCTCAACAACAACTCCTATCTCATCAGCTATCTGGGCCTGAATACCAACGCCTCCCTCAAGAGCCAGAAGATTGATGAATCCACCGCCTCCATGATGGGAATTGACGCCGGGCTCACCTGGCACGACTATTTTCTGGATCAGGCCCTGAAGCAGATGGCTCTTCTTCAGGCCGCGCTGGACTCCGCCAAGGAAGAAGGCTATGTCTACCCGGACAGCATCCAGTCCCAGTATGAAGATTCCGTGGCCTCTTTGCAGGCGGCCGCCAAGGCCAGCGGTCTTTCCGTGAACAAGTATCTGCAATCCAAGCTTGGCGCTGTCATGACGGAAAAGGTCTATGACGCCCAACTCCTTCGGATGCTTCAGTACGGCGCCTATTCCGGTGCCTACCAAGATACGCTCTCCTACACCGACGCACAGCTGAACGAGGTCTACGCCAAGGACCCCAACTCCTACGACCTGGCCTCTTACGAGGTCATCACCGTCAACGGTGCCGCCACAGGCACCACGGACGCCGACGGCAAGACCGTGGAGCCTACCGAGGAAGAAACCGCTGCCGCCAAGGCAGCCGCCAAGACCGCGGCGGACGAAATGCTTTCTGCCTACAAGTCCGGCAAGAGCCTGAGCACGCTGGCTGACGGCAATGACAACGCCACCTATACCCTCAAAGAGGGCGGTGCCTACATGGGCGACACCGTGACCGAGTGGCTGTTTGACAGTGCCCGGAAAGCCGGGGACAGCGCAGTTTTGGAAAGCGGCAGCAACTACGTTGTAACCGTGTTCCACAACCGTTACCGGGAGGAGTACAACACCGTCGACATCCGTCACATCCTCTGCCCTCTGGGTACGGCCACCAAGTCTGAAGGCGACGAAGGCTATGAAGAAGAGCAGGCTCAGCTCAAGGCAGACGCCAAGGCAAAGGCCGAGGAGCTGCTCTCCCAGTGGCAGTCCGGCGAAGCCACCGAGGATTCTTTCGCCACTCTGGCCACGGAGACCTCCAGCGACGGCTCCAAGTATGATGGCGGTCTGTACAAAGAGGTCTATCAAAACCAGATGGTCGACACGTTTAACGACTGGTGCTTCGACACCGCCCGGAAGAGTGGCGACACCGGCATTGTGGAAACCACTTACGGCGCCCACGTGATGTACTTTGTGGGGACGGACATGCCCCGTTGGCAGTCTCAGGCTGCTTCCACGCTGAAAAATGACGATTTTGCCAACTGGATTCAGGAATTTTCTAAAAAATACACCGCAGAGCAGCATAGCTTCGGCATGAAGTTTGTCGGCTGATTTCCCGGCATATACACCAAGAAAGGCCGGCTTTGATTGTCAAAGCCGGCCTTCTTTTACGGATCATGGAGGCACCTTTATGGACGAGCGCTTTTTACGCAATGAAATGCTGTGGGGGCCGGAGGCGCAGCGGCGTCTTGCGGCATCTCACGTTCTCCTTTTCGGACTGGGCGGTGTGGGCAGCTATGTTGCCGAGTGTCTGGCCCGCTCCGGCGTGGGAGAACTGACTTTAGTGGATCAGGATACCGTCTCCGTCTCCAATCTCAATCGCCAGCTGGAGGCATTGTGCTCCACTGTCGGGCAGCCGAAGGCGCAGGCGGTTGCCGGGCGCATACGGGACATCAACGCCGACGCGGTGCTCCACCCCTTGCAGGCCACCTATGATGCCGACCACCGGGAGCGCTTCTTCCCCGCTGGCTGCCAATACGACTATATCGTGGACGCCATCGATCTTGTCAGCTGCAAGCTGGATCTGGCGGAAACCGCCCGGCGGCTTGGAATTCCTCTTATTATGGCGCTGGGCACCGGCAACAAGCTGGACCCCTCTCTTCTTCGCCTTGCGGACATTTCCGAAACTTACGGGTGCCCGCTGGCCCGCGTCATGCGAAAGGAGCTGCGCAGCCGCGGCATCGTTCACCAGCGGGTGGTATTCAGTCCGGAAGAACCGGTTTCCTCCGCCCAGCTGGAAGCGCCGCCACCTGGCAGGCGCAGCGTCCCGGCCAGCAATCCATGGGTCCCCGCCACTGCCGGACTGCTGCTGGGCAGCGCGGTGGTTCGCGATCTCATTGGGAAAGGACGTAAAGCATCATGCTGACAGGAACCATCGTCAACGCGCTGGCCATTTTGGCAGGCGCCATGGCCGGGATGCTGCTCACCCGGCTTGCCCAGCGGTTTTCCGCCATCCTTCCCGCCGGCAGCACCGCTTTGGGACAGCGGCTGCAAACCATCATCATGCAGGGCGTTGCCCTGTGCGTGATGTACCTTGGCATCAGCGGATGCTTAAAGGGCAGCAACTCCCTGCTTGCCATTTTATCCATGGTGCTGGGCGCACTGGTGGGCGAGCTGCTGGATTTGGACACCCGGATGCGCTCTCTTGGCGATTGGGTACAGAAAAAAACGGAACACCTCTTAACAGGCGGCGGACAAGCCTCTATTTCCGAAGGCTTCGTGACGGCAAGTCTCCTCTTCTGCGTGGGCGCCATGGCCATTGTGGGGGCCTTGCAAGATGGACTTACCGGCGATCACTCCACCCTGTTCGCCAAATCCCTGCTGGACGGCATCAGCTCCATTGTCTTTGGCGCCTCTCTGGGCCTTGGCGTGGCCTTTTCCGCCATCGCCGTCTTTTTGTATCAAGGCTCCATCGCCCTGCTGGCGTCCTTTCTCCAGCCCTATCTGGGGGACGCCGTTATCGCGGAGATGACCTGCGTGGGCTCGTTGCTCATCGTCGCCCTGTCGCTGAATATGCTGGGCGTTACAAAAATCAAGGTGATGAATCTGGTGCCCGCCATTTTTCTGCCCATATTGCTGAGTCTTGTGATGTGAACACCTTTAAATAAAAGGAAGAGACGACTTTCGTTGTCTCTTCCTTTGGCTTTTCAAAAAAGTCTCACAGAGTTTGCCGCCGGGGCGGCAAAAAAATGAAAATCCGTTTTCGACCGCGGCCTGTACGTGGACGAAAACACTTTGCGCGAAACGAGCGTCGAATTGTCCGCCGAAAGCGGACATATGAGGCGCAGAGCGCAGCGAAACCTTTTGTCGAAAAAGCCTATTGGCTTTTTCGACAGTCTCATGAAAGAGACGACTTTCGTCGTCTCTTCCTTTTTGTCAGTGGATCAGCTCGGATAGCGTGGCGAACATTTTCTCCGGCTCGATGGGTTTGGAAAGGTGCGCGTTCAAACCGGCCTCCAGCGACCGCCTGCGATCCTCGTCAAAGGCATTGGCGGTCATGGCGATAATCGGAATCCGCTGTGCGTCCGGGCGCAGCATGGACCGGATGGTCTTTGCAGCCGTCAAGCCGTCCATGTTCGGCATTCGGACATCCATGAGAATTGCGGCAAAGGTCTCCGGCGGATTGGCGCCAAACAGCTCCACCGCCTTTTGCCCATCCTCTGCCAGTGTGACAATCATCCCCTGCTTTTCCAGAAGCTTTGTGGCGATGGTCGCATTCAGCGGATGGTCCTCTGCCAGAAGGATATGCCTGCCGGTCAGACGCTTCCCCTCCCCCGCCGCCTTGGGTTTTTCGGAATTTCCCCGATACAGAGAGATGCGGCGGAATTGAAACGGGAGACGGATGGTAAAGACAGACCCCTTTCCAAGCTCGCTGGAAACCGTGATATCGCCGCCCATTTGCCGGGCGATGCTCCGGGACAGCGCCAGCCCCAGTCCCGTTCCCTGCACGGCGCTGCTATATTGGTTTCGTTCCTGTTCAAAGGGCGTAAAAATGCGCTTTAAAAACTCCTCGCTCATTCCGCAGCCGGTGTCCTGAATCACAACTTCCTCCGTCACCGTGGCGGAATCCACATCCGCCCAGGTATTGCGGATGGTCATGCAGACCTGACCGCCCGCGCCGGTAAACTTGCAGGCGTTATTCAGAATATTCATCAGCATCTGCTGGGTTTTCTGCACGTCCAGATAGCACTCAAAGTGGGCTATCCGGATTATTTTTTCATCATACAGGAAAGAGATGTTTTTCTCCCGCATCAGCGGCGCAATCATGTCCACTACCGGCGCGAGAACAGTGCCCGGCAGGCTCCATTCTTTGTTCAGGATGATTTTTCCGCTGTCGATCCGGCTCATTTCAAGAATATCGTTGATGACGCCCAGCAGATACTGACTGGACTCGGTGATCTGCTTTAGGTAGCCCCACGCCGTGGGATTGTCCCGCACCTCGTCAGACGCCAGCTTTGTCATACCGATGATTGCGTTCATCGGGGTGCGGATTTCGTGGCTCATGTTGGCGAGAAAGCTGGACTTTGCCTGATTGGCTTTTCGCTCCACTTCCAGCGCGGTATTCAGTTCGTGCATTTTCTTCTCTTCGGTGATATCCGTGTAGCTGATATACGCGAGAATGGAACCGTCAGTCTGCGCAACGCTGCAGGCGCTTGCGGAAAGCCAAAGCGTTTGCCCCGTCCTCCGGTTGAGGGTGCGATACTCATACAATGCCTTGCTGCCCGCCATTTGCAAGGTCTCCACGGCTTTCCTGACAATGGGCCGATCCTCCGGAAAGACCAGCTGCATAACGTCCTCGTTTCTAACGCCGATGGCCTTGTCGCGGTCAATCCCCATCATTCTGCACACGGCGGAATTGGCGATGATGAGACTGATGTCGCCGCCCTTCAATTCAAACACCAGAACGCCGGCAGAAATGTTATTCAGCGTATCAGCAAGGGACGCCCGCTCTTTTTTCAAGACCTCCTCCGCCTGCCGCTGGGGCGTGACATCCATGGCGGTGCAGGCAATTTTGATGCGCTTCCCATTTTCACCGTAGATTGCCGTAAATCCATACAAAAACCAGTGGCAATCGCCGCCAATGTAGTTTCTCGCCTCGCAGCTCACCCGGTCGCATCCCCCGCCGGCATCCGCAAATGCCTTTTTCAAAATGGGGACATCCTCAGGATGCGTGGCGCCCAGACGGAACCAGCTGTCCGGATAATCCGGCATGACCTGGGGGGCACGGAAGCACTCTCGCCCATTAAATTGCAGCGCCATGTTTTTTTCCGGGTAGTATTCAAAATACATCACATTGGCGCTGTTGATGGCGGCCTCCATGGAGGTTTGGACCTCCTGCAAATGCCGCTGCGTTTCCAGGGACTTTTGCAGATACTCCGCGTTCTTTTCCAGAAGCTTCAGCCGCTCCTGCTGCTCCACCCACTCCTGATTCACGTCCCGCAAAACAGCCACGGTTTTGGTGCGCTCTCCACGGTTCCCATAGCTGAAAAAGCCCATCATCTCCGTCCAGCGGTAAGACCCGTCCGTCATCTTCAGCCGAAGCGTGGCCGCCGCCCGGGGCAGGTGCTGTTCCGCCATCTGAAAGAAATGCTCCAAAATCGGAAGATCCTCCGGATGGACGGTATCCTTTGGACCGGTGTTGTGCAAAATGGTGCAGAAGTCGCTCTGACTGATGGCATAGCGTTTGTATTTTTCGGAGGCATAGAACCCGTGCTCCGGCACCCACTCAAAATACGCCACATCCAGATCGTTCAAAATCGCGTGGTAGCGCTCCTGCTCCAGCTTGATCTGCTTTTCCTCCGAGGATATTTTGGTATGCACCGCATACAGCACGGCAAGATCCTCCCCGCCGATTTTGGCGTCGGAGGCAATATTTGCGTGCAGGCGAATATGCAGTTTTTTCCTGCTTTTAGTATAAATGCCATAGGACACGGAAATCGGCGCATGGTTTTCAAGCCCCTCCGCCACCGCCTGCATCACCTTATCCACATTCTCCGCCACCAGATTGACCCTAGCGTCATGGCGCAGATAGGCAAGAAACTCCTCCGCAGAGTATCCGCACATTTCCGCAAGGCCGGCGGAAACATACTCCGTTTCCACTCTGCCGTCTTTTTTCAGCCGATAGACCGCCACTCCGCCGGGAATGCTGTTGAGTAAAATCTGCTGCTGAGATTGCACCCGGCTTAGCTCCCTCGTTAAAACGGCCCGCTCCGCCTCCGCGCTGGGCACGGAGAGATCTACGTCGCACACAAGCCAGCCGCCGTCCGTCCTCACGCAGCAGGCGGATGCGCAAATGGGCAGTGCTGGCGACGAATCCCCCGGGACGAACTGCTTGCCCTGTATCGCAAACAGGGCGAGGTCCGGGCCCCGGTCATGGCGGTGGAAGTGTTCAATTTCAAGGGAAACTCTCTCCGGACACTGCCTGCAATCCCGCTCCAGCAGGGCGCGCAGCGCCTGATGGCCGCTGGCGGCGCAAGACTGGTCCGCGCCGATCCATTCAATTGTTTCCGTGACGCACGCCAAGGTCTTTTCAACGTCGCGTTCTTCATAATAGGCATGGAGCAGGGCACGCAAAGCGTCCTCAGCTACCTTCCAGGTTGTCACAGACAGTCCCTCCTATGCTGTTTCTCTTTGAGCGTGGCGTCCAAAAAGCGGTGTACCCTTCCATGCCCCAGTCTCATCGCTTTTGAGATGCTGCCGGGACGGAAATACTGTTTTTGGAAAATTTTTGTATTTTATAATTTTATCACTGATTACCAGAAATTACAACGGCAGAGTTTGTTATAATTGTACAATCCGGTAAAGTTTTTCGCCGCGTATGGAATGAATCTGCGGAAAATCCAAGAATACCGCCAGAAACGCAAACGTGCCTCCGCCCGCTCCCTGCTAGTCTGAATTCCGGCAGTTTCCAATAGAATGCCGTGAAGGGGGGTGGGCGCATGGCAATCGTATTCGCATTGCTGGCAGGGATTTTTACCGCGGCGGAATCCGCGATCAACTCCCAGCTGGGCAAACAAATCACGCCCAGCATTGCCACACTCCACTCTCTGGCAACGGGTGCGGCCTTCATGCTGGCGGTCAGTTTCCTGCGAGGCTCCTACACGCGCTATCCCAAAATTTTTTCTCTTAGCCCCGTCTGGCTGATCGGTGGGATATTGGGAGCGCTGATCATCTATCTTTCCTCCAAGGCAATTCCCGTTCTGGGCGTGTCCCGTGCCCTGACGCTCATCCTCGCCGCCCAAATTCTGACGGGACTGGTGATCGACGCCGTGTATCACGGCTCCGGCATCAATGTCTATCAGGTATTCGGCGTACTGTTTTTTCTGCTTGGAGCGAATCTGATCATCCGGTGAAGCCGCGCCGCCGCCCTTGCGCAGCAGCAGGCACGGCCGGAGAAAGTTCTCCGGCCATGCTTTTTCAGCTTTCAAAGACTCCGTATGCCCCCTGCCGCCGGTCTGCCACCGGCAGGGCAATTTGCGTGATGTAGTCTGCGGCGTTTGTGCCCCGGTTGGCCGGTCCCTCCAGATAGACGGACTGGAAACCTCCCTCGGTGCGGATGCCGTTTTCCTTCACATAGCGCGCCAACACCCCGCAGGCGTCGGCAATGCCCTCATACGGTCCGCGGTAATAGACGCACACCACCTGCGTCTCCGGAAACTCCATGCGCTCCTCGCCGTCAAAGCCCTCCTCCATGGGAATGCAGCACAAAAGGTCCAGCGCCGTGGGGCTTTGTCCCATGCGCTGGGTGAACATCCGCTCGCCGCTGGAGAGCCGATAGCCGGAGTGGGCGGCGGCGATGTACGTCTCCCGCAGGCGCACCGCGGCCTCCGCCACATCCCCACACACATAGCGGCGGGCAAAGCACACCCGCCGCGGCAGCGTTGCCCAGCGGATGGGCAGCTGGCCGGGCCTGGCGGCGCGAATCTGCAAAAGCTGGATGTTGCGGTCCAGCGTGGCGCGCAGATCGGTGAGCCGCTTGAGCTGCGCGTCAATATTGGCGGTATCGTAGTAGTATTCCCGCACCTCCCGCAGTGTCAGCCCCAGACTTTGCAGCGCCCGGATGGCCCGCACCTGCGTGATATTATCGGCGGAGTAGTAACGGTAGCCGCTCTCTTCGTCCTGATAGGCAGGAGTCAGCAGGCCCTGTGCCTCGAAGTTTAAGAGCATTTTGCGGGTGACGCCCACAAATTTGGCCACCTCGCCAATTTGAAACAGACTTGATTCTCTGTTTTTCATCAAAATTCCCTCTTTTTCCCCAAAAAACGCTTGACTCGTCCATCGATGGACGGTGTAAGCTGATTATACCAAAAGGAAAAACCAAACACAAGGACGGTGACGTGCTTGAGCTTGAAAAGCTACTGCGAGGCCAGTGGAAAGCAATCCCTTTTGACGCAGTGGGACGCGGAAAAGAATCTGCCCCTTACGCCGGAGACCGTGGGTCACGCCAGCGGCAAACCGGTGTGGTGGCGTTGCGAGCAGGGGCATTCGTGGCAGACGCAAG
Organism: Oscillibacter sp.; assembly: GCF_028693505.1. Classification (GTDB taxonomy): domain Bacteria; phylum Bacillota; class Clostridia; order Oscillospirales; family Oscillospiraceae; genus Oscillibacter. Next base: position 31,864 of record NZ_JAQUVF010000009.1, read on the forward strand.
TGCACAGCCGCGCCGCCGGGGCCACCGGCTGTCCCGTGTGCAATGCCCTGCGCCTGGCGCAGCGGCGCAACCGAAAGCTGGAGGTGAGGAATTCATGACCTATGCCTGCGGGCAGTGCGGCTTCATCTTTACCCGCACCGGACCGGTGGAGTGCTGCCCCGCCTGTGAGCGGGACTGTCTGCGCCGCGCCACGGCGGCAGAGCAGTCGCAGCTTACCCTGCTGCTGCGCCGGGAGCAGCCCAAGCAAACCGGCAGCATGAAGCGGTAAGAACGTCTGTAAGAAAAGAATTTTGGGTATGTTTCTCCGCCTGCAATGGGATCTGGCGCTGCGATAACGCGGCAGCATCATGAAAGCTCCGGCTTTCCTCTTGCGCAGGAAGGAACCCGGCAATCAAAAAAAACGTGAGCCTCCCCTTGACGGGGAGGCTCACGTTTTTTTGCGGTGGCCATACGGCCTTGAAAATTTCCTTCAGCTATGGGGCTTCCTTCCCAGCGCAATGACCAGATTGCCGTCCTGCCAGGAAACGAGCGGCGTTTGCCTGCCGGCAAAGCTTATCGGCTTTTTTCCGTTCATCATCGGCAGCTGTTCCCCACGGAATACAGAAAGCGCCAAACCGATTAAGGCCAAATCCAAAACCAAGTGCAGGTTTCCGATCAGCAGCGGAAAGTGTACAGAGGTCAACACAAACCCCAGATTGAGCAGTATGCTCAAAACCGCCTGTATGCCAAGACTCCATACGACGGACAGCGCAATCATCTTTCCCAACTGATTTTTCTGTTCCATGCACTTGCGAACCATCCAAACCATCACCAGCGCAAAGCAAATCATCACAGCCGCAAAGGGCAGCCAACCCATTCCATGAATGATAGTCGTTAAAAAGCAGTCGCTTTGCGATTCCGGAACCAACTGATAAAAGGCAAGGCCGTCCGATGCAAACGGAGCATCTTTCATACTTCCCTCGCCCAGAAGCGCCGCGCCATGCAAAGCGGCGCGGATTACCGACGCCCAGTAGCCCCCGCCAAGCGGGTCCTGTTCCGGATGAAGCAGCAGTGCGATACGGGATCTTCCCCAGCCCCGCGCAAATAGATATGCAAAAAAGCCAAGGGCGATCCCGCCCAGCGCGGCAACCGCTCCAACGGACTTCCCCCTGCCGATTCCAAACCAGTCCTGTCCCGCGGCCACACTCAGCAGCACGAACCCCACCGCCATAAGCAGGAGGAGCCCCGTCATATACGGGATATACATCTCCAACATTGCCAACGGCACAAACCCCAAAACCGCCCAAAGCATTCCGCGCCAGCCCCGCATTCTGCACGAATACAGCCAGCACGCATAGACCGTGGGAAACAGGCTTCCCGCATAGCGGGCGTAGTAAGACACATGGTTTATGACCGGGGAGACCGCGCAGAGAACGACGGTCAGCCCAATTGCCCCGGCATAAATCTGCTTTGCATAGGCTCCCAGCGCGGAAAAGTCCAGCAAATAGCACGCACTCAGCGCGGCGAATCCGACAAGCAGCGCCACCGCCGTACTGACCGGAGATAGTTGCTCGCTCCCCCAACCGGCTGTCAGCCATACCCGCAAAGAAGCGCCAAGGACGGCGATTCCGCCCGTCAGAAGCAGCAGCCCCCGCTGGGGCTTCGGGCGATGCACCCGGTCCAGCTCCGACCCCACCGTCACCGGGTCCCCCATCTGGCGCAAGGCCTCCGTTTCCGCCGCGTCGTCGTCCATTCCATCCGCTGCGTACGCATCTTTCTGGTCCAGCAGATGGGTGCGCAGCTCCGCCATCAGCGCAGGCTGCGCACGTTTCCAACGAATCTGCTGACACGCCGTTTCAATATACGCCGAAATATTGTCAGGCAAAAAAGGCACCCCCTCGGAGTACGCGATTAACCGCGCCGGTATATGCTTCCCATTCTTCCTTCTTTGCCAGAAGCTGCTCTTTCCCCGATGCGCTCAGGTGATAGTACTTTCTGGGGCGATTGCTGTCCGTTTCCTCCACCCACGATGTGATAAAGCCCTTCTCCTCCAGCGCATGAAGCAGCGGATACAGTGTCCCGGCCTTGAGGTCGAAGGTGTGGTCGGACCGGCGGCGCAGCTGCTCGATCATCTGATAGCCGTACATGTCCTTTTCCTCCAGCAGCTTTAAAAGCAGCATTCCGATACTGCCGGTTATGAGACTCTTGTCAATGCTCATAGATAGGCCCCCTATATATAGGATGCCTATATATTAATCCTTAACGACAACCGTGTCAATGCCAAATCCAAATAATCCTCTGCCGCATGCGAACCTCCTTCTTGCAGTATTGGCCTGTATGGCAGTTGAAGATAAAAAAGATACGCCGCAAAACCGAATCCCCGCCCCACTTCGGTGGGGCAGTTTCCTTCTTTTGGCATATCCTGTATTATAGACGTTAGGAGGTGCCAAGCATGATCATGCAGGCCATCGTAATAGAAGTACAGTGGGAGCGTCTGCTTGTACTGGATCTCGACACCCGGCAGCAAGTCCTTGTCATTACACCGGACGCCGTCCGATTCCGCCCCGGCGATTTCGTGCGCATCTGGTACAACGGCGTGATGACGCGCAGCATTCCGCCGCAAATCTACGCGCTGCGCATTGCGGCCGGTCCATGGGAGAATTTCCCGCCCGTGCGTCCCTCTCCGCCGGTCATTTCCCCGCCTGTGGTGTTCCCGCCCGTTTTCCGACCGCCGTTTTTTCCCCGTCCGCCCCACGACCATCCGGGAAACAGACCGCCCCACGATCATCCGGGAAACAGGCCGCCCCACCGCAGGTGATTTCTGCCGCCCCCCCATGGGGGCGGTTTTCTTTTACCGTCCCGCTCCTCCGGCTTGCGGCGGCAGAGAGGCACTCCCTCATTCGTTATGTTTTTTCTTTCAAATTTCTACATAATCTGCGTGGCGATGCGCAAGCTATCCCGGAGGTGATTTTTCATGAATAACCGTATTGAGATCGAAAGCCCGCGCAAAAAGCCCCACAAAGAAGATGAGAAGCCCATCTCAAAGGTTTATCCGGCAATTGACAACGATCTTGCCCGGGATAATCTCGAAAATAATATCCCTGCCGCCGATCTGGAGGACCTGTGACCCGCCGCCCCTTAACGGGGCGGTTTTCTTTTCCGCTCGCCCCTCTGAATAGTTGCCGGGAATCTGCGCACGCTATCCTCGAGGTGGTCGTATGTCGTATGTAAATCCCAAATTGGAATCCCGATTCGAGTCCCTGTCCATTGACCTGAAAAACGAAATTCTATCCCGCGACGTTCAAATCAACAATTTATATGATCTCATCGCAGTTCTTCAACAGATCATCGACGACGGAGAGTCCGCCACTTAATTGTGGCGGACTTCTTTTCCCGGCGCCCCGTTTGGAGCGGTCATGCCCCTCCTCCTTTTTTATCCACGTATTTTTGATCATTTATTTCAAACCATACTGTGGAGGTGATAGTATGGGATTAACGTATACAGACCAATACGCAAACATTGGCCCAACGCCTGAGGCAGCCGCCTTTTTTAACGATCTTCCGGATTTTATAAAGGCGCAAATACTTGCGCAGGGAGCGCCAAGCTCGTTGGACGCTCTCAAAAAAATGGCTGATGAAGCAGACTATATCTTCTAATTTCGCCGCCCGATCAGGGCGGCTTTTTAAATGAACCGTTGTTTAAAAAGGTTCTGCGGGGCCAACAGCATCCCCCCTATTTCACTTTACGAGCTCCGGCACACCTTCCAAATCGCAGTAGAGTTTCTCTCAGGCCAGTAACATCTTTTCTGATTTGGTAAAAGCAAAACCGCTTCCCACCTGTTCTACTAAGCAAATCAGGCGGGATGCGGTTTTGTCTCAAAACTTTTAATTTTTTAAATCATCTCTACATTATAAGCCGGCAGGCTCTCTAATGGCTCTTGCCGTACCCTGTGAGAACGACCGTTCTCCTCAGGTTTTCCTTATGTGGTCTTGATCACGCTCTCCGCCATGTGGAGTAGAGTTTCCTCGTCAAACGCTCCTCGGATGCTGAATGACACACCATCGCTGTTTGTCCATATTATTGTGGCTATCTGACCGCCGCTGACCACATGGCAAATTTCTGTACTGCCATCGTCGAAAGTAACGGTTTCCGTTCCGCCATAAGTGGCGTCACGCTCCTTTTTCGCCTCCCAATAAGTTCCCGTACAGCCATCAATGCATACTTTTTTTGTATTGATTCCCTGTGTGTACAAGCTTCCTGCATCATTGGAGGCGTACGTAAAGCAGAAATACCAGTTATCTCCATCCACAAACTCTTCCCATGTTGCTCCCGGTACGTCGTGCCGTTCAACGGAGCGGCTCCCTACCGGCGTCCAGTTTAAAACGTATTTTGATATCACGTCCAACTTTTGTACGCTCTCCGCCATTTTAATCAAAGCTTCTTTGCTGGGGCTGATATAAGGACCGCTTTCCAATGAATAGAAGCAATCATTGCTCTCCCACAAGAGATAGGTGTATCCGCCGTTCTCATAATAATCCGCACCGGCACCGCTGACAGAGACACGTTGGCAGTCATTTTCTGTAAGTCCCGCAATTATGCGAGTGGATTTTGATGCCTGTGAACAAGTATATGTCAGCATTCCGGAACCGCTTTGATAAAGCCAATCGCAAGCGCCATTGTCATCGCCGGTTGACTGTATTTTCTTGATTCCCCAGCCGTCCGGCACCCAGGTTGGAGCCCATGCCGGTGCAGTGTCAAAGCAGTCCGGATTACTTTGTACAGGTATGTCAACGTAGGCGTTTTCATCTTCTCCGAGGTAGACGCGAACCGTTGTGTCGACACCTTGCGACGAATTTACGGTGGAAGCATCTTCTTGAGCAGACTGAATTATTTCAGCAAACGAGGAAGGCGCCTCTACCGTAGACGTTTCTGTGCTTTTGCCCTCCCCGCTGTCTAATATTTCAGGAGGAATTGGTCGCGGTGCTTCCACGCCTCGATAAATCACAGCATACTCGATAAACTCCCGCAGCCAATTCAGAACTGCCGCCCGTACCGTGGGACTTGCCGCCATCAGAGTGCCAAGCGTCAGGGACACCGCCAGCAGCAGACATGCAACGCTTTGCAGCATCTTCTTCCAGACCGGCTTCCGTTTATTTTTATACCATTGGTCGGGGCCTGACAGCATCTTTCTCCGACTTCTGCGATAGGACAGCGTCCATTCCGGCTCTTCCTCAGGGGCGGAGAGTGCTTCCGCAAAATCCACGATGGCCGCACGCAGCAGAGCGTCTTTGAGCTTTGCGTCAAATACCGCTTCATTCATGGCAGTAGCCCTCCTGATTCAGTTTTTTGATGAGAAGCTGCCGCCCTCTGGAGATCAGCGTGGACACGGTGGAAGGATTCATGCGGGTGCGCCGGACAATCTCCTGATAGCTGTACTCCAGCGCAAACCGCAGTTCCAGCACCTCACGGTATTTTTTCGGCATGGAGCGAATCAGCGCAATGAGCCGCGTCGTCTCGTCCAGGGGAGGTGCTTCCGGTGCGGGTGCGTCCCAGTCCTCCGGAAGCGGGTCGGTGCGGCGCTCCTTCTTCAGCATCGTCAGCGAGACGTTTTTCGCCACCACGACCACATACCCCTCGATGCCGTCCCACGGAATTTTTTTAATTTCCTCAAAATGCTGGATGATTTGCAGCCAGCTCTGCTGCACGGCGTCCTCCGCCAGCGTCTGGGAACGCAGAATTTGCAGGGCAATCCGATAGAGCTTCTTTTCGTATGCACTATGTAATTTCAAAAATTTGCGTTGGTCTTCCTCGTCCTCCAGCATTGCAAGTAACATGGGAAGCATGGGTACCACCTCTGTCTCTTCGTATTTCTTTACTGTACCATAATTCCGGAAAAAGTTCCCTTCATAACGAAAGGAGTTTTACTTATTGGGGGCGATAGCCTCGCTCCGACAGTTCCTGTAAAAAACACAAGAGGTGATCGTGATAGCAAAAGATTTGATCATGAAATCCTTCGACTGAATGAAAAGAAGCGATCTTTTTATTATCTAAAATCCAGACCTGCCAGATTTCCTGCCTCATAGTTGTTCCTCCATCCATCAAATAAGTCTCTTTTCCGTCTACATAAGGAATACAAGCTTGCTGTCCTTTTTGTCTCAAAAGCAAAAAATGTTTTTTGTTTTTGAGTAAAAACCTGAACTAGCGTACCTATCCTTATACAGTGAAAAAGAGAGAAAAGCTCATTGCTGACGAGGACACTGTCCGCAAACTGCTTGTACATCTGGCCGAGGATATCGCACACGCGGACAGCCTCCCTGGCAGCGGTCTCCCACATTTCCTGCAGGTCGGTAATCGTCAGGTTGTAGTCGCCCTCACTGGAGGTGATCACCTTCGCTGTTCGTTCCGCCGCTTCTACCTCAGATAGGATACCGCGCTTCATGCCGATCAGCGTCTCGCAGTTCCGGAGATACGCCGTTTTACGGGCCAAGAAGGACTGCTCCCGGAACGCGGGCGAGAAGATGGTGAGTCCGATATCGTCCGGGGATTCATCAACCGCTGTAAACACATGATCTTTCAGTTTGTTTCGCTTACCATCAGGTCCGACCACCATCATGTCATTGCTACAAATGATACGAGATTCACCACGCTCAAACTCCCCGTTGATCTGTGCCTCGTTTACATTGATCGCGTGGATCGGACCTACCGCAGGAGCATATGTCAGCGTTAACAAGGAAATGCCCGAGGGCCTGAAAAAGATGGTCGTAGGCCATTCAAAGGACATGGACACTGAGGGAACCTACGGGCACCAGCTGACGGGAGACATGAAAAAAGCAGCGGATTATTCGGCGCTGGCTTTTGATAAAATTCTGAACAAAAACGGCTCAAAATAAGGCAGTGTGTACTTCGGTGTGTACCTGAGCAAAAAGCAAAACCCCTGAGGCTTAGAGCCTCAGGGGTTTCATGCTGGTACGCCCGGCTGGATTCGAACCAGTGGCCTTTAGAGTCGGAGTCTAACGCTCTATCCAACTGAGCTACGGGCGCATCTACACAAGACATATCTCTCACATGTCTTGTGTAGTATAGCAGTCTTTTTAGTTTCTGTAAAGTCTTTCTTTAGAATTTTTTAAAAAATTGCAGGGTGCGCGCACACCCTGCAACCGTATCAGCATTCATTCTGCTCCACAAATTTCCGGATCTTTACAAAGGTTTCATCGCTGACATCGTGCTCCACCTTGCAGGCATCTTCCGCCGCCGTTTCAGCCCCGACGCCAAGCATGGTAAACAGTCTTGTCAGCGTCTTATGCCGGCCGTAGATCCGGGTGGCGACCTCCATGCCGCTGTTGTTCAGCGTAATCGTTCCGTCTGTCGCCATGGAAATATACCCGCTCTCCCGCAGCTTTTTCATGGCAATGCTGACGCTGGGCTTTGAATACCCCAGCTCATTCACAATATCAATGGAACGCACGGAGCCGCATCGTTCCTGCAAAATCAAGATGGATTCCAGATAATCTTCCGCAGACTCATGAATCACCAAAACGATTCCCCCTTTGTTGCCGCAGTGCTATGATTTCATGTTAACAAGTTTATTGCCCGATTGCAAGGCTTTTCCAGTTGATACGCAAGATTTTTCTCTTGCTTTTTGGCGATTTTTATGATATAAGTATAAGCTGTTATCAGCAATGAACGGGAAAATAACTGTGAAACGCCGCCAAGAGAGATCTGGTCATCGGCTGTAAGCCGGATCGCGGACGCCCGGTTTGGTTCGCCCGGGAGCTGCCGTGGAGACACGGCGGACGCCCCTCCGTTACCGGGGTGCAAGTGCGCGCGGCAGTCCGCGCGAATTTGGGTGGTACCGCGGAAGGCAGGCCTTTCGTCCCAATTTGGGGCGGAGGGTCTTTTATTTTGTCCGGAGGAGGTGCGTCATGCGGGTCCGCTTTTATGACCCCGCGCAGGGAGAGTGCTTTCAAGGGGAGCTGTACGGTCTTTTTAATACCGGCATCTTTGAGCGCTGTGTGGTTTTGCAAACCGGCGCGTGGACTCCCGCCTGCCGGGATGGCACTATGTCACCACCCAGGCGGAGGCGGAAGCCCTTCTGGAGCAAGCGGAGGATTTTCACGATTCCGTGCTGGCGGAGCTGCACTATGTCAGCGGCTCCCGGTTGAATGCGGACCGCAGCCTAACGGTGTGCAACACTGTCCGTCAGGTAAGCATGGAATTTCACAGCCAATGGTGCCCGCCGCTGGAGCTGGTATTTGAAGGCGTGAAGGGGCTGGATCTGCGTCCCGGCGGGAACAACGACTGCTCCGCCCTGATGACGGCCACCCTTCGCGTCCGGGACGCCGCAATCTTTTTCTGCGACGGCTTCTGCGAGGACGAGACCGCCTATTCCGGCACCAAGATTTTATCCTATTCCCTGCGGTGGCGTAATTTGAAATCATCAACTACATCCATATAAAGGAGTATGCATTATGAAAGAACAACTGCAAGCGATTCGCCAGCAGGCGCTGAGCGCCGTGACCGGCACCCAGAGCACCGCCGACCTGGAAACCGTCCGCGTCCAATATCTGGGCAAGAAGGGCGAACTCACCTCCCTTCTCAAGCAGATGGGAAAGCTTACCCCGGAGGAGCGGCCCGTCATGGGTCAGCTGGCCAACGAAGTCCGCGCCGAAGTGGAATCCGCCATTGAGGCCCAGTCCGCCGTTTTGGCCGGGAAGGCTCTCACGGAAAAGCTGGAGGCGGAAACGCTGGACGTAAGCATCCCCGGAAAGGTGCTGCATGTGGGCCACAAGCACCCCATGTACACCGTGCTGGATGAGATCAAGGAAATTTTCATCAACATGGGCTTTGAGATCATGGACGGGCCTGAAATCGAGCAGGAGGCCTATAACTTCACCAAGCTGAACACGCCTGCCGACCACCCCGCAAGAGAGTGGTCCGATACCTTCTATCTGGACAGCGAGTCCAAAACGCTGCTGCGCACCCAGACCTCTCCCATGCAGATTCGGGCCATGGAGACTTACGGCGTGCCCATCCGCATGATCTCCCCCGGCCGGGTATACCGCAAGGACGAGGTGGACGCCACCCACTCCCCCATGTTCCACCAGATCGAAGGCCTTGTGGTGGACAAGGGCATCACCATGGCGGATTTGAAGGGCACGCTGAACGCCGTCATTCGGGAAATTTACGGTCTCGGCACCGTCACCCGTTTCCGGCCCCACCACTTCCCCTTCACCGAGCCCAGCTGCGAAATGGACATTCAGTGTCACAAGTGCGGCGGCGTGGGCTGCCCCACCTGCAAGGGCGAGGGCTGGATCGAGGTGCTGGGCGCGGGCATGGTGCACCCGAAGGTGCTGCGCAACTGCGGCGTGGACCCGGATGTGTATTCCGGCTTCGCCTTTGGCTTCGGACTGGAGCGTCTGGCCATGGGCCAGTTCAAAATCAGCGACCTGCGGCTGATCTTTGAAAACGACATCCGGTTCCTGGAACAGTTCTGAGAGGAGGAGAAACACAATGAAATTATCCAGAAAATGGCTGCATGAATTTGTAGAGATCGGCTCCGTGAGCGACCGCGACTTCGCGGAGTCCATGACGCTTTCCGGCTCCAAGGTGGAAATCACCGAGGTTTTGAACGACTCCCTGAAAAACGTGGTGGTGGGCCGCATCGCCAAGATGGAGCGCCACCCCGACTCCGACCATATGTGGGTCTGCCAGCTGGACGTGGGCGAAGCAGAGCCTACCCAGATCGTCACCGGCGCGTGGAACATCCACGTGGGGGACCTGGTCCCCGTGGCCCGGCACAAGTCCCTGCTGCCCGGCGGCGTAAAAATTGAAAAGGGCAAGCTGCGGGGCGTAGTCTCGTGTGGGATGCTGTGCTCCTTGAAAGAACTGAATCTCACGGCGGAGCACGACTACCCGTACGCCGTCATCACCCCTGCCGCTCTGCTGAACGACTATAAGCCGCTGGACAAGGAAAAGCCCTCCATTCCGGCGGACGTGGCCCCCGGCTGCAAGATTTTCGGCAAGGTTGTTGCCGCCAAAGTGCTCTCCGTGGAAAGCGCCGGATACGGCCGCTACACCGTGGAGTGCGACAGCGGCGAGCAGCACCTCACCCTCACCACCCCCTGCTCCAACGTCCACAGCGGCGACATGGTGGCGCTCAACACCGCCACGGAGCAGCTGTGCACCCTTGCTGATCTCCACGCCCAGCAAGCGGAGTTCCCCCACTGCATCCCCGACGGCATCTTCCTTTTGCAGGAGGACTGCAAGCCCGGCGACGACATTGCCGCGGTCATCGGCGCGGACGACCACGTGGTGGAATTTGAGATCACCCCCAACCGCCCGGACTGCCTGAGCGTTATCGGCCTTGCCCGGGAGGCCAGCGCCACCTTCGGCGCGCCCTTGCGTCTCCACACGCCGGAGATCCACGGCTGCGGCGGCTCCATCGCGGACCACGTGGACATTGAAATCGAGGACGGGGACCTTTGCCCCCGGTATACCGCGCGGCTGGTGCGGAACGTGAAAATCGCCCCCTCCCCCGCCTGGATGCGGGAGCGGCTGCGCAATTCCGGCGTCCGCCCCATCAACAACATCGTGGACATCACCAACTACGTCATGCTGGAATACGGTCAGCCCATGCACGCGTTTGACTTTTCCTGCGTGGACGGCGGAAAGATCGTGGTTCGCACCGCCCGGGAGGACGAGACGATCCAGACGCTGGACGGCAACACCCGGGCGCTGACGACCTCCATGCTGTGCATCTGTGACGAAGAAAAACCCGTGTGCGTGGCGGGCGTCATGGGCGGCGCCAACAGCGAGATCATCGGCGATACGGCTATGGTGCTCTTTGAATCCGCCAACTTCAACGGCGCTTCCGTCCGGCGCACCGCTACCGCCCTGAACATGCGCACGGAGGCCTCCGCCCGGTACGAAAAGGGTCTGGACCCCATGAACACCATGAAAGCGGTGCAGCGGGCCTGCGAGCTGGTGGAGCTGCTGGGCGCGGGCGAAGTGGTGGACGGCGTGATGGACGTCATCGCCAGGGACAGCGCTCCCGTCACCGTGAAGCTGGAGCCGGAGAAGGTCAACGCCCTGTTGGGCACCGACGTTCCGGAAAGTGAGATGCGCCGCATCCTCCTCTCTCTGGGCTTTGCGCTGGAGGGCGACGTCATCTCCGTCCCCTCCTGGCGCAGCGACGTGGAGCACAACTCCGACATTGCCGAGGAGGTGGCCCGGTTCTACGGGTATAACAAGATTCCCGATACGCTCTCCTCCGGCCTCAACCAGCGCCGGGGCTACTCCGCCGTGCAGAAGGTGGAAAACAGTGTGGGCGCTTTGTGCCGCACCGCCGGATTCGACGAGATCATCACCTATTCCTTCATCAGCCCCACCTACTACGACAAGATCGATCTGCCCGCCGACTCCCCCCTGCGCACTTCCATGAAAATTCTCAATCCGCTGGGCGAGGACACCTCCATCATGCGCACCACCACGCTGCCCTCCATGCTGGAAATTCTCTCCCGCAACCATCATTTCCGCAACCCGTCCGCGCGGCTCTATGAGCTGGGCCGGACCTATTTTGCCAGAAACGACGGCTCCGGCACCGCAGACGAGCCCAAGGTTTTGTCCCTGGGCGCATACGGGCCGGACGAAGATTTCTTCTCCCTCAAGGGCGCCGTGGAGGACGTGCTGGAGGGCCTTCGGATTTCCGGCGTGCGCTATGTGGCGCAGCGGAAAAACCCCTCCTACCATCCGGGCCGCTGCGCCAGTGTGTACTGCGGCGAGACGCTGCTGGGCGTGCTGGGTCAGGTCCATCCCCACGTGGCGGACCACTACGGCGTGGACTGCGAGCTGTACGCCGCCGAGCTTTCCTTCGAGGCCATGTATGCCGCCATGGGCAAAAAGCCGGTCTACCAGCCGCTGCCCAAGTTCCCCGCCGTCACCCGGGACATTGCCGTGGTCTGCGAGAGGACCATCCCCGTCGGGGATTTGGAGGATTGCATCCGCCGGGGCGCCAAGGGCCTTTTGAAGGACGTCGCCCTCTTTGATATTTACACCGGTCCCGGCGTCGCAGCGGACAAAAAGAGCGTCGCCTTCTCCCTGACGCTTCGCGCCGACGACCGCAGCCTCACCGCGCAGGAGGCCGACGAGGACGTCAATGGCATTTTGGAGCTGCTCTCCAGCGAGCAAAACGCCGTTTTGCGCTGAGGGTGTCTTTTTGAGGGTTTTGGACGGTTCTTCCCCGCAGTAAAAATCTTTCTGGATTTTCACAGAGAAATGCTTTACACTTTTTCGAAAAGCGAGTATACTAATCCCATATTCGAAAACGTCCGAAGCGTGAAGGGTGGTGTCTGTATGGACGATTTTACTCGAAAATTCAATATTGCAGTGGAAAAAGACGCTGAGATCCACCAGATTCTCTCCACCGTCTATCAGGCATTGGAGGAAAAGGGTTACAACCCCATCAACCAGATTGTTGGGTATATTCTCTCCGAGGACCCCACTTATATCACGAACCACAATAACGCCCGGACCCTGATCCGCAAGATCGACCGGGATGAGCTTCTTCAGGTGCTGGTCCGCAAGTATCTCGGCCAGTAACAAAAGTTACAGTTTGATTCTTTTTCCAGAACCCTGTCCCGCAGAATGCAAGCCGTTTGCCGTTGCAAATTTGCTTGATTCTGCGGGATTTTTTTCTTTTTTGTGAGATGTACCGAATCGCGTCGAATATTTCAGTCAAAATCCCTTTTCCCTTTCATTGACAAAGCGGATAAAATCTGTTACAATTTGGTTACAATTTTTTCAAAGGAGTGTTTTCATGGCAGAAAGCAATTGCGCAAACACAGAGGGCCTGATTTATAAGGGCCACCCCCTCCGTCGGGTAGACAATCTGGTCTACTACGGAACGATGGCTGAAAAATATATCATTATGGTGCAGATTCTGGACAGCAAAAAGGATCAGGATCTGGACGTTGCCACAAAGGTTTCCGTTCAGCTGCAGCTGACCGATCCCACCCTGAAATCCCGGGACCGCATTTTGAAGAAGAGCGAAAAGGACAGCCTTTACGCCGCAATGGACGTCGCCTCCATCTGGCTGGACCGGGCTTTGGCCGGAAAAGAGAAGTAATTCTCTTTCCTCTACAAAAGATCAGACGAAAGGAAGCGTATCATGATGAATCACTTCGCAGGAAAGGCAGCAAAGTTCCTTTTCCTTTCCGCCCTGACAACCATGCTGCTGGCTCTTTCCGCCTTGGCCGCCGATGAGACGCAGGCGATCGCCGTAGGCGCTACCACCGGCTCCTCCCTTCGGATTCGCGCAGTAGCCTCCACTTCCTCCCCCGTCGTCACCACACTGGACAAGAGCGTCGCTGTTGCCGTGCTGGATGACTCCGTCGCTGGTTGGTACGAGATTCGCTACGCCGGAAATAGCGGCTTCGTCTCCTCCGACTATTTGGTCATCGACCAGGACAACATCTTCGAATCTTACGGACAAGTCAATTCCGACGGTGTGAACGTCCGTTCCAGCGCCTCCACAGAGAGCGCCTCCGTGGCTTCTTTGGACGCCGGCGCCACCGTCACCGTGAACGCCTTTACGGACGGCTGGTACGCCGTCACCTGCCAGTACGGCACCGAGGGCTATATCCGCAGCGATTTTCTGGAGCTGGTCAGCAGTGATGCTTCCTCCTCCGGCAGCAGCATCGTCGATTCCGCCCGGCAGCATCTTGGCACCCGGTATCTGTACGGCGGTGCCTCTCCCAGCGGGTTCGACTGCTCCGGTTTTACTATGTACATCTATCAGCAGTTCGGCTATTCCCTGCCCCATACCGCCACCGGTCAATGGCAAAGCGGCGTCGGCACGCAGGTTTGGAGCATCGCGGCCCTTCAGCCCGGCGATCTGGTGTTTTTCTGTGACCCCAGCCGCTCTCTCGGAAAGGCCTGCTCCCACGCCGGAATTTACGTTGGCGACGGGCAGTTCATCCATTCCTCCTCTTCCCGGAGCAACGGCGTGATCATCAGCGATTTGACCAGCGGATACTACAACACCTATTTTGTTGGCGGGATCCACGTGTAATCTGTTTTTACATAAAAGGGCCGGTGCACTGAACTGCACCGGCCCTTTTTTATGATAGGCTTGTCAACCGCTTTACGGACTGCTATAATAAAAAATTAGTGTAAAACTACCGAAAACGAGGAAATACCATGGAAATTGAAGCGATGTACCAGCAATTGGGCGTCTCACCCGCCGTCTATGCATATGGCGAAAGCGTCCTGCGCCAGCTGCGCAGCCGGTTTGACGCCATTGACGCCACAGCGGAATACAATCAGGGCAAGGTCCTTGCCGCCATGCAGAAAAACCGGGTAAACGCCACGCACTTCGCCGCCACCACCGGGTACGGCTATGACGACGAGGGCCGGGACAATCTGGAGCGGGTCTATGCCGACGTGTTCCACACCGAGGCCGCCCTGGTCCGCCCCCAAATCACCTGCGGCACCCACGCCCTGACCGTGGCGCTCTCCGCCAATCTCCTGCCGGGGGACGAGCTGCTCTCCCCCGTGGGCGCGCCCTACGACACGCTGGAAGAGGTCATCGGAATCCGGGAGAGCAAATGCTCTTTGCGGGAATACGGCGTGACGTATGCGCAGGCGGACCTGCGGAGCGATGGCTCCTTCGATTACGACGCCATCCGCTCTGCCATCAACCATCGCACCAAGCTCATCACCATCCAGCGCTCCAAGGGCTACGCCACCCGCCCCTCCTTTTCCGTGGCGCAGATCGGAGAGCTGATCGCTTTCTGCAAGTCCGTGAAGCCGGACGTCAAGATCATGGTGGACAACTGTTACGGAGAGTTTGTGGAGCGGCTGGAGCCCTCCGACCTGGGCGCGGACATGGTGGTCGGCAGTCTCATTAAAAACCCCGGCGGCGGGCTTGCTCCCATCGGCGGCTATATCTGCGGCACCCGGGAATGCGTGGAGCGGTGCGCCTACCGGCTCTCGGCCCCCGGTCTCGGGCAGGAGGTGGGCGCAAACCTCGGGCTGATGCCCGCCTTTTATCAGGGACTGTTCCTCTCCCCCACCGTGGTGTCCGGCGCGCTGAAGGGGGCCGTCTTTGCCGCAAATGTCTATGAAGGTCTGGGCTTTTCCTGCGTTCCGGGCGCTGCGGAGGAGCGGCACGACATCATTCAGGCGGTGACTCTTGGCAGCCGGGAGGCCATGATGGCCTTTTGCAAGGGGATTCAAGCCGCCGCTCCCGTGGACAGCTACGTGACGCCGGAGCCTTGGGCCATGCCGGGCTACGACTCGGAAGTCATCATGGCGGCGGGCGCCTTCATTCAGGGCAGCTCCATCGAGCTTTCCGCTGACGGCCCCATCCGCCCGCCCTATGCGGTCTACTTTCAGGGAGGACTTACTTGGTATCACGCAAAGCTGGGCATTTTGATGAGCCTGCAAAAGCTGGTTGAAGCGGGCGAAGTGACGCTGAGCGCGTAAATAAAAAAGACGGGAGCGCAAGCGCTCCCGTCTTTTTTATGCCCGGTTTTCTCCGATACGCCGATCCAGTCGTGCCAGAAAAAACGCCAGAGCAAACCCACAGCCGCAGCAAAGCGCGGAGAGCAAAATTTCTCCCCCGCCGGTATAGGACAGCGGCACGATGACCAGCGTGGAAGCGAGTACGATTCCAAGAATCCCGTGAAACGCCACGGCGTAGTGGCGGCGCAAAAACCACGACATGAATCGCGCCAGCAGCGCCACCGCCAGCACCATGCCCGGAATACATGCCGCAAGCACCACAAGGTCCAATCTGGCCAGTCCCTCCAGCATGGGCTGATACAGCCCCAGCGCCATCATGACGGAGGAGGAGGTCATTCCCGGGATAACAACGCTCATTCCCCACAGTGCCCCGCAGAAATTATACCACCAGAAATTCGGCTCCACCTGCGCGTGCACAATGCGGCTCACGTAAAAGAGGGAGGCAAACATCACCAGCGCACACAAAAAAAAGCTCAGCCAGGAGGCTGCCGACCGCCCCTCCCTGCCGGCCTCCCGAAAAAGGGAGGGCACCGTGCCCACGATTAATCCGATGAAAAGCCAGATCGTCACCGTGGCGGACTGGTCAAGGCACGCCGCAATTCCCTTGGCAAAGCCGAGAAAGCCGACGCACCAACCCAGCGCAATGGGAAAAAACCAGATCCAATATTTAGGAACGGCGCTCCGGGGATGGGTCAGCACCTCCATAAAAGGACGGTAAATGTCAAACACCACGGCCAGTACCCCGCCGGAAACCCCCGGCAAAATGGCGCCCGCACCGATCAGAACGCCGCAGAGCAGATCGCGCAGCCAGCGCATCAGAAAATCTTGATTTTGCGGCCTTCTCATCCACACGTCCCCTTCTTGTTTTCTTTCACATATGATAGCAGTTTTGCCCGGCGCTTGCAATCCAATACCACACGTTTCCCCAAAAAGCGCGCCACATTTTATGGTTTTTTTACTGTTTTTGTATTTTTTGCACAATTTTTTCCGTTGCTTTTTTCTCTATATAATTATTTTTCCAGTTGACAAAAACCGCAATTCCGTGTAAACTGCAAACCAGATCATAAAATTGAATGATTAAAAAGACGATGAAGAGAAGAGTACGCAGACAGATACGGCAAAGAGAGCCCCGATTGGTGGAAAGGGGTACGGAAGGGTCTGGGGAACATGGTCTCGGAGTTGCGTGGCCGACTGTTTTTGCATAGGTCACGACGTGATGCGCACGTCACAGCGCAGGAGTGTGTTGGCACTCTCAAAGGCCGTCTCCGCGAGGGGATGTGCGAACCAAGGTGGTACCACGGTGCAGACTTGCACTCGTCCTTGAAGCGATTTGCTTCAAGGGCTTTTTTGTTTTCTTTTGTATTCCCCAAAATCCGAAAAGGAGTTTTGATATCGTGAATGAACACATCATTCAAATTCAGCATCTGAATAAAACCTTCGGCAGCGGCGACGGCGCCGTCCACGCACTGGAGGAAATCAATCTGGATATCCGGCAGGGCGAGATCTTCGGCATCATCGGACTCTCCGGCGCCGGAAAAAGCACCCTCGTGCGCTGCATGAACCTGCTGGAGCGCCCCACCGCCGGAAAGGTGATCGTGGACGGGCAGGACATGACCGCCCTCTCTGAGAAGGAACTTCGTCTGGCCCGGCGTAACATCACCATGATCTTCCAAAGCTTCAACCTGCTGATGCAGCGCACCTGTTTGAAAAACGTGTGCTTTCCCATGGAGCTTTGCGGTGTGCCCGCTGACAAAGCCAGGCGGCGGGCGGCGGAGTTGATGGAGCTGGTGGGCCTTGGCGACAAGGCGGACGCCTACCCCGCCCAGCTCTCCGGCGGGCAAAAGCAGCGCGTTGCCATCGCCCGGGCGCTGGCAACAGACCCCAAGGTGCTTCTTTGCGACGAGGCCACCTCCGCTTTGGACCCCACCACCACCGCTTCCATTCTGGAGCTTTTAAAGGACCTGAACCGGAAGCTTGGCGTCACCGTGGTGGTCATCACCCACCAAATGAGCGTCATTGAAGAAATTTGCTCCCGGGTCGCCATTCTGGATGGCGGCGTGGTGGCGGAGCAGGGCACCGTGGAGGACATCTTCTCCCACCCCAGCACCGACGCGGCCCGGCGTCTTGTCTATCCCGGCGGGGCCAGCGTGCAGCAGTATGGCGCGGCCACCCACGCTGTGCGGGTGGCGTTCAACGGCGGCTCGGCCTATCAGCCGCTTATCGCCTCTCTTGCCATTGAGTGCGGTGTGAAGGTAAACATTTTGGGAGCCGACACCCGCAACATCGACGGCAAGGCCTTCGGGACCATGCTGCTGGGCCTGCCGGACGATCCAAACGACGCCGCCAAGGCCCTCAGTTATATCCGTTCCCAACCGGACGTTGCCGCAGAGGAGGTGGAATACCATGCTTGAGATTTTTACCGCAGGCTTCTGGAGCCAATACGGCGCCCTTTTGGCAGCCGGTACCCGCGACACCCTGATCATGACGTTGGTCGCCACGGTGTTCGCCTATGTGCTGGGCCTTCCGCTGGGCGTTGCGCTGATTCTGACGCAGCCCCACGGCATCCGCCCCTGCGCCCTGCTCTACCGGGTGCTGGGCTGGATCATCAACGTCGGGCGCTCTCTCCCCTTCATCATTTTGATGGTGGCCATCATGGACTTCACCAAGCTGATCGTGGGCACGAAGATCGGCGTTCTGGGCGCAATCCCGCCACTGGTGATCTCCGCCGCGCCGTTCATCGCCCGGATGGTGGAAACCTCTCTGGCGGAGGTGGACGCAGGCGTCGTGGAAGCGGCGCAGTCCATGGGCGCGTCCACGCTCCAGATCGTCTGGAAGGTCTACCTGCCGGAGGCGAAGCCCTCCCTGATTCTGGGCGGCTCCATTTCCATCATCACCATTCTGGCCTATACCGCCATCGCCGGTGCCATTGGCGCGGGCGGGCTGGGCGACCTGGCCATTCGTTACGGCTACCAGCGCCGGGTCGATTCCATGATGCTGGTGACCGTCATTTTCCTGATCGCTTTGGTGCAGATCATTCAATCCATTTTCAGTCGAGTGTCGACGCGGATCGACAAGCGTTTGAAATAAAATACCACGAATATTGGAGGAAAAGAAACATGAATAAAAAACTGCTGACTTTGGCACTGGCTTTGGCGCTGTGCCTGTCCCTCGCCGCATGCGGCGGCAAAAAAGAAGAGGCCGAAACACCCGCCGAGACGCCCAGTGAGACGCCCGCGGAAACCGTCACGCTGAACGTGGCTGCCTCCCCCACTCCTCACGCCGAGATCCTCAATCAGGTCAAGGATATTCTGGCAGAGCAGGGCATCGACCTGCAGGTCCATGAGTACGGCGACTACGTGGTGCCCAACACCGCCGTGGAAGAGGGCGAAGAGGACGCCAACTATTTTCAGCACATTCCCTACATGGAGAACTTCAACGCGGAAAACGGCACCCACATCGTCTCCGTGGCGAAAATCCACTACGAGCCCATGGGCATCTACGCCGGTAAGTGCACGAAGCTGGAGGACCTGAGCGACGGCGCCGTCATCGCCATCCCCAACGACGCCACCAACGAAGCCCGCGCACTGCTGCTGCTGGAGGCGCAGGGTCTCATCAAGCTTGATCCCGACGCAGGCCTTGCCGCCACCCCCAACGATATCACCGAGAATCCCAAGAACCTCTCCTTCAAGGAGCTGGAAGCCGCCATGCTGCCCAACACCATTACGGAAGTGGACCTCTCCGTGATCAACTCCAACTATGCGCTGCAGGCCGGTTTTAACCCGACGAAGGATGCTCTTGCCATCGAATCCGCCGACGGCACGCCCTATCCCAACGTGCTGTGCGTGAAGGAAGGCCGGGAGAACGACCCCGCCATTCAGGCATTGGTGAAGGCCCTGCAGTCCGACGCTGTCCGGGATTACATCAACGAGACCTACGGCGGCGCCGTGGTGCCCCTGTTCTAAATCTCATAAAAAGCGACCCGGAGAAGCGAATGCTTCTCCGGGCCTTTTTATCATGGCGTTCCTGTAAAATATTTGTCGTATTGGGTTCCTTTTCCGCAAAGAGCGTGTTAAAATGGGAACGCTGCCCGCCAAGCGGACAAATTCAGGTCCGATGGAGGGCTTACTGTCATGCCGAACCCCCGGGAAACCACTTATGAAATTGATATGTGCAATGGGCGCATTTTACCAAAGCTGCTGCAATTTACCGTCCCCTTGATCTGCTCCAGTATTTTGCAGCTGCTCTTCAACGCGGCGGATATCGTTGTGGTGGGCCGGTTTGCGGGGGACACTTCGCTCGCTGCCGTTGGCTCCAACACGTCGATCATCGGGCTTCTGACCAACCTCTTCATCGGTCTCTCCGTGGGCGCCAACATTTTAGCCGCCCGGTTTTACGGCGCCGACGAAAAGGAAAATCTGCGCCAGACCATCCACACCTCCATCCTGCTCAGTCTCCTCAGCGGCATTTTTCTGGCGGTTCTGGGCGTGTGCGGCGCAAAAACCATTCTCGTTTGGATGCAGGCCCCGCCGCAGGTTTTGAATCTGGCGGTTTTGTACCTGCGCATTTACTTTTTGGGCATGCCCGCCATGATGCTCTACAACTTCGGCGCGGCGCTGCTGCGGGCCGTGGGCGACACGCGGCGGCCGCTCTACTTCCTTTTCGGCGCGGGCGTTGTGAATGTGGTGCTGAACCTGTTTTTTGTCATTGTCTGGAAGATGGACGTTGCCGGCGTTGCGCTGGCCACGGTGATCTCCCAATGCATTTCCGCCGCGCTGATTCTTCTTTGCATGATGCGAGAGCCTGGCGCGGTCCATTTGGATCTACGGCAGCTTCACATCTTTCCGGCGCGCTTGAAGCAGATTTTGCAAACGGGCCTTCCGGCAGGGCTGCAAGGCATTTTATTTGCGCTTTCCAACATCGTCATTCAATCCACCATCAACTCCTTCGGTGAAACGGTCATGGCGGGAAACGCCGCCGCAGCCAATCTGGAGAATTTCGTCTATGTCTCCACAAACGCCTTTTATCAGGCCAATATCTCCTTCACCAGCCAAAATCTCGGGGCCGGACAAATTCGGAGAATCCCCCAGATTCTTCTGCGTGCCCTGCTCTGCGCGGCAGTGCTTGGAACCGCCTTCGGCGGCCTTGTGACGCTGTTCGGCCCCCAGCTGCTTGGGATCTACTCCAACAGCCCGGAGGTCGTCTCTGCCGGGATGCGCCGCCTGCTCATCGTCTGCACCACTTACGGGCTTTGCGGCCTGATGGACGTCACCGTCGGCTCTCTGCGGGGCATCGGCTATTCGGTGCTGCCGATGCTGGTGACCTTGGTGGGCGCCTGCGGCCTGCGTCTTTTGACGGTGGCCACCATCTTCCAGATTCCCCGCTTCCACACCATCCAAACGGTTTACTGGTCCTACCCCGCCTCGTGGACGCTCACGTTTTTGGTGCACATCCTCTGCTATTTCTGGGCCATCCGGCAGGTGAAGCGCCGCCTCTCGGCGTAGCGGCAGCCGCAGTCAGCGGAGCTTTACCAGGGGGCTTTCCTGTCTCTTCCGCTTCAAGCATATAGAAAAGCAGTTTGCGTTTGATGCGCAAACTGCTTTTTTATGTGGCAATGCCGCAAACCATGGCGGCGTCTCACTTCTTTTTCAGTTGTTCCCGGACAAATTCCACGCTCACATCCATCCGCCGGGCAATGCCCTCCTCGTTCAATCCGCCGTCCCGAAAGCGGCGGCACACCTGCGAGAGTGGTTCCGCCACCTCTATGACATGATGATCGGGGTCGTACAGCCGCACCGCCCGCTGCCCCCAGCGGTGCTCCATGGGCGGTCGCACCAGCTCCAGATCGGCTCTGCCGTCCAGCGCCTTGAGCACGCTGTCATACTCCTCGCTGGTAAAGTACAGCTCCGCGTCGGCCCCGCCAAAGCGGATGTCCGATGGGTTCTTCCCCAGAAAGGACGCCCAGCTCTCCAACGTTTGCAGGGAGAGTCCCCCGGTAAGCACCACGTTGGCGCCGAAATCGCTCACGACCTCCAGTCCCAATACCTGCATATAAAAATCCAGAGACCGCTTCAGATCTCGTACCGCCAGCAGCGGCGTTCCCATTTCCACGTGCCCACCTCAGTCCTTCCAGTTTTGTCTCAGTTTCTCCCAAAGCTCCACCGTCTTGAATTTCAGGGCGTAGCCTTGATTCTCCTCCGTAATCAGTCCCACCTCTTCCTCGGAAAGCCCTGCCGCCAGCGCGGATGCGGGCACGTCGGCCGCAGCGCTGGTGCAAAGCGGCGGGAACACCACGCACCACCAGTTATGACCACCGCCAGCGCCGATAACGATGCGCAGAGCCAGATATTCCCCGGCGGGCAGCGTGAAGCCGTCATACTCCTTGGTGGGGAACTCCGTGTCCGTCAGCTCCGCCGTGACCGGGTAATCATACCCGGCCGCCGCGATCTCCTCCGCCGCGATGCGCTCCATCTCCAGAAGGTCCCCCCGCAGCAGACCCTCCGCCTCGCCCCGGTCCTTCGAGCGCTCCAGCAGGTCCGTGGCCCGCTCCAGAATTTTATCCCGGACCCGCAGCTTCAAGGCCTGATCCTCCTCCGAATCGGAGTTCGCCAAAACATGGAGCCGCACCACCTTATCCGCCAACTGGCTTTGCGTCCGCAGCGCCAGAGCGCCGGAGGTCAAAAACACTGCCAGAGCGATCAGGAGCACGATCTCCACAATATGCAGTTTTTTAGAGACTTTTGTTGCTGTTTTCATGATTTCCGTTCCTTTCTATGTAGGTCGTTGTGACCATCATGGACAGGAATCGGAAATTCTATACTCCCATGGGAAATTTTTCTTTATGGCGTCATTCGTTGGACCGGCTGGGCGACAAACGTCTGGGAGTAGGTCTCCCGCAGCGCCGCCGCCGCCATGCTCGCTGCATCTTCGGTCTTAAAAACACCAAATACCGTGGGACCGGAGCCGCTCATGGCGGCATTCAGCGCCCCCAGCTCCCGGAGACGGTCCCGAATGGTAAATACCTCCCGGTACTCCGGCGGCAGCACCTCCTCAAACACATTGCAAAGGCGCTTTGCAACGCCCTCAAGATTCTCTTCTTCCAGCGCCGCCGTCATTCCGGCAATATCCGGACAGCCCCTATGCGCCTGCTCATCCGCCAGGGCAAACAGGGCGGGCGTGGGGATTCCGAAATCGGGCTTGCAGAGGACAAACCAGCACGCAGGCAGCGCAGGCAGGTCCGTCAAACGCTCTCCCCTGCCCTCTGCCAGCGCCGTGCCGCCCCGCACGCAAAACGGCATGTCGCTGCCGACGGAAAAACCGATGCGCTCCAGCGCCTCCCCCGAGAGCCTTGGCGCGTAAGTATCCCGCAGCATGTGCAGCAGCGCGGCCACATCCGCGCTGCCGCCGCCCAGTCCCGCATAGGCGGGCGTCCGCTTCTCCAGCGCCACGCAAAGGCCGGGCATCGGCTGTCCGATCCACGCAAAAAACGCCTCCGCCGCCCGCTGCTCCAGCGTTTTCCGCCCCGCGGGCACGAAGTCTCCGCTGGTAGAAAATCGAAAGCCGTCTGCCGCCTCCGTCATTCGCACGGTGTCGCACAGGGAAACCGTCTGCATCACCATGCGCAGCTCGTGGTAGCCGTCCGCCCGTCGGCCCAGAATATCCAGCGCCAGATTCACCTTGCAAGGGGCCATCCGCTCCATATCGTACCTCCCGCCGCTTTTCTGCTTGATGGAACTGATTTTACCACAATCTTCGGCAAAAAAAAAGCCGGGACCGTGGATTTCCACAGTCCCGGACCATTCAGTGCTCCTCAAAACGACCCGTGCCCTCTGCGAAAGCGCCAGATCGTCTCCATTACGATATAAGCAACGCTGATGGACAGCAGGAACAAAATCGGCAGGAGCAGCAATCCAAAAAACAGCAGGCTCCCGCTCATATACAGAATGTTCTGGAAAAATTCTATCATTCTCTGCTCCCTTCTCCGCCATTGTTCACTTTTGCTAATATCCGTTTGCATCTCTCCTTTTTCTTTAGTTAAATCATACCACATTCTTTTGGAAATGGAAAGACCCCAACTGAATTTTTTTTCAGCTGGGGCTTTCAGGCGTTTATTTAATTTTTCGGGCCTCCACATAATATCGCTTATCCTGCGCGTGACCCATGGAAAAGGTCTTGCGGGGCAGAACGCCGTCTGCCATGACGGTCTTGAAGAGCTGTTCTTTTTCCATGGCAGGCAGGCGGAAGCCCAGATTGCCGGGCGCGGCCCCCAGCTTGTCCACCACATCGTCCCCGTGGATGTAATCCACCTCTCCCGGATTGGTTTTCAGATAGTCGTCCAGGAACGCTTGCAGCGTCCCCACCGCCAGCTGGACGCGAGGCTGCGGCACGGTCAGGCAGCCGGTGTGACCGGCATAGACGTAAGCGATGGTATGCCCCTCGCCGATACCCTCGTGGGCATCCGGGTAAAAGGCCCGAAACGCCTTTAGCACTCGCTCCGGCTCCACATGGAAGAGCACGCGGTGGATCGGTTCAAAGCGCAGGGCGTCATCGTGGTTGTTCACCACCTCCACCAGCGCATACCGGGCGGGCAGCGCGGCCCATTCGCTCTCCGGCGTGCCCTTTTTCAAATCCTCATAGCTTCTCTTCGCCGTGGCCAGGGAGTGATTGCCGTCACCCACGGCGAAGAGGAGCGGCGCGGCATCCTGCATGCCGTACTTGCTCTCCATGGCGTCCGCGCTCCGTAGCGCGCCAAGCGCGGACGCCACCGCGTCCATTTGCGCCTCCGTCAATTTCCAGCCCGTCAGGTGTCCGCCGCCCTGCTGGAGATCAAAGTCGTACAGCCGCTCCATGTCGCTGCGGCGGTCTGAAAGCGGCTCGATGACCGTTCTTTCCGGATCGTCGATCAGCAGCATCACATGGGGCAACTCGATGGACGCGTCCCGGCGCACCTTCACCCGGGGCGGAATACGGGAGAGCACAGTGCCCTCCGTGGCTCGGATCAGCGCGCCGCTGCCGGGGGTAAAATCGTACTGCTCCAAATCCACCATGCCGATGAGCCCCCGGCGCACCTTCCCGTCGGACTGGGTACGCTCGATATAAAAAAGCGCGTTTGGAACCGTCCGAAATACGCCGCCGTCCAGATACGCCTGCATGGATTCGTTGATTTTTTGAATGTGACGCTCCACCTTGGCGTCGCCCAGCCGCGCCTCGGGCAAAACCAGCCGCAGCGTGGAGGGAGCCTGCCCCACGGTCTCCTCCACCCCACGCCAGTATTCCGGCTGAGAGGTAAACTGGTCGCAGGCCACCACCGCCCATTTTGTCATATCCGCTTCCTGCGGCAGCAGAATATCCGCCGGGAAAAAGCCAAGCGGTTCAAAATTTTTGTTCATCCGGGTATTCTCCTCCATCCCCGCGTTCACAGCGCGGCCTTGATGGCGCTTAGCAGCTCGTCAAAGGTCTCATAGGCCGGGATGCGCGGGTAGTCCGCCTTGATCTTCTCCGTGCTTTTAAAGAGGAAGCCCGCCTTGCTTGCCTGAATCATGCCAAGGTCATTGAAGCTGTCTCCGCTGGCGATGGTCTCGTAGCCAATGGATTGCAGCGCCTGCACCGTGGTCAGCTTGGATTTTTCGCAGCGCATCCGAAACCCGGTGATCTCGCCATTGTCCGCCACCTCCAGCGAATTGCAGAAAATGGTGGGCCAGCCCAGCTTTTTCATCAGAGGCTTGGCAAATTCCTCGAAGGTATCGCTGAGAATCAGCACCTGTGTCATGGACCGCAGCGCATCCAAAAAGTCCTTGGCTCCCGGCAGCGGGTCAATTTTTGCAATGGTCTGCTGGATTTCCCCCAGGCCCAGACCGTGCTCCTTTAAGATGCCCAGACGCCAGTTCATCAATTTATCGTAATCAGGCTCGTCCCGCGTCGTCCGCTTCAGTTCCGGAATCCCGCTGGCCTCGGCAAATGCGATCCAGATCTCCGGCACCAGGACGCCCTCCATATCCAAACATACAATATTCATCTGCGTTCTCCCCTCGCGATATTTTGCTTATTGTATCAAACCGCTCCGCTCTTTTCAATCCTCTTTCCATTTTTCAATGTTCCACGTTTTTTTCGGATTTTTTGTATATTTCCGCTTTCAGCCGGAAAAACTATCCGCAAACCTATGATTGGAGGTTTCGCAAAATGATTATCGACAAAATCGCGCTGCTCCTGGCCATCGTCGGCGCCCTGAACTGGGGTGGTATCGGCCTGTTTGGCTTTGATACGGTGGCTTTTCTCTGCGGCGGGCAGATGTCCATTCTGTCCCGGGTAATCTACGCACTGGTGGGTCTTGCCGGATTGTGGTGCGTAACGCTTCTGTTCCGGACGGACGAAGAGACCGGCCACGCGCCTCATACTGCCTGAGATCCACGCGACGGGGCCGCGGCGCAAGTTTGCGCCGCGGCCCGCAGACTGTCGAAAAAGTCTTTTCGACAGTCTGCGCAAGTTTTTGAAACACCGCGAAAAGTTTCAAAAACTTCTGATTAAAAACGAAAAAAACCCTTCCTGGGTTTCTTTCGTAACTATCTTCCTTCCCGTTTTCGGGGTCTTTCCGGAATCCTTAAAACGACGGGGCCGCGACGCAAGTTTGCGCCGCGGCCCTTTCCGCTCTATTTTTTCTATTTTTCCGCTTTTTCAGGCGCCTGCTCCTTGTTTTCCATCAGATCATGGTCCTGCTGCAACAGCTCTTGCGATACGATATCCAGCTGCTGGACCTTTTCATAGCGGTCCGTCAGGTTGCCGGCAGCCATCTCGTTTTTCTCCTGTCCGCGGAAGGCCAGCTTCAGCAAAATGGGCGTCAGGATCGTGCCGCCAACCACGGTTATGATCACAGGGGTCATCAACTCCTGACTTAGAACCCCCATGGACAGTCCCCGGTTGGCCACGATCAGCGCCACCTCGCCGCGGCACACCATGCCAACGCCCACTTGCAGGCTCTCTTTATTGCCAAACTTGCAAAGCTTGGCGCCCAAGCCGCAGCCCAGTACTTTGGAAATCACGGAGATCACCAAAAGCAGCACGGAGAACGCCACCATGCCCCGGCTCATGGCGGTCATCTGCACGTTGATACCGATGCCTGCAAAAAAGATCGGCGTCAGCAGCAGATACCCCAGCGGTTCATACTTGGACTGGATATAGGTGGCTTTGGGCGTGCAGGAGATCACAAGTCCCGCAGCGTAGGCGCCGGTAATGTCCGCCACGCTGAAAAACTCTTCGGCACAATAGGCCATCACGAGGCACAGCACAAATGCCAATACCGGGTAGCGGCGATAGTTTTCTCCGTGCCGCCGCTCGATGATCTTGCAAAACACGCGGTAAGCGCCATATCCCCCCACCCCGGCGAACAGGAAGAACAAAACGATCTTCAACAGCACCAGCAAAATGCTCTCTTTTCCGCCGGCGACGCCGCTGACAATGGTCAGCGCGATCAGCCCCAGCACGTCGTCGATGAGGGCGGCGGCAAGGATGGTGTTTCCCACCTTGGTATCCAGCTTTTCCATTTCCTTGAGCGTTTCCACTGTAATGCTGACGGAGGTGGCTGTGAGAATGGTGCCCACGAACACAGCTTCCAAAAAGCTGCCGCCGGTCAGCACGCCCAGATGAATGGCCCCCCACGCCAGCGCGGTACCCATGACCAGCGGGACCAGCACGCCCAGCAGAGCGACAAGGAACCCGGCCTTCCCACTGTTGCGCAGCTCATGGATGTCGGTCCCCATCCCCGCGGAAAACATCAGCACGATCACGCCGATCTCGCTGAGCTGTGAGAGAAACGCCGTCTCCTTCAAAATATTCAATCCCGCCGGACCAAGAAGCAATCCCGCCAGCAGCGCCCCAACCACCTGCGGCATTTGAAACCGCTGTGTCACAAGGCCCAGCACCTTCGTACTCAAAATAATCAATGCCAAATCCAGCAAAAAATGATAGGACATACAATCCCCTCTCCTTGAAAGCGGTTTCTGAAGCACCGCCGGCTTTCATTTCAATGCAATTTACATAACGAACCTTCATTGTAAACCTTTTTCCTTCTTTTGCAATGGTTATTTTGCACAAACCAGCGTTTCGTTTTTGTTAATAATCTTTTTGCGTATAAAGAAGGCCACCGCCAATATCGGCGGTGGCTTTCTTTCGTGCGCGCTTTTTAGGTTCTTCCCTCTATTTCACGGAAAGGCGCTTCACCAGCGCCCCGTCCGGCAGGACGTTCACTGTCCGGCAGGTGGAATACGTCACCATACCGGGTCTGCCCCCGGCGGGTTTTTTTACATTTTTCACCTGTGTATAGTCTACCGGCACATTGCCGCTTTCCCGGGCCTGAGAGTACCATGCGGCCAGCTTTGCCGCCTCCACAATGGTATCATCGTCGACCTCTTTGCCCCCGGTACACAAAATGACATGAGAGCCGTGGATCTTCTGGGTGTGGAACCAGAGGTCCCGCCGGTCCGAATCCTTCATGGTGAGCTTGTCGTTTTGCCGATTGTTGCGGCCCACCAGCACCCGCAAGCCGCTGGAAGTACGAAACTCCCGGGGTTTGCTTGCCCGCTTTTGTTCCTTCTTCCCGCCGCTCTGCCTGCGCAGAAAACCACTCTCTCGCAGCTCGCCGCGAATATCGGAAAAATCCTGTTCACTCTCCGCCTCGGCGATCTCTTCCAGCACGCTTTCCAGATAGGTAAGGTCCCTGCGGGCAAGCTCCATCTGCTCTCGCAAATACTTCTCCGCAGTCTTTGCCTTGGTGTAGCGCTTATAATATTTTGCCGCATTTTGCTGCGGCGTCAGCAGTGGGTCCAGCGAAACGTTGACGGGCGGGCAATTCTCCTCATAGAAATTCTCGCAGCGCAGCTGGCTTTGCCCCCGCTCCATCCGATAGAGGTTCGCCGTAATCAGCTCCCCGCTCACGCGCAGCTGATCCCGGTTTTGGGTCGCGGCATAGTCCGCCTCCTGCAGCGCCAGCTTTCGCCGCAGCCGCTCTCTGGCCGAGGTGGCGGTGCGGATCAGATCCGCCCCCCGCTGCTTGGTGCGCTCCAGCCGTTCCACCGCTTCATAGTAGTCATCCAGCAGCTCGGAAAAGCTTGGATAGACTGCCAATTCCATGGCGCTGCCGTATTGGGCGATGGGCAGGCAGGAAAATCCCGCCGGACGTCCCTCCTGCTTCAGGCAAATTGCTGTAAATTTATTTTCCTTTACAGACCTTGTTAAATCTTCAATTTCCTTCCAAAGACGGTCCACGCCCGCCCCATCCAGCTCCATCAGGCGGGCATCTGTTTGCCCCGCTGTCCGGAAGGCCAGTTCCCTCGCCATCAGCGGAGAAAGACCGAAATAGCCGTCCAGCAAAAAGGCGTCCACCTGCCGCTCCGGATTGGCGGCGGCCAGTTTTTCCCGAAATCCTTCCTCCGTCTCCTCCGTCACCGGCAAACGGCCCACAGCGGCGGGCGGCTCATAGAAAAGGCCAGGCAGCACCTGACGGTTTGCGGACATCTCCGCGTCCACCCGGCGCATGCACTCGATGATTCTCCCCTCTTCATCCAGCAAAATCAAGTTGGAGCGGCGGCCCATGGCCTCCAGCACCAGCGTCCGCTTGCCGGGGCGGCCGAATTCGTCGGTTATATCCAGTTCCAGCCGCACCAGACGCTCCAGCGCGGGCTGGGTGATCTCAGCCACCCGTGCGCCCACCAGATGCTTGCGCAGCAGCATACAGAACATGGGGGGCTCGGCTGGGTTGTCTCGGGAAAGGGACGTGAAGTGCATGCGGGGCGCGTTTGCCCCGGCGCTGAGCAGCAGCCGCCGATTTCCCCGCAGCAGCAAAATCACCTGATCCCGGACAGGCTGCTGGACCTTATCGATGCGCAGACCCAGCAGCTGGGGCCGTATTTCAGCGACGATTGCCTGCAGGCAGATTGCATCCAGAGCCATGCGTCATTCCTCCATCATTGCGCAGAACAATTCATTGATCCGGTCCTTCCGGCCCTTGAGATACAGCCATCCCAAAAGGGCTTCCAGCGCGGTGGCTTCCCCGTACTGAGCGCGGCTGGCATGACCGGGAACGGTGCGCACCTGCGCGTTGCGTCCCCGCCGAAATGCCGCCGCCTCTTCTTCCGAAAAAAGTGCAAGCACCCGCTCTGCCCTTTGCGCCTGACTCTCCGCGCACACCAGACGAATCGTGGCCTGATGCAGTCCCTTGCCTGTGGCCTTCCCGTGGGTGCACAGCCAGGTGCGGACCAAAATCTCAAACACCGCGTCACCCATGTGCGCCAGTGCGATGGAGCTGAGTGCGCTCAGCTGGTCGTCCGTCATAACCGCTTCAAAATAGTTTTCCATTGTGTTGCCCATCCATTCTCCCGTTTAAACAAGCCGTCTTTACGTGAGCGGCCTTTTCTCTGCATACCATTCCGGCCGTCTTGCGGCACGGGCGGCATTTTCCAAGGCGCTTTGGCGCAGCGCGCGCAAGCCCTGCCACTGTAATTGCAATGGTAACATCATACCACAACCGCGCTTTGTTGTCATCACTTTCTGCCCGGCAAACAGCTGTATGCCCCGGGTCCAATGGACCCGGGGCATACGGTCGCTTATGAAAGATCAGCAGCAGGGAGTAGAGTTGCAGCCGCAGCCGCCGTTGCAGCCGCAGTTGTTGCCGCAGTTGTTGCCGCAGCCACCCCAGCCGCTATTACCGCAGCAGCACCAAATGATAATCAACAGGATGATGATCCAGCAGCAGTTGCCGCCGCCAAAGCCGTTATTGCACATATTGGGACCTCCTATGAAATGTAGACCGACCGGAGCGGTCTCACTCCATAGTATGCCGTGTTGTGCCGAGTGTGCGGGAAAGAGTTATTCTCTTTCTCCGCTCACAAGATTGCGGGCGCTCTTCCATTCCTCCCCGGTAAAGACGCCCTTCGCTTCCAGCGCTTCCCCCAGCGTGCCGCCGTCCGGCAGCGCCGTATCCAAGGCGTAGTACGATATGTACACCAGCTCCGCCCGGAGGAAACGGTCCCGTTGGAGCATGGCAGCCTCGCCGGAAGTCAGCAATCCGCACGCCTGTCCCCGCTCCAGCGTATCGGCCAGATTCGTGTTGGCAGAGGAGCTGTATCCCATGGCCCGCAAAATAAACTCCGTATACTGATACGCATTCACCGCGCCAGCCGGCTTGAAGAGCGTCGCGCTGTATCCGTTGGTATAGCCGCGGCTGTACGCATACCCCACATACTTTTCCGCCTGAGAGCCCTTTGCAAGGTCGGTAAAGGGCAATTCCCCGGTCCACTGGAGCGCCTGCTGCTCCTCGCCCAGCACACGGATGAACATGATCAGTGCCTGCAAGCGGGTAGGCGCGGCCTCCAGATCAAAGCCCTGCCCGTACCCGGTAAAGCTGCCCTGAAACAGGTGCAGCGTTTTGAGGGCGGACGCCATGGCGTTATAGTCCGTCTCGTCAGAGTATTGGAAGGCGTTGGGGCCTTGATACTCCACCACCGCCGTCTTACCCGTCACCACAAAAAAAGCGGAGGCATCCTCGGCTGCCATATAGCGGTGCCCCACCGTCAGTGTGCTGCCGCTGGGAAGGGTCGTGCCGGCGGAGACATCCACCACCGTGCCGGCGGTACAGGTGGCCTGCACGCTGCCGGAGAGCACCAGCACGTTTGTCCCGGTGCTACCAAGCAGGGTATCCCCCGCTTTCAGCCGTTTTTCCG
Source organism: Oscillibacter sp. (assembly GCF_028693505.1). Classification (GTDB taxonomy): domain Bacteria; phylum Bacillota; class Clostridia; order Oscillospirales; family Oscillospiraceae; genus Oscillibacter. The sequence goes on from NZ_JAQUVF010000009.1 coordinate 63,073, forward strand.
TCCACGTTGCCGCCACGTCGCCGCCATTGCCGCCGCTGCCGGTATTTTTCACCAACGCGGCATCCGAAGCATCCAGCCGCGCCTCGATCTTTTCATCCACGGTATTGCTGAACGTGCCCGCCAGATAAGAAAGGGAAGCCAATGGGTCTCCGGCGTCCCCGGCGGCCAGCGCCGCAGCAGCCAGCGCCCCACATAAAAACAGCACAAGCGCTGTCTTTTTCATCATACGCACTCTGTTTTCCTTTCGTCAGCCCGGCATCCTGCGCCAAGGCGGCGTTATCGGTTGGCGATTCGATAGCTGAGCGTCAGCAAACTGTCCGCAAAATGGATATTCTCAAATTTTACATCCGGATTGCTGCTGGAAAGCTCCATGTTGGTAAAATTCCAAAAACCGCGCACGCCCAGACCAATGATGCGATTGGCCGTATCCTGCGCCACGGACTGGGGGATGGTCAGCACCACCACGTCCACGCTGTGCTCCCGCACATAATCGTCCAGCGTATCCATGGAGTAGATCGGCACGCCATTGATCGTGGTGCCTACCACAGAGGACGCGACGTCGAAAGCCGCGTCCACAGAAAAGCCGCTTTGCGAAAAGTGAAAGTTTTGCAGCAGTGCGCGGCCCAGATTGCCCACGCCGATCATCACCAGATGGTGGTTGTTGTCCACCCCCAAAATGTGACCGATTTCCGCCCGCAATTCTTCCACGTTATAGCCATAGCCCTGCTGTCCGAATTCTCCGAAGCAGCTGAAATCCTGCCGAATTTGTGAGGCGGTAATATTCATTTCCTGCCCCAGGGAATGGGACGAAATGCGCACAACGCCGCGTGCACACAATTCCGTCAGCTGGCGGTAGTATCTGGGCAGGCGCCGAACAACAGCGTCCGAAATATTTTCTTTTTTCAATGCACTCACTCCCGACTCAGGTCTCCCTGATAAACTTATAAGTAGTTTAGACTAAATTCATCAACTTGTCAATTTTTTTAACAATCTTATCTGTTTTTTTAATCACATACTTCTGTTTTTTTGATAAAGCACTTTTCCTCCTGCTGTTTTCAGGGGGTAAACAGCCCACCGGACGAAAATAGGCGGCAGGTTTCTCGTCCGAAAAAAACCCCCGTCCTTTCGGACGGGGGTTTTTTAGGCGATGTTTGAAATTACTTCAGCTCGACCTTTGCGCCAGCCTCTTCCAGCTGCTTCTTCATGGTCTCGGCGTCGTCCTTGGAAGCGCCTTCCTTCAAAGTGGAAGGAGCGCCCTCGACGGTAGCCTTGGCCTCGGCCAGGCCCTGGCCGGTGATCTCGCGGACAGCCTTGATGACCTTGATCTTGGCAGCGGCGTCAAAGCCGGTCAGGACCACGTCAAACTCGGTCTTCTCCTCGGCAGCGGGAGCAGCAGCGCCGGCAGCGGGAGCGGCCATAGCGGCAGCGGAAACGCCAAACTCTTCCTCCAGAGCGTGCACCAGCTCGCTCAGCTCCAGAACGGTCAGGCCCTTGATCTCTTCGATCATAGCAGTAACTTTCTCAGACATGGTATGTGCCTCCTAATTGTAAAATTAAAAATGTGTTGCTGTCCGAATGATTATTCGGCAGCGGGGGCGGCCTCTTCAGCCGGGGCAGCCTCTTCAGCGGGGGCGCCGTTCTTCTCAGCAATTTGCTTCAAAACGACAGCCAGACCGGTGATGGGAGCCAGCATGGTACCCAGAACCTGCGCCTGCAGGATGGGCAGTGCGGGAATGGAAGACAGAGATTGGATGGTGGCCAGGTCCACGGCTTTGCCGTCCATGAAACCGCCCTTGATCGTAAACTTGCCTTCCAGCTTCTTGGCGTAAGCGGCCATGACGCGGGCGGGAGCCACGGCGTCATCGCACAGAGCCAGAGAAGTGGTGCCGTTGAGCAGACCGTCCAGTTCAGTCAGACCGGTGGCGTTGAAAGCGAAGCGGAGCAGAGTGTTCTTCACAACTGCATAATCCACGTTGCTTTCGCGGCATTCCTTGCGCAGAGCGGTGTCTTCTTCAACGGAAATACCCTTGTAGTCGACAATGACGCCTGCGGTGGCCTTCTGGATCTTTTCGGTCAGCTGGGCCACGATGGCCTGCTTTTCAGATAAGATCTTTGCGTTAGGCATTCTTGTTTTCACCTCCATAGGAATTATAGGTGCGTTCAAAAAGGAAACCGTCCTTGTGCCGACAAAGACACAAGGACGGATAGCAATCTCACGATTAGCCGTCCTCGGCAGGACTTACGGGAAAGCCCACCTGCTGTCTTTGGAACGCATCAAATATTATATTTGAGGAATCGACAAAAGTCAACCCTTAAATATCATTTTTTTAGACCAACTTTGCGGTGCTCATCTTAACACCGGGGCCCATGGTGGACGCAGCCACGCAGCTGCGGACATACTGGCCCTTGGCGCTGGCGGGCTTTGCCTTCATGATGGCGCCCATCAGAGCATTGTAGTTCTCCGTCAGCTTTTCGCCGCCGAAGGACACCTTGCCAATGGGGCAGTGGATGATGTTGGTCTTGTCCAGACGGTACTCGATCTTACCGGCCTTGACTTCCTTGACGGCCTTGGCAACATCGGGGGTAACGGTACCGGCCTTGGGAGAGGGCATCAAACCCTTGGGGCCGAGGACCTTACCGAGACGGCCCACCACGCCCATCATGTCAGGGCTGGCAACCACCACGTCGAACTCAAACCAGTTTTCCTTCTGGATTTTTTCCACCAGATCCATGTCGCCCACATAGTCGGCGCCGGCCTCACGGGCAGCGTCAGCCTTATCGCCCTTGGCGAAAACCAGCACACGGACGGTCTTGCCGGTGCCGTGGGGCAGCACGATGGCGCCGCGGACCTGCTGGTCGGCGTGCCGGGAATCAACGCCCAGCTTCACGTGCAGCTCGACGGTCTCGTCGAACTTGGCGCTGGCGGTCTTGCAAATAAGAGCCATGCCCTCAGCAGCATCGTATTGCACATTCTTATCGATCTGCTTGGCACTTTCCTGATATTTCTTGCCTCTAAACAATGTTACTTCCTCCTCATAGTGGTTCTTCGGAATGAAATCCTCCCACTGTATGGAGCGGCCTTTCCAGCCGCTCGGCTGTTGTTATGAATGTCAGTCGCCGACAACGACGCCCATGGAGCGGCAGGTACCGGCGATCATGCTCATAGCAGACTCCAGATCGGCAGCATTCAGGTCGCGCATCTTGATTTCGGCGATCTTCTGAATGGAAGCCTTGGAGATGGTGGCCACCTTCGTCTTGTTGGGGACGCCGGAGCCGGAATCAATGCTGCATTCCTTCTTGATCAGGACAGCCGCGGGAGGCGTCTTGGTGATGAAGGAGAAAGAACGGTCGGAGTACACGGTGATGACCACGGGGATAATCATGCCCATGTCATTCTTCGTGCGCTCGTTGAACTCCTTGGTGAAGGCGGCGATGTTCACGCCGTGCTGGCCCAGAGCGGGACCAACAGGGGGAGCGGGAGTTGCCTTGCCTGCGGGGATTTGCAGCTTCACATAACCAGTAATTTTCTGTGCCACGGAGTAGCACCTCCTAAATTATAAATGTGGTGATGGGCCAACGGTCCATCCTTGGCGGGGCCTTTGGGCCCCTCCCACTTGTGCCGGGAATTCCCGGCGCTTTTGCGCCCGACCGGACGCGGGAGTGTGATTACTTTTGGACCTCGACCTGATCCAGTTCCAGTTCCACCGGGGTCTCTCTGCCAAACATCGAGACCATCACGCTAACCCGGTTTTTCTCAGGTTCGATTTCCTCGACGATGCCGGTAAAGCTGGCCAGAGGGCCATCCACGATCTTCACGTGGTCGCCCACCTGATACCTGACAACAATCTCATGCTTTTCCATGCCCATGGCCAGCACTTCCTCTTCAGTCAGAGGAATGGCCTTGTTGGCGGAGCCGACAAAGCCGGTGACGCCGCGGACATTTCGCACCAGATGCCAGGTGTCGTCGGTCATAATCATCTTGATCAGCACATAGCCCGGGAACACTTTCCGCTCCACTTCCTTGGTGGAACCGGAATCCGTGACTTCCGTCACCGTCTCCAGAGGAATCTCGATCCGCAGGATCATATCCTCCATATTGCGGCCGGTGACGAATTTCTCAATGCTGGTCTTGACGGCATTTTCATAGCCGGAATAGGTATGGACAACATACCACTTCGCGCTCTCTGACATCTCCTTCTCCTTAAGCGCCGAACACGCCAAGGAGCATCTGCACGGCGGAATAGGCCACGCCGTCGAAAATCCAGATGCAGGCGCCGATCAGGAGAGAGCACAGCAGCACGGTGCCGGTGTTCTTGAGCACAGTCTGCTTTGCAGGCCAAACGACCTTTTTCAGTTCGCTTTTCATCTCGCGGAACCAAACGCCGCGATCTTTTTTCTTCTTCGCTTCTTCTGCCATTCTCGTTACACGCCCTTTCTTAAATTTCTCACCATTACTTGGTTTCGCTGTGGAGCGTGTGCTTCTTGCAGAAGGGGCAATACTTGTTCAGCTCAAGCTTGTCCGGGGTATTCTTCTTGTTCTTCATGGTATTGTAGTTTCTCTGCTTGCACTCGTTGCATCTCAAAGTGACTTTAACGCGCATCTAACGGCACCTCCTTATTATTGGTATCTTTCCCGGCTTGCCGGGGATACCGACTGCCTCCCTGCCTCTTGGGAAAGGGTCTTTGGCGCCGCAGCTGAAAAGCGAAAACGCGCATGACAACAAAGCCCTTTTTCACAGGTGAATCGATTGTACCACAGGGGAAAGCCGCGGTCAACTGTTTTTTTTAAAAAAATCCCACGTTTTTGCGTGGTTTTCTCCCGCTTGCGCAAAGCGGAGGCGTATGCTATGATGTTGCAAAGAAAGCAAGGGAGGAACCGCTATGCGCATCATGGCCATCGACTACGGGGACGCCCACACCGGCATCGCCATCTCCGACCCCACCGGTTTTCTGGCCGGCTTCACCACCACGGTGGACGCCTACCGTCCCGAAGTGGTGGCGGACCGCGTGGCCGCTCTGGCGCGGGAGCACGGCGTGGAAGAACTGGTCTTGGGACACCCGAAAAATATGGACGGCTCTCTTGGCCCCCGGGCTGAAAAGGCGGCCGCCATGGCAGAGCTGCTGAAGGAAACCACCGGCCTGCCTGTGGTTTTGTGGGACGAGCGCCGCACCACCATCGACGCCCATCAAATTTTGATGGCCGGCGGCAAAAACGCCAAAAAGCGAAAAAAGACGGTGGACGCCGTGGCTGCCTCTCTGATTCTGGAGGGATACCTCACTTATAAGAAAAGTCATGGATAACCGCGAAAGGCTCTGGGCATTTGCCCGGAGCCTTTCGTTTTTCCCAACCTCTCAGGTAAGACCGCTCCCCCGTTCTCCCTCAGTGGAGCAGTGAAAGAAAACAGCGCGTAAAAAAATTCCCGCTTACGCCTTGACGGTGCCGTCGGCGTTGAACAGCGGCAGCGGCGCAAGATACTGGATGTCGGGGCGCTGCTGCGCGTCCCCCTCCGCCAGCACCGCCACTTTGCCGCTCACGGTGCCGCCGGCCTCGCGCACCAGCGCTTCCATCGCCAGAAGGGACCCGCCGGTGGAGATCACGTCGTCCATCAGCAAAATCCGCTTGCCGCGAATCAGGTCCGCATCGTCCCGCCCCAGATACAGCTTCTGGGACCCGGCGGTGGTGATGGACTGATCCTCCACGTGAATGGGGTCCGGCATGTAGGCCTTGGGGCCCTTGCGGGCAATAAAGTATTTGTCGGCGCGGGACTGTCTCGCCATCTCATGGATCAGCGGAATGCTCTTGGCCTCGGCCGTAAAGAGATAGTCATAGCTGTCTGCGTCAACCAGCTCTAAAAGCGCCTTGGCGCACGCCACGGTCAGCTCCGCGTCGCCAAAGCAGATGAACGCTCCGATGTACAGGTCGTCCGTGACCTTGCAGATAGGCAGCTCCCGCTTCAGGCCCGCCACGGTGATGGGATAGGTATGCATATGTGTGCCTCCCTTAAAAATACCCACAGAGGGGACGTTTTTCGAAAACATTATACTCTTTACGGCATAAAAGTCAATAAGACATCCTCTTTCAGCAGTTCCTCCAGCGTGTACCTGCGCAGCGCCCCCGGCGGCGAAGCAGCACAGGTGGCCACCCCCGCCGCATAGCCCGGGAACGACTCCAGCGCATAGAAGCGCTCCCCCTCTTCCACGGGCGGCTCGGCGCGCAGCATGGCCCCGATGCCCTTTCCACTCAGCTTGCTCCTTGCCTCCCGCCGCACCCAGCTTTGGAAAAACGCCGTCTCCCCGGCCTCATCCGTCCAATCACCGCCCATCCGGCGGTGGACAGGGCGGATCTTCTCAATATCCACGCCCACCGGCTCGCCGCTCACCGCCACCAGCACGGCCCCGGCGGTATGGCTCAAATTAAACTGCACCGAGGGGTAATCCGGAAACCACGGCTTCCCCATCTCCGTCTGAAGGATGGGTGGAAGCTTCCTCCAGCGATACTGTTCCCACAGCGCCAGGCGAAGAAGCAGATACGCGCACAGCGGTTCCGCCCGTTTCTCCGCTTGCCGGACGCGCGCCAGCCGCTCCCGCCGCTCCCCCGGGAGAAGGCGCATCAGGACGGCGGTCTCCTGCTCTGTCAGCGGCCGATCCAACCGCCCTGCCCACAATGCAACAGCCATAACGTCCCCTCCCCTCCTGTTATTTTTTATTGTATCGGCATTGCATACCTATGTAAAGCGTTACGAACCAGAAACTTTTTTAAAACTTACGAAAAAAAAGAGGGAATTTAAAAATTGCGGGGTATATAAGAGTGCTGAAACCAAAATGCAAACGTTTTTCAGTATGATGCGCCGCAAATGTGGCAAAACTGACCGAAAGGAGGAACCCGAATCGTGGCTTTCCCACAGCACTTCATGGATGAACTGGTGGCTCGCAGCGACATCGTGGATGTTGTCGGCAGCTATGTTCAGCTTACCAGAAAGGGTTCCAACCTCTTTGGCCTTTGCCCGTTCCACAGTGAAAAAACCGGCTCCTTCTCCGTCTCCCCGGACAAGCAGATTTACTACTGCTTTGGCTGCAAAAAGGGCGGCGGCGTGGTAAATTTCGTCATGGAGGAAGAGAACCTGTCCTTTCCGGACGCCGTTCGCTTTCTTGCAAAGCGGGCGGGCATGGAGGTGCCGGAGGAGGACGGCGACCGGGAAGCCGGACACCGCCGGGCGCGCCTTTTGGACCTGAACCGGGACGCCGCCCGCTTTTATTACCAGCTTCTTCAGCAGCCTGAGGGCCGGGCGGTACAGGCGTATCTGGACCGCCGGAAGATCACCCGGGCCACCGCGGTCAAATTCGGCATGGGTGCGTCTTTAGACGCCTGGGACGTTTTGCTCAACGCCATGACGAAAAAGGGCTATACAAAGGCGGAGCTTCTGGACGCCGGGCTGGTTGTGCAAAACCGCAACGGCGGCCTGTACGACAAGTTCCGAAACCGGCTGATGCTCCCGGTCATTGATACCCGGGGCGACGTGGTGGCCTTTGGCAGCCGGGTGCTGGACAAATCGGAGCCCAAGTACATGAACTCCTCGGAGACCCCGGTGTACAGCAAACGCCGGGTTTTGTACGGGCTGAATCTGGCGAAAAAGACAAAGCGCCCCAACATCCTCCTCTGCGAGGGCAATTTGGATATCGTGACGCTGCATCAGGCGGGCTTTGACAACGCGGTGGCCTCTATGGGGACGGCGCTGACGGTGGAGCAGACCCGGCTTCTCTCTCACTTCACCAAGGAGCTGGTGCTTTGCTACGACAACGACAACGCCGGAAAGGTGGCAACGGAACGCGCTTTACAGATTTTGAATCAGGCGGAATTTTTCGTCAAAGTCCTCCAGCTGCCCCGGCGGCTGGCAGACGGTGAATACGTCAAGCAGGACGCGGACGACTTCATTAAATTTCAGGGAGCGGACGCCTTTGAACGGTTGTTGGGCGGCAGTGAAAACGGCGTGGAGTTCCGTATGGCGCAGGTGGCCGGGAAGTACGATCTCTCCGGCGACGAGGGCCGCATCGCCTATTGCGAGGAGGTCAGCGACCTGCTCGCCTCCCTCCCGGGTGCGGTGGAGCGGGAGGTCTACTCCGGCCGGGCCGCCGAGGCGGCGAAAATTACGCCGGAGGCCATGAAGCTGGAGGTCCAGCGGGCATTCCGGCGGCGCATGACCCGGGAAAAGCGGGCAGAGACCCGTAAGAGTCTCAACCCCACCGCCCAGCTCCAGCCGAAGGAGCGATCCCTGCGGTATGAAAATCTTCGTTCCGCCCGGGCGGAAGAGGGGGTTTTGCGGCTTTTGCTCATGGACGAGAGCCTCTTTCCCAAAGAGCCGCCGCTGAAGGCGGAGGAATTTTCCGCCCCTCTTCTGGGCCGGGTGTTTGAGCTTCTTTGGCAGGCCCGGGAAGCCGGGCGCCCCGTGGCGCTCTCTCCCCTCTCCGCATCCCTTGGGCCGGAGGAAATGAGTCACGTCAGCGCCCTTTGCCAGCAGCCCGAATCGGTGCAGAATGCGCATCAGGCGCTGGCGGACTACATACGCATCATCCATTCAGAAGCAGAAAAACGAACCGGCAGCGATCAGGGAGACCCCCTGCTGGCGGCAACAGAAAAATATAAAGATAAAAAGTGAGGAAAGCAGCATGGCGAAAGATATGGAAAAGATGACCTCTGCGGAGTTGAGCGCGCAGGCAGATGCGCTTTTGAACGCAGTTGGTAATGAGGAGCCGGCTGCAAAGCCCGCCAGAAAATCCGCAAAGAAGAAGGCGGACCCCGTGGAAGAGCCCGCCGTTATCATGACCGACGAGGAGGCTAAAAAAGCCGGTATCGTCCGTCTGGACGACAAGCAGGTCGCCTCCCTGCCCGCCGCGGGCTGGCTCATCAACAACGAAAAGCTGCGGGAGCTTTTGGCCAAGGGCAAGAAAAAGGGCAAGCTGGAATCCAGCGAGCTGATGGAGGCCGTGGACGATCTGAATCTGGAGGGCGACCAGATGGATCAGCTCTATGATTCTCTGGAATCTCTGAACATCGACATCAGCGCCGGAGAGGACCTGCTGCCGGACGATCTGGCGGAAGACGAGCCGGCGGTGGAAGAGATCGCAGACGTGGAAGAAGAGGAACTGGTGGACCCCAACACACTGGTGAACAACTTCTCCATCGACGACCCCGTGCGCATGTATCTCAAGGAAATCGGCAAAGTCTCCCTGCTCTCTCCCGACGAGGAGACCAATCTGGCCAAGGCCATGGCCACAGGCGCTGTGGCGGAGCAAAAGCTGGGCGAGCTGCGCGCGCAGCGGGAAGCCGGAGAAGCGGTGACTGCCGCGCCGGAGGAGATCTCCGCCTGGAAAAAGGATTACAACCGTGGAGAGGCCGCCAAGCAAAAGCTGGCGGAAGCCAACCTCCGTCTCGTGGTTTCCATCGCCAAGCGCTACGTGGGCCGTGGAATGCTGTTTCTGGACCTGATCCAGGAGGGCAATCTGGGTCTGATCAAGGCGGTGGAGAAATTCGACTACACCAAGGGCTATAAGTTCTCCACCTACGCCACCTGGTGGATTCGTCAGGCCATCACCCGCGCCATCGCCGATCAGGCCCGTACCATCCGAATCCCCGTCCACATGGTAGAGACCATCAACAAGGTCATCCGCGTCAGCCGCCAGCTTTTGCAGGAGCTGGGTCACGACCCCAGTCCCAACGAGATCGCCACGGAAATGAGCATGCCCGTGGAAAAGGTCCGGGAGATTTTGAAAATCGCGCAGGAACCCGTCTCTCTGGAAACCCCCATCGGTGAGGAAGAGGACAGTCACTTGGGCGACTTCATCCCGGACGAGGGCGCTTCCGAGCCCAGCGAAGCGGCGTCCTTCACCCTGCTCAAAGAGCAGCTCATGGATGTGCTCTCCACCCTGACGCCCCGTGAGGAAAAGGTTTTGAAGCTGCGCTTCGGCATTGAGGACGGACGCACCCGCACGCTGGAGGAAGTGGGCAAGGAATTCAACGTCACCCGGGAGCGGATTCGCCAGATTGAGGCCAAGGCTCTGCGCAAGCTGCGCCACCCCTCCCGCAGCAAGAAGCTCAAGGACTTTTTGAATTGATTTGCATGAATCGGTGCAGCCGGAAGCATTTGCTTCCGGCTGCTTTTTCAATGCGCTTGATGCGCTTTTTACCCGAGATAGCTTAAAAGACGCCCCGCCTCCAGCGCCGCCAACGCGCGAACGCCGTCAAAATCCACGTAGGGATTGTAGATCGCCTCCAGCGCGTCGTGGGCCTTTTTGGCGTCCTTCAGGGCGCTGACGGCCTCCTGCCGCAGCAGCGTTGTCATGCGACTTTGAAAGCGAAGCCGCGCCTTCCCCTCCGGGTCCGCCATGGCGTCCAGCCGAATCCGGCGGTAGGGCTTCTTCCCGTAATCCATTCCCGGCCGCGACGTCACAAAGGCCAGCCCCAGCTCCGGCACCAGCAGATGCTCCATGCGCCCCGGCTCCTCGGGCGCCATGCAGGCAATGGTATCCCAGCCCCCGGCAACGGCAGTTTCATGCAGGCGGCGGAGAGATTCCCCGGCCAATTCCCAGCAATCCGCAAATTCGTAGACTTTGGGGCACAATACATCCACGCTGTCAAACCGCCACAGGTAGTCCTTGTGGGTAATGCTGCCCAGAAAGCGCCGGACGGTCCTCCCCCGCCCCGTCTTTGTTTTTTTCAGCTCCCGCTGGATGATTCCGTTCACCCGCCGCACCGCCCGCTCCCGGTCGAAGGACCGCGCCACCGCCGCAACAGAGTCCATCTCCACCTGCCGCGCCGCTTTCAGCCCATGGTACGCCCGGACGTAAGCCGCTTTATAGGCATGGGTGCACTCTTTTACTTCCCCCGCCGCCGCCTTGGCCGCGCTCAGGTCGTAAAATCTTCCCAAGTCCAAATAGCGATCCACCGCTGCGGGGTACCGGGGTTCCAGCACATGAGCGAGGGTTTTTTAGTCCACACACGGGAGATTGGATGGCTCCAGCACCATGGCATGGAGCCTAAAACTTCCACTGAATATGTACCGCTTGCTGGCCGGTATCCGCATCCTTCTCACCGATCTCAATGTACTCAATTGCCAGTACGAACAATTCTCTGGGGATAGGATCAAACTTCAAAAGCTCCCGAATCTTCCCCACCAGTCCCTCGCAGTTGTCACCAGGCATTTGCAGATCGCCAAGTTCTTTCTGGATAGCCGCTTGCCGCTTGACCATGCTCTCCTTTTCAGATAAAAAGTCCTGATTCATACTGACGAATTGTGCCTCATCAATGAGCCCGGATACTTTGTCGAGATAGAGATTTTTTAAGGCCGCAGAGCGCTTTTCAATTTGCGTTTCCAGCGCCCGCAGCTCTTTTTGAAGCAGTGCCGTGCGATTGTCCGGTTTTTCTTTTGCGGAAAAACGATTCAAGTCTCCCGGCTCATAGTAGGCAGCAATGTGGATGTCTACAAAGAGATCCGACGCTTGCAATTGGAAGGAGTGACCAGCCAGCGGCAGGTGGCCAAAACACTTGGCATTTCCAGAAACACAGTGAAAAAGTACTGGAATGGCGATTCAGTACCGT
>NZ_JAQUVF010000010.1 GCF_028693505.1 Oscillibacter sp.
CATACCACGGTTCTTTCAGATTGAGGGAACCAGCTATCATGTCTGTGAATCCATTTACCATTTACAATCACCTGTACCAGTATAGCACAGACCTTTTCATCAACAAACTTTGGAGTTGAGCCAAAAGAAACCAAGTATGTCCTACAAGATATTTACGAGCTGAGCCAGTACAAGGATACTTTGTGCGATGTGCTAAAGCGATACCTATAAGGAGACCACAATGCACAACGAAGAAAAGATTTTGCAACTACTGGAGCAGCAGGGCAAGGTGCTGGAGGACGAGATGCTTTTCATGAAGTCCGTCATTAAGGCCACGCAGGCCATCAAAACCGTCTGTACCCACGGATAGCAAAAGAAAAGTCCTGAAACCTTGTGGTTTCAGGACTTTCTTCTTTTGGCAGCGGGTGAAGGATTCGAACCCTCACATACAGAGTCAGAGTCTGCTGTGCTACCTTTACACAAACCCGCTATCTCCGCTCGCCGTAGCGAACAGATATTATTATACAAGAAAGAGCTTTTTTGTCAATAGAAATTTCAAAATTTCCTATTTATTTTTTCTTTTTGGCCCCGTTTCCTTCCGCCCTTACATCTCCGACTCCCCGCCAAACAGCGCCGCTTCCTCATAAAAATCAAGGAACGAATGCGCCTGCCCCCGGCATTTAAAGCCAGGGAACGTATCCAGCTGCACGCCGTGAATGGCCTGGAATATGCTTTTTTCGATATTGGGGTTGGTCTTTTTCAGCTCCCGCAGCAAAAGCTTGATCTCCTGCCGCTTGCTCTCCCCCACGCCGTCTCCGGCAGCGTCCCGCTCCTCCGTGAAGCGGCAGGCGCATTGCAGGAAGCGGAGGTGATTATAATTCTTCCAAGCGATCACGGCGTCCTCATGCACGCAGTAGAGCGGACGGATCAGCTCCATACCCGGGAAGTTTTTGCTGTGGAGCTTCGGCGGCATCGCCTGCATCTGGGCGCCGTAAAAAAGGCCCAGCAGCGTGGTCTCCACCACATCGGAAAAATGGTGGCCCAGCGCAATTTTGTTGCACCCCAGCTCCTGCGCCTTGGCATAGAGGGAGCCGCGGCGCATCCGCGCGCAAAGATAGCAGGGGTTTTTATCCACCTGCGTGGTGACCGTGAAAATATCGCTTTCAAAAATGGTGACGGGAATGTCCAGCAGCGCCGCGTTGGATTCGATCAGCGCCCGATTTTCCGCGTTATAGCCCGGGTCCATGACGAGAAAGGTCAGCGCAAACGGCTGCTCGGTATGCCTTTGCAGCTCCTGCATCAGCTTGGCGAGCACCATGGAATCCTTTCCGCCCGAAATACACACCGCAATATGGTCGCCGGGGTCCACCAGCTCATACCGCTTCACGGCGGCGATGAATGGATTCCACAGCGTCTTTCGATAGGTTTTGATAAGACTGCGCTCCGCAGTCTCCAGTTGTGTCAGCTCGCGTGACATATTGGCCTCCCAACATCAGTGCGGGAGCCGGAGCCTATTCCCGCACTCCGGTATCCCGCGCAATCTCATTTCATCAATTCTCAGATCCAGACCGCCCCCAGCCGCAAAATGGAGGCAAAGCTGCGGCGGAACCAGGAGCGGTCGTTCCACTCCTCCAGCGTATACAAAGCGCTTTGCGCCATGATGCTGTCCAAATCCTCCAGCAATTCCTCCACCACGGGCATATGGTAGAGCATCACGCCGCATTCGTAGTGCAGCTGGAAGGTCCGGTAATCCATATTGGTACTGCCGATGAGGGCGGCTTCCCGGTCCACCATGACGCTCTTGGCGTGCAGAAAGCCCGGCGTATACTTGTAGATCTTCACGCCGTGGCGCAAAAGTTCGCCCCAGTAAGTCTCCGCCACCAGATAGGTGAGCTTATGATCCGGCGTCCCGGGAATCAGCAGCCGCACATCCACGCCCGAGTCCGCCGCGATGCAAAGCGCCTTTTGCATGGACTCCTCCACCGCGTAATACGGCGTGGTGAGATACAGCATCCGTTTGGCGGAGCCGATCATTTGGAGATAGGTCTCCTCGATGGGGTTATCGGGGTTATTCAGCGGCCCGTCGGTAAAGGGCTGGCAAAAACCGGCGGCGGCCGGCGCTTCATGGCGGGGACGGTAATAGTCATCCTCATTCTGGAGCGTGCGGCCCATCATCTTCCACATCTGCATAAACTGGGTGGCAAAGCCCCAGGCGCCCTCGCCCTCCACACGGACGGCGCTGTCCTTCCAATGGCCGAACCGGACGATCAGGTTGGCATATTCATCTGCCACGTTGATGCCGCCGGTATAGGCAAACTGCCCGTCGATGACGGCGATTTTCCGGTGGTCGCGATAGTTGAAGTAAATGCGGTTCACATATCGGTGGACTGGGTTGAACACCTCCACCTCGATCCCGGCGTTCTGCATTTTTTGAAGGGTATCGTCCGAGAGGCGGGTCAGATTTCCGAAATCGTCGAAGATGATGCGCACCTCCACGCCGGCGGCCGCCCGCTCCCGCAGCACGGCGAACATCCGGTCCCACACCCGGCCCTCCGCAAGGATATAATACTCCAGAAAGATATACACCTCTGCCTGGGAGAGGTGCTGAATCAGATCGTCAAAAAACGCCGCGCCGTCCCCAAAATACTTTGCATCGGTATTCCGACAGAGAGGGAAGCCCCGTTTCTGGAGATAGGTCGCCACCCGCCCCCACGCCGGGGACTGGTGATTCAGGCGGCTGAGGTTGGCCTCGCTGCCCATGCGCTGGCTCTCGCGCTCGGGCGTGGGAGAAATTTTCAGTAAGCTCAGGCTTTTGGCCTGATGGGTGCCGCCCCACAGGCAAAAGAGGATCATGCCGGATACCGGCAGCGCCAGCAGCAAACACATCCACGCCAACTTATAGGAGGGGCTGCCGGGCCGCTGATACACCCGGATGGCCACGATGGCGCCGGCAAATTCCAAAATTGCATAAACATAGCTGGCCTTTTCCCGCAGGAAATACGTCAGCAGCAGCGTGGTGGCGATCTGTGCCAAAACGGTGAGCACGCACATGGAAATACTGGTCGCTGCGGAAATGCGCCGCTCTATCCGCTCCGTCGGCTGCGGCAGGTTCTTATGCATAGGCATCCACTCTCCTTGTCTCTCTTCTCTCTACCGGAAGTGTCCCGATTTTATGGTGAATTATTATATTATAATGGAAAACCCAAAATTCTTCAACCGCGATTGTGTAAACAATGCAGCCCCGCCCGAAGGCGGGGCTGCACATTCAGCAATTCTCGTGCAACAGTCTCTGCTTGATCTCCCACAGGCGCTGGGACAGGTCCACATAATAGTTGTGCGGATTCTCAAAGCGCTTCACCTCATCCCAGAGCGTTTCTACCTGCTCCTGGCAATAGGCCTGTATTTCCTGAAGGGAGGGCTGCCGGTAGACCAGCTCGCCGCCCCGAAACACCTGCACCTGCAAGGGCTTTGCAGTAAAGCTTGTAAAGGTCTTTCGCTTCCATGTGGCCTGCGGATCAAACAGCTCCAGCGGCTTGGAGTCATCCACCGGCTCATCCCACACGGTGATATAATCAGCCTCTGCCTTGCCGGTAGCCCTGTCAAAAATCCGATAGGTCTTTTTGAAATGAGGATTGGTGATCTTGTCCACATTCTCGCTAACCTTGATTTTCGGAAGGATGTTGCCGGCGGCATCCTCCACGGCGGCCAGCTTATAAACCCCGCCAAAGACCGGCTGGCTGCTGGCGGTGATCATCCGCTCGCCCACGCCGAACAGGTCCACCTTTGCGCCTTGCAGCAAAAGGTCCCGGATAATATATTCGTCCAGCGAGTTGGACGCAGAGATCTGGCACCCCTCCCAGCCGGCATCGTCCAGCATCTTGCGCGCCTCCCGGGTGAGGTACGCAATGTCCCCGGAATCCAGCCGAATACCGCACTTGGTGATCCCCCGGGGGCGGAGGACCTCATTGAAGGCGCGGATAGCGTCTGGTACGCCGGACTTCAGGGTGTTGTAGGTGTCCACCAGCAGCGTTGCGTTGGTGGGATAGACCTCGCAATAGGTCCGAAAGGCCTCATACTGGCTGTCAAACATCTGGACCCAGGCGTGGGCCATGGTGCCGCCGGCGGGAACCTGATAGAGCTGGTCGGAAATGGTGCAGGCCGTTCCCTTGCACCCGCCGATATAGGCCGCGCGGGCGCCGGAGATGGCGCCGTCGGTGCCCTGCGCCCGGCGGGAACCGAATTCCAGCACCGTCCGCCCCTGCGCCGCCCGGACGATCCGGTTGGCCTTTGTGGCGATCAGGCTCTGGTGGTTGATGGTCAGCAGCGTAAAGGTTTCGATCAGCTGGGCCTGAATGGCGGGCGCCCGCACCGTGACCACCGGCTCACGCGGGAAAATGGGCGTTCCCTCCGGAATCGCCCAGATATCGCCCGTGAAGCGGAAATCCCGGAGATACGCCAAAAACTGCTCGGAGAACATCTGCTTTTCGCGCAGATAAGCAAGGTCCGCCTCCTCAAAACGCAGGTTTTGAATATAGTCGATCAACTGGCTCAGCCCGGCGCAGATGGCGAAGCCGCCCTTGTCCGGCACGTCCCGAAAAAACACATCAAAATACGTGATGCGGTCCTGATAGCCCGCCTGAAAATAGCCATTGCCCATGGTCAGCTCATAAAAGTCGCAGAGCATGGTCATATTTAACTTCTGTTCGGTATTCATACTGCACCTCAAAAACAGTTGTTTTGTGTCTTGTCACTTGACTTGATTATAGACGGGTGTCCCCGGAAAAGCAATTGCTTTTCTCCACTTTTGTCAACAAATTCTCCAATTCCGATTGACAGAGCGCTTCTCCTTCCCTATGATGGGAGGAAAAAGGCGCCGCGGTCTCCGCCGCCCGAAAAAGAAGGGACTTCACTTACATGGACGTCATTTTGGGAATTGATATCGGCGGCTCCACCACCAAGATCGTGGGTCTGCGGACTGACGGGGAAATCGTATCCATGCTGCGTGTCCGGGCGGAGGATCAGGTAACCAGTCTGTACGGCGCGCTGGGCAACTACCTCACCAGTAACGCTTTGACGTTGCGAAACGTGCGGCGGGTGGTGCTCACCGGCGTTGGCGCCAGCTTTGTGGAGGGGGACATTTTCGGAATCCCCACCTGCAAGGTAGACGAATTTTCCGCCAGTGGGACCGGCGCGCTGGCGCTGTCCGGTCAGGAAAAGGGCGTGGTAGTGACCATGGGGACCGGAACGGCCTTTCTTTGGGCGGAGAAGGGTCGGGAGGTTCGGCACCTTTGCGGCAGCGGTATCGGCGGCGGGACATTAGGCGGTCTTTGCCGGAAGCTGGTGGGCGCGGAGCGCTTCGGTCAGATCAAGCATCTGGCGGAGCAGGGCGATCTGGGCAAAGTGGATCTCACCATCAAGGACCTCTCTCAAAATCCGGCCGCCACGCTGGACCCGGATCTGACCGCCGCGAACTTCGGCAATCTGGCGGAGGACGCCTCCCCCGCCGATCTGGCGGCAGGCGTGGTGAATCTCGTGCTGCAATCCATCGGCATCATGACGGTGCTGGCCTGTCAGGCCTGCGACACCAAAACGGTCATTCTCACCGGCGCCATGACCACTCTCCCCCAAGCCGCCGACAACTTCCAAAATTTTGAGCGGCTGTTTGGGTATCACTACCTGATTCCCGAAAACGCCACCTTCGCAACCGCCATCGGTGCGGGATTGTGCAGTCTGCAAAAAAAGGCGTCGGAATGACCGCGTCCTTTTCAAGGATACCCGCAAAAAAGAAAAGACATCCGACCGGATGTCTTTTCTTTTTGAGAGGTCTGTATAGCAATGGTATTCTATCCGATTTTCGCTTTTTTCGGTCAGCTGCTTGCGCAATCACTTTTTATCCGCCGCAATCCCGTCTTCATCATCGTTTTCATTGCTGCTGATAAACATCTCTTCTGTTGTCTGCTGTGCCAATTTCAGCTTCTCGGTGATGGTTACCAAGGCTTTCGTTGTGGCATCTAACACATCCATTGCTGTTGCCATCCTTCCTGCCAAATGGTAATACATTGCTTTGTAATCCGGCATGTCAAGCCCTCCCTTAAACACTTTAGATAGGATCCCTCGTTCCCTCGCGGCAAAGCGTAAGCGCAGCGGGTTTGTCGCGAAAGCGAAGAAATTCCCTGTCCGACTAAGAAGCCTCGCCCGCAGGCGGGGATTCGTGCTAAACAGGGAATTTCAGAACTGGTGGAGATGGCGGGAGTTGAACCCGCGTCCGAAAGCGCTTGAACGGGACTTTCTCCGGGCGCAGACGGTTATTGCGGGAGTCTTTCTCCCTGTTCCCTTTCCAAACGGCAAACCGTCACGCCGTCAGGTCGGGTAAGCTTCATGATGTGTGGTGCAGGCAAAGCTTACTGCGCTCACATTTACCGCTAAACGACGCCCTTCCCGGCTCGCGGTCCTTCCGGGTCGGACGGCTGCCTTAGTTAGGCAGCAATAGCAACTGTGTTGTTGTTATTTAATTTATAAAAGTTGCCCGTTTTATGGCGGTCAGGCGCCGCCGCCCGCTGGTCCCGCCTCCACACCCCCGTCGAAACCGGTACATCCCCGTATTTCGACCGCGCAGCGGCGGAATCTTGCTACCCAGAATCATAACACACTTCCCCATGAAAGTGTGTTACGATTCTGTGACATTTTCAGGTTTTTGCAAGTTTGGCCATCAGCCCTGCCGGTGTGACCTTTGCCAGGACCCGATAAAACTTATAGACGAGGCGCGGCGTGTAAATCGTCCGGCCCGCCCGCGCCGCCCGGAGGGCGCCGCCCGCCACCCGCACCTGATCGCAGTAAGGCAGCGTGGCAAACATTTTGGAGTTTCCGGCAATTCCGCCCACATCCAGAAATTCGGTTTTCATGGGGCCCGGGCAGACCGCCGTCACGGTGACGTCCCGGGCGCGCAGCTCCTCGGCAAGGCCGATGGTAAAGGAGGACACATACGCCTTGGTGGAGGAGTAGACAGTCATGCGGGGGTTCGGGCAGAAGGAGGCGATGGAGGACACGTTCAAAATCGAGCCGCCCGTCGCCATGTAGGGCACCGTCATATTGGTGACAGCCGTCAGCGCCCGCACGTTCAAATCCACCATCCGCGTCTGGGACGCGGTATCCATCTCGCCCACCCGGCCAAGATACCCGCAGCCGGCATTGTTTACCAGCAGCACGACTTCCGGCTGCTCGGCGCGCAGCTTCTCCTGATAGGCCATGAAGCTCATGGCGTCGCACAAATCCAGGCTAAGGCACGCCACCGTCTTTCCCGGCAGCGCCTCAGCAAGCTCTGAAAGCCGCTCCGAGCGCCGCGCAATCAGCCAGTAGCTTTCCACCTCGGGAAACACGTCCGCGATCTGGCGGACAAACTCACGTCCCAGTCCGGAGGACGCGCCGGTGATGATCGCCGTTTTCATCCGGAATCCCTCCTAAATAATTGTTCTTTGCGCTCAGTGGGTCTCGGGAGCGGGATAGTCCACGCCCAGCGTATCCACCCGGACAGACTGGATGACAACGTCCTTCTTCGGCTTGTCGTTTGCCATGTTCCGGGGCACGCGGGAGATGTCGATGGCGATTTCATCCCCTTCGGTCAGCTTTCCAAACGCGGCATACTGTCCGTCCAGATGGGGCGCAGGCGCCACCATCAGGAAAAACTGACTGCCAGCAGAGTTGGGCGCCATGGTCCGAGCCATGGAAAGGACGCCGGTGGTATGGACCACATCGTTCTGACGGAAGCCGTTGGCCGAAAATTCGCCGTTGATCTCGTAGCCGGGGCCGCCCATGCCGTTGCCATTGGGGCAGCCGCCCTGGATCATGAAGCCGGGAATGACGCGGTGGAAGATCAGGCCGTCGTAAAAGCCTTTGTTGGCAAGCGCGATAAAGTTATTGACGGTGTTGGGCGCCTTCTCGGGATACAACTCCGCCGTCATGACGCGGCCATCGGCCATCGTAAAGGTGGCAATGGGATTTTTCTGATCGGACATAAAAAATCGTTCCTTTCTTATTTAAAGATCCGCGGTGACATGATGCGCCTTCAAATAGGCGATCATCACCTGGAAATTTTCCATACTGCGGTCGAACCGGGCCAAAAGCCGGCCCTCCTCGGACAAAAGCTTTGGATTTTCGCTGATATCCTGGCGCACCGTGGCAATGTCGGACACCTGAAACTGGACGGCCTGTCCGAAGAGATTGGCGTATCGCAGCGTCTCCCCGTCCACCTCCAGCCGGTGGTTCTTATAATCCAGCAGGACCGCGATCCCCGCCAGCACGCAAAAGACGCCGGCAATCAGCGTCTCCCGGCTCTGGGCAAGGCCCTTGGTCAAAATATTTTGCGCCGACACGCCTCCAAAGACGAACACCAGCACGAGGCCCATGGCCAGCATGGACCGATTCCTCCGGACCACGAATTTCTCCGGAATCTGCTGGAGGGGGATACCCTCTGGACTCTGTGATTTTTTGCCGGGAAACAGGCTCATCAGCGGTTCCTCTCTTTCATTGTGCGGTCGATCTCCCGGTTGGCGTCCCGCTGCGCGGTGGCCGCCCGTTTATCGTAGTTCTTTTTGCCCTTGCAAAGACCGATCTCCAGCTTTACCCGGGCGTCCCGGAAGTAGACCGACAGGGGAATCAGCGTGTAGCCGTCCTGCTTGACCAGTGCATAAAGCCTTCCAATTTCCCGCTTGTGCATCAAAAGCCGCCGGACGCGGACCGGGTCCTTATTAAAGACATTTCCCTTTTCATAGGGGGAAACATGCATTCCGTGGACGAACAGCTCCCCATCCTTGATGGTGCAGTACGCGTCCTTCAGGTTCAGCGTACCGGCTCGGATGGACTTGACCTCCGTGCCGAAAAGCTCCACGCCGGCTTCAAATTTTTCCTCCACGAAGTAGTCGTGGAACGCTTTGCGGTTTTGCGCGGCGATCTTGATTCCCTTTTTCTCCGTGGGTCTCACCTCGTTTTCTCTGGCGTCTTGCAGAGTTATACTATACCACGCCTGCGCGCAATCTTCAAGAGGAAGAACGGTCTTTGCAATTTCCATGGACCGTGTTATAATAACGAATCATTGACTTCTATTTCAGATATTAAACGTGAGGTGTCATGCGATGAATGATTTGATTGACCTGACGGAAAAGACGCTCAGCCGGGAAGAAAAATACGCGGGGCCGCTTTTCAGCGTCCACTCGGACAAGGTGCTGCTGCCAAACGGACACACTTCCTACCGGGAGGTGGTGGAGCATGTGGACGGGGTGGCAGTGCTTGCGCTGGACGAGCGGAACAACGTGCTCACGGTGCGTCAGTACCGCTATGTATTCGGCAGGACGCTTCTGGAGCTTCCCGCCGGCAAGCTGGACCCCGGCGAGGACCCGGTGACCGGCGCATTGCGGGAGCTGAAGGAGGAGACCGGCGCCGTGCCGGATACCTTTTTGCCGCTGGGCCGCATCCTCCCCGCCCCCGGCTGTTACAGCGAGGTTTTGCATCTGTTTTTGGCCCGGGGGCTCCACATGGGAGAGCAGTGCCTGGACCCGGATGAGTTTTTAAATGTGGAGCGCATACCGTTTGACGAAATGGTGCACCGGTGCCTCAACGGCGAGATCGAGGACGCAAAAACGGTAGCCGCCGTACTCAAAGCGAAGGTACAGCTGAATCTATAACCCACGAAAACGCAAGGAGGTACTTATGGACTATCAGAAAACCGTTTTGATCGTTGAGGACGAAAAAAACATTGTGGATATTCTGCGGTTCAATCTTCAGCGGGAGGGCTATCAAACCTGTGAGGCCTACGACGGGACCGACGGTCTGGAAAAGGCCCGCGCCCGCCGCCCGGATCTGATTTTGCTGGACGTGATGCTGCCGCAGATGAACGGCTTTGACGTGTGCCGCGCGCTGCGGCAGGAGGGCGACAACGTACCCGTTATCATCCTCACCGCCCGGGAAGAGGAGACTGACAAGGTCCTGGGTCTGGAGATCGGCGCCGACGACTATATTACAAAGCCCTTTTCCATGCGGGAGCTGATCGCCCGGGTGGGCGCCAACATCCGCCGCACCGCCATGGCCGCCCCCGCCGCCTCCGCGTCGGACACCGCCATGCCCGTGGCCGGGGACCTCTCCATCAACACCGACAGCCATCAGGTGTTCCGCGGCGGAAAGGTCATCGACCTCACCCAGCGGGAATACGAGCTTTTGACCTTTCTTGCAAGCCACCCCAACAAGGTGTTCTCCCGGGTGGATCTGATGGAACAGGTGTGGAACTACGGCTACGTGGGAGACGATGTGCGCACGGTGGATGTAACGGTCCGCCGACTGCGCGAAAAGATTGAAAACGACCCCGCGACCCCTCTTTATATTTTGACGCGGCGCGGCGCGGGATACTATTTCGCGGTACCCTGACCGCCCCTTCCCCGCCCCGTTTCATCCCCCGCGCACTTCCAACAGGAAGGACGGTGATCCGTCTTGTTTCGCAGTCTGCACATGAAGCTGACACTCATCATGCTGCTGCTCATCACCTCGCTGATGGCAGTGGTGGGTTCCTTTTTGACCACCAGCGTCTCCAGCTTTTATATCAACACCTTCTATCAACAGATGAACGACGTGTTCGGGTCCGACCGCCGCGACTTCGTGTCTACGCTTCGCAGCGAGGCGGCGCAGGCGGACGGGGCCGACCGCATTCTGGGGATTCTGAAGGCCAATGCCGGGTCTCTCGGCATTGATTACCGCACCCGGAACTACTTTGTGCTGGACGGTACCGACGGCACCTATCTGGGCGGCTCCGCCGACGCCTCCGTCCTCCCCCGGGAGCAAAGCGCCAATCTGCTGACCGCGCGGAACGCCGTGGTCCAGAAAAACGAGACCGTGGCAGGAGATGAAAGCGACATTACCGCCGATTACATGGATCTGGCGATTCCCATTCTGGGGGGCGAGCACGCCTACATCATCTACGTTCTGGACAACAAGGACGCTGTGTCCGACCTGAACAGCCAGCTTTCCCTGCTCATCATGCAGGCGCTCATCATCGGGCTTTTGATCTCCGTGCTGCTAAGCTTCCTGCTGTCCAAAACCATGGTGGACCCCATTGAGAAGCTGACCGCCGGCGCGGAAAAGGTTGCCGCCGGCGACTTTGACAGCGCCCTGCCTGTGGAGTCCACCGACGAGATCGGCATTCTCACCGGCACCTTTAACGAAATGGCGGGCGTGCTCCAATCCACACTGGCCGCCATGGAAAACGAGCGCAACAAGCTGGACACGCTCTTCCTTCACATGACCGACGGCGTGGTCGCCTTCGACCACGCGGGCACGCTGATCCACTGCAATCCCGCCGCCACGGAAATGCTCCACCGCGTTGTGGATGAAACCTGCACCTATGACGAGCTTTTCGGCACGCTGTATCCGTTTAGTCAAATGCTCTCCCTCCAGCGGCCCAACTACGCCGAGGCGGAGATGAAGGTGGATGAACGGACGCTGGAGCTGTTTCTCGCGCCCTTCTCCGATCAGGAGAGCGGCGGCGTCCTCATCGTTCTCCACGATGTGACGGAGCAGCACCGCAACGAGGAGCGGCGAAAGGAATTTGTGGCCAACGTCTCCCACGAGCTGCGCACCCCCCTCACCAACGTCCGCAGCTACGCGGAGACGCTGCAAGACTCCGGCGGAGATATCCCCCTTGAGATGTCCAACAGCTTTCTGGACATCATCATCACGGAGACGGACCGCATGACGCATATCGTGCAGGACCTTTTGACCCTCTCCCGGCTGGATGCCGGAAACACAGAGCTCTCGCTCTCCCGCTTCCCCTTCGGGGAGGCCATCGAAAGCGTGGTCCGGGCCAACGCGCTCAACGCCCGCCAGCGGGGTCAGGAACTGCGCTACACGCCGCCGGAAAGTCTGCCGCTGATCGTGGGCGACCGGAGCCGTCTGGAGCAGGTCATGATGAACATTATCGGCAACGCCATCAAGTATACCCCTGACGGCGGGCACATCCGCGTCACCGCCGATTCCACGGAGGAGCAGGTCTTTATGGACGTCTGCGACGACGGCATCGGGATTCCAGAAGAGGACCGGGAGCGCATTTTCGAGCGCTTTTACCGGGTGGACAAGGCCCGTTCCCGGGAGTCCGGCGGTACCGGTCTGGGGCTTTCCATCGCCCGGGAGATCGTGCAGCGCCATCACGGCTCCATCGCGCTGGCTCCCCACGAAGGCCCCGGCACCACCGTCCGGCTGACGCTTCCCATCGCCCAGGAGCGGGGCGGACGGACGCAGACACCGTAGCCCAGACTCATTTGAAAGGAGGCGCGCGTATGAAAGAGGACCCCCGGGACCGAAAAGATTTTTTCCAGAACATCGCCATCGCGCTCCTCTCCCTTTCCGCGGCGGTCCTCATGCTGCAACCCCAGCTGTCCAGTCTGTGGGACAGCACCGCCGGTTCCTCACTTTCTCAGTTCCTGACGCCGCCGGCCTCCTCCGGCGCTGCAGTCGGCGCCCAGTCCACCGTGCTCTCCGCCCCCGTCCGCATTGCCGTCACCGGGACCTACGGCCGCTATGGCAACGTGTCCCTTGTGACATCCGACGAGAGCTTCCTCCCTCTTGGCAGTCTGCTGGGCGAGGCGCTTGGCTCCGCAAAGGCTTACGCTCCCTGCACGCAGCAGGATTTTTTGGACGCGCTGGCGCACACCTCCGTCTATTATGATTTTCTCTCCCCCCTGCCGCTGCCCATTTTAGCCGACCAAATTGGCGCGGGCGCCAAAAGCTTTCTGCAAGCCCGGTGCTTGATCCTCTCGAAAACTGCGGAGTCAGGGCTTTCCCTCTACCTCTGGGACGGCAGCGACAACTATCAAGTCTCCTCCACTGCCGTCTCCACCAGCGATCTGGATGCCGTCATCAACCGGTATGAGTTGGGCAATGCCGTCTTTGCCTTCGACCAAGCGGAGTCGGACAATGATTTCACCAATGTCGCCCCCTGCTCCCTGTTCCTCCCGGACGCCCTTCCGGAATTTCCGGCCCTCCACGGGGGAAACCCGCTTACGGAAACCGATTCGCTGCTCACCTCCTTGAAATTCAACCCCAGAACCAACTACCGCTATCCGGAATCTGACGGCACGGAGGTGGTGGTGGAGGGCGACCGCTCCCTGCGCATCGGTCCGGACGGGACCGTCCTTTACCGCAGCGGCGGCGAGAGCGCCCTCACCCTGGAGAGTGCGAACAGTGATGCGCCCACGGTGCTGGAGATTGCCCACGGCGCCACCGCCCTGGTCAGCGCACTGCTGGAAAACACCGGGGATGCGGAGCCTTATCTCCAAAGCTTTGTGCAAAACGGCGCCTCCGCCGTGCTCCGCTTCGGCTATCAGGTGAACGGCGTCCCCATCCGTTTTTCCGACGGCAGCTGTGCCGCGGAGCTGACGGTGGACGGGGCCGCCGTCTCCTCCCTCTCCCTCCGCTTCCGGCAGTACACGCTCTCCGGCGGAACGGCTTCCCCGCTTTTGCCGCTGCGGCAGGCTCTGGCCATTTCCTCCGATGAGGAGGGCGCGGAATTATCCGTCGGTTATGCGGACGGCGGCGGTTCCACGCTGAATATCTGCTGGCTCTCAGACTGAATTTCTACGAAAAAGGAGGACCTTTATGGACCGATACCGCCTGAAAAACATCATCATTTTGATTTTGGTCCTGATGAACTTCTTTCTTCTTTCCTCACTGGCGCTGCGGGAATCCAGAAAAAACTCTGCGGACCGGACCGCCGCGCAGCAGCTGAGCGCCCTCTTTGCCGCCGACGGGATCACGCTGGACCCCGCCGTCATCTCTTCGGAAACGCCGCCCACCGGACGCACCCTGGTCCGGGATGCCGCGCTGGAACGACAGGTTGCCGGCGTGCTTTTGGGCAACCAGCTCTCCCGTTCGGATCAGGGTGGCGGCATTTCCACTTACAGCAGCGACCGGGGCGCCGCCCTCTTTCGCGCCAGCGGCGGCTTTGACGCCAACGGCACGCTGTCCACGGACGCCGCCGCTTTCTGCCGGAGCTTTTGCAAGGAATTTCAATTTGAGGAACCGGTCTTTCAGCTTGATGGCGACGGCAACGGCACCGCCCACGCCGCCCGGCTCTATGACGACGATCCCGTGTTCAACTGTACGCTCACCTTTAAAATTTCCGGCGGCACGCTGACCGCCGTCAGCGGAACCCTGCTGCCCGACGCCTTCACGGAGGTTACCTCCGAAGTCGAGCTGCTTTCCGCCTCCGCCGCCCTGACCGCCTTTTTGAAAATGCGCCGCGAAACCAGCGCGGTGGTCTCTTCCGTGACGGACCTGTATCCCTGCTTCGAGCTGCAAAGCTCCGCTTCCGTCCCCATGGCGCTGGTTCCGTCGTGGTGCATCGTCACAAATACGGTCAACTATTATGTAAACTGCGTGACAGGCGCTGTCACTTTTTTGTGAATTTGGGGCAAGGGTGTCTTGTTTGCACTTTTTATGGAAACCGGGCAGGAATGATTTGCAATTCCTGCCCGGTTATGGTATAGTGTCCACGGGTGAATTTGCTGGGCAAGAACTGCCCGCCCCATATCCGATTGCTGGTATGAAGTGTCACCATACGGGCAAACTGTTTTTATGAAAACAGTTTGCCGATACCAAAGAATCTGTTCCTTGAAGAGAGGGTCAAATCTTGACGAAGTATATTGTACAGGGCGGAAAGCCCCTGTTTGGCGAGGTGGAGATCAGCGGCGCGAAAAATGCGGCTGTGGCCATCATTCCCGCCGCGCTGTTGGTGGACGGCGTTTGTCGGATCGAAAACATCCCCCAGATTTCCGACGTCACGTTGTGTCTGCGCATTCTGGAGCAGCTTGGTGCCTCCATCCGCAGCATCAACCCCCACACCGTGGAAATCGACTGCCACTGCATCCATTCCACCCGGACCAGCTATGAGCTGGCCCGGAAGATTCGCGCTTCCTACTATCTCATCGGCGCGCTGCTGGGCCGTTTCGGTCAGGCGGAGGTCGCCATGCCCGGCGGCTGCAACTTTGGCGTGCGTCCCATCGACCAGCACGTCAAGGGATTCACCACGCTGGGTGCCAAGGTGGTGGTCGAGGGCGGCTTTATCCACGCCTCCACGGAAAGCGGCCGTTTGAACGGCGCCAACATCTATCTGGATGTGGTGTCCGTGGGCGCCACCATGAACATCATGATGGCGGCCGTCATGGCCCAGGGCGTCACCGTCATCGAAAACGCCGCCAAGGAACCGCATATCGTGGACCTTGCCAACTTCCTCAACTCCATGGGCGCCAACGTGCGCGGCGCGGGTACGGACACCATTAAGATCCACGGCGTGGACCGCCTGCTGGGCGGCAGCTACGCCATCATTCCGGACCAGATCGAAGCGGGCACCTACATGGCCGCCGTGGCCGCCGCAGGCGGTCAGATTCTGGTGAAGAATATTATTCCCAAGCACATGGACTGCATCACTGCCAAATTGCAGGAGTGCGGCGTGGAGGTGGAGGAACGGGAGGACACGCTCTTGGTCCGCCGCACCGGCAAGCTGCAAAAGGCCAACGTCAAAACGCTGCCCTACCCGGGCTTCCCCACGGACATGCAGCCCCAGATCACCACGGTCCTCACCCTTGCCGAGGGGACCTCTCTGGTGACGGAAAGCGTTTGGAACAATCGCTACCGCTATGTGGACGAGCTCAAGCGCATGGGCGCGTCCATTCAGGTGGACGACAAGACCGCCGTAGTGGAGGGTGTCGACCACCTCACCGGCGCGCCCATTCAGGCCTGCGACCTGCGGGCGGGCGCCGCTCTGGTCATCGCCGCTCTGGCGGCGCAGGGACAAAGCGAGGTCAGCTGCGTGCAGTATATCGAGCGCGGCTACGAAAACATTGTGGAAAAGCTCCAGGCGCTGGGCGCCGACATCCGCGCCGTGGAGGAGCCGGGCGACGCGGAGGAACTGGAAGCGCATATCGGGTAAGCCCGCTCCTCTTTATTGAATTACGCTTGCGTCCGCTGAGGAGGATGACGACCCTTTGTCGGCGTTCTCTTGAGCGGACGCTTTTATTATCAGAAAAACGAGGGATTCACTTTTGACCACTGTACATACGCTTGCCAGCGGCTCCTCCGGAAACGCGCTGCTGCTCACCTGCAACGCCACTCACCTGCTGATCGACGCGGGCATCTCCTGCCGCCGCATCACAGCCTCCCTGCGACAGCTGGGCCTTGGGCCGGAGGATCTGGACGCCGTTTTCATCACCCATGTCCACACGGACCACATTTCTGGGCTGCAAACGCTTTTAAAGCGCACCGCCTGCCCCGTGTCGGCCTCGGAGCGCACCTGCCGGGAGCTGGAATACCGCCTTGCCGGCATTTCCGACCGTCTTTCCCCGCTCCCCCTCTGCCGCCCCGTTTCCCTTGGCGATTGTACGATCACCGCCTTCCCCACCTCTCACGACGCCCCCGGCTGCTGCGGCTACCGGGCGGACACGCCGGACGGCAGCGTGGGACTTTTGACGGATACGGGGTACGTGACGGGCGAGGCCGGGGAAATTCTGCCCGGCGCGGAGCTGGTTTTTCTGGAGGCCAATCATGACCCGGAGGTCCTGCGCAGCGGCCCCTATCCCTACTATCTCAAACAGCGGATTCTGGGCCGGGAGGGCCATCTCTCCAACGCGGATGCCGCCCAGTTTGCCGTCACCTTGGCGCAGCGGGGGACCCGGGAACTGGTTTTGTCCCACCTGAGCCGGGAGAACAACACCCCCGCCATGGCCTTGCAGACCGTGGAGACCGCGCTCTCCGCCGCGGATATAGACCCGGAGCTGTCCGTTGCGCCCCGCAGCGAGCTGAGCGGGCCCCACACCGTTTGCAGGAGGCCGCTATGCAAAAAGTGACGATTTTGTGCGTGGGGAAGCTGAAGGAAAAGTTTTATACCGACGCCGCGGCGGAATACAGCAAGCGCCTTTCCCGCTTTTGCAAGCTGGAAATCACGGAGCTTGCGGAGGAGCGGCTTCCGGAGAACCCCTCCCCGGCCCAGATTGAAGCCGCCCTTGCAAAGGAGGCCGCCGCTCTGCGCGGAAAGCTCCCGCCCTCCGCCACAGTCATCGCCATGTGCGTGGAGGGGCAGCTGCGCTCCAGCGAGGAATTGGCCCGCCTGATGTCCGGCAGCGCCGACCGGGGTGAGAGCCACCTGGTCTTTGTGATTGGCGGGTCCTTCGGACTGCACCCCTCCATCAAAGCGCTGGCGGCGGAGAAGCTCTCCATGTCCCCCATGACCTTCCCCCATCATCTGGCCCGGGTCATGCTGCTGGAGCAGATCTATCGGGCCTATCAGATCAATGCCGGAAGTCGGTATCATAAATAGAAGGTGATTTTTTCATGGAACAGGCAAAGGATTTTTGGGCCAGATCGGAGGGCATTCCCGCGAACTGGCCCCGCACCGCCGACGGAACGCCGGAACCCGCCGCCCATTTGACGGTCCAGTGGGAGCTGGACGCCATGGCCGACATCACCCTCTCCCTGCTGGACGGCTGCGGCATCCCCGCCTTCAAATCCGGGACGCTGGGCAAGGTCCTCTTCGGCTTTGCGGGCCAAGGTGCGGACCTCTATGTGCCCCAGTCCCGCTTGGCGGAAGCGCAGGCACTGCTACTTCAGCCGGACATGCAGGAAGGCCCCGTATCCGACGAGGACGCGCCCTGAGCTGCCCGCCGCTCCCCCGAGATTTCACGGCGCGGAGAGCGGTTTTGAGACTTTCCCGCACCCACAGCACGCTGTCATTCATTTTCCACATTTTACATAGGAGGTATCATTATGGATTTCATGCAAGAATACGAAAAGTGGCTGGCCAGCCCCGCCCTCTCTGCGGCGGAACGCGCTGAACTGGAGGCCATCCGGAACGATCCCCGGGAGATCGAGGCCCGTTTTTATGCGCCTCTGGAATTCGGCACCGCCGGTTTGCGGGGCACCATGTGTACCGGACTGCACAACATGAACCTCCACGTGATCCGCTGGGCCACCCAGGGCTTTGCCGACGTCATCGCCGCTGAGGGCGAGGCGGGAAAGCGCCGGGGCGTCGCCATCTGCATGGACTGCCGCAACCACTCCATGGACTTTGCCCGGGCCGCTGCGGAGGTGTGCGCCGCCAGCGGCATCCACGTGCGCATTTTCGAGTCCCTGCGCCCCACGCCCGAGCTGAGCTTCGCCGTGCGGGAGTACGGCTGCCAGGCGGGCATCAACGTCACCGCCAGCCATAATCCGAAGGAATACAACGGCTACAAGGTCTACTGGGAGGACGGCGCCCAGCTGCCGCCCCACCACGCCGACGCCATTGCCAAGCGGCTGGGCGAGATCGACATTTTCACCGGCATCCGCACCATGCCCTATGACGAGGC
Organism: Oscillibacter sp.; assembly: GCF_028693505.1. GTDB lineage: Bacteria > Bacillota > Clostridia > Oscillospirales > Oscillospiraceae > Oscillibacter. The sequence goes on from NZ_JAQUVF010000010.1 coordinate 18,354, forward strand.
CGTGAAGGCGGGCCTTGTGGAGGTTTTGGGCGCGGAAACGGACGAAAAATTCCTCGCCAACGTCATGGCGCAGGTCAACGACAAAGAGACCGTTTCCAAGGTGGCGGACACCTTCAAGGTGGTCTACACCCCCTTCCACGGCACCGGCTACCGTCTGATTCCGGAGGCGCTGCGCCGTCTTGGCATCAAGCACCTCTACTGCGTGCCGGAGCAGATGGCGATAGACGGAAACTTCCCCACCGTCGTCTCCCCCAACCCGGAAAACCCCGAGGGGTTTTATCTCGCGGTGGACCTTGCCAAGCGGGAGGGCGCCGATTTCATCGTAGGCTCCGACCCCGACGCGGACCGGGTGGGCGTCATGGTGCGGACCAAGTCCGGCGAATTCAAGGTCATTTCCGGCAACCAGACCGGCGTATTGCTGCTGGATTACCTGATCGGCGCTATGAAGCGCTCCGGCCGGATGCCGGAAAAGGCCGTGGCGCTGAAAACCATCGTCACCACAGAAATGGCCCGCAAGGTGGCGGAGGTCAACGGCCTTTCCTGCTTTGACACCTTCACCGGCTTCAAGTTCCTGGCGGAGAAAAAGGATCGGCTGGAGCGCACCGGCGAGGGCAAAGTGATCTTCTCCTACGAGGAGTCCTACGGCTACATGCTGGGCGACTATGTCCGGGACAAGGACGCCGTCACCGCCTCCCTGCTGCTGACGGAAATGGCCGCATGGTATGCCTCTCAGGGCCTGACGCTATCTGACGCCATGGACGCGCTGTATGAAAAATACGGGCATTTTGCCGAAAAGACCCACAATCTGGTCATGCCCGGACTGGATGGGTTGAAGGACATGGCAGCGCTGATGGAGTCCCTGCGCAGCGCCCCTCCCGCCCAGCTCTCCGGCGTCAGGACCGCCGTTTGGAAGGATTATCAGGACGGTTCCGTCACGAACTGCGCCACCGGCGCGAAATCCGCCATGGAGCTTTCCGGGTCCAACGTGCTGCGCTTTGAGATGGCCGACGGAACCTCCGTCATCGTCCGCCCCTCCGGCACGGAGCCGAAGATCAAGGTCTACATCCTGACCCAGGGCAAAACCGCCGACGAGGCCGCCGCCAACCTCAAAAAGTACGGCGAGTGGGTGGATACCCTGAAAAAATAAGCGCCGCTGCGTTGGACGGCTTTCCCCACGCAGCCCAAGATCAGAAAGGACACACCTTATGAAAATTGCAGTCACCTATGAAAACGGCAGCGTTTTCGGCCATTTCGGCCACACCGAGCAGTTCAAGATTTACGACGTGGAAAACGGCTCTGTCGCCTCCGCGCAGATCGTCCCCACCAACGGCAGCGGCCACGGCGCGCTGGCTGGATTTCTGGCGGAGCACGGCGTGGAGGCCCTGATCTGCGGCGGCATCGGCGGCGGCGCGCAGGAAGCGCTCTCGCAGACCGGTATCCGGCTCTACGCCGGCTGTGCCGGAAACGCCGACGAGCGGGTGGCGGAGCTTTTGGGCGGCACGCTCGCCTTTGCCGAGGGAGCCACCTGCGACCACCACCACGAAGAGGGCCATCACTGCGGTGGGCACGAGCACACCTGCGGTCATTGCTGATCGTCAAAGCGCGCGCTGTCAAATGTCCCGGTCTAATAAGAATGTCTTTAAAACGGCAGCAATGGAGCGCTTCCATGCTGCCGTTTTTTTAAAGGTTTGGGATACATCCCGGCACAGATGATATTTGAAAGACAAATGGGAAAATTGCTTGGCTGCTATACTCCGTCTCCCCCTAAGACGCACTCGTTAACTTTTTGCCCCATAATTTCCGGCAAAGCGCATATACTTTCTTGAGAACTTTACCGGAAAGGACGCACTATGATGGAACAACACGCTCCCTTTTCCCTGCCACCGCTGCCCTACGGCTACGATGCGCTGACGCCGCAGCTGGACGAGCGGACGATGCACTTTCATCACGACAAGCATTTTGCCGCCTATGTGGACAATCTGAACCGCCTGCTAAGCGACCACCCGGAATACCAGACGTGGACGCTGGAGGAGCTATGCCAAAACTGGCAGAGCCTGCCTGAGAGCATTCGGCAGGGCGTTCGCAACAACGCCGGCGGCGTTTACAACCACGACCTCTATTTCCGCACGCTCTCGCCCACGCCGGCCTCCTCCCCCCTTGGCGCGCTGGAAGGCGCCATTGCCCGGGATTTCGGCGATCTGCCCGCGCTCAAAACCGCCTTGAAAACGGCGGCGCTGGGGCAGTTTGGCTCCGGCTGGGCGTGGCTCACCAGCGACGACGACGGGCGCTTATCCATCCGCAGCACGCCCAATCAGGATACGCCCCTGCCGCTGCATCCCCTGACGTGCTGCGACGTTTGGGAGCACGCCTACTACCTTCAGTACCAAAACCGGCGGGGCGACTATTTTGAAAGCTGGTGGCAGCTGGTGGGCTGGCCGCAGCTGACAGAGCAGTACGCAAGCTGGATGGACCACCGTCCCCGGCACCCGCAGCCCTGAGCGCCGCTTCAGGGAGTCCCTGATTGCGGACCGCGTGCGCCCAGCGCGATTGTTTTCCCCCTCCAAAACGTGCGCGGGAATCGAAGCAGAGGTTCATCGTCAAAAGCGGGCCGGTAACCGGCCCGCTTTTTGTGCATCCTACTCTGGAAATACCCGTTGACAATTCCGGTGATTTCCGATAGTATAATAAGTCGAATGAAAAAAGAGGAAGGAGAGCCTATATGAGTCTGCTGCTGACCGGCGGAGCCGTTTTTTTGAATGGCGCGTTTCGAAATACCGACGTAGCGATCAACGAGGGTCGTATTGTTTCCGTTTCCCCCACTCTTCCCCGGGAAGGGTTTTCCGTGATTGAATTGCATAATCAGCTCCTTGTTCCAGGTTTCGTTGATGTTCATGTTCATCTTCGAGAGCCTGGTTTTTCTTATAAGGAAACCATCTTTTCCGGCACGGCGGCTGCCGCCCGCGGCGGATACACCGCCGTATGTGCCATGCCCAACCTGAAGCCCGTGCCGGACAACATGGAGCACTTGCAGGTGCAGCTGGACGCCATCGCCAAAAACGGCAAAATCCACGTCTACCCCTACGGGGCCATCACCCGGGACGAACAGGGCGAAACCTTGGCGGACTTTGCCGCTATGGCGCCCTTTGTGGCGGGCTTTTCCGATGACGGAAAGGGCGTCCAGTCCGAAGAGCGGATGCTTCAGGCCATGCTTCTGGCCAAGTCGGTGGACAGGCCCATCGTGGCCCACAGCGAGGACAACACGCTGCTGCCCAAGGGCTGGTGCGTCCATGACGGGGAATACGCCCGCGCCAACGGATTGATTGGAAATCCCTCCGAGAGCGAATGGCGTCAGGTGGAGCGGGATCTGCGGCTGGTCCGGGAGACGGGCTGCCGCTATCACCTGTGCCACATCTCCACCAAGGAATCCGTGGCGCTGATCCGGCAGGCCAAGGCGGAGGGGCTGCCGGTCTCCTGCGAGACCGGGCCGCACTACCTGCTGCTTTGCGACGCTGACCTGCAAAACGAGGGGCGCTTTCGCATGAACCCGCCCATCCGCTCCAGCGCGGACCGGGACGCCCTGCTGGAGGGACTGCTGGACGGCACCATCGACTGCATCGCCACCGATCACGCCCCCCACTCCGCCCAGGAAAAGAGCGGGTCCCTGCAAGAAAGTCTCAACGGCATTGTGGGGCTGGAGTGCGCCTTTTCGGTGCTCTACACCCAGCTGGTGGAAACCGGGGTCGTGCCACTGGAACTTCTTCTGCGGGCAATGTGCGTGACGCCCCGGCGTCTTTTTGGCCTGCCCGGCGGCGAGATCGCCCCCGGTGAGATCGCCGATCTCACGGTGCTGGACGTGAACCGCCCCCACGTGGTGAACGCCGCCGATTTTCGCTCCCTGGGGCATGCCACCCCCTTCGACGGCTGGGGCGTATCCGCCGCCGTGGCCATGACCATTTGCGGCGGAGAGGTCGTCTACGCGGATCTTGCGCAGCAGGAGGCACTATGAAAAAATCATTTTTTACGCTGGAACACGCCCGGCAGCTGACGGAGGACACCTATGAAGTGGTGCTCTCGGGAGACACCTCCGCCATCACCGCGCCGGGGCAGTTTGTCAATATTGAGCTGCCGGGAAAATTTCTCCGCCGCCCCATCTCCATCTGCAACTGGACGCAGGACGCCCTGATGCTGCTGGTGAAGGTGGTGGGCGATGGCACGCGGGAGCTGGTGCGCTGCGTGCCCGGCACGGAAGTGGACGTTTTGAGCGGCCTTGGAAACGGCTTTGACCCAGCCCTTGCCGGTAGGCACCCCATCCTCGCCGGCGGCGGCATCGGCATCGCGCCGCTCTACGGCCTTGCCCGGCGGATGCTGGAAGCGGGCCTTCCTTTCACAGTGGCGCTGGGCTTTCGGACCGGGAAGGACGCCTTTTATCTGGAGGAATTTGCCGCGCTGGGCTGCCGCCTGCTCATCGCCACGGAGGATGGGTCTCTGGGCACCCGCGGCTTTGTGACCGACTGCATCCGCAACGTGCCGGAGTGCGATTACGTACTGGCCTGCGGGCCGCTGCCCATGCTGCGAGCCGTGCACGGCCTGCCCCAGCTCACCGGCGGTCAGTTCAGCTTTGAGGCCCGGATGGGCTGCGGCTTTGGCGCCTGCATGGGCTGCACCGTCCCCACGGTGAATGGCTATAAGCGGGTGTGCAAGGACGGCCCCATTCTGTTCCGGGAGGAGATCGTATGGTAAACTTGGAGATTTCTCTTGCGGGCGTGGCGCTGAAAAACCCCATCATCCCCGCCTCCGGCACCTTCGGCTATGGCCGGGAGTACGCCGAGGCCTATGATTTGGACGTGCTTGGCAGCTTTTCCTGGAAGGGCACCACCGCCGCTCCCCGGCTGGGCAATCCCCAGCCCCGGATTGCGGAAACGCCCTGCGGAATGCTCAACGCCGTGGGCCTTCAAAATCCCGGCATGGACGCGGTGATCGAAACGGAGGTCCCTCACATCGCGGAGATTTTCCACGGCCCCGTCATCGCCAACGTGGGCGGATTCTCCCTTGCGGAGTATGCGGAAAACTGCCGGAAGCTGGACGCGGTGGAGCAGGTGGCCATTCTGGAGGTCAACATCTCCTGCCCCAACGTCCACGCAGGCGGCAAAAATTTCGGCTGCGACCCCAAGTCCGCAGCCGAGGTGACCCGGGCGGTGAAAGCCGTCACGAACAAGCCGGTTTTCATGAAGCTGACCCCCAACGTCACCGACATTACCGAGATCGCCCGCGCCTGCGAAGAGGCGGGGGCCGACGGACTGTGCCTCATCAACACCCTGCTGGGGATGCGCATTGACCTGCGCACCCGGCGGCCGCTGCTTGCCAACCGCACCGGCGGACTTTCCGGCCCCGCTGTGTTCCCTGTGGCGCTGCGGATGGTCTGGGACGTCTATGAGGCGGTGAAAATTCCCATCATCGGCTGCGGCGGAGTCTCCTCCGCGGAGGACGCGGCGGAGATGATGCTCGCGGGCGCCGCCGCCGTGGAGGTGGGCGCTGCCAACCTCAAGGACCCTTACGCCTGCAAAACCATTATCGAGCGCCTGCCCGCTGTCTGTGCACAGCTGGGCGTGGACACAATTTCTGAATTGACGGGAGGAGCACATCATGGCTAAAGACGTAATCATCGCGCTGGACTTCCCCACAGGGGAAGAGACGCTGCGGTTTCTGGACCGCTTTCCCGCCGGGGAAAAGCCCTTTGTAAAAATCGGCATGGAGCTTTTTTACGCCGAGGGGCCGGACATGGTCCGCAAAATCAAGGACCGGGGCCACAAGATCTTTCTGGACCTGAAGCTTCACGACATCCCCAACACGGTCAAGCGGGCCATGTCCGTTCTCTCCCGGCTGGATGTGGACATGGTGAATCTCCACGCCGCAGGCGCTTCGGAGATGATGCGCGGCGCGCTGGAGGGGCTGACCCGTCCGGACGGCAGTCGTCCGCTGCTGATTGCCGTCACCCAGCTGACCTCCACCGACCAAACCGCCTTAAAAGGCGAGCTGCTGATCGACACCCCCATGGCGGAGACCGTTTTGTCCTACGCCAACAACGCCGCCCAAAGCGGTCTGGACGGCGTGGTCTGCTCCCCGCTGGAGGCTGCGCTGGTGAAGGAGCGCTGCGGCGCGGCGTTTCTCACCGTCACCCCGGGCATCCGCTTTGCGGACAGCGCCGTGGGCGATCAAAAGCGCATCATGACCCCGGAGAAGGCCGGAAGGTCGGGCTGCGACTACATCGTGGTGGGCCGTCCCATCACCCAGGACCCCGACCCCGTGGCTGCCTATCGCCGGGCGGTAAAGGATTTTCTCGGATAACCATTCTGTGAGGAGGATTTTTAATATGAGTATCGAACGTACCATTGCCCATGACCTTTTATCCATCGGCGCGGTGTTCCTGCGCCCCAACGACCCCTTTACCTGGGCCTCCGGCATCAAAAGCCCCATTTACTGCGACAACCGCCTGACGCTCACCGCGCCCACCGTGCGCACCCACGTGGAAGAGGGACTGGTGGACCTCGTCTGCAAGCATTACCCCACGGCCGAGGTCCTGATGGGCACCTCTACCGCGGGCATCGCCCACGCCGCCATCGTGGGCCATCTCATGGGACTGCCCATGGGCTATGTCCGCTCCGGCAGCAAGGACCACGGCCGTCAAAACCGCATTGAAGGGAAGCTGGAAGTAGGCGCGAAGGTGGTCGTGGTGGAGGATCTGATCTCCACGGCGGGCAGCTGCATCGAGGTGGTGGAGGCCCTGCGCGAAGCCGGCGCGGAGGTGCTGGGCGTCGTGTCCATCTTCACCTACGGCCTGCAAAAGGGACTGGACCGTCTCTCTGCCGCAGGAATTGTAAACTTTAGTCTCTCCAATTTTGACGCCGTGTGCGAAGTCGCAGCGGAGGAAGGCAAGATTCAATCGGAGGATATTGCGCGGCTCAAGCAGTTCCGCGCCAACCCCTCTGACGAGAGCTGGATTCGATAAGGAGGACCACTATGCCCAGAAATATCATTGACATCACCGATCTCACCGTTGCGGAGATCGATCAGCTGATCGCCACGGCGGAGGATATCGTCGCCCATCCCGCCAAATATCAGGACGCCTGCGCCCACAAGCAGCTGGCGACCCTCTTTTTTGAGCCTTCCACCCGCACCCGCCTCTCCTTCGAGTCCGCCATGCTGTCCCTCGGTGGCAGCACGCTGGGCTTTTCCGACGCCATGAATTCCTCCACCTCCAAGGGGGAGACCGTGGGCGACACCATCCACACCGTCAGCTGCTATGCCGACATCATCGCCATGCGCCATCCCAAGGAGGGCGCACCCTATGCCGCCGCTCAGTTTTCCGAGGTACCCATCATCAACGCGGGCGATGGCGGTCACAACCACCCCACCCAGACGCTGACGGACCTTTTGACCATCCACCGGGAAAAGAACCGGCTGGATAATTTCACCATTGGCTTTTGCGGCGATCTGAAGTTTGGCCGGACCGTACACTCGCTGGTGAACGCTCTGAGCCGCTATGAAAATATTCACTTCGTCCTTGTCTCCCCGCTGGAGCTGAAGCTGCCCCGCTACGTGAAGGAGGAGGCCCTGAAAAAACGGGGCATTCCCTATACCCAGACCACGGATCTGGAGTCCGTGATTCCCCAGCTGGACATCCTCTATATGACCCGCGTCCAGAAGGAGCGGTTTTTTAACGAGGAAGAGTATCTCCGCTTGAAGGACAGCTACGTGCTGACGCCGGAAAAGCTGGCGAGCGCCAAGGAGAGCCTCTCCATCCTGCATCCCCTGCCCCGGGTGAACGAAATTTCCGTGGCGGTGGACAAAGACCCCCGCGCCGCCTATTGGAAACAGGTGAAAAACGGAAAATACATCCGCATGGCGCTGATTTTGAAGCTGCTGGGCATTGAGGTTTGAAGAGAGGAGCTTAACATGAACATCGACAGTATCCAAAACGGCGTGGTTCTGGACCACATTCAAGCCGGCAAGAGCATGGACATCTACAAGTATCTGCATCTGGACGAGTTGGACTGCTCCGTCGCCATCATCAAAAACGTCCGCAGCCGCCGTATGGGCAAAAAGGACATTATTAAGATCGACTCCCCCATGGAAGTGGATTTGGACGTGCTGGGCTATATCGACGCCAATATCACCGTCAACATCATCCGCGACGGCGTGCGGATGGACAAAAAGCATCTGGAGCTGCCCCGCAAGCTCGTGAACATCATCCGCTGCAAAAACCCCCGCTGCATCACGGTGGCGGAGCCGCAGCTGGACGCCATCTTCCTTTTGAGCGACTCGGACAAGCACACTTACCGCTGCGGCTATTGCGACACGGAAGTGGATCGGAAATTTTAAATAATGTCTGCTGAAGTTTCAAAACAGCCCTGTTTTGAAACTCAAAAGAGCGATTTGCGCTCTTTTGGCAAATGCACTTCTCAAAGTGCATTTGTTCAGTGGACATTAAATACGGAGGGCGCGTCGCCCGCCTGAAAAGGAAAGCCCCCGGCTTAAGCCGGGGGCTTCTTATTTGTTCTTGGTTTGGCTCAAAGGCCCCGCCATTCCTCCGGCCGCAGGCGGCCCAAGTCATGCTCGGCGGCGTCGATGGTCCTGAGCATTGCCGCCTGATCTCCATTCAACGTGCCCTTGAGCACCAGATAGTTGCTGGCGTGGTTCATGCGAAACACGCTGCCGGGGCTATCCAGATGCTCCATCAAAAGCCGCGTCTCCCGCAGGACCTGCTTCGGGTCCAGCAGATGGAACGTTCCATCCTGCAGCCAGTCATACAGCGGCGTCTCCGGCTCCACCATCAGCGTCAGCATGCCGATATACTCCGGATTCATGGCGTTGAAGGCTTTGGCCGTCTCCACGGCGTGCTGCTCCAGCAGCTCCGGGCCGCCAAGGCCCGTAATGGCGGTGACGGAGAGGGCAATCCCGTTTCGGCGCACCTTTTGCCCCATTTCGATGATCTCCGCCGCGCCATGCCCCTTTTTCATAAAGGTCAGCACCTCGTCGCAGCCGGACTCCAGCCCCATGTAGACCATGGTCAGACCCTTTGCCCGGAGGGTTTGCAGCTCCTCATCCGTGCGGATGCGGATGCTGGAGGGGGAGGCATAGCTGGTGACGCGCTGGCACTCCGGGAACAGCTCCCGTACGGTATCCAAGATGGTGTAAAGCTCTTCCGCTTTACGCACTAAAGCATCTCCGTCGGCAAGAAATACCTTGTCCACGTGGCGGTAGAGCTGCCGGGCCGTCCGGAAATCCTCCAGAACCTCTTCCAGCGGGCGGATGGCAAACCGCTTTTCCTTATACATGCTGCAAAAGGCGCAGGTATTGTGGCTGCACCCGTAGGTCACCTGAACGATCAGGCTGTACGCCTCGGAGGGCGGACGGTAAACGCTGCCGTAATATCTCATACGCCCAGCTTCTCCAGCGCCGCCATCTTCAGACACACGCACAGCACGTCAATGGCCTTTTCCAGCTCCTCCACCGGTGGCAGAGAGGGCGCGATGCGCAAATTGCTGTCCCGGGGGTCCTTCCCATAGGGGAAGGTGGCGCCGGCGCCGGTGAGGGTGACGCCAGCCTCACGGCACAGCTCCCACGTGCGATGGGCCGTTCCGGGCATGGCGTTGAGAGAGACGAAGTAGCCGCCCCGGGGCCGTTCCCAGCTGGCGATCTCCAGCGGCGCGATCTCCCGGTCCAGCGTGTCCAGCACGGCGCGGAACTTGGGTCCCATGATGGCGGCGTGCTTTTTCATCAGCTCCAGAGTATTGGCCTTGTCCTTGAGATACAGGACGTGGCGCTGCTGGTTCACCTTGTCAAAGCTGATGATCTGGATGGTCAGCAGCTCCGAAAGATAGGCAAGATTCTCCTCCGACGTTGCAAAGCAGGCGATGCCCGCGCCGGGCAGCGTGATCTTGGAGGTAGAGGCAAACTCAAACACCATGTCCGGGTTGCCTGCCGCGGCGCACTCAGCCAAAATGTCCGGGAAGTCCACATACGCGCCCTCGAACTCATGGACGCAATAGGCGTTATCCCACATCACGGTAAAGTCCGGCGCGGCGGGCCGCAGGGCCGCCATGCGGCGCACGGTCTCGTCCGAATAGATCACGCCGTCGGGATTGGAATACTTGGGTACGCACCAGATGCCCTTCACCGCCGGGTCCTTCACAGCCGCCTCCACGGCGTCCATGTCGGGGCCCTCGCTGGTCATGGGGATGGTGATAAGCTCAAAGCCAAAGGATTCTGTGATTTTAAAATGGCGGTCGTAGCCGGGAGCGGGACAAAGCCACTTCACCCGCTCTTCCCTGCACCAGGGCCGCTCACTGTGGACCAGTCCGTGGGTATAGGCCTTGGAGATGGTATCGTACATCAGCTGCAAGCTGGCGTTTCCGCCCACGAATACCTGCTCCGGCTTGCAGCCCAAAAGCTCCGCGAAGAGACGCTTGGCGCTGGGAAGGCCGGACATCTCCCCGTAGTTGCGCACGTCGATGCTGCCGGAGAGGAAATCCTTCGGCTCCTTCATCAGGTTGAAAATCACATCGGACACCATGTCCAGCTGCTGCTTGCCGGGCTTGCCCCGGGCCATGTTCAAACTCAGCTTCTGCGCTTTCAGCGCCTCGAACGCCTCCTGCTGGCGGGTATATTCTCTTTTGCGCTGCTCAGCGGTCATCTGCGGATAAGCAATCATTTGTATCCACCCTTTCCACGGATTATTTATGTATGAAGATTAGTATATCGGGTTTGCCCCATACTTTCAAGAAGGAATCTGCCCACAATTTCCGAAAAAATAACCGCCCCCACCGTATATTTCGGCGGGGGCGGTTCCGATCAGCAGCAGCAGGCGCAACCGGTGCTTCCCGCCGCGCAGGCAATGGACGCTTCGCCGGGTGCCATGGACACGCCGAAGCGGACGGGGATCGCCACGCAGACCTTCTGCGTCAGGGTCACCGTGCAGCTACTTTCGGCAGCGTCCGTCACGCAGACGACGCTGGGCGTTCCCTGGCAGGTGACTGTAATCGTCCCCACGGAAGCCGTGGGCGTCAGAATAACCGGCTCGGAAACATCCACGCACTGTGTACCGATTTTATTGCAGCCATTTAACGGGCAGGACTCCTCCGCCGGATGGGGCAGGATCGGTTCATGCTCATAGGCTTCGTTGATGCGCAAAACGAATCCCTCATTTCCTGGAATTTGTATCAAGAGGCGTCCCCACCTCCGGATACAATCCATCTTATGCAGTCCACCGCTCCGGCGTCTCTTTCCCGCCTGTCGAAAAAACGGTTTCCTTTTTCCGGCAGTTTGTGATAGGATGTTGTCATGTAAAAATTATGTAAAATTTTAAAAGCCAAAGGAAATGGATATGGACGAAAAGCAGGAAGAAAAATTTCAACAAATGACAAAGACGCCCGTCGGCCGCTTGATCTGCCGTCTGGCGTTTCCGTGCATCATCAGCATGCTGGTGACCGCCTTCTACAACATGGCGGACACTTTTTTTGTGGGGATGCTCCAAAGCAACAGCGCCACCGGCGCCGTGGGCGTGGTCTTTTCCCTGATGGCCATTATTCAGGCAGTGGGCTTCTTTTTCGGCCACGGCAGCGGAAACTTCATCTCCCGGGAGCTGGGGAAGCATCATCTGGACGAGGCCTCCAACATGGCTGCCACGGGATTTTTCTCCGCGCTGGCCGCTGGTTTTCTGATCTGCCTTCTGGGCCAGCTCTTTTTGGAGCCGCTGGCCTACCTGCTGGGGTCCACGGACACCATTTTACCCTATGCCACCGCCTATCTGCGCGTCATCCTTCTGGGCGCCCCATGGATGACCTCTTCTCTGGTTTTGAATAACCAGCTGCGCTTTCAGGGCAGCGCCGCCTACGCCATGGTGGGTATCACCAGCGGCGCTATTTTAAATATCGGGCTGGACCCGCTGCTGATCTTCACCTTCGACATGGGCGTGGCGGGCGCCGCGTGGGCCACCATCATCAGCCAGTTTCTGAGCTTTTGTCTGCTGCTAGCGGGCTGCGCACGGGGCGGCAACCTCCGCATCCATGTCTCCCGCGTCCAGTTTAAATGGTCCTATTACGCCATGATCGTCCGGGGTGGCCTTCCCTCCCTTGCCCGGCAGGGTCTTGCCAGCGTGGCCACCATCTGTCTCAATCAGGCCGCCGGACCCTTTGGAGACGCCGCCATCGCCGCCATGGGTGTGGTGCAGCGCATCATGATGTTCGGTGCCTCCGCCATGATCGGTTTTGGGCAGGGCTTCCAGCCCGTGTGCGGCTTCAACTACGGCGCACGGCTCTATGACCGGGTGAAGCAGGGCTTCTGGTTCTGCGTCAAATCCTCCACTGCGTTTCTCTGCGCCATAGGCGCTCTGGGCTTTGTCTTTGCCCCCCAGCTGATTGCGGTGTTCCGGGACGACCCGGAGGTCATCGCCTGCGGCGTCGCCGCGCTGCGGTTTCAGTGCGTCACCTTCTGCTTTCAGGGCTGGATCGTCATGAGCAACATGATGCTGCAAACCATCGGCCGCACCGCCCCGGCCACCTTTTTGGCCATGGCAAGGCAAGGCATCTTCTTCGTTCCTCTGGTGTGGATTCTCTCCGCCCTGTTTGGAATGGTCGGCATTCAGGTGACGCAGGCGGTGTCCGACTGCCTGACCCTGCTTTGCGCCGTTCCCATCCAGCTCAAGGTCCTGCGGGAATTTTCTTCCCTGCCCTCTCCCTCGGACGCGTGAGCCGTCCCTTCCAACGTCCAAAAAGGACCGGATTGCGCTAAAAGCGCGATCCGGTCCTTTTTATTTGGTGCAAGCGAAAATCCTTTACAGCGACTTCAATACGCCGGTTTCCTCGTTAAAGGCCTCGATCAGCTTATCCAGCGCCTTGGCCTGCGCGTGGACAGCATCCCACGTCCCCGCCGTGTCGTACCACAGAGCATCCAGCTCCTCGGCGGTTTTGCCCTGCTGTTCCACCCAGGTATAATACTTCAGGTTGTGGATGCGCTTGCGCTCCCGGTAGCCCAGCTCCAGCATACCGTCGGTTTTCTGACCCAGCAGGTGGATGGCGTGGTCCAGCGCCGCATCCAGTACACTGTACGCGCCGTGTTGGTCATGAAGCTCCTGCACGCGGCTGCCGTACATCACGGCAGAATCCGTGAGGACGGTGCCCACCACGTCGCGCTCCGTAAACTCGTAATATTTTGCCATTTTGATGCAGCAGAGCACGTTGGCGATACCGGAGATGCCCAGCCACGTCAGCTTCTCGATGGTCTCGTCATCCAGACGCAGCACTTCCTTGAGGTACTTCTGCCCCTCCGGCGTGTTGAACAGCCGCAGCAATCTCTGGCTGTCCTCGTCGTCAATGGCGATGGCCATATCGGTATTTTTCACGTTGTGAATCCACGGGATATGCTTGTCACCGATGCCCTCAATACGGTGGCCGCCAAAGCCGTTTTCCAGAATGGTGGGGCACTGGAGCGCCTCTCCCACGCCAAGCTTCAGCTGGGGATACCGCTCCTTGAGCCGGTCCCCGGCGGAAAGGGTCCCGGCGGAGCCGGAGGTGAAGCAGGCCCCCGCAAACCGATCTCCGGGACGCTTGACGCTCTCAAACACGTCCGCAAGCGCGTTTCCGGTGACGTTGTAGTGCCACAGGGGGTTGCCCATCTCCTCAAACTGGTTGAACACCATGTACCCGGGGTCCCGTTTGAGTTCGTTGGTCTTGTCGAAGATCTCCTTGACGTTGGACTCCCCGCCGGGGGTGGCAATGACCTCCGCCCCGATCTCACGGAGCCAGTCGAACCGCTCCCGGCTCATGCCGGCGGGCAGGATCGCCACACCCTGCGCGCCCAGCAGCTTGGAGTTGAAGGCGCCGCCGCGGCAATAATTTCCCGTGGAGGGCCACACGGCCTTATGGGCCTCCACGTCAAACTGCCCCGTCACCAGCCGGGGAGCGAGGCATCCAAAGCTGGCGCCGACTTTATGGCAGCCGGTGGGAAACCACTTGCCCACCATGGCGACGATCCGGCAGGGAACGCCGGTCAGCTCGCTGGGAAACTCCACATAATTGGGCGTCTCCTGATAGAGTCCGCCAAAGTCCTTCGGCTCGTTTTTCCAAGTGATCCGGAACAGGTTCAGCGGATTTACCTCGCCAAGCGCCACGTTTTTAAGCTTTGAGCGCACCTTTTCCGGAATGGTTTCCGGGTTGCGCATCTGAGCAATGGTGGGAATGAGGATACCATTTTCCTTTGCCTTGGCGATGTTGTGCGCCAAGCCTTCTTGATGGATGCTCAGGTCAATCATACGCTTTTGCCCTCCTGTTTGATATCGATATAAGAGTACAATGTGTACTTGGAAATGCCGAAATACCGGGCGATCTTATCTCCCGACTTCGTCACGAGGAACGCGCCGTTCTGATTTAAAAACCGGATGGCGCGCACCTTGTCGTCCTTGTTCATCAGCGCCACCGGCTTTCCCACCAGCGCCACCGACTGCTGGATCAGATCCTCCAGCAAATCGTTGACATTGACGATCTTCTCCGGCTCGCTTTGGGCCGGCTCCTGCGTGGAGATCAGCTCCTTCACGGCCCCTTCCACCATCAAAAGCTTGGAGATGTCGTAATTGATGGCAAGAATCGCGGAAACCTTCCCCCTGCCGTTGCGGATATAGATGGTCGAGGACTTGAGGATCTTCCCGTCCGGCGTCTTGGTCAAATAGCAAAGGTGGTCCTTCGGCTCCGGATCGTTGCTCTCCATCTGTTCCAATACCACGCTGGAAGCGCCGTCTCCCACCGCCCGCCCGGACACATGCCCGTTGACAATCGTCACGATGGAGTGGTCCGGATGGCGGCTCAGATCGTGCACCACCACCTCGCAGTTGCTTCCAAACTGCGCGGCAATGCCCTCTGCCACCTGCCGCAGAAGTTCCATTTTTCCGCTCTCCGTAAAAAACGCCCCCTTACTCACTTCATTCTTATCACTTTTATGAAATTTCTTTTTTATCATACCATAATTTTTGAGGAAATCAACCATGATTCAAAATAATTTTTTGGTTTTCTAAATCTTTGTTTGACAAGCAGAAATCTTATGCTATGATAAGAACAGATAAAAGACTCTGTTTCTACGAGAGCCGGTACCCTGCGTGCGCAAAGGGTAACATCTTACATTGATATGGAGGGCAATGCTATGGACTTTGAAGCGATCAAGGCGGCGGCGGAAGGCTATCGGGCGGACATGTCCCGATTCCTGCGGGATATGATCTCCCATCCCAGCGAGAGCTGCGGAGAACGGGAGGTGGTCTCGTGCATCAAGGCCGAGATGGAAAAGGTGGGCTTTGACAGCGTGGAAATCGACGGTCTGGGCAACGTCATCGGTTGGATAGGCGACGGGGACAGGATCATCGCCATCGATTCCCACATCGACACCGTGGGCGTGGGCAACCGCGCCAACTGGGAGGCCGATCCCTATCAGGGCTACGAGACGGAGGACATCATTTTCGGCCGGGGCGGCAGCGATCAGGAGGGCGGCATGGCCGCCGCCGTGTACGGCGGACGCATCATGAAGGACCTGCACCTCATTCCCGCGGGCTACAAGTTGATGGTGGTTGGCTCCGTGCAGGAAGAGGACTGCGACGGCATGTGCTGGCAGTACATCGTCAATCAGGGTTTCCCCGCCGCCAAGGACAAAATTGAGTTCGTCATCTCCACGGAGCCGACGGACGGCGGCATTTACCGGGGCCACCGGGGCCGCATGGAGATCCGCGTGGATGTAAAGGGAATCTCCTGTCATGGCTCTGCCCCCCAGCGGGGTGACAACGCCATCTTTAAAATGGCGGACATTTTGCAGGACGTCCGGGCGCTGAACGAAAATGGCGACGGACCCAGCAACCAGATCAAGGGCCTTGTGAAGATGCTGAACCCCGCCTTCAATCCGGAACACTTCGAGGACGCCCAATTCCTCGGCCGGGGCACCTGCACCGTCTCTGAAATTTTCTTCACCTCCCCCTCCCGCTGCGCCGTGGCGGACAGCTGCGCGGTGTCTATTGACCGGCGCATGACCGCCGGCGAGACGTGGGATTCCTGCCTCGAGGAGATTCGGAATCTGCCCGCCGTGAAAAAATACGGCGACGATGTCAGCGTCAGCATGTACATGTACAACCGCCCCTCTTGGACGGGGGAGGTTTACGAGACGGAGTGCTTCTTCCCCACTTGGATCAACCGGGAGAGCGCCGCCCACGTGCAGGCCCTCATCGACGCCCATCACGCCCTTTGGGGCGATGCGCGCATCGGCCACGACGACGCGGACCCCAAAAAGGACGCCATGCATCTGCGCCGGGGCCGTCCTCTCACGGACAAGTGGACCTTCTCCACCAACGGCGTGGCCATTCAGGGCCGCTACGGCATCCCCTGCGTGGGCTTTGGCCCCGGCGCGGAGTCCCAGGCCCACGCCCCCAACGAAATCACCTGGAAACAGGACCTTGTGACCTGCGCGGCGCTATACGCCGCCGTGCCCGGTCTTTACAAAGCGGAAAACAAAACCGGCGACGTCGCCCAGTTCCGCCAGAGCCTCACGGACAACGATATTAAATAAGGAGAGAACCGTATGTCTAAAACAATTGAACTGGCACAGCGCCTTGAAAAGCTGCACATCAACAACATGTATAAGAATGACTTCTACTGGACGTGGGACAAGACCGACGAGGAGCTCTCCGCCATTTTTACCGTGGCCGATGCCCTGCGGGATCTGCGGGAGCGGAACAAATCCACCCGCATCTTTGATTCCGGTCTCGGCATTTCCATCTTCCGGGACAATTCCACCCGCACCCGGTTCTCCTTTGCCTCCGCCTGCAACCTTCTGGGCTTGCAGGTGCAGGATCTGGACGAGAAAAAGAGCCAGATCGCCCACGGCGAAACCGTCCGGGAAACCGCCAACATGGTCTCCTTCATGGCCGACGTCATCGGCATCCGGGACGACATGTTCATCGGTGAGGGCCACAAGTATCAAAAAACCTTCATGGACGCCGTGAAGGAGGGCTACCGGGACGGGATTTTGGAGCAGCAGCCCACGCTGGTAAACCTCCAGTGCGACGTGGACCACCCCACCCAGTGCATGGCGGATATGCTCCATGTCATCCACCACTTCGGCGGCGTGGAAAACCTCAAGGGCAAGAAGATCGCCATGACCTGGGCCTACTCCCCCTCCTACGGAAAGCCCCTGTCCGTCCCCCAGGGCGTCATCGGCCTCATGACCCGCTTCGGCATGGACGTGACGCTGGCCCATCCCGAGGGGTACGACGTGATGCCGGAGGTGGAGGAGATCGCCCGGCGCAACGCCAAGGCCACCGGGGGGTCCTACACCAAGGTTTCCACCATGGATGAGGCCTTTGACGGCGCGGACATCGTCTATCCCAAGAGCTGGGCGCCCTTTGCCGCCATGGAAAGCCGGACAAAGCTCTATCAGTCCGGCGATCAAGCGGGCATCGACGCGCTGGAAAAGCAGCTGCTGGCCCAGAATGCCCAGCACAAGGACTGGACCTGCTCCGAAGAGATGATGAAGCGGACGAAGGATGAAAGCGCCCTGTACCTCCACTGCCTGCCTGCCGACATCTCCGCTCTTTCCTGCCCGGAGGGCGAGGTGGACGCCAGCGTGTTTGACCGGTATCTGGTGCCTCTTTACAAGCAGGCCAGCTACAAGCCCTACATCATTGCCGCCATGATCATGATGTCCAAGGTGAAGGACCCCGTATCCGCTCTGATGGCAATGGATGGCGGCAAGCCGCGGAAAGCCTTTTAAGGGGGAGTCTCGCCATCATGGGAAAACGTATCGTCATCGCCTTGGGCGGAAACGCTCTGGGCCGCAACCTGCCCGAGCAGATGGCCGCCGTGAAAAACACGGCCAAGGCCATTGTGGACCTGATTGAAGAGGGGAACACCGTGGCGGTGGTCCACGGCAACGGTCCGCAGGTGGGGATGATCAACACCGCCATGACCACCCTCAGCCGGGAGGACCCCACCCACCCCATGGCGCCCATGTCCGTGTGCACCGCCATGAGTCAGGGCTACATCGGCTACGATCTGCAAAACGCGCTGCGGGAGGAGCTTTTGGACCGCGGCCTGCGCCGTGGCGTTGCCACCATTTTGACGCAGGTGGAGGTGGACGCAGACGATCCCGCTTTTCAAAATCCGTCCAAACCCATCGGCGCTTTCATGACGGAGGCGGAAGCGGAGGAAATGCGCCGCCGGGGCAACGCCGTCATGGAGGATGCCGGCCGGGGCTGGCGGCGGTGCGTGGCCTCTCCCCTTCCAAAGTCCATTGTAGAGCTGGACACCATCCGCACCCTGCTGGACGCCGGGCAGGTGGTGATTGCCTGCGGCGGCGGGGGCATTCCCGTCTATCCCTCCGGCGGTAACCACCTCAAGGGCGCGGGCGCGGTCATTGACAAGGATTTTGCCGCCGCGCTGCTGGCCCAGTCGCTAAGCGCCGACGCCCTCATCATTCTCACCGCCGTGGAAAAGGTGGCCGTGAATTTTGGAAAAAGCGATCAAAGATGG
This sequence comes from Oscillibacter sp., assembly GCF_028693505.1. Taxonomy (GTDB): domain Bacteria; phylum Bacillota; class Clostridia; order Oscillospirales; family Oscillospiraceae; genus Oscillibacter. The sequence goes on from NZ_JAQUVF010000010.1 coordinate 36,908, forward strand.
CTGGACCACATGACTCCCGCCGAGGCGCGCGCCTTTGCGGCGGAGGGGCAGTTTGCCCCGGGGAGCATGCTGCCAAAGGTCCTCTCCGCCGTGAAGTTTGCCGAGAGCCGACCCGGCCGCACCGCCCTCATCACGCTGCTGGAAAAGGCCCGGGCCGGAATCGCCGGGCAGACCGGAACCTCCGTTTCGGCGTGACGCCTTCCTGCCACTGTATGCACTCCGCAGCACGGAGAGCGAAATTTCGCTCTCCGTGCTGCTTGTTTTTTGCAATTTCGTAAGATTTGGATAAAAGAATGTAAAAAACAGGTCAAAAGTTCGGACCCCATTTCTGTTTAAAATTCAAAAATTCAGTTGAATTTTTGCAGGGAACCTTGTATGATGACAGAAGCAAAGGTCATTCCTTTCCATATGTTTGACCATATTTTAAAGGAGGAAATTCAATGAAGAAGTTTCTTGCAACACTTCTTGCGCTCACCATGGTGCTGGGTCTTGCCGCCTGCGGCGGCAAAAAGACCGAGGCGCCCGCCGAGACGCCGGAAAAAACAGAGGAGCCCTCTGCCGCTTCCGACGTGAAGATCGGCCTCATCTGCGTCCACGACGTCAACTCCGGTTACGACGCCGCGCACATCGAGGGTCTCACCGCCGCCTGCGAGGAGCTGGGCATCGATGTAAACTCTCAGGTCGTATTCAAGTACAACATTCCCGAAGATGAAACCTGCTACGACACCGCCGTGGATCTGGCGGAAGAGGGCTGCACCATCATCTTCTCCGATTCTTACGGCCATCAAAGCCACATGCAGCAGGCTGCCAGCGATTATGCCGATGTCACCTTCGTCTCCTGCACCGGTGATACCGCCGCTCCCTCCGGCCTTGCCAACTTCAAGAACATCTTCCCGTATACATATGAGTCCCGTTACGTCTCCGGCGTTGTCGCCGGCATGAAGCTCAAGGAGCTTATGGACGCCGGTACCGTCACCGATCCCTATGTGGGCTATGTGGGCGCGTTCCCCTATGCCGAGGTGGTCTGCGGCTACACCGCGTTCCTGCTGGGCATCCAGTCCGTGGTGGCTGACGCCCACATGGACGTGACCTATACCAACTCCTGGTACGATCCCGTGGCTGAGGGTGAAGCCGCCAACGCTCTGATGAGCAAGGGCTGCGTCATCATCGGCCAGCATGCCGACTCCACCGGCGCTCCCTCCGCCGTGCAGGCCGCGCAGGATGCCGGCACCGTGGCTTACTCCGTGGGCTACAACATCGACATGCTGTCTGTGGCTCCCAAGGCCGCTCTGACCTCCGCCCAGAACAACTGGTCCGTGCTCTACAAGGCAACGCTGGAGAAGTTCATGGCCGGCGAAGAGATCCCCACCGACTACGCCGCCGGCTATGCCGACAGCGCCGTGATGATCTCCGCCCTGGGTGAGAGCTGTGCCGCCGGTACGAAGGAAGCAGTGGACGCCGCATGGAGCGGCATCAAGGACGGCAGCCTGAAGGTATTCGATACCTCCAAGTTCACCTGCCAGAGCGCAGAGAACGGTTCCTATCAGGTGGATGCCGACGGTCACGTCACCTCCGCTTTCGGTCTGGACACCAACGGCGACTTCGTTGCCGATTCCGGTGAGGCCATCGTGGATGGCGCCTTCCAGGAGTCCGTACTGCGCAGCGCCCCCTACTTTGGTCTGCACATCAATGGAATCACCGAGCTGAACTAAATTTCAGAGCGAAGGGGCTGCCATTTGGCAGCCCCTTTTCTTTTTTGGAGAAGGTTTTTCCTGCAATTGACAGCCCTTTTAAAAAAAGCATGGAATTTGACGGTCCGTATGAACGGATTCTCTTGAAAAACGGCCGACTTTTTCTTATAATAGAATTGTTAGTTCTGTTTCTTTGGGGCACGGTTTGCTCCACGTTGTACCGGCCCTTTGCGGAATCCATTTCGATTTGACGACGATCTGTGCGCAAATCTGGGTTTCAAATGCCATTTCGGTTTCCAATACGTCTCATTTTAAACATGAGAAACAAGAAAGGAAGATTGGTTTGGAACATACCAGTGCCATCCAGCTGAAAAATATCACCAAGCGCTTCGGCAAGGTCGTCGCAAACGACAGCGTCAGTTTGGATATCCGGCGGGGTGAAATTTTATCCCTGCTGGGAGAAAACGGCAGCGGCAAGACCACGCTGATGAACATGCTGGCCGGGATCTACTTCCCCGACGAGGGGGAGATCCTTGTGAACGGACAGAGCGTCACCATCGCCTCCCCCAAGGACGCCTTCCTCTGCGGCATCGGCATGATCCACCAGCATTTCAAGCTGGTGGATGTATTTACCGCCGCGGAAAACATTGTGCTGGGTCTGGAGGATGAAGGAAAGCTGGACCTGAAGGCCGCCGCCGGCAAAATCACGGATATCTGCCAAAAATACGGATTTTCCATTGATCCCGCCAAAAAGGTCTACGACATGTCGGTGTCTGAAAAGCAGACGGTGGAGATCGTCAAGGTCCTCTATCGCGGCGCGGACATCCTGATTCTGGACGAACCCACCGCCGTCCTCACCCCCCAGGAGACGAACCAGCTCTTCACCGTCATGCGCAACATGAAGGCGGACGGAAAGGCCATGGTCATCATCACCCACAAGCTCCATGAGGTCATGGACGTGTCGGACCGGGTGGCTGTGCTCCGAAAGGGGCGCTACATCGGCGATGTGGCTACCGCCGAGACCTCCCCGCAAAAGCTGACGGACATGATGGTGGGCCACGCCGTCTCTTTAAACATTGAACGCCCCGCACCCGAAAATCCGACCCCCCGGCTGGACGCCAAGGGGCTGACCGTCTATGACGCCATGGGCGTGAAGCGGCTGGATAACGTCTCCTTCACTGCCATGGGCGGAGAGATTCTGGGCATCGCCGGCATTGCCGGGTCCGGTCAAAAGGAGCTGCTGGAAGCCATCGCCGGATTGCAGGGCCTCTCCGCAGGCGCCTCCATCCTCTACCGCCCCATCGGTACCGCCGAGGGGGATCAGGGCGTGGAGCTGGTGGGCAAGACCCCCCTTCAGATTAAAAAGTCCGGCGTGTCTCTTGCCTTCGTGCCCGAGGACCGTCTGGGCATGGGCCTTGTGGGTTCCCTTGGCATGACGGGCAATATGCTTTTGCGCAGCTATCGCAAGGGCGTTGGCTTCTTCACGGACCGAAAGGCGCCCCGGAAGCTGGCGGAGGATGTGATGGAGCAGCTGGAGGTCGTCACGCCCGGGGTCAATTTCCCGGTGCGCCGTCTTTCCGGCGGCAACGTGCAAAAAGTGCTGGTGGGCCGCGAAATCGCGCAGGAGCCTTCCGTTTTGATGACCGCTTACGCCGTCCGGGGGTTGGATATCAACACCTCCTACACCATTTATAACCTGCTGACGGAGCAGAAGATGAAGGGCGTCGCCGTGATCTACGTCGGCGAGGATCTGGACGTTTTGCTGGAGCTTTGCGACCGGATTATGGTCCTGTGCGGCGGTCAGGTCAGCGGCATTGTGGACGCCCGCTCCACCACCAAGGAGGAAGTGGGCCTCCTGATGACTCGTTTTGAAAAGGAGGCGGCGCAATCATGAGTGCGGTCAAACAGCATAAAGAGCCCCTGCTGCGCATCGCCAAGCGGGACGGCATTGCCCGTTCCAAGGCTTACGCCATTCGTATCGTTGCCGTGCTGCTCTCTTTGGTGGTCAGCGGCATCTTCATCTTCACCGTGACGAAGCTGAATCCCCTTCAGGTCTACGAGGCCATGTTTGACGGAGCCTTCGGCTCCAACCGGCGCAGCTGGGTCACGATCCGCGACGCCATGATGCTGCTGTGCATCGGCGTGGGCCTTGCTCCCGCTTTCAAAATGAGATTTTGGAACGTGGGCGCCGAGGGACAGGTCCTGCTGGGCGGCATCGTCACCGCAGGGATCATGCTGACCTTCGGGAGTGCGCTTCCCACCCCCGCCCTTCTTGTCGTCATGGCGGCGGCCAGCCTGCTGGCGGGCTGCGTGTGGGGCGTGATCCCCGCCATTTTCAAGGCTGTCTGGAACACCAACGAGACCCTCTTTACCCTGATGATGAACTACGTGGCCATCCAGTTGACCAGCTACTGCGTGGCGCTGTGGGAAAACCCCTTCGGCTCCAACACGGTGGGCGTGATCAACCAGCAGACGAAGGCCGGCTGGTTCCCGGCTGTATTTGCTCAGGCCTACGGTTTGAATGTGATTTTGGTGCTGGCGCTGACGGTTGGAATGTTCCTCTACTTAAAATACTCCAAGCAGGGGTATGAGATCACCGTGGTGGGGGACAGCGTCAACACCGCCCGGTATGCCGGAATCAACGTCAAGAAGGTCACCATCCGCACCATGGCCATTTCCGGCGCCATCTGCGGTCTGGCCGGATTCATCGCCGTTGCCGGCGCAAGCCGCACCATTTCCACCTCCACCGCCGGCGGACGTGGCTTTACCGCCATCATCGTGGCGTGGCTTGCCCAGTTCAACACCTTCGTCATGATTTTGATTTCTTTGCTGCTGGTGTTTTTACAAAAAGGCTCCATTCAGATCGCCTCCCAGTTCAATCTGAACGACTACGCCTCCAGCGTCATCACCGGCATCATCCTCTTCTTTATTCTTGGCAGTGAATTCTTTATCAATTACCGCGTCATCATGCGATCCGGAAAGGAGGCGTCGAAATGACCAGCACACAGCTCATCCAGCTGATTCAATCCGCCATCGTTTTTGGCACCGTGATCCTATACGGCGCCTTGGGCGAAATCCTGACGGAGAAATCCGGGAACCTGAATCTGGGCGTTCCGGGCATCATGTATCTGGGCGGCATCGCGGGGCTCGCGGCCTCCTTCTTCTATGAATTCAACAACCCCGCCCCTTCCCCCGTGGTGTGCCTGGTGCTGAGTTTCGTCGCCGCGTTTTTGGCTGCGGCTCTTGGCGGTCTGCTGTACAGCTTCCTGACCATCACGCTGCGCGCCAACCAGAATGTCACCGGCTTGACCCTCACCATTTTCGGCAGCGGCGTGGCAAACTTTTTCGGCGGCAGTCTCAACACCATGGCCGGCGGCGTGGGGCAGATCTCCGTGGCCACCAGCAGCGCCATCTACCGGGCAAACATCGCAAACGTCTCCCACCTCGGCGTGTTCGGCTCCCTGTTTCTCAGCTATGGCTTCATGGTCTATCTGGCCATTGCTCTGGCCATTGCCATGCGTTGGTTTCTGGGCCGCACCCGGAAGGGGCTGAACCTGCGGGCGGTTGGTGAAAATCCCGCCACGGCGGACGCGGCGGGCATCAATGTCACCCGCAACAAGTACCTCGCCACCTGCATCGGCGCCGGAATCTCCGGCCTCGGCGGTCTTTATTACACCATGGATTACATCAAGGGCACCTGGGCCAACGACGGCACCATCGAGGCGCTGGGCTGGCTGGCGGTGGCGCTGGTCATCTTCGCCGTGTGGCGCTCCGTCAACGCCATCTGGGGTTCTTACCTCTTCGGTTTGCTATTTTGGATGTATCTTTACATTCCGGGTCTTACCCGCAGCTCGCAGGAGCTTTTCAAGATGCTTCCGTATCTTGTCACCATCGCGGTGCTGATTTTCATTTCCCTGCGGAAAAAGCAGGAGAATCAGCCGCCCGCCAGTCTGGGGCTTGCCTATTTCCGGGAAGAGCGCTGATAGAGACAAAGCCGCCGCTGCATTTGCAGCGGCGGCTTTCTTCTCTTTTCCGAGCTTCCGGGCCGATCCTCCCCGCTCACAGCGGGTCCTCCGGCCGTTGGTTTTGAATGATCTTGATGGTGCAAAGCGCCACGCTCAGGTTGAGCGCGCCCTCCAAAAGCAGGGAAATTCCCATAAAGACGATCACCGTCCCCACGCTTCCCTCCGGCCAGACGATCAACACCACCCCGGAAATCCCCGTGGCCAATGCCATGACCAGAATCAGCTGCCACCGGAGCAGGCCGAAGCGTCTGGCGTCCAAGGCCATCTGCACCTTGAAAAGTCCCTCCGCCAAAACGATGACCCCCAGCACCACACACAAAAGGCGCATGGTGCCCTCGATATGGAAAAGCAGCAAAATCCCAAGCACCGAAAGCAAAATTCCAAAGGCCAGGTCATATTGAAACGCCAGCCGGTAAAGGTCTTTTGAAAAGTACCCCAGCAGCTTCACCCCTCCAAAGAGCAGCAGCGCCGCCCCCACCGCGCCGCCGATGACGGCGGCTGCTGCGTCCGGTGCGCAGATCAAAAGCAGTCCCAAAGCGCAAAATGCCGCGGATGCCGCGATATACACGCCCTTTGCAATTTTCATCAATTTTACAGACGGCATAGAAAAACACCTCATCCGGCGGTTGATTCACCAGACAGTAGCATAGCAGCAGCGCCCCGGTTTGGACATGGGCAAAGTATCGCGGCTGTATCAAAAGCAGACACTCCGGGCCTGTTTGTCCGGATTTTGGGCATACGGCAGCTTTTGTCCAAAAAAGCGGCGAGCTTTTCTCCCGGCGAGCTTTTTTTCGTTCTCGAAATGCTTCGGGACTTATCTACAAACCAAGACGGCGGGTTCCCCCGCCGTCTTTTCTCTTTGTCACTGGGCAGCCGCGCCGTTTTCCAATGTGCAGCGGCGGACCATCTCCTCCAGCATTCCCTCCCGCAGCTGGCAGAGGCGGTGAAACTGCCCCTGGATATCATAGCTCATGGCACTGTTGAGCCACTCAATGATCTGCCCGAAGCACTCGCACTGGTAAAAGCGAATCAGCGTCTCCCGATCCTCCTCGCTGATGGGCGCCGCGCCAAAGACGGCATCGGCGTAGGCCACCACCACATGGCGGCAGATTTTCATCAGGTGCTGTTCGTAGACGCCCCGTTCAACAGAGCGGTAGATATGCAAAATGGCCCGCTTGTTCTTCAGCGCAAACGCCACGCCCGCGTCCACGCAGTCCATCAGCGAATCCCCGGAGGCGTGCTCCCGGAGAATGCGGTCTACGTCCTCCGTCACAATCTCCATCAAAAGCGCCGGAATATCTTCATAGTGGTAATAAAAGGAGTTGCGGTTGATCCCGCAGTCCTCCACAATATCTTTTACCTTGATCTGCATGAGCGGCCGCTCATCAAGCAGCTTCAAAAAGGACTTTTTAATTGCCTCCCGTGTGAATGACGCCATCCCAAGGTCTCCCTTCCCATAATCCGGGGCCGGTCCCAGCCGTTTTGCGCTCAGCCCTGCGCGAACAATCGGGCGGTGGCCCCGCTGACCAGATACTCCGCCGTGGAGATGAGGTCCTCCCGGGGAAGGGCCATGTTCTCGTCGAACCACTCCTTAATCAGGCCCAGAAGGCCCCACGTGACAAAGCTCAGCAAATACGGCACCTGCGCCTCATTTGCCGGGTGAAACCACGCCCGGACCAGGTCCTCCCCGTTGCGCTCTATCACCTGCTGCAGCCGCTGTGTGAAATTGCTGACTTCGTTATTTTTAAATAGAATCGTACAGGTTTCCTTATGTTCAATTACAAAATCCAGAATTGGCTCAAACACGGGCCGCATGGTTCCGTCCGCCACAGTCTCCTGAATATGCGCGTCGATCAGCGTCTGCGCCTCCTGCAAAAGATCGTCCTCCAGGCTTTGCAGCAGCTCCGCCGTTCCGGAATAGTGCAGGTAGAATGTTCCCCGGTTCACATCGGCGTGCTCTGTGATGTCACGAACGGAGATGTGGGAAAAGTCCTTCCCCTTCATCAGCTCCAGCAGTCCGTCCTTGAGCAGTTTGCGGGACCGTCTGGCGCGGCGGTCCTCTGGATTTTTCAGCATGGTTTTCTTCTCCTTATCAGCAGCCCCGTGATGAATTAGACATCCTTGCGGATTTGTCTATTGACCTTCGTGTCTATTCTCACTATAATCAACCCAGTTTGATAAGTCAACACTTTTTTGATAATCAACACTTATTGATTATATGTGGGGGAATCTGTATGAAACAGCATGTGCATCTTTTCGGAAAACGCCTCTTGGCAGCCGCCATGGCCCTAACTACCGCAACGGCTTTCACCTTGCCGGCGGCGGCCGGCGCTATTGGGGACGGCATAACGCCGTCTTATGACGAGGCGTATTACGCCACGCTGGATTACTATGGAAACCTGACGGAAGGCAGCGTTGTGAAAAGCTACATCCTCAACGGGGCCACTTCCCTGACCGACTACGGACCTTATGACGAGGTGGTGAACCTGACGGACGGCACCGCGCCCACCAGCAAGGACGGCGCCACGGTCTTTCAGTTTGATGCGTCCTCGGCGCCCTCTCATTTCTATTTTGAGGGCAAAACCACGCAGCCCTTTGAAACGCTGCCTTGGACCATCTCCATGCACTATACGCTCAACGGCGTTCCCACCAAGGCAGAGGAGCTTGCGGGAAAGACCGGCGTCGTGGAAATTCAGCTGGACATTGTTCCCAACGAAGCCGCCAGCGAATACGCGAAGAACAACTACACGCTGGAAGCGATGGCGCTGTTCAATCAGGACGACATTCTCTCTCTGGAGGCGCCGGGCGCGCAGGTGCAGCTGCTGGGCAACCTGCGGGCGGTGCTGTATTTGGCGCTGCCCGGCGAAGAGCAGCATTTTACCATTCGCGTGGGCAGCGACAACTTCGCCTTTGACGGCATGACCTTTTTAATGGTCCCCGCCACGCTGAGCCAGCTGGAGGAAATCGCAAAGCTGGGTGAGCGGAAGGACGATCTGGAGGACAATTACGACAAGCTCTCCGGCAGTCTGGATACCCTTTTGGATTCTCTCAATGGCATGAGCAGCAGCCTGAACGCCACAGCCAAGGGTCTCGACAAGTTAAACGAGGCCCGGGGCACCATTTCCAGCGGGAAAGGCGCGATCTACGAGCAGGCGGACAAGGTCTTATCCGATCTCGATACGCTCAACCAGTCTCTGGACACTCTGCCGGGCCATCTGGATCACGCAGCTCAGGCGGTAGACGACACGACCACGGCTTTGGACAAAGTGTTCAGCGCCGCCAGAAAGGTGCAAAGCAGCCTGCAGGATATGCAGGACGATCTGGAGGATCTGCAGGACGATCTGGACCGCATTTCCTCCGCCGGGAATGCCTCCGCCAAGGATCTGGAGTCTCTGGGCAAGCGGGCCGACGCGCTGGAGGACGACCTTGCGGATCTGCTGCCCCTGCTCGCAGAGCTGAAGCTGGGCGTGGGCAGTGAAGAGATCACCATGCAGGGCATGACGATGGAGGAGGTTCAGGAAGCGCTGGAGCAGGCTAAGGTCTTGAACCGCATCTATCAGGGCGCCGCTTCCGGCGCGCTTTCCGAGGAGGATTTCACAGCGGCAATTCTGATGGCAGGCGGCGAGAGCGCCTCCAGCGCAGCTTCCAAGGCCGAAAGTATGCAAACGCTGCTTTCGACGGTCAGCGCACAGGTCGCCGCGGCTGTGGAGGCCTCCGGCGGGACGCTCTCCGAAGAGGATGTTTTACCGTCGGTCCTCTCCGGCATCGCCGCCCAGGTGGGCGACCCAACCATCCCGGAAACCTATCAAAAGGCCATGGAGCTGCAAGGCATGTACCAGCTGCTCCGCAGCGGCGGCATGACGGAGGAGCAGTTTTTCACCGTCATCCTCAAGCAGAAGATCCCCTCTGACGCGGTCGCGGCTGAAAAGGCCAAGGCCTTGCTGAATCTCTACGGGCAGTCTCAAAACATCACGGACAGCGTTGGCGAGCTGTGCGACCTGATCGGCTATGACGACGGTCTCTCCGGCGATCTTGGAAAGCTGCTGAGAAACGTCTCCAGCGCTCTTGATGGGATGGATAAACTCTCCGACAGCGCCGACGATGTGTTGGACTCTCTGGACGACGCGCTGGACGCGATGGATGAACTGCACGGGGTAATCAATCAGTACGCCCCCGGTTTGAAGGACACCCTGACGGAGACCCGGGATATGGTCACCAATCTGACCACGACCTCCACGGACACCCACGCCTTTTTGACTTCCTTTGAAGCCCTGCTCAAAACCTCCGGCACGCAGCTGGACGACGGCACAAAGCAAACGCTGGAAGGGCTGGCCGCCAGTCTGCGGGCCACGGCGAGCAGTCTCAACAAAACCGGCGACGTGAAAACCGCCAAAAACAACATCAGCGACATCATTGAAGATACGTGGAACGAGTATACCGGCGACACGAACAATCTTCTTTTGATGGACGCCACTGCCGACGCCGTCTCCCTGACGGACACCCGCAACCAGTCTCCTTCCAGCATTCAGGTCCTGCTTCGGACGCAGGAAATCAAGGAGACAGAGCCGGAGGAGACGGAAGCTGCCGCCAAGACCGCCGAAAAGGGCACCGTCTGGAGCCGCATCGCCCAAATGTTCAAGGACTTCTGGGCCGCCATTACCGGTATCTTCCAGTGAGACCCGGCCTGAAATTCTGAAACGGAGGGTGTATTTCCTTGATTGAAAAAATTGCGCACAAGTTGACGAGACGGCCAAAGCTGGTGGCTATGATTGCAGTGCTGCTGCTCATTCCGTCTGTTCTCGGCTATATCTCCACGAAGGTCAACTATGATATTCTATCGTATCTTCCCCAGGATCTGGAGTCCTCTCAAGGCGAAAAGCTGCTGGAGGAGCCTTTCCAGATGGCAGCCACCAGCATGCTGGTGGTGGAGAATATGCCTGCCGGCTGGTCCAACAACCTCATCAACGAAATTGAGAAGATTCCCGGCGTTTCCAACGCCGTGTGGATCAGCAACATGGTGGGCATCCAAATCCCCACTGACATGATTCCCGCCAGCTTCCGGGATATGTTCTTCTCCGGCGACGCCACCATGATGATCATCCAATACAGTCACCCCGGCGCCTCCGACGAGACGATGAAGGCAATTGAGCAGGTCCGCTCCGTCTGCAACGACAACTGCTTCCTTGCCGGCTTTTCCGTGGTCATCAAGGACACCCGGGATCTGATGAACAGCGAGCTGCCGCTTTTTGTGGGCCTTGCGGTGCTGCTGGCCCTCGTTGCCATGGCGCTGACGCTGGAGTCCACCATTCTGCCGCTGCTGCTGATGGGTAGCATTGGCTTCGCCGTTCTCTACAATTTCGGGTCTAACTTCTTTTTGGGGCAGATTTCGTACATCACAAAAGCAATCGCGGCGGTTTTGCAGCTGGGCGTTACCATGGACTACTCCATCTTCCTCTACCGCCGATACGAAGAGGAGCGCCCCAATTACGAGGACAATCGGGACGCCATGACCCAGGCCATCATCGCCGCGTTCCGCTCCCTCTCCGGCAGCAGCCTCACCACCATCGCAGGCTTTTTGGCGCTGTGCTTCATGCGCCTCACGCTGGGGCGCGATATCGGCATTGTCATGGCCAAGGGCGTGGTTCTGGGCGTTGTCACCGTCATTTTCGTCCTGTCCGCTTTTTTGCTGCTCTTCAGCGACCAGCTGGACAAATACACCCACAAAACGCTGATTCCCAGTTTTGACCGGGTCAACGGCTTCGTCCTGCGCCACAGCAAGGCGTTCGTGCTGTTGCTGTTGGTGCTGTTCATTCCCGCGCTCTATGCGCAAAACCACGCATCCATCTACTACAAGCTGGACGAATCGCTTCCCCGGGACCTTCCTTCCATTGTCGCCAACCAAAAGCTAAAGGACGACTTCGACATGGCCACCTCCCACTTCATCATTTTGCGGGATGACCTCACTGCCGCCGAAATGAGTGATCTGGAAAACCAGATCGACGCTGTCCCCGGCATCACCTCCGTCGTTTCCTACCATGCCATGCTGGGCAACGGCATTCCGGATTTCTTCATTCCGGACGCGGTCAAAAACATGCTCAAGCAGGGCGGCTACCAGATGATGATGGTCAACTCCCGCTACGCCCCCGCCTCGGATGAGATTGCCCAGCAGCTGGACGCGCTGGACGGCCTTGTAAAATCCTACGATTCCTCCGCCATGGTCACGGGAGAAGGCGCCATGACCAAGGATTTGATTGAGACCAGCGCGGTGGATTTCAAAGTCACCAACTATATTTCCATTGCCGCGATCTTGATCATTGTGGCCATCGTCTTTCAGTCCCTTTCCATCCCCGTGGTGCTGGTGGCCGCCATTGAGCTGGCCATCTGCATCAATCAAGGCGCACCCTATTTTACCGGTGCGGCAATTCCGTTTATCGCGCCTACCGTTATCAGCTGCGTGCAGCTGGGCGCCACCGTGGATTACGCCATTTTGATGACCTCCCGGTTCCAGGAGGAGCTGCGCAAGGGATGCGGGCGAAAGGAAGCCGTCCGCATCGCCGCCACCACCTCTGACGCCTCCATCATCACCAGCGCGCTGGTACTGTTTTGCGCCACGCTGGGCGTGTCCTTTGTCTCCTCCATCGATTTGATCGGTGCCATTTGCATCATGCTGGCCCGGGGCGCGGTCATTTCCGCGATCATCAGCATTTTCGGCATCCCCGCGGTGCTGTATGTCTGCGAGCCGCTGTTCCGGAAAACCACCCGGTACTGGGACGCACCGCCTCCTGTCAAGAAGCGCAAAGAGAAAAAGGGCGAGCTTGTGGCTCACTAAAAAAACTGCCGGACACGAAAAGCGTGTCCGGCAGTCTTTTTTATTTTGCGCACAGGTCCTTTGCAACTTCCACAATATGCTCCGCGCTGAGGCCAAACTGCTTGAGCAGGGCCGCCGCGGGACCGGAATGTCCAAACTCGTCGTTGACGCCGATCCGGCGGACCGGCGTGGGGCACTTTTCACTCAAAAGTGCGCACACCGCTTCTCCCAAACCGCCAACGATGCTGTGCTCTTCGCAGGTGATGATCTTGCCGCACTCGCGGGCGGCCTTCACCACCAGCGCCTCGTCCAAAGGCTTAATGGTGCAAAGATTGATGATGCGGGCGGAGATTCCGGCCTCCCGCAAGGCCTTTCCGGCCTCCACGGCCTCGTTGACCATCAATCCGGTGGCAAGAATGGCCACATCGGTGCCGTCTTGCAGCGTCTCGCCCTTCCCGATCTGGAAGCGGAACGTCTCCTCCTCATGGAATACGGGGACCGCCAGCCGGCCAAAGCGCAGATACACGGGGCCGACGTACTCGTAGGCCGCCAGAACCGCGGCTCTTGCCTCCACATCGTCGGACGGGCACATGACCACCATGCCGGGGATCGCGCGCATCAGGGCAAAATCCTCGCAGCACTGGTGGGAGGCGCCGTCCTCGCCCACGGAGATTCCGCCGTGGGTGGCGCCGATCTTCACATTCAGGTGGGGATAGCCCACGCTGTTGCGGATCTGCTCAAAGGCCCGCCCTGCGGCAAACATGGCAAAGCTGGATGCAAACGGCACCAGTCCCATGGATGCCGCGCCGGCAGCCACGTCGATCATGTCCGCCTCGGCAATGCCGCAGTCAAAGTGACGGGTGGGAAATGCTTTTTGGAAGGTAGCGGTCTTTGTGGCGCCCGCAAGGTCCGCGTCAAAGACGATCAGGTTTTCATGCCGCGCGCCCAGTTCCTTGAGCGCGTTGCCATAGCTGTCCCGGGTGGCGATCTTCTTCACGTCTGCCATGTTACATTCCCTCCACTTCTGCCAGGTGAGCGGAAAGCTCTTTCATGGCAAGTTCGTACTCCTCATCGTTGGGGGCCTTTCCATGCCAGCCGGCCTGATTTTCCATGTAGCTGACGTCCTTGCCCTTGACGGTTTTCATCACGATGGCAAAGGGAACGTCCCTGGTGCTCTTGGCCTTTGCGAAGGCCGCTTCCATCTGGTCAAAATCATGCCCGTCGATCTCGGCAACCTCGAAGCCGAAGGCGCGCAGCTTTTCGGGAATGGGATAGGGGCTCATGACCTTCTCCACGCTTCCGTCGATCTGCAGGCCGTTGTTGTCAATGATGACGCACAGATTGTCCAGACGGTAGTGATGGGCAAACATGAATGCTTCCCACACCTGCCCCTCCTGCAATTCGCCGTCGCCCAGCAGTGCATAGACCCGGCAGTCCTTCCCCTGATACTTTGCCGCCAACGCCATGCCGGCAGCGGCGGAAATGCCCTGCCCCAGCGAGCCGGTGGACATATCCACCCCCGGCGTCAGGTTCATGTTGGGATGGCCCTGCAAATGGCTGCCGATATGGCGCAGGGTCAGCAGGTCCTCCTCCGGGAAAAAGCCCCGCAGCGCCAGCGCGGCGTAAAGGCCCGGCGCGGTATGGCCCTTGGACAGCACAAAGCGGTCCCGCTCCTCCCACTTGGGGTTTTGGGGATCGACCCGCAATTCCTTTTCATAAAGATACGCAAATAAATCCGCCGCAGACAGGCTGCCGCCCGGATGGCCCGCCTTGGCCGCATGGGTCCCCTTGATGACACCCATCCGCACGATGCAGGCCGCAGCCATCAGCTGCTTTTTTTCATTTGTTGTCATAAACGCCCTCCCTTTCCGGTTTTGACCGGAGATCAGTCACGTTTTTCATTATATGCGAAACCGGTCGAAAATACAATAGGAAAGACGCATCCGATTCGCCCAATTCGCCCATTCCATTGGCGGCGCAGCGCTCTTTTTCATTCGTTCCCGCTGGGGATCGGCAGGTCTACGATATCCAGTCCCCTTTGCATGGCGTACTGCATGGTATATTGGGTGCCTCCGGCAGTGCCGTCAAAGGCGGCAATCAGCAGCGAGGCGTGATCCACCATGTAGCGGTCCCGCCGCTGCATACAGGTGGGCGTGTACTTCGCCGAGACCAGCGTCTCCAGATCGCACCCTTCCACCAAGTGCTGATACCGCGCCCGTTGCGCCGCCGTCCACCCATCCGCCTGCGTGGGACAGGGCACAGCCGCCTCCACCGTGACATCCGGGTGGCGCTCGCGCAGGGCCATCACGCACTCGCAAAAATACAGGTCGCACCCCAGCGCCATGCCGCACAGGAAATGGCGGTACCCCTCCTGATAGGCGGCCTCCACCGCGTCCTGCATCCGTCGTTTCAAAAGCAGGCACCGCTGGTCCGTCTCGTCGAACCGCCACGGCAGCTTTCCGGGACGATGCCCGGTAAAGCAGCAAGTCTCCTGTCTTGCCCGCACAACACCAGCCTCCTCTTTCAGAATACGGATATTATAGAACATATGTTTGCATTTGTAAAGGCCGTTTTCCAATTTTTGGGGAGAAAGGCACTCTTCACGTCCCTTTTTTAAAAAAGCCGGGGAAGCAGGCACAGTCCCTGTGTCCGCTTCCCCATCTCACCGCTTATTGCAGCGCCCGCTGCACATTGGCGCGAATTTTTTCCACAAGCTCCCCGTAGCGCTCCAGTTCCTCCGCGCTCAGTCCCTGTGTCCGGCAGCGCTCATAGTCCTCCTGCGCAACGCACAGGTCTGCAAGGACCCGCTGGGCCGCGCTCAGACAAAGAATGCGCATCTGCCGGACGCGGCTCTTTTCCGTGGGCCGCCTCTGCCCTGTTTTTTCCTTTGGCGTCTCCACAGCGGCGGTCTGGATCAGCCCCTTGGCGGTCAACTTTTGCAGTGTGGACGCCAGGGTCCTGCGGGGAAGGTCCAGCACGTCCGCCAGATCCTTCCATGGGCCTACCCAGACCGTCTGACTCAGGTAGCGCATCAGCCGGGTCTCCTGCATGGAAAGGCCGTATTTCAGCGCCACAGTCTCCAGATAGGCCTCCAGCAGCTTGCGCTCCCGGAACGCGTCCAGCAGCTGGCCTTCCCCGGCAATGGCGGGTACGCTGATCCGCTCGTCCCCCAGCTTTTTGGACCCCGGCAGAATGGCCGGCGGCACTGCGCCGTCTCCCGCGGCCTCCACCAGAAACTTATAGACCTTCAGCCGGCTTTTCTCATAGTCCTCCTCGTCCAGAACGGTTTTGAAAAAGCGGTTGTAATATTCAAACACCGTCAGCTTCATCCGAATCGTCTCCGTGATGCTGAGACTTTGGCTGGCGAGGGAGCCCTTGGTCTTGACATAATAATAGATTGGGACCTGCAAGGCATAAAACCGCTCCGCAAAGCGGATGTACTCCAAATTGAACATGAAGTCCTCACACCAGCTGATCTCCGGGTTCATTTGCAGCCGGTGCCGTTCCACCAGCTCCCGGCGGTACAGCTTATTCCAGAGCACGCCATAGTAAAAATCCGCCGGGCGCTCCATCATGTGGGCGGCATACTCCTCCCGGGAAAGAACGGTGGTTTCCTCGATGTCCCCCTTATGCGAGACCCGGTCGCCCACCACGCGGTAGAAATCGGAGATCACCAGATCGCACTGGTGCTCCCAGGCGGTGCGGACCAGTTGGCTGGTGGCGTCCTGGGTGATCCAGTCGTCGCTGTCTAAGAATTGCAGATACGTTCCCTTGGCCTGGGCGATGCCGATGTTTCGGGTGTCGGAGACGCCGGTGTTTTCTTTATGGATGACCCGGACCCGGGGGTCCTGGCGGGCATAGGCGTCACAAAGCGCGCCGGAGCCGTCCCGACTTCCGTCGTTCACCAGCAACAGCTCAAAATCGCCGTACTCCTGCCCCAAAATGCTCTCCACGCAGCGGGCAATGGTCCCTTCCGCGTTATAAACGGGCACGATGATGCTGACTGTTGGATTCATGCCTTTCTCCTTTACACCGTCTCGGCGCCAATGTGGACGGGCACGCCATTGACCTCCACGCCCTCCTCCGCCCGAATAAGGATGTAGCGGGCGCCGTCGATCATCCGGGTCTCCACCAGATCGCCCCGGCCGGAGCTTACCCGGATGCTCACATCCGGCGTGCGCACTTCCAGCTGCTTGGTATCCACCAGATTTTTGGGGCTGAGGTCCGCGCTCTCCCCGTAGGCACCGTCGTACTGCGTCTCAAACGCCCCCACCCGGTCCGCCGGCACGCCGCAGTTTTGCAGCACCTGCCGCACGGTGCCCTTGGATACCGTCAAAGGCTCCTCCACATGGTTTGCCTTGTGCTCTTCAATCATGCTGCACAGCCGGTCATGGACTGCCTGTACTACCTGATAGCTGCAATCCTCCGAAAGCGTGTCCCCCAGAATGGATTGGAACGTCTCCCGCTGCACCGCCGCCGGCATGGGCGCGGCGGCGAGGAACACGGCATTTACAAACTGCTCGTGGGTCTGCGCTGCGTCACGGGTGTACAGCAGGGCATTGTAGAGATTGGTGCTGCGCTCATCAAAGGCGGGAAATAAAAAGCCCGTCTCCGGCGCGGACACCACCCAGTCCGCCGCCAGCGCCCGGAACTGCCGCTCGTGGACGAAGTAGCTCAGGGCCTCCTTGGTCTGCTTCACCGGGCAAACGCTGCACAAAATGTAGGAAAACGCCTCGCTGGACGCGTCGTCCTGCCGCTCCCCGTCCTTGGAGCGATAGGGCACGTCGTAGGCGTCAGAGGCCAGCAGGATCAGGTAGTTTCCCTCCATGTCCACGCTGGCGATGGCGCGCTGAAAAAAGGCCTCCACCGCCGTTTCGTCCCGCAGCTCCGACCGGCGCAGATCCATCAGCAGACGGTGCTCCTCCCCTTCCGCCACCTGCCGGGTGTCGAAGGCGATGTTCAAAAGGTTTTTCTCCAGCGTGCCGGAGAGTGTCTTTCGCAAGATCTCCAGCAGCTTGCCGCTCTCCTCCTGACTCATCAGCGCCAGAGACTGGTCAAACCGGGAGATGATCTCCCGGTTTTCATTCACATAGCAGCCGCAAACATGGGTGATCTGGCTTTTCTCCGCCCGAAAGCGGCGGCGAAGCTCTGCAATTTCTTTTTCGTTCATTAGTCTCCTCTTGCTTTCAAATTGATCTTCTTATAGGGAACTTCAAACAGGCGCGTCCGTGGCGGACTCTTTTTTGACGAGTCGATAGACCCGCATGTACATCAAAATCACAAACACCACAAAGACGGCGGAGGCCGCTCCGCTGCCGATCATGGCGCACGCATCGTAAAATCCATGGAGGAACACGGCGACAACATAGCTGCGCCGGAGATTCCGGCGGGCGCCCACCTCATCCCCGCAGTTTTCCAGCAGCTTGGCCCGTCCGTAAAACACGCCCATGAACACCGCGAAGGACATGTGCCCGGGAATGGCGCAAAGCGCCCGGGGCAGCGCCACAGACAGTCCGTACTGAAAGACATACTGGAGGTTTTCAAAGGCGGCGAAGCCCAGAGAGAGAAAGACCGCGTAGACGATCCCGTCAAAGCGGTAATTAAAATTAGGGTCCCGCCATGTCCGCCGCCGGAGAAGGTAAAATTTCATTCCCTCCTCCACCAGCGCCACCACCAAAAATGCCAGCAAAATGGTGTATACGGGGCTGCCCGGGTCCACCAGCGTGTAGAGAATGGTCTCCCCCAGTGCCTCCAGCACGCCGGAACACAGCGCCGCCACCACGCCCAGCCCCAGCAGGGCGGCCAGCAGCCCCGGCGGCTCCTTTTCCACAGTGTCGTGCTTGTAAATATACCGCAGAAGCAGCAGCGCCGGCAGCAAAGCAGCCAGAACATACACTGCAAGGATCGGCAGCAGCGGCATCATCCAAACCATATCCGCTCTCTCCTTTCGCGATTTTTCTTATTGTACTCCCCCGCAGCGCTCTTCGGCAAGATGATTTTGACAATCGCCTGCGGGCGTTACCGGGCCCGAAGCTGCCAGAACGCCACGGCGCTGGCCGCCGCCACATTCAGCGAATCCACCTGGTGGGACATGGGAATCCGCACGGTGTAATCACACGCCGCGATGGTGCGCGGGGACAGCCCGTCCCCTTCCGTCCCCAGCACGATGGCCAGTTTTTCCTCCGCCATGAGCCGCTCGTCCTCGATGCTGACAGCCTGCTCGCTCAGCGCCATGGCCGCCGTTTTGAAGCCAAGCGCGCGCAATCGCTCCATCCCCGGCTGGGGCCACTGCGCGCACGCGCTGCCGATGCGGGTCCACGGCACCTGAAAAACCGTCCCCATGCTCACCCGCACCGCCCGGCGGTACAGCGGGTCGCAGCACGTGGGCGTCACCAGCACGGCGTCTATGTTCAGCGCCGCGGCGGAGCGAAAGGCCGCTCCCACGTTGGTGGGGTCCACGATCCCCTCCAGCACCGCCACCCGCCGGGCCGTGGCGCACAGCGTCTCCACCTCCGGCAGCGGAGGCCGGCGCATGGCGCACAGCACGCCCCGGGTCAGCGGGTAACCCGTGAGCGCCGCCAGAAGCTCTTCGTCCGCCGTATAGACGGGAATCTCCCCGCAGCGAGCAAGGATTCCCGCCGCCTGCCCGGTGATGTGCCTGCGCTCCATCAGCAACGAGACCGGCTCATATCCGGCGTTCAGCGCCCGTTCGATCACTTTGGGACTCTCCGCAATGAAGATGCCCTGCTCCGCTTCCTGCCGGGAGCGCAGCTGCGCTTCCGTGAGGCGGGCAAAGGCATCCAGTTCCGGCATTGCAAAATCGGTGATTTCGATTATCGTTGGCATAAGCATCTCCTCGCAGCGTTACTGCCCCTATGATAGCACACAATGGCGCCGCCAACAATCGCCGTTGCGGAAATTCTGTCTCCGGCGAACCGGTCAACACGGCGAGTGAGGGGCAAACTCCGCCCGATGCTGCGCGAAACAGGCGTATTTGCCGCCGGCAAATGCGCTGTCTCAAAAGATACATCTACATATATATGCGTAAAAAGGCGAATTCTCTTAAAATTTGTGGTATCATACGATAAACTTGTCATAACTGGATTTATATGAGATATTTGCGGGTTGCTCCATTTTGGCGCGCCAAGGCGCGGTGCGGATATCTTAGTAGGGAGTGGACGGAATGGGCAGTACACTACAACTTTTAAAGTCCTTTTGCGTCTTTGATTTTGCACAGAGGGACTGTGAACAGGCACTTTCTCTTTTGACAGAGGATATTTGCTGGTTTGGAACCTCCGACCACGAGGATATCCATACAATTGCAGAGGCACGGGACTATATTTCCGACGAAATTGCGCTCATGCCGCGTCCTTATGAAATGACCTTTACCTCGGAGGCAGATATCCGGACCGGGGAAACCTCCGGCACGGCCCTGCTGCGCATGACGATTGCCAATGCGGGCATCTCCATTGCAGTGCGGGCAACGGCGTCCTCCCGGCTGGAAAACGGGCAGGAAAAGCTTTGCTGCATCCACTTCTCCGTGTCGGACCCCGCCCAGCAGCCCCAGGAGTATTACCCGGTTGCGGTCAATCGGAAAAAGCTTGCCAATGCGAGAATCCAGCTGGTGCAGTCCACCATGGCGGGCGGCTTGATTGGCGGCTATATGAAGCCCGGCTTCCCCTTCTACACAGTGGGAAAGCGGATGCTGGAATACCTTGGGTATGCCGACGAGGCTGATTTTGTGGCGGACATTGGCGGTCTCATCATCAACGGGATTCATCCCGAGGATCGCGCTTGCGTCTATGCAGCCGTTGAAAAGCAGCTGCAAGCGGGCGACCAGTATGCCGTGGACTACCGGCTGCGCAAAAAGGACGGAAGCTACATCTGGGTGCATGACATCGGCCGAAAAAACGCGGATGCAGACGGCCAGCCCGTCATCCTTTCCGTTTGCTACGATATTACCGAGGAACACCAAAAGCAGGCGCAGCTGGACAACCTCATCAATGCGCTGCCCGGCGGCGTTGCGCTCTATCGTCTGGCAGACGGCCGCTTAGAGGTGCTCTATCATTCCCGCGGGGTTGGTGCGCTCTCCGGCCGGACGCCGGAGGAGTATGCGGAATTGATGCTGGGCGGCGGGAAAGACTCCATTTATCCCGAGGATGCGGACAAAGTATTTTCCGCCATTGAGAAAGCGGCCCAAACGGAGGAGACGGTTTCCCTCGACTATCGTGTGCCGTGCCGAACGGGGGGCTGCACCTGGATCAGCGGCAGCTTTAAACGGGCGGGTATGGATCGCGGCTGCCCCATCGTTCACGCCGTCTTTACAGAAATGGCGCAGATGCGGGAACTGCTGGGTGACATTACGGAGAATTCCGGCGTGGCCGTCATTGTCAGCGACAATACGACCCGGGAACTGCTGTATGTCAACCGGGAGGCGCTTGCCGTCTGCGGGAAAACCGACCGCAACTACGAGGGGCAGGTATGCTATGCGTACCTTTTTGGCCGCGACACGCCCTGTGAAAATTGCAGAGGGCTGTGCGCGGAACACTTTGAAGCGCAGGCAAGGGAGATCTCCATCGCCGACCGCTATTACATGGCGCAGGGGCGGCTTGTCAGCTGGGCGGGACGGCAGGCCCACATCGAATACCTCACCGATATCAGCGAGACGAAGTATGCGCAAAAAAAGCTCCTTGAGATGCTGCAAAATGTTGCCTGCGGCATTGTGGTAAGCCGTGCAAATCCCATAAATCACACCTATGAAGTTCAGTACATGAACGAGGGCTTTTGCAAGCTGTTTGAGGATACGGAAGAAGCGCTGCGCGTGCGTTATCGCACAGACCTTACGGTGGGCGCACACCCGGAGGATGTGGAAAAAATCCGAAAAATGGCGGCAGAGCTGTCACGGACCATGTCCCACGCCGAAGGCACGCTGCGCTTTCTCTTCCCCGGCGGGCGGGTCAAGTGGCTGCGGCTGGAGGTCAACGCCGTGGCGCAGCCGGACGGGATGATGGCCACCTATGCCAGCTACTATGACGTCACCGCTCAGGTGCAGCAGGAACAGCAGCTGCGGGACGTGATCCATAACGTCCCCGGCGGCGTGTGCCTTTATCGCTGGGACGGCAGAAAGCTCCACCCGCTCATTGTCAGCGAGCAGTTTTCCGCCCTGCTGGGCGAGGACGCCAGGCGCCGCATGGCGGAAACGACGGGCACGCAATACATCCATGTTCACCCGGATGATCTGCCGGGACTGCAGCGTGCCATTGCAAAGACCTTTGAAGAATCCGGAAAGATCGAATACACCTATCGTTCGCGCAACAAAAAGACCAACGATTACCGCTGGATCTACATGCAGGGTGTTGCCGTGGCGCAGGCGGACGGGACGCAGCTTGCCTATGTGAGCTATACGGATGTGACCGACCAGCATCTTTTGACGCAGAAGCTGCGCGCCAGCGAGCGGGCGTTGGACTTCGCCACCGAGGAGGCGGGCTTCTGGTATTGGAGATACGATCCCGCGCTGGACTGCGCCTATTTTAACGAACGCTCTATGCGGGATTTCGGGCTGCCTCCGGTGCTGGAGAATTTTCCGCAGTCCTGGCTGGACACGGGCTTCCTTTTCCCGGAATACGCGGACTGCTATCGCGCCTGCGTACAAAAAATCAAAGAGGGCGAACCGCAGGTGCGCTTTGAAGCGAGAATCCGGGATCTGCGGGGCGAGACGCACTGGACAGAGTTCCGCTTCTCCAGTCTGCCCGACGAGCACGGCAGGCCCGGTCTTGCCGTCTGCACCGGACGCATCATTGACTATGAAAAAGCGCTGCTGGAAAAATACGAGCTGGAAAAGCAAAAGCCCTCTCTGGGCGAAAAGGATTTGCTGTTCCATGCCATCTTCAATCTGGATACCGGTGAAACCACGGATTACGGCTTTACCGGCGGGACGCAGCCTTTAAGCGGCGACTACACGACGTTTGAATCGGCCATCAGCCACGTTGCGGACTCTATCATCGACGCGGACGCAAAAGCAAAATTTCTGGAGATGAACAGCGCCTCGTACCTGAAAGCGCAGGTACAGCAGGGCAACATCTCCCTTTCCATGGACTACCGCAGGCGGCTGCCCGACGGAAGGCTTCTCTGGGTGCGCAACATTTTACACCCGGTCAGCGCCCCCAACACCAAGCACCTCATGCTTTTTGAATACTGCTATGATATTCACGCGCAGAAAATGGCGGAAGAGGTCTTGCACTCCGCAACCACCTACGACTACGAGCGGATCGCAAGCGTGGATTTTGTCGCAGGAACGATCATCCCCTACGGCGATATTGACGCTCTGCCCTCCGGCGGTCCCTTTGATTACGACACGGTGCTCAGAGACTATGCCAGCAGCACCGTGATACCGGAGGAGCGGGCGCAGTTTATGGAAAACTCCGCGCCAGAAACAGTGGCCGCCCACGTGGCAAAAGAAAACTCCTATGATTTCACCACCAAAATCCGCAAGGCGGACGGCTCCGTCGGCGTTGTCAAGACCCGCTTTGTGCCGTATGACGCGGCCCATCAAATTTACATCATGGCCCGAACGGACGTCACCGATCTGCTGCATGGCGAAGAGGTCAAAAACGCTGTGCTGCAAGAGGCTCTGGAGGTGGCGCAGCAGGCCAACAGCGCCAAATCCGACTTCCTTGCCGCCATGAGCCACGACATTCGAACCCCCATGAATGCCATTGTGGGCATGTGTGAGCTTGCCATTGCGGACGAAAACGACCACGGGCAGGTGCACGAGAGTCTGAAAACCATTCAATCCTCTTCCCAGCTGCTGCTCTCGCTGATCAACAACATTCTGGACATGAGCCGCATTGAAAGCGGAAAGATGGTTTTGACCAACGAGCCTTTTTCCCTGACGCAGGAAGTCGCCAAAACCACGCAAAGCTACAAAATTTTGGCCGCCCAGAAAAACCAAACCTTCCAGCTGCATTTGAACATTAAGCACGACTGCTGTTCCGGCGATATCGGGCGCATCCACAGCGCGCTGGACAACATTCTCTCCAACGTCATTAAATATACGCCTGCGGGCGGCACGGTGACTTACCGCGTTTCCGAGATCGCTTCCCAAAAGCCGGACCTTGGCTGGTATCGGTTTGAGATTTCCGACACGGGAATGGGCATCAGCGAGGAAAAGCAAAAGCATTTGTTTGAGCCGTTCTATCGCGGGCAGGATGCAGCCACCGCAAAAATTGAGGGCACGGGCCTGGGTCTTTCCATTACAAAAGCCATTGTGGATCTCAAGGGCGGAACCATTTCCCTCAAAAGTACGGAGGGGGTGGGCACCACCTTCGTTGTGGAACTGCCGCTGCATTTCGCGTCCGGAGCCGGTGAGCCGGTCCAGCAAAAGAGCAGTGGGGACCGGGCAGGTCCGTACGATCTCTCCGGCCTCCGCATCCTGCTGTGCGAGGATCACCCCGTCAACCAGAAGGTGGCAGCCAGAATACTGGAAAAGGCCGGCGCATCGGTGCAGATCGCTGAAGACGGGCAAGCGGGCTATGAGGCCTTCTTAACCCAGCCCAGCGGTGCCTTTGACATCATTCTCATGGACATTCGCATGCCCAGAATGGACGGCTATGCGGCGACACGCGCGATCCGCGAGAGCAATCATCCCCAGGCAAAAACGATCCCCATTGTCGCCATGACCGCAAACGCGTTTTCCGAAGATGTGCAAAGAAGCCGGAAGGTCGGCATGAACGCGCATCTGGCGAAGCCCATCGTTCCCACGCAGCTTTACGAAACGGTTTCGCGCCTTGTCGGAAGTCGGTCGCAGCGGAAAGCTGCGAAGGTGCTGTTTGTGGATGATGTGGAGCTGAACATCGCGGTATTGACTGCCGCTATCAGCGACGAGTACGAGGTATTTGTGGCAAGAAACGGCGCCGAGGCGCTGGACACGCTGGAGAGCAATCCGGACATTGCCGCCGTCATCACCGACATCATGATGCCGGAAATCGACGGGTTTACCCTCATCAAAACCATTCGCGCCAACCCCCGCTATAACCGCGTGGCACTTCTTGCCAACACGCAGTACGGCGACGCCAAGCAGGAAGAAGCGCTGCTGGCTCTCGGCGCAGATGACTTTCTCTATAAACCCACAACCAGTGCGCTTGTGCAAAGCCGCCTGAAATCGGCCCTGCGCAAATACCGGCAGTAACGCCCCTTCCCCGCCGAAAGCCAAACGCTTCTGTACAATGCGTTTCGGAAATATGCCGGGTCTTGCTATGCAGAAAAACGCGTCTCCCCTATCAAAAAACGCAGCAGGTGGTGATGTCATGAACGACTCCCTTCATACCGTACTGATCGTGGATGACAACGAAGTAAATCGAAAAATCCTTTTTCGGATCTTACAGGACGAGTACCTTGTTTTGCAGGCCGAAAACGGAGCGCAGGCCCTTGACCTTTTGCGCACTTCCCCGCAAAAGGTCTCCGCAGTCCTGCTGGATTTAATCATGCCCGTTATGGATGGATACGCCTTTTTGCGTGCGCTCAAAAACACCCCGGTCTACGGGATTCCCGTCATTGTCACCACGGGGAACAGCGCCCGGGAAAGCGAGCAGCAGACGTTCAATTTGGGGGCGTGGGACTTTGTTCCAAAGCCATATGACCCACAAATTCTAAAATATCGTCTGCAAAGCGCCATTGCCCGCAGTGAAAGCGTCGCTTTGCAAAAAATGAAGCATATGTCGGAGCACGACGCCCTTACCGGGCTGCACAATCGCACCAAGTTTTTTGAGGAAACGCGGCTGATGTTAAATGCCAACCCCTCGCTTCATTTTGCGTTTGTAAGATTCGATGTAGACCGTTTTGCGCTGATCAACACCTTCTTCGGCAACGCGGAGGGAGACCGGCTGTTAAAATACATTGCGGAGCACCTGACGCGCTCGATCATGCAAAATTTCACCCACATCACCTACGGACGAATTGAAGCGGACGAATTTGCTTTTTGCTGCGCTTACGAGGATCTGTCCCTTTTGCAGGCGCTGATTCAGCAGTCCATTTACGACTCAAAGCAGTACCCGCTCGCATTTGAGATCGTTCTCACCTTCGGGATCTACCTTGTTTCCGACCGCTCAATTTCTCCCCGCCAGATGCTGGACAACGCCAATCTGGCCTCCAAGCAAGTAAAAGGGCATTACAGCAATCACATCTCGTTTTATGATGAAGAAATGGGCAGAATGCTGATTGCCGAGCAGGAAATTGTCAACGAGATGAACCACGCGCTTCAGGATGGGCAGTTTAGCATCTATGTGCAGCCCAAATACGACCTGCACACCAATTTGCCTGCCGGGGCCGAGGTGCTTGTCCGCTGGATGCATCCCGACAAGGGAATGATCCCCCCCCGGCAAATTCATCCCCATCTTTGAAAAGAACGGGTTCATTGCAAAGCTCGATTACGACGTATGGGAGAAGGCCTGCTGCCTTTTGGAGCACTTGGCCCAAAGCGGTCTGCCGCCCCTCCCCCTTTCCGTCAACGTTTCCAGAGTGCATTTGTACAACCCGCATCTATCGGAGATTTTGTGTGAAATCACAGACAGGCACCATGTGCCCCACGCACTTTTCAATTTGGAGGTGACGGAGAGCGTTTACACGGAGCATCTCGCGGTCATTCAGGAGAGCATCTCCACCCTGCATCAACACGGTTTTTTGGTGATGATGGATGACTTCGGCAGCGAATACTCCTCCCTCAACGTGCTCAAGGACGTGGAATTCGATGTGCTCAAAATCGATATGCGGTTTTTTGAGGATTCTGCAATCAAGGGGCGGAAAGAAAACATCATCGCGTCTGTAATCCGTATGGCGAAGTGGCTGCGCCTGCCCACAATTGCGGAGGGCGTGGAAACCAAAAAGCAGGTGGACTTTCTGCGGGATTTGGGCTGCGAGTATGTGCAGGGGTATTATTTCGCAAAGCCCATGCCCGTTTGCGAGTATGAGGCCCTGCTCGCCTCGGACATAAAGCAGCTCCCCCGGGAAACGTCCCCCTTCTCCGTCAATGAGCTTTGGAAAAGCAACGACCAGATCGAGCTGATGTTTTCCGTCGTGCCGCAGCCGATGGTTCTTTTTGAGTTTAACGGCAATCAATTTGAACTGCTTCGCGTCAATCAAAAGTACTTTGACCTTTTTGGATACGATAATTTTTCCAGCAACTCCCTTCACTGGGAATCAATATTGTCGCCAAAGTACAAAGAGGTCATCTCATCCTCCGTTCAGACGGCAATTGGCCGCAGGGGCGAAAGCGCATGCGACTATCTGCGAGAGTATCAGGACGGCACACGGCGGTGGATTCACGTTCATTATAGATACGTCAACCAAATCGGCGGCCGCCACATTTTACTGGGGACCTTTTCGGATATCACTTCCGAGGTGCAGACAAAGGAGACTCTGGCGTGCTGTCAGGAGCGGCTGGCGCAGCTTGAAGCGGCGTGCAGCGAGGCTCTGACGCTTTCCAGAAGGGACAGCCTGACCGAAGTCTATAACCGGACGGCAGCCGAGGAACTCGTCAACGAATATCTGCATGCTCATCCGGCGGAGCCCTCCGGCTTTTTGATGCTGGATCTGGACAACTTTAAACGCATCAACGACACCTACGGTCACATTTGCGGCGACGCGGTTTTGAAAGAGACATCTCAGCTTCTGCGGGCGTTTTTCAAAAACGGAGAAGTTGTGGGACGTCTGGGCGGAGACGAGTTTGTCGTCTTTCTGCCGGATGTCCGGAGCGAACAGCTTTTACTCAGCAAGGCCCAAGCACTGAGCCGCGCACTGTCACAGCACGAACTGACCGATAGAAAAATTGGAATAACCATTACAATCGGCGCTTGTATTTCTGATAAAGACTGCTCCTTTGCGGATCTATACAGCAGGGCCGACAAGGCATTATACAAGGCCACGCGAGCAGGTAAAACGCAGACAAGGCTTTATCACGAAAACGAAGAAGGGGCACATTTATAATGGGATTCAAGATTGAAGAGATCAGGCGCATATACGACAACAGTCCTGTGGCGTTTTGCGTCATGCAGGCGATAACAGGCCAAACCGCCAACATTGAGGACTTTGTCTTTCACTATGCAAATGCGGCTCTCGCAGCACTGGTTGGCCGCAGCGTGGACGAATTGACGGGGCATACATTCTACTCCATCTTTAAAGAACATAACGAAAAACGGCTGCGCATCTGCGGGGACGTGGCGCAAAACGGCGGGTCGAACACCTACACCGGATATAGCGCCGAGATCAAAAAGTACATCTGCTCGCAGTTCTACCAGCTTGAAGCGCTCTATTGCGGCTGTCTGCTGATAGACGTCCCTGTTCCGCAGGAGACCCAAGAGCAGATCGAACAGTACACACAGGACATTTCGGCGCTTCATAACCAGCTCGCGCTTTACCGCTCCTCCCACATCGGCGGCGTGTACTCCGTCAGAATTCTTGTCCAGCACGCAGAAAACGGGCAGGTTGCCGTTTCGTTGTTCGGAGCATCGGCCAACAATTATTTTGACGCCATCCTCATGGATATCCGTATGCCCCAAATGGACGGCTTGACAGCCGCGCGGGCCATCCGGGCCATGGATCGGCCCGACGCAAAATCCGTTCCGATCCTTGCCATGACCGCCAACGCCTTTGATGAGGACGTTGAGAAATCCAAGGCCGCCGGCATGAACGCGCATCTTGCAAAGCCCATCGAACCGCAGCAACTATACCAGACGCTCTCTGACTTCATTTGTGAAAGAGCGCAGCGCGGCTGATCGCTTCCAAAGCGCCTTTCTCTCTAAGCGCGGAGAAAACCTTCCGCCTTTCATGAATCAGAAAAAGCAGGACGCCCCGACAGAACACAGATTCTGTCGGGGCGTCCTGCTTGCTCCACGGGAAAGCGCGCTTCCTCCGCCGCTCTATTGTCAACTATAATTTTACATATGGTTGACAATCAAAAAAGAATGTGCTAGCCTAGTTGTAAACTTAAATAGCAAGGAATGTTTACAATGAATCGAACGAAAAATCTGGTGCTGGTCAGCCTCTTTGCAGCGCTTATTGCGGTGGGGGCCTTCATTCGAATCCCCGTCCCCGTGGTGCCGTTTACGCTGCAATTTCTGTTCACGACGCTGGCCGGTACCCTTTTAGGCGCAAGGCTTGGCGCGCTGAGCGTACTCTCGTATCTGGCGCTGGGACTGTTCGGCCTTCCGATTTTTGCCGGCGGCGGCGGTCCGGCCTATATTTTGCAGCCGACCTTTGGATATTTGATCGGTTTCGCGGTGGGCGCTTTCGTGACCGGGGCCCTTACCTCTCTCAGCCCTGACCGCAGCGTAAAACGATTATTCGTGGCCAATCTCGCCGGTCTTTTAATGGTGTATGCCTTTGGTCTGCTCTATTGCTGGTGCATTTACACAGTTTATATTGGGACGGGCATCGGGCTGTGGGTCTTATTCCTGCACGGCTTTTTACTGACGTTTCCCAGCGATCTCGCGCTCTGCGCCGTTGCGGCGATTCTCGGAAAACGCCTGATTCCCCTTGTAACGAAAGGAGCGACAGCACGATGAGCAAGACAACTGCATTGAAAAACCGAATTCTTCAGGGCGAGCAACCGGACCGGGAATCGCTTTTGCTTCTTTGTGATGCCCCTCTGGAGGAACTCTCTCAGGCGGCGGATGAAATTCGGGCGCATTTTTGCGAGAACGGATTTGATCTTTGCACCATCATCAACGGAAAGTGCGGGCGGTGCTCGGAGGACTGCAAATACTGCGCCCAGTCCATCCACTATCAAACGCAAATTGAGGAATATCCGCTGCTGAGCACCCCCGAGCTTGTGCGGCAGGCCCGGTACAACGCGGAGCGGGGCGTGCTGCGCTACTCCATCGTCACCTCCGGCAGGAAGCTCGGCGACGCGGAGGTAGCGCAGGTGTGCGAGAGCATCCGCGCAATCAAAGCCGCCGTGGACATTGAGGTGTGCGTTTCCTTTGGTTTGTTGGACCGGCAGGCATTTCAAAAAATCAAGGATGCCGGCGCCAGCCGCGTCCACTGCAATCTGGAAGCCTCCGAACGCTATTTCCCAAAGGTCTGCACCACTCACACCTACCGCGAAAAGATCGAAACGCTGCTCTCGGCCCGCTCCGTCGGCCTTTCCATTTGCAGCGGCGGCATCATGGGGCTGGGGGAAACCATGGCGGACCGGATCGACATGGCGCTTACCCTGCGGGAGCTGGGCGTAAAGTCCGTACCCGTCAATTTTTTGAATCCCATCCCCGGCACACCCTTTGCGGCGAACGCCCCCCTCTCAGACGAGGAAAAGCGGCGTATTGTGGCCATTTACCGTTTCGCCCTGCCGGACGCCTCCATCCGCTTAGCGGGCGGGCGGGGTCTGATCGCCGACAAGGGCGAAGCGTGCTTCCGCTCCGGGGCCAACGCGGCCATCTCCGGCGATATGCTGACCACAGCGGGAATTACCATTGAAACGGACCGGCAGCTGCTTGACCGGCTGGGGTATGAGGTGAGAATCTGGAATGAGTAAAAATCTTTTTGTCACCGGCACGGGGACCGACGTGGGCAAGACCTTTGTTTCCGGCTTGATCGTGAAAAAGCTGCACGAGGACGGAAAGAAGGTTGCCTATTTCAAAGCGGCCATGAGCGGGAACGTCCGATGCGAGGACGGGACCTTGCTCCCCGGAGACGCCGCCGCCGTAAAGGCGGTGTCCGGGATCAAGCAACCCATCGAATCCATGTGCCCCTATGTTTACGAGACGGCGGTGTCTCCCCACTTGGCGTCCAGACTGGAGGGAAACCCCGTGCGTCTCCCAGTCGTGAAGGCCGCCTTTGCGCGGTTGTCGAAGGAATACGACTATGTGGTCGTGGAAGGCAGCGGCGGGATTTTGTGCCCCCTCCGTTTTGACGGGGAAACATTGCAGCTGGAGGACGTCATCCGGGAGCTGGCCCTTCCCTGCGTGATGGTGGCGGATGCGGGGCTTGGGACCATCAACGACGTTGCCCTCACAGCGTTTTACATGAAGGCAAAGCACATTCCGCTCAAGGGAATCCTATTCAATCATTTCCACGCGGGAGACAGGATGGAAGAGGACAATCTCCGCATGTGCGAGTACCTGAGCGGAGAGCAGGTACTCGCCTCCGTCGCGGACGGCGACCATACGCTCTCCATCAGCCCGGACGCTTTGGAAGCACTGTTTGCGTGAGGTGAATCGACATGATCTGGTATCCCTACCAACAAATGAAAACCATGCAGCCGCCCATCAAAATTCGTCGTGCGGAAGGTGTTTTCCTTTACACAGAGGACGACGCCAAGCTCATTGACGGCGTATCCTCCTGGTGGAGCACGATCCACGGCTACCACCACCCCGTTTTGGACAGCGCCATCCACACGCAACTGGACAGCTTCGCCCACGTGATGCTGGGCGGGCTGACCCACGAACCGGCAGAGCGTCTGAGCGAAAAGCTGCAATCGTGGCTGCCGGGCGATCTGGACTACTGCTTTTTTTCCGACTCCGGCAGCGTTGCGGTAGAGGTCTCCTTGAAAATGGCGCTTCAATATTACATGAACCGGGGCGACACCCGGCGCACCATGGTTCTGTCTTTGGAGCACGCCTATCACGGCGACACTTTTAAGGCGATGGAGGTAGGCGACGACGAAGATTATCATTTCGTCCTGAGCGCCTACGGCAAAAGCCCTCATGTGGTCCATATCCCCACGGAAATTGCCGCGCTGGAGCAGGCGTTTGCCCTCTATGGCAATCAGCTCAACTGCATGATCGTGGAGCCGCTGCTGCAAGGGGCCGGCGGAATGCGGATGTACGACGTTTCTTTTCTGGAGCGCGCCCGCCAGCTTTGCGACGCTCGCGGCGTTCTGCTGATTTTTGACGAAGTAGCCACTGGCTTTGGCCGAACCGGCAATCGCTTTGTTGCCGATCTGGTCCTTCCGGATATTCTGGTACTTGGCAAGGCCCTGACGGGCGGCTATATCGGCCACGCGGTGACGGTTGCCAACGAAAAGGTATTTGAGGGCTTTTACAGCGATGACCCGGGCCATGCGCTGATGCACGGGCCCACCTTTATGGGAAACGCGCTGGCGTGCAGTGTGGCTTTGAAATCCATCGAGCTTTTTGAAAACGAACACTATCTGGAAAAAGTCCGGAATATCGAGCGGATCACGCGGCGGGAGCTGGCAAATTTTTCCGACCCGCGCATCAAGGAGATCCGCATCATGGGCGGATGCTCCTGCATTGAGGTTCTGGACGCCAAAACGCTGGAGGGCTTCAAGGAATTTGCTTATCAGCGAGGCGTCTTTCTTCGCCCGTTTTTGAACTACCTCTATACAATGGTGCCCTATATCATAGAAGAAGCTGAGCTGGTGCAGGTATTGCAGGTGATGAAGGACTGGTTTAGGCGCAGCGGGGCGGATTCCTCTTCCAACGTATAAAGAACGGTAAACGCCGGGGACCGTGGACGAACGTCCATGGTCCCCTTCTTCGCTTCCCTGCGGCCCCCCTCACAGGCATGGCGATTGCCATTTTCACATCCTTCCCTTCTCCGGAATAAACTGTCCTGTACCACAAATCCAGATAGGGGGTAACAACAATGGAAACAGCCTCATGCACAACCATGTGCGCAACCGTTCGTGAAGTTTGTCCCTGCCATTTGCTCGTGTGCGACCACAGCACGGATCAGGAGGTACTGGTTCACACGCCAGAGGCCTGCTGCTTCTCCTGCGGTGAATGCGTATGCATCCATTTTAGCGGCGCCATGACCATGAGCATCCCGCCTCAGATCACCGCAACCTGCATTCACCGGGTAAACCGCTGCTGCTGATTTGCCGGTCCTACCCCGTCACGTTGGTGAAGGCGTGTCCAAAGCCCGGAGCTCAGGCTTCCGCTTTTTTCCGTTTTTTCTTTTAACCTGACACAAACCCCCCTGCAACCTTACGGTTGCAGGGGGTCTTTCAGGTCTGGCCAAACGGCGCGGACAATCTCTTTTTATTTTGGACCGTGAGAGGGCGGAAAAGCAAACACGACGCTCTGCCTAAGCGTGCAGGTATTTGGATTTTCCCGCTGTCCTTGTAAGGGGCGGTTGCCCACAGGCAATAGATGTACAAAAAGTTTTCGCCGACAATCGGCACCCACGCGGTCTCCAACGGCGCATATTCGATAAACACGCAGCCTTTATCATTCAGCTTGCGAAAGACGTGCCCCTCGCCCAGCCGCTGGGCCAGCCACTGCCGCTTGGCCTCCACGCCGGGGTGGGGTTTTTTGCTGCGGATGATGCAGCAAAGGTGCTCGACGGCAAGGTTTTCCGGGGTTAAGTTGATAAAATCAGCATTCAAATGGTTCATATTGCTATCCCCTGTCCAATCCGCTTTACTTCGTCAGATTCAAGCCGCGGTCTCCAAGTTCCAAGCTGCCGTCCATCAAAGAAATAAACGGCGAGAACTCCATCCGCTCGTTCTGATAGGTCAGCGCAATGGTCGCGTCGGAGACGATATCGCTGAGATTGCATTGCACCAAAAACGGATGGCAGACGCTCTCCTCGAACACCAAGCTGCTCACAGACAAATTCAATATAATCAACGGTTGTTGCCATGGCGCACCCCTCCAACTTGCTTTTTTTAGTATACCATGACCGCAGGTCATGGTATACTATGCCATCGGCGCGTCCCCGCGCCGGGCTTAAATTTCAGCGCTTGCCCGCAGAGCGGGCAAATGCGCGTATGATAACTGCTTTGCAGTTATCATACCACGGATTCTCGCAGTTTTACAGCGTCTTTCCATCGCGTTTTCGTCCATCCTGTGATAGGATCAGAGCAAGAAACGTCGAGAAATCCGGCGCACCCCTGTGATAGAATCTCCGTAAGAAGGGAGGGAAACGGAATGGACGAGAAAACGCTGGCCGTCCAGCGGATGCAGGACTATATCGCATCTCACCTGGCGGAGCCGATCACGCCGGCCAAGCTCGCGGAGGCGGCGCACTTTTCGCCGTGGTATGCCGCGCGCATCTTCCGGGAGCTGACCGGACTTGCCCCCGCCGACTACCTGCGGCGGCTGCGGCTCTCCAAGTCCGCGCTGCGGCTGCGGGATGAAAAGCTGCGCGTGATCGACGCGGCCTACGACCTCGGCTTTGAGAGCGTGGACGGCTACCAGCGGGCGTTTCGCCGGGAGTTCGGCTGCAACCCCAAGGAATACGCCCTGCGCCCCGTTCCGCTCCCTCTGTTCACCGCTTACGGCGTCAAATTTCGGGAAGTGAGACGGAAGGAGAAACAGACGATGGAAAACGTAAAAAGCATTTTTATTCAGGTCGTGGAAAAGCCTGCGCACAAGGTTCTCATCCGGCGCGGCATCAAGGCGGCGGACTACTTCGCCTACTGCGAGGAGGTCGGCTGCGACGTGTGGGGCGTGCTTACCAGCGTGAAGTCCCTCTGCGGCGAGTCCGTGTGCCTGTGGCTGCCGGAAAAACACCGCGCCGGAAAGTCGGAGTATGTGCAGGGCGTGGAGGTGGAGACCGACTACGATGGCCCAGTGCCGGAGGGGTTCGACGTCATCGACCTGCCTGCGGCGACTTACCTCATGTTCCAGTCCGAGCCCTTCGCCGAGGAGGACTACTGCGAGGCCATCGAGGCGCTGCAATCGGCGATGGAGCGGTATGAGCCGTCGGTCATCGGCTATGTCTGGGACGACACAAGTCCCCGCATCCAGCTGGAACCCCGCGGCGAGCGCGGGTACATTGAGCTGAAAGCCGTCAGAAAAGCGTAAACAAAAAGCCGCCGGAGCAAGTAGCTCCGGCGGCCTCGTTTCGTTCTGCCTTACACTTTTTCTTTGACCGCGATCCAGATCTCGCAGGTATAGTCCGGGTTCTGGGTGTCCGCCGAGGGATAGACCTCCAGCTCCACGCCCTGCCCGTACTCGTAGTTGCTCTGGGGGAAGAACTCCGTGCAGATGCGCTTATAGGTGTCCTTGAAGGCGTCGGGCATTTTGCCGCGGCAGGTGAACACCGCGTAGGTGTAGGCCGGGATCTCCACGATGTCCAGCCCAGCGTCGGTCAAGGGCGCACCGTTATATTCCGCGCCGATGCCGTAGGGGAAGCGGTCGTCCGCCAGCTCGTCCGAAAAGCAGACGCCCAGCACGCCGTGATAGGTGTCAAACTTGCCGTACCGGCAGATTTTGTCCATCGTGCCGTCCGTGCTGACCTCGTTCCAGAACGCGGAGATGTCCGCCGTGGCGGTGTCGCCCTGAGGCTTTGTGACCTGCTTCTTTTTGCAGATGAGCTTGCATGCGTCTTTCTTTTCAATTCTGTAATCCATGGTTGTTCCTCCCGCTAAAATCAGTTTTACGGAGAGTCGGGAGAAGGATTTGACGCTCCCGCCGTGCCGCGCCTGGGTGGGCGTGACGCCGTGGAAGCGGGTGAATGCGCGGGAAAAGCTCTCGGGCGTGTCGTAGCCATACCGATACGCAATGTCGATGACCTTGTCGTTTGTGCGCATCAGATCCTCAGCGGCCAACGCCAGACGCCGCATCCGAATGTAGTCGCCCAGCGTAAAGCCGCAGAGCATCGTGAACATCCGCTGGAAGTGAAACACCGATGAGGCAGCCTGCCTCGCCGCCGCTTCATAGTCCACCTCGCCCGCGAGATGCGCCTCGGTATAGTCCAGCGCCCGCTGGATTCCCGTGATCCAATCCATTCTCAGGCCTCCTTCCGTATGAGCTGATTCTATTGCAGTCCGCTGGGACCTTCATGACTTTCCGTGCGGTGTGGTGACAGGAGAAATCCTTCAGGCGTACAGGGCGGCGATCTGCTATACATTTGCCACCCTGTCGCTGCAAAACGGTATGGATGTGAAAACCCTCTCTGCCATGCTGGGGCATGTGTCGGCATCCACCACGCTGGACATCTATACCCACATTACGGACGATATGCGCCACTCTGCTGCCGCCAGCATCGACCGGGGCATCGGCAAGGCAGAACCCAAGCAGGACAATCCTGAGGCCACGCCCGCAGAGTCGGAAGCACCGAGGATGACCGACTTCAAACCCTATCAGGGCTGCAAGCGCAAGCCCGGTACCGGCTGTGTCAGTGAACTCAATGACCACCTGTTTGAGGGGCGCTACTCACCCATGTGGAAGGACGGCAAAAGGCGCTCCCGCAATGTCTACGCCCAAACCCGCGGGGAATGTGAGGAAAAGCTGAAGGTGCTGATCGTGGAGATGAAGAAGGAAATTGCCGATATCAAGTCCGGTAAAAATCCCCATAATATTCCGGGCGGAAAGAGTAAGAAGAAAGCTATCGCCGCCTACATGCGTACCAACCCGCAGGTCACGAACAAGGCTGAAATTGTGAGAGAATCCGGCGCCAGCCGCTGGACGGTGCAGAAGTATTACGATGAAATACGCAAGAGCTCTGGCTGAACACACCAATATGACCATTCAGAATCAGCGCAATAGTAATTTGTCAAAACGCCGTGGGGTCGTTGGGATTCCACGGCGTTGGTCTGCGTACAAATAATGTTAAACACTTGCAGAGGCACTCTCAACCTGTTACAATATGGTTCCAAACGCTCGAAAATTCGGTAGCAAATGTATGTCAAATAAGGAGACGGCACTTTCTTCTGGCCAAAATCCCAGTCCTTTAATTTCAAATACACCGATTCAGGCGTAAAAAAGCCTTCTTTATC
>NZ_JAQUVF010000032.1 GCF_028693505.1 Oscillibacter sp.
TTCCGAACACGGTAGTTAAGCTCGTCTCTGCCCACAATACTTGGCTGGTAACGGCCCGGGAAGATAGGTAGCGCCAACACAAAGCGACAGTCTTTTGACTGTCGCTTTGCTTTTTTTCTGCAATTTTAAAGCCCCGCACTTTGCCCCACGTTTCATGATGCGTTGAATAGATAAAGCGGTGCGCTGTTCTGATAAAGATACCCGTTTCAGGTTCGCTGCGGATGCTTTGTAAGCGTTCGCAAGTGCGGGGGGCTATTCTGACGGCAGGGCAACGCCGTTGCTTTCAACGCAAGCTGGTTGTTTTTTCTATGCAGCAGCACACCTCCGGAGATAACCCCGGAGGTGTGCTGCTTTTCATATATTCAGCTGTTGGAAGCTGTTGTGGAGTCTTGCTGGGGCGTTGCGCCAGTGGTGGGGTTCCGGTCTTGGCGGGAGGGTCGTGTTCCGCCGGTGCCATCCGGTCTTTGCCCATTCATGCCACCGTGCGCTGCGCCTCCTACGCCGCCCATTTGAGAGCCAGTTCCATAAATGATGTCCGTCATCTCGATGGTTTGCTCCTCGCTGCCCACAGTCAGCGTGTAAGTGCCGCTGCTTTTGACCTCCGGCGCGCTGATCACCACGGATTGGAACTCTTTAGATGGTGTGCAGGTCGCCAGAATATTGCCATCGGCGTCTTTTAATGTAATAGTCGTGCTCACGCCCTGAACGGCGCTTAGCTGACAGAGAATGGACCCCTGTGTAGAGGAAGAACCAAAGTTTTGCTCCATGCCCATGGCGCCGGATGCAATCAGCACACCGCCTGTGATGGCAGCGGAACCGGCGTAGTCCAGCGCACCGTTACCGGAATTGGTGGGGCCGCTGACATACGTGCTGCCGCCGGAGACGGTGAGATCCCCGTTGGAGTCGATGCCGTCCCCCTCGGCGCTGATATGGAGCGTACCGCCGGAGATGAGAATGGAGCCGCCAGAATCCGCGCCGAAGGTATCCCCGCCCATGCTGCCGGAACCGTCGTTTCCGCCGGCGGCATTCAGCCCGTCGTTGGAGGAAGTCAGATCGATGCTTCCACCGGCAATGGTGATGACGGCGGCTTCCATGCCTTCATAGCTCTTCGTAATTGCGATGGTGCCGTCACGGATGGTCAGTGCGCCGTCGGCGTGCATGCCGTCGTCGCCGGTGGTTATGGAGAAGGCGCCGCCCGAAATCAGAAGATCGCCGTTGGTGTGTATGGCGTCGTCCGCAGCGTCAATGGTAAAGTCCCCGCCTGTAACAACCAATGCCGCTCCGGCCTTCAGACCCTTTGTGGAGGCCGCATTTTCAGCGGAGGTATTGTTATTTTCTGTGGCTGTCGCTGACAGCTCTGCTGCGGTGGTATCAGGCACGCTCTGCGCCGGAGTCGCGGCTCCGGGAACGTCCGAAGGCGGCGTAGCCGTTGCAGCTGTGGGCGGCGTGCCGGTTGCATCCACGGGCGGCGTTGCGTTGGGGGCGTCTATGGGCGCGCCGCCCGTGCCGCGGAAACCGTCGCTCATGCCGCTTTCCGTCTTAATCCGCACGTTGGCGCTGCCGCCGCCGGTGGTAAGATGGAAGGTGCCGTCCAGAATCGTCA
This sequence comes from Oscillibacter sp., assembly GCF_028693505.1. GTDB lineage: Bacteria > Bacillota > Clostridia > Oscillospirales > Oscillospiraceae > Oscillibacter. The sequence continues at coordinate 1,604 of NZ_JAQUVF010000032.1, forward strand.
TTGCGCCGGAAGCGTCCGCGCCGTCTCCTTCGGCGTCGACGGTGAAGATGCCGTTTGCAATGTAAATAAAGCCCTGATCCGCCGCCTCCGTATTTTCCGCGTGGATGCCGTCCTTCCCGGCGATGATGGTAAAATCGCCGCCAGCGATCCGCACACTGTCCTTGCCGGAAAGTCCCTGACTTGCGGCCGTGATAAAATACGTACCGCCGATGACCTTCAGATCGTCCTTGGAGACCACGCCGTGCCCGCTTTCGCAGGTGACGCTTAGCACGCCGCTGCCGTTCATGGTGAGATCGGATTTGGCAAACAGGGCGGCGTCTACATTGGTATCGTCTGTTTGGGCAAAGGTACCTGTGGAGACAAGCTGGCTTGCCGATCCGTCCGCCAAGGTTAAAAACACCTTATCAGCGGATTTGATATACAGTGCCGCGCCGGCGTTGCAGGTGACGGACGCATTCTCCAGCACAAGCTGGATTTTGGCGGTATCCGCCGCATTCACAATAACCTGACCGTCGCTCAGGGTCCCGGTGAGAAGGTAGGTCCCTTCGGCGGTGATGGTGACGGTGCTGCCGTTTACCGTGACGCCGTCGCCGTCAGCAGTTGTGCCGCCGTCGGCAAGGGAGACGGTTACATAGTCGGAGTAGCCCACCTCGTAGTCCCGGTCGGTAAACATTTCATCGGGGGTGGCGATGACGGTGGAAAGCGTATCCGCCGCAGCGGAATCGGCGGCATTGTTCGCCGAGGTATTTCCGCAGGCGGTGGCGCTCAGTAAGAGCAGCGCCGCCAGAAGCAGCGATAGAGGTTTCTTTTTCATAGGGAGGTTCCTTTCTTTGGCACACAGCGGGCCGCTTGATGGACTTAGAGCGCTTCGCTTCCCAGCGTGGGAAGGGCGGCGCTGATTTCTAGGTTTCCGTTGCGGCAGCGCAGCTCGTCGATCAGTTCCTTTTCTGTATTGACTTGCTTGAGGGCAATGTCGTAGGTCAGGCGATTCAAACTGCCGAGATTGGTGGTCTTGACTTTCAAGAGCGTTGCGCCGGTGGTGTATTTTTCAAAAAGATCGTCAAAGGCGCCCGCATAGTTCAAATCCTCAGGGACTGTGATTTGCAGCGTGCGGCTCAGCGCACTCCTTTTTTGCTCCCAAAGCCCCAGCTTGGTATAAAGCAGCTCCGCCGCCGCCATGACGACAGTAAACAGCGCCGCGAAGGCGGGATAGCCCATGCCGCAGGCAAGGCCGACGGCCATTGCCAGAAAAATGGCGCCAATCTCTTTGGCCGTGCCCGGCACGGAGCGGAAGCGGACCAGAGAAAAGGTCCCCGCCACGGCTACGCTGGCCCCCAGACTGCCGTTGACCATCAAAATGACAATGGCCACGATGGCGGGCAGCATGGCAAGCGTTACGGCAAAGCCTTTGGTATAGGTGTTTTGATAAGTATATACGGCGGTGAGAAGTGTGCCTAAAAGCAAGGCGGCGGCAAGGCTTAGGCAAAAAGCGGGGAATGTTAAGGTCGTGCTGGTGGCGTAGAGACTTGAAAAAACAGAATCAAGCACAGAAAACACCTCCGCTTTTGAAAAGATTGGCTTGCAGCATGGACTGGTAGGCCATGCCGTACTTGGAAAAGGAGACCTTCCGCACCGCCAGGCGGTCCAGCAGAACTGCCAGCCACACGGGCATGGCCGCCCCCACCTTAATTTCCATTAGGGACTGCCCCGGCGCGAGGAGCTGCTCGCCGCCGGGCCGGGCGGCGAGGGAGAGGGCGTCCGCCCGCCAGCAGAGGTTGCGGTCAAGGGTGATGCGCAGATTTGGGTCTTCGGTGGAAAAGTACGCCGTCCGGTCGTAGCTCAGATGGACCGCCGGGAAAAGCGGTTTGTAAAATTGCAGGAAATACGCGATTTCCCGTCCGATCTGACTTGGCTGGGGCAGCGCCGCCTGCCCGGACAGGAAACGCACCGCCGCGGACTGGGGCAGGCAGATGCGGCGCTTGTAAACCACGCCCCTGTATTTTTTCTTCAGCTCCAGAAAGACCGCCTGCGTGTCTCCACAGGGGCCGTAGCTGCGCAGGCGCAGCTTTTCCTTATAGGTGGGCGCTTCCAGAGAACGGCGAATCAGCCGGAAATCCGGCGTGTCATAATAAACATTGCAGATGGTGCTCTCCCCGTGGGGATCCGGGCGCATCCGCGCTTCCATCGCCTGCAGCAAGAGACTGCGCTGCCGGTCGCTCACCAGATACTTGATCTCGTGGCGCTCAAAGGTGGTTGGGGTGCTGTTCATGATCGATGCCTCCTTGATTTGATGGGTTTATCCTACCAAGGGAACCTAAAGGCAAGTTAAAGAACCCAAAGCAGTGAAAAAAATTCGCCCGGCGCACTGCCGGGCGAATACTTTGCCTATTTTGTGGCCTTTAAAGCTGGATGGTCAGAAGCAGCCGCCCGTCCTCAGGGCTTTTTGCCTCGATCCTGCCGCCGTGCGCCGCCACAATGGACTGCGCCATGGAAAGGCCGATGCCGTAGCCCCGCTTTTCGCTGCTGCGGGAGGCGTCCCCCCGGTAGAAGCGGTCAAAAAGGAGACTCTGGTCGCCTTTTTGCAGTCCCTCCGCCGTGTTTTCCGCCGTGAGCGTACTGTGCCGGCCCCGCCGGGAGAGGGCAAAGCGGATGGTGCTCTCAGGCAGGGCATATTTCACCGCGTTGTCTGCCAGAATGGAAATAAGCTCTCGGATCGTCTGCTCGTTTCCTCGCAGGATGAGGCTTGCCTCCAGGTCCTGCTCCAGATGCAGGGCGCGATTTTTCGCCAGAAGGGCAAAAGGCTCCAGCGTTTCCGAGACGGCTGCGGACAAGTCGAACTCCGCCATGGGAAGGCTCCCGCCGCCCTCGTCCATCCGGGCAAGGGATACCAGATTCTCCGTCAGGGCGCTCAGGCGGTGCACCTGTGCGCGAATCCCATTCGTCCACTTGCTCTCACCCTGCTCCAGCTTCAGCACCTCCGTGCAGGAGTCGATAATGGCCAGCGGGGTTTTGATCTCGTGCCCGGCGTTGGTGATGAACTGCTTTTGTTTTTCATAGCTTTCCGCCACCGGACGGATCGCCCGCCGGGAAAGGGCCATCACCAGAACGAATACCGCCAAAATCCCCGCCAGCGAGACCAAAGCGCTGATGGAGAGAAAATTTTGAAAGGATGTCAGATTTCTGGTGCAGTCCAAAAAGACATACAAGGTTCCCTCCTGGGAGGTGCTGGAGAGGAATTTGTAATTTCCGGAATAACCCCTGTGATCGTCCCTGCTCCAAAGCGACTGTGCCATGGAAATGGCGTCCTGCGCCGTGATGGCGGCAATCTTTCCGGTGTTTACATAGGAGACCGCGCCGTCTTTTTGCAGCAGCACAGAAAAAAAGCGCGTTTCATAAGGGGTCTCCGCCGTGAAACCGGGGCGGCGGATGCCCACGCCAGCCGGGACGGCGCCCTCCGGCGGGGGCTGGTCCTCCTGCCACTGCGGGTGCTTTCCGTCGTCCGGAAACGTGCCGCCGTTTTCCACCAGCAGCTCTAGCACCGCGCCCGCGTTGCGGTCCAGCTTGAGATAGTTGGTAATATTCAGCACGGCCATCAGCACCGTGAGGACCAGCACCAGAGACCCCATGGTGATGAGAACAAATTTTTTTTGCAGCTGTACGATCATACCGACGCCTCCAGAGAATAGCCCACGCCGCGGGCGGCGCGAATCTGCACCCCGGCGTCAAGTCCTAAAAGCTTTTTGCGTAGACCCGAGATGTACACCCAGACCACATTGATCTCCGCCTCGCTGTCGTAGCCCCAGACCTTTTCCAAAAAGCGCTCCGTGGGGATGACCTGCCGGGAGTTGCCCATCAGCATCTCCATCATCTGGAACTCGCGGTTGGAAAGGCGGATGCTGCCCCCCGGCCCGGAGAGCACGTAATCTGTCCGGTCCAGCGCCAGCGCGCCCACGCGCAGCACGGTATCTTGCAGCTCCGGCTGCCGCCGGGTCATGGAGCGGATGCGTGCCAGCAGCTCCTTTGTGGCAAAGGGCTTTGTGAGGTAGTCGTCCGCGCCGCTGTCCAGCCCCGTCACCCGGTCGTCGATCTCGCTTTTGGCGGTCAGCATCAAAATCGGTATCGTGGAGCCGCCCGCGCGCAGGCGGCGGAGTACCGTAAGCCCATCCAGCTTCGGCATCATGATGTCCAGAATCGCGCCGTCATAATTTCCGTTTTCCAGATAGTCCAGCGCATCCTGCCCGTTATAGACCGCGTCCACGGAGTAATTATGATGGGTCAAAATCTCCACCAGCGCGTCCGACAACATTTGCTCATCCTCTGCCAGCAGCAGCCGCATACGATCCCCTCCGCTCTTTTTGGTAAGAAACGCGTTCATTGTCTGAAATTTTACCACACTTGCGCGCGCTTCACAATTCTCGTTTTTTTCTAAGAATACCTTACCAAACTAAAAAATAGCTGAAAGCGGGGCGCGGCGTTTCCCTAACCTTTTTCGGGGACATACTCAAAGCTTGCGCGGCGGCTGTGCAGATCAAATAAGAGCTGCCCGTCCTCCCACAGGCGGCAGTGAACGGCGGCCTGATGACTTTCCCGGATGGTGCCGGTCATTTTGCCTTGCAGGGGAGAGGAGAGCGCGTACCCGGTATCAAGTGGCGTGATCTCCGCTTCCAGACGCAGCTTCCCCTGAGAGAGGACAATGTGCGCCGGAGCGGATGAGCGGATGCGCACGCCGCGATAGGTGGCCAGCCGATACTCGCGCCCACCGTGCACGATGGCGCAGATGCAGCCCGTAAAGCTTGCGGGCCCAAAGGGAATATGGGCGACGGAGAGCATGATGGAGCAGGGCTCCGGAAAATCGTTGCATTGAAACCAGAGGTAGGAACGGGGAAAGGAGACGCCGCGATCCGTTTCCGCATAGCCCGTTCCGCCGCGAAAGTCGATGTTTCTGCCGTCAAACGTCAGCATTCCGTCCAGATCGTGGGCCATGCTGAGGACGCCGTGGCGGCACTGCATGGGAAAATGGCGGAAGGGCCCCATGATATCCGAGCGCAGCTCCGTCAGGTTTTGGTAGCGGATTTCCCCGCTGATGCCGGGCAGGTCAATGCGACAGCCCGCTTTTGAAAACGTGCAGCCGCCGGCAAGAATCACGCCGTTTTCCACCGGGATCTCCGGGAGATCAAACCGGCGGGAGCAGCTTTTGGAGAGCACCTGCAAAAAAGCGCCGCTCTCGGCTCTCCCGGGAATGAAAGCAACCGTGTCGGCGGGGCACTGGTGCTTGAAATACCACCCCTCGAAGCCCTTATTCAACATGACTGTCCCTCATGGCTGGGTTGTCGATCAGTCTGCCGTGGGCGTCAAAGCGGGAGCCGTGACAGGGGCAGTCCCAGCTGTGCTCCGCGCTGTTCCATTTTAAAGCGCAGCCAAGGTGGGAGCAGCGCTTTGCCGTGGGGGTAAGAAAATCGGCAAGGGTGGTCCCCATATTGGCCAGCAGCTGCCCGCGCAGGATGCTGCGCCCGGGATCGAAGGCTTCGGCGTATGGATTTTTCCGCCCCAGCACCGCATCAGTCAAAATGTCCGATGCAATCATGGAGGTGGTCATGCCCCAGAGATTGAAGCCGGACGCCACATAAACGTTTTCCAGTCCCGGACTGTACGGACCGATATAGGGAATACCGTCCAGACTCACGCAGTCTTGATTCGCCCAGACGTACTTCTCCCGGGCTTTGGGAAAGTTCCGGGCGGCAAATTCCCGCACAGCCCGGAAGCTGCCGCCCTGCTTGCCTGTGCGGTGGTCGCCGCCGCCGATCAAAAGAAGATCGTTGTAATTGCGCAGATAAAATCCGTTTTCCCCCACGTCCTCGATGGTGCAGCCGAGATCCGGAGCGTTTTCAAAGGCGATGACATGGGAGCGCTTTTGGTAGAGCTTCATGAAATAGAGGCCGTGGCTGTTGAGGAACGGATAATGGGTGGCGACAATGATTTTTTTTGCGCGGATGCTGCCGTTTTTTGTCAGAGCGGTTGTTTCATCCAGCTTGTCCACAAAGGTGTTTTCAAAAATGGGCAGGCCCCGGGATATTCCGTAGAGAAATTTCAGGGGATGGAACTGCGCCATGCCGGGGTAGCGAACCGCCCCGGCCACGGGAAACGGCATGGGCGTTTCCGTAAGAAAGTCCGCTTGAAAGCCCAGAGTCGCCAGGACCTTCGCCTCCCGTTCCATCTTTGCCCGGTCATTGAGGGAATACATGATGGACGGCTTTTCTTCAAAGTCGCAGTCGATCTCGCGGGAGAGGTGGCGAAACTGCTGGACCGCATGCAGATTTGCCCGCAGGTAAAGCCCCGCTTTTTCGGAACCAGAGGATTGGAGCATGTCTTGATAGAGCGTGTCGTGCTGGGCGGTCAGCACGGCGGTGGTGCCCTTGGTGATGCCGTGACCGATGGTCTTTCCCTCCACCAGAACCGTGTCCACACCGGCATCCTGAAGCTTTTTTGCGCACAGGACGCCGGCCATCCCGCCGCCGATAATCAATACGTCTGTTTGAAAATTTCCGCTGAGGCTTGGAAAGCTTGGCGGGGTGAGGCCCGCTGTCCATAAAAATGCCATTGACTGCACCTCCGTTTTTTGTAGTATTTGCGCTTTGGAGAAAAATAACATGGGGATATTTGGTTGTATTTTGCCAAAAAAGGTAGTATTATTAAGGAAAATTATGCAGTGTGAGAAAGTGACCATACCGTCCGCTGACAAGGGCGACGCCGCCCTTGGAATCAAGCCGATGGCGAAAGAAGCTGAAATGATGGAACCATATCAAAACACCGAATGGATTCAATATGACGAGGGACTCCGGAGGTTTGCCGGACGAGAGGACCTCTACCGGAAATATTTGCTGAAATTTACCGTGATATCCGATTTTGACGCTCTGTGCGCCGCCATGCAGGACCGGCGCTATGCGGATGCGTTCCGCTATGCGCATTCCCTCAAAGGGAATGCGGGGAATTTGAGCTTATCCAGGCTTTACGCGCAAATGCAGACGATCACGGAGCTGCTGCGCTCCGCCGCCGATATCGACGGAGCGATCCGGATGCTGCCTGCGCTGCAAGAGGATTATCGGAAAACAATTTCAGAAATCAAACAGCTGCTTACCTGACGATTCTGCGCAAATAGAAAAAAACCCGACATGGAGGAAGGTAGACATGGAGTTACGGCAGGTTTTAATTGTGGAGGATAGCCTGGTCAACCGAACGCTGCTGCACAAGCTGCTTCAGGACGATTATCTGGTCGTGGAGGCTGCCAACGGCAAGGAGGCGCTGTCCATAATTCAGGAGTGTCATCAAAATCTTGCCGCCGTGATTCTGGACCTGCGTATGCCGGTGATGGATGGGTTTGAGCTGATGGAGCGGCTGTCTCTGGACGGCGTATACGGCAATCTCCCAATTATTGTGGCGACGGGCGAAAACGACGAGGAACTGGAGAGCCGGTGCCTGAAACTGGGCGCGTGGGATTTTGTGACCAAGCCCTATAACCCGTCCGTCCTTCGGCTGCGTCTGCATAACGTCATTGGGCGCAGCCAGCTGCAGCTGATGGATCGGATTCGCCGTCTGGCGGAGCGGGACGAGCTGACGGGCCTTTATAACCGCAGCCACTTTATGAAGCAGACCAAAAAAATGATCCTGGAGCATCCTGAGAGGACGTATGCCCTTATCAGAATGGACATTGACCATTTCCGGCTGTTCAACGCCTCCTTCGGCAGCGAGGCGGGCGATGCGCTTTTGATTGCAATTGCGAATGGGATCAAACGGGATACCACCCGGGAGCAGGTCTATGGAAGAATCGAATCGGACGTATTTTGCATTTGCACACCCTATCACCCCGGTGAGCTGGAAGAGCACTGCAAAAGGTCGGTGGAAAACGGCCGCACCATGCACCCGAACTTCGTTTTGAAGTTTGCCTTCGGCATTTACATCATCACAAATCCCGAACTGAATATGGAGAAAATGTACTCCTTTGCCACGGAAGCGGCGGAAAAGTGCAAGCATAATCTGAATGCGATTTGCGGATTTTATGACGCAGAGATGGAACAAAAGGAGATGCGGGCGCAGCAGATCTCCAGCGAAATTGACAGAGCCATCAAGGACCGGCAGTTTCAGGTGTATTTGCAGCCCAAATACTCGCTGCTGACAAAGGAGCCCTGCGGCGCCGAGGCGCTGATCCGCTGGAGCCACCCCCAGCGCGGCCTGATCTCTCCCGGTGAATTCATTCCCGTCATCGAGCAAAACGGGCTGATCCTTGAAGTGGACCAGTATATGTGGGAACAGGTTTGCATGCTGCTGCGCAAATGGATGGACCGGCTGGGCCATACGACCCAGCCGGTCTCCGTGAACGTTTCAAGAGTGAGCCTGTATAATCCCCATTTGGTCCAGCATCTGGTGGACCTGACCGAGCGGTACCAGATCACAAGAGACCTTTTACAGCTGGAAATCACGGAATCCGCCTATATGTCCGACCCGGATTTGATGAAGGAGACCATTGCAAACCTTCGCACCAACGGCTTTACCATTCTGATGGACGATTTCGGCTGCGGCTACTCCTCCCTCAATACGCTCAAGGAAATCGACGTGGATATCCTGAAGGTGGATATGAAGTTCCTTCCGGTTGAAAAAAACGATGTAAAGAGCGAGAAAATTCTGGCCTCCGTTTTGAAAATGGCCCATTGGCTGGGGCTGCCGGTCATCGTGGAGGGCGTGGAGACCAGAGAGCAGAAGGATTTTTTGGAGAGCGTGGGCTGCCGCTATGTGCAGGGGTATTATTTTGCAAAGCCCATGCCGGTGGAGGCGTATGAGGTGCTTTTGGCTGGCTTTGCGCAACTTGAGGACGCAAAGGATATCCCGGAGTCCTCTGCCAATATGGACGCCCTTCTGGCGTCCGATTCCAAGATCGGGATGCTGCTCAAAAGCGTTGCCGTCCCCTTTGCCATCATGGATATCGAATACGCCCACCAGCAAGCCAATATCCTGCGCATGAATCCGGCGTATATGCAGACCTTCCAAGCGGAGACCAATATGCAAAAGCTGCTGCAGCCGGAGGAACTGGACAAACTGCGCGCGGCGCTGGAGGAGACAGCCGCCACCCGCAAGAGCGCGGAGTGTGAGTGCCTGTTCCTCATGCCAAACAGCGTTGGCCGCTGGTATCGTCTGCATCTGAGCTATATTGAGACGACGCCTACCGCAAGTCTGGTAAGCGCCACCTTTACGGATGTCACGGCAGAGCGGATGCTGGAAAACGAGGTCCATTCCGTTCTCTCCACCATCAAGGCGCCCTCTGGCCAAAAATCCCGCATTCTGGTGGTGGAAGATTCGGAGATCAGTCAGGAACTGCTGAAAACCATGTTCTGCGACGAATTTGACGTCCTGGCGGCATTGAACGGCAAAGAAGGTCTGGAAGAGCTGGAAAAATACACGGACAGCATTGCTTTGATCCTCTTGGACATGTTCATGCCGGTCATGGACGGCTTCGAGTTTTTGGCAAAAAAGAACGCCATGCCCGCAGCGGCAAATATTCCCGTGGTGGTGATTTCCTTGGACGTGCAGGAGACCACCCAGCTCAACATGCTGCGCAACGGCGTCAACGATTATGTGACCAAGCCGTTCGTCCCTGAATTGATGAAGAAGCGCGTTCACAACGTGCTGGAATACAGCAGCCGCTTCCGCACTCTGGTGCAGGAATATCGCCAGTCGATCCATCTGGAAAATGCCCAGCGTCTGCTGACGCCGGGATATAGTAGCGGCGAGGTCCGCACGATGCTCTCTTTCCTCACGGAGGTATTTGACGTCGTTCGCCTGGTCGATCCCTCGGATACCGCAGTCATCACCATCCATCCGGACGGCACCCTCCAAAAGGCAGAGTACACCTGCTTTCAGGTCTGGGGGAAGGAGCGGCGCTGTGACAATTGCTCCAGCATGTGCGCCAAGCAGGGCCGGTGCGTGCTGAGCAAATATGAGCTGATCCAAAACGACATTTTCTATGTGATGTCCCGCCCCATCCAAATCTACCTGCCGGACGGGAAAGAGGAGTCTCTGGTGCTGGAGGTGGTCAGCTGCGTGACCGGGGAAGCCGGGCTGTGCGAATGCGGAGAAAACAACATCCACGAGATGCTGGAGCGCACCCACGCAATGATTTACAGCGACCCCCTTACCGGGGTCTATAATCGCAGGTATCTGGACGAACTGCTGTTTTTGCACCACGGTCAAAACAGCGTTGCCAAGCAGGTGGGCTTTGTCCTGCTGGACTTGTATGATTTTAAAAGCGTCAACAATGTTTACGGACATCTGGTGGGCGATCAGGTGCTGGTGCAGCTTGCCGAAAACCTCAAAACCTGTATCCGCGACAGCGATTCCATCATTCGGATGGGCGGCGACGAGTTTATCGTGGCGTTCACAAACTGCGAAGAGGACACGATGCCTGCGGCGGTGGAGCGTCTCAGGCAAAGTGTGGAGGAGGTTTTCTACGGCAGGGAAGAGCAGCTCGTGATGCAGGCCGACTTCGGGTATGCGTACACCGCCGACTTTGCCCCCGATACAAATCAGGTGGAGCGGCTGCTCAAGCAGGCGGACGCCATGATGTACGCCAATAAGAAGCAGCATCACGAGGAAGAAAGCGGCTGTTCCGGGGTGCGCCCAAATTAAGAGCGGCTGCGGCATCTGCAATGAAAAACGGCGCGGAAAAACGGGCAGATGCCTATGGGAGGAATGGCAATGAATCAAAGCATGCCCTTCAAAAAAGCAATCTCACTGATACTGGTGGTGTTCGCGGTCTTTTGCATGCTGCCGGTCACGGCTGCCGCGGCGGAGACAAAAACGGTGCGGGTTGGCTATATCGGATATCAGGGCTTCATGGCCCCCAATGCGAAGGGGGAAATGGAAGGCTATGGCGTGGAATATCTCAATGAAATTGCCAAATATGCCGGCCTCGACTATGAATATGTGTACTGCACCTGGGCGGACAGCTTGGAGATGCTCAAAAACCACGAGATCGATCTGGTGTGCACCGCCAAACTTACGGCGGATCGAAATGCGGAATATGAGTATTCCACGCAGAATTTCGGCCGCGTCCAAGGGGTCCTTTACACCCGGCGTGATAACGACGCACTGTATTATGAGGACTATGAAAACCTTAACGGAAAGCGGATTGGCTTTTTGAAAGACAGCTTGAACAGCGGCATCTTTTCCACCTTTGCGCAGCGGATGGGCTTTAGCTATGAAGCGGTCGTCTACGACAGTGACGCCGCCATGGTGGAAGCGCTGAACAGGCGGGAAGTGGACGCCATCGCCACGGAGCAAATGTCCATTCATAACGACCTGCGGCTGATTGCGAATTTCAGCAGCAACCTCTATTACCTCATGTCCTATCAGGGCAACGACTTTATGGACGACATTGATTATGCCATGAACCTCATCAGCGGCAATCAGTATGATTACGAAGCGCAGCTGTATGAAAAGTACTATGGCGCGGCGGGCATCAACAACGACGTCCATTTCACCCGCGCAGAGCGCGATTTCATTGACCAATGCCCGCCGCTGAAGGTCGCCATCAATACGGCCACAAAACCCATGGCATATGTGGACGGCAATGGGAAATTTGCCGGAATTGACGTCGAGATTCTAGAAGAGGTGGCACGCGTCAGCGGTCTGCACTTTACATTTTTTGAGCTGCCGGGCAGGGGCAGCGCTTACGATTATCAGTATTTCCGGGATAACGGGGTGGACCTCATCGGCGGCATCGAGGTCAATCATTTCAATGAAAACATTGCGGACCTCGTTTTGAGCGATGCCTTTTTCTCTACGAAAAAAAGTTTAGCCGTGCGTCAGGGACAGTATGTGGACAATTCCTCCGCGCTGAAAATCGCCTATGTGGGCGGAAGCGGAACGCTGCCCTATGTCATTGCGGAAGCGTTTCCCAACGCCGAAGCCGTTGCGTATTCCTCTTTGGAGGAGTGCCTTCAGGCCGTTACCGGCGGCAGGGCGGATGCCACGCTTTATAATCAGTATGTTTTGGAGCGGAACCTCAACCGCCCGCAATACGAGGATTTGCGCATTCTTCCAAGCATTTTTCTTGGCGAAAAGCTCTGCCTTTCCCCTGTGGATTATAGCAAGGAAGGCGGCGAAAAGGCGGACCTTACGGCCAGTCCGCTCCTCATGAGCGTGCTGAACAAGGCCATTCGGGCGGTGACGGAAGATGATATCAACCACATCATCATTACCAATACGATCGCCCAGAAGCAGGAGCTTTCCCTTGGTGATTTCACCTATAAATTTCGCCTGCCCATCGTGGTGCTGGGCGCTTTGTCCGCTTGTATCCTGCTGATGCTTGTGGCGTCCATCCTGAACCGGCAGAGACACCTGCGGGACATGCGGGTAAAAAATATGGAGCTGGCGGACGCGGTCAATCAGGCGGAGCAGGCCAATGTCGCCAAGGGGCAGTTTCTCACCCGGATGAGCCATGAGATCAGAACGCCTATGAACGCCATTGTGGGCCTTGCAACGCTTGCGGAGAAGGATGCGAGCAAATCTCCCAAAATGGCGGAGTACCTTGCGAAGATCCAGACGGCGTCCAAAGTGCTGCTGAATATCATCAACGACGTTTTGGATATGTCCGCCATTGAAAGTGATAAACTGAAGCTTTCCGCCACGGAGTTCGATCTCAAGCACCTTTTGAGCGAGCTGACCACCGTCTACTATACCCAGTGCAGGGCAAAAGGCATTCAGTTTGTGCTGGTGACGGATATTACCGATGAAATGGTGATTGGCGACGCGCTGCGGATCAATCAGATTTTGATGAATCTCATTTCCAATGCCTATAAATTTACGGAAAGCGGAGGTCGGCTGGAGGTCTCCGTCACCCAGACGAATCAGGCAAAGGGCAAAGTGTTCATGCGGTTTAAGGTCTCGGACACTGGGTGCGGCATGTCGGAGGAAATGCAGCAAAGACTCTTCAAGCCCTTTGAACAGGAAAGCGCCGATACAGCCAAAAAATACGGCGGCAGCGGGCTGGGACTGTCCATCGCCAAGAACCTGGTGGAGATGATGCATGGCGCCATCCGCGTGGAAAGCACCGTGGGCGTCGGCACAACCTTTACGGTGGATATTCCCTTCACCGTCACCGGACACAAGAGCGTTATTGATCCCGAGAAGATCCTGCACATGAGGGCGCTGATCGTTGACGATGATATGGATGCCCGGTTGTATACCGCCGTGGTGATGGAACGAATCGGCATTGCCTATGATATGGCGGACTCTGCCCCGCAGGCCGCGGAAATGATCACCCGGCAGTATGAGCGGGGAACGGGCTACGACATTTGCTTCATTGATTGGAAGATGCCGGGAATGGACGGCATTGAACTGACCCAAAAAATCCGGAAGCAATTTGGCAAGGGGACCATGATCATCATTGTTTCCGCCTATGATTTGAGCGAGGTTTCCGAGCAGGCAAAAGCCGCCGGCGCGGATATGTTTATCGCAAAGCCCCTGTTCCAATCCACAATTTACAATGCTCTGGTGCAAATTACCGGCGGCGTCATCACAGACACCGCGCCGCAGCCCCAGCAGTTTGATTTCAGCGGGCACCGCGTCCTGCTGGCGGAGGACAACGAGCTCAACACGGAGATCGCCGTCGATCTTTTGCAGCTTGTGAATTTGCAGGTGGATCACGCGGCGGATGGAAAAATCGCCTGCGAGATGTTTACCGCCGCGCCTGCCGTGACCTACGATCTGATATTGATGGACGTGCAGATGCCCAATATGGATGGATATGAGGCAACGCAAGCGATCCGCCAGTCGTCGCATCCCGAGGCAAAAACAATGCGCATCTACGCCATGACCGCCAACGCGTTCACGGAGGACGTGAGCCGGGCGATTTCCGCAGGCATGAACGGCCACATCGCCAAACCCATTGATGTAAACCTGCTTTATCATGTGGTGGATCGGGCAATCAACGGATGAGGTGCTGCAAAAAAACAGCGCAAAAAAGCTCCCCGGTATCCGTTACCGGGGAGCTTTCTGCGCCCGCCGCTGTGCGGGACGACTCCAATATTGCGGGGCAAATCCAAGAATGCAGCGGGACCTATCCGTCCACCGCCGGTTCCTTCTCCAGCGGCAGCACCAGACGCAGCGTGAACACGCCGCCCTCGGTCTTAAAGGTACAAAAGCCGTTTCGCTTTTCCGCAATGGACCGCATACTCCGACAGCCGTACCCATGACCGGTTTCCGTCGAGACCGGCAGCTCGTCTTTCATTTGCAAAGTGCCTGTGTAGGCGTTTTCAATCTCCAGCAGCAACATATTTCGCGCCACACGGCAATCCACAAAGACCCGCCGCAAGGATTGATCCTCCACCGTATCCACAGCGTGGAGGGCGTTTTCCAATCCGCTGGACAGCACCGAGCAAAGCTCCGTATCCGGGAGACGCAGCACTTGGGGCAGCTCTGCCTTGACGGAGAGCGCGGCGTTTTGCTTTTCCGCCTGCTTCTGGAAGGAGGAAAGAATCAGATTAACGGTTTCATTCTCGCAAAAACGCATGGGGGTGATCGCGGTCAGCTCCTGCTGGGCCTGAGAGAGATATTCCGTAATTTTGTCAAGTGCGCCCTGCTGGGCGAAGCTGTCAAGCAGGGAGAGGTGATGGCGCATATCGTGGCGGTAGACCGCGGCCTGCTGCTGGGCAGACTTTAACTCCACCATCCGCTGCTCCGCCGCCGAAAGCCTTGCGGTGGTAAGCGCCTGCTCGTTTTGCAGCACCAACTTTTCACGGGTGTTTTTAAAGATGTAGAGCAACAGATAGTAGGTGAAGATCGTGAAGAGAAAGGGAAGCTGTTTGATTCCCAAATTAATGGGCGCAGATGTAATTTGAAAGGTACGTCCGCTCATCAAAAATGTACTGAGAAAATAAAAGAGTGGAATGACGCAAAATTTTGCAAAATACCGCTTTTCCCCATATTCCAGCATATAGAAAAACGCGCTGCCAAACAGTTTTTTCGCCAGCACCAGCATCAGGGCGCAGGCCACCGTGTAGACGATCAGATCATCCCAAAATCCGGTGGGGCGATAAAGGCGGATAAACCCCTCCACAATCACCGGAAAGGAGCAGGAAATGAACGCCGTCAAAAAGACAAAAATCACCCGCCAGCCCCGGTAGCGCGAAAGAATGCTGAAAACGATCATGAGGGGAATATGGATGAGGAAAAAGTAGAATTTGGCGTACAGCGGGCGGCCCTGCGTGACGAAAAAAGCCACATTGCAGAGGAGGACCGCCAGCAAAAACGCCAGTGCGGCGTTCAGCCGCTTCCGGGGAATTTCCCTAAGCCGGACGTCCAGCAAAATCCACATGAAAGCGAAAGCGTAGGCCGGGAGGATAAAAACGGGAAGCATCGAAATCATTTCAATCTCCTCCTATTTTCAAACAGCTGCTCGATGTAAGCCTCCCGCACCCCGGCGTAGTTCTGCCGGGATATCGGCACTTTTTTTCCCGAAAGCGTCGTCAATCCGCTTGCGTCCAGCTCGGCCACCTGCAGGAGATTCACCACATAAGCCCGGTGGGTCCGCACAAATTCGGGGCGGGACAACAAATCCTCCTCAAACGCTGAAAGGGGGGAGACCGCTTCCCGCACGCTGCCGTCGGACAGGTGGAAATACACCCACTTGTTCACGACCTCCACATAGGCAAGACGCTCATACAAAATCCACGCCACGCCGGTTTTGGTTCTGACGCTCAGACCATCCTGCGGCTTTTTCCTCTTTGCCAGCAGCGTATTCAATATGGGAAAGAGCTGTTCCCGCTTGGCGGGCTTTAAAAGATAATCCTGCGCCCTGTACCGATAGCTCTCCACCGCAAACTCCGGCGAGGCGGTCAAAAAGACCAGCTCGGCATCCTGATCGAAGCCGCGAATCTCTCTCGCTGCCTCCATCCCGCTGAC
>NZ_JAQUVF010000033.1 GCF_028693505.1 Oscillibacter sp.
GGCTTTCAATGAATCCCTGTGGGAGTGGTGTGAAAAGGATGCTCAGCGTCCCCACTACAAGAAAAAGGAACTAATCCAGAAGCTTTGGAAAGACGATGAGGCAAACCTGCTGAACCTGCCGGAGTATACCGAAGCCGCTACGATGGCTATATCGACCGCTACGACAAGGCAAAAAAGCGGCTGGCGGCATTACAGGAACAGCGTCAGCTTCAGGAGCTCAAGGGCGATATTCTGAGCGGATTCCTCTTTGAGCTCGGTGAACTGTACGACCTGCCGATGGTATTCAAGGACGAAACATGGAACGCTCTGGTCGATCATGTGACCGTCCACAAGGGCGGCAGAGTAGTTTTCACCTTCAAGAACGGCACCGAGGTCACGGAAATGCTGTAAAAACAGCATCATTATATTATGAAAGTCCTCTTTTAAACAGAGGGCTTTTCTCTCACCCTCGGTTGAATCGAGGGTGCTCTATGGTAAACTAATCGAAAAACGATAGCCAAGTCAAAAAACGAATTGAAGCGTATATGTGGTGATTAGTCAAGAATACTCACTACGTAAAATACTATATATTGTGGTTCATAAAGAACAGCGGGTGCATTGATTTGATGAAAATCCCAGTATTACAGCCTTTTCTGGGCATAAAAAAACGTTAAGGTAACTGATACGATTGTATCAATTACCTTAACTGTTATGGTCCGAGTGGCGAGACTTGAACTCACGGCCCCTTGACCCCCAGTCAAGTGCGCTACCAACTGCGCTACACCCGGATATGGAATTTTGAGCGACTTATTGAAGTCAGCTTGTATATATTAGCATAACCGTTTTAAAAAAGCAACCCCCAATCTTGTTTTTTTGAAAAAAAATGGCGGATGGATTTTGGAAACCCTGTTGACAAAGTATTCATAGATATGGTATCATACTTCAAGTGCCCAGGGGGCGGACGCTCCGGCCATGCTTGGAGAGATGTCCGAGTGGTTGAAGGAACCGGTCTTGAAAACCGGCGATGCGCAAGTATCCGTGGGTTCGAATCCCACTCTCTCCGCCACGTTTTAGAAAAAACAGCATACGCAGAAGTACCCAAGAGGCCGAAGGGGCTCCCCTGCTAAGGGAGTAGGCGGGTTAAACCGCGCGAGAGTTCAAATCTCTCCTTCTGCGCCAAAAGCGCCGAAAATTGCTTTTACGAGCGATTTTCGGTGCTTTTTTGCATTTAAAATTTTAACAAAATGGGCAGAAAGCAGAAAATCCATTCTATTGTTTACACGGTTGTTTGCCTATAAAGCGCCGCGCACCTGACCATTCCTCAGGTGCGCGGCGCTTTGAAACTTTTTCTCTTATCGCTCTGATTGATAGACTGCCTTCATGCCCTTATAAGTCTCATAGCAATCCAGCTTTGCCACCGTTTCAAAGGGCGCGTGCATGGACAGCACCGGCACACCAGCGTCCAGCGTGGTGATGTTCCGGTTTGCCATATACATGGCCACCGTTCCGCCGCCGCCTGCATCCACCTTGCCCAGCTCCGCGATCTGCCAGATGACGCCGGCGTCATCAAACAGCCGCCGGATATAGGCCACCGTCTCCGCGTCCGCATCGGAAGCGCCGGATTTGCCCCGGGCGCCGGTATACTTGCAAAGGCCGATCCCGTAGTTGAGGTAAGCTGCGTTGCGCTTTTCAAACACCTCGGCGTAATCCGGGTCATAGGCCGCCGTCACATCCGCGCTGAGGCAGAAGGACTTTTCGAGGCACACCCGCAGCGGCACATCCTGCGCGTCGCACAAATCCTCCATAAAGGTATCAAAAGCGGCGGACTGCATGCCCGTAACACCGTCGGAGCCGATCTCCTCTTTGTCCGCAAGCACGCACACGGCGGTCTTGGTGGGGGTCTGCTCCAGATCCAGCAGCGCCTTCAGCGCGGCATAGCCGCACACCCGGTCATCATGGCCGTAAGCGCCGATCATGCTGCGGTCCAGTCCGATGTCGCAGCTTTTTATGGCCGGGACAGCCTCCAGCTCCGCAGAGACAAAATCGTCCTCCGTAATATGATACTTCTCATGCAGCAGCTGCATCACCGCCAGCTTCACCCGGCCGGTATCGTCCTCGTCCCCGATGGGGCGGCTGCCCAGCAGCAAATTCAGCGTCTCGCCGGAAATGGCTTCCCCCAGCGGTTTTTTGCTCTGCTCCATGCCAAGATGGGGCAGCAGGTCGGTGATGACCAGCCGGGGATCGCCCTCCTCCGCGCCGATGTTGACCATGACGTTGCCGCCGTTTTTCAGCGCCACCACGCCCCGCAGCTCCAGCGGGATTGTGACCCACTGGTACTTGCGCAACCCGCCGTAATAGTGGGTTTTAAAATAAGCCAGTTCCCCGTCCTCATAGAGCGGGTTGGGCTTGAGATCCAGCCGCGGAGAATCGATGTGCGCGGCAGCGATCTGCACGCCCTCGGCAAGGCTCTTTTTCCCGATATGCGCCAGCATCACCGCCTTGCCCCGGTTGCAGACATACAGCTTATCACCGGCGCAGAGCTCCATTCCCCGCACGTAGGGGCGGTAGCCCTTCTCCTCTGCCAGACGAATCGACTCTGCGGCACAGAGCCGCTCGGTCTTGCCCACATTCAAAAAGGTCATATACCCGGCGCAGTATACCGACATGGCGTCCCGCTCCCGGTCGCTCAGCTGGTCATAGCCGTTTTTCTTGGTGGAAAGCAGCTGCTTTTTCAGTTCCTTGATCTCATCGGACATTCTCTGATTCCTCCTTATGCTGTCTCAGGCGGCAAGCCGCCTGTTTTTTGGTTTACACGCCGCCGTGACGCTTTTCCTCCCGGAGAGATTCCACCATCCGGGTGAAAAACAGCTTGGCGTCCCGCTCAAAGGCCTCCGGCGTTTCGGCGGAGTTGGTCAGCTCCTCATCGCACTTGCCCCGATAAAATTCATCCGCCTTCTGCGCGGAGATGCGAAGTCTTGCGTATTGCTCCGTGATACCGTCCCGCGCCATGATGCGGCGGACCCGCAGTTCCATAGGCGCCGTCACTGCCACCGTTTTGTCGCAAAGGCGGTCCAGCCCGCTTTCCAGCAAATTGATGGCATCCATGGCGTACAGCCCGTCGCTCAATTCCGCCACCTGCCGCTCCAGCTCCGGCAGTAAAAATCGGTAGACAATGGCATTGAGCTGCTCCAGACGGTCCTTTTTCGCAAAGACCTCCTGCCCCAGCTTCTGCCGGTTCAGTTTTCCCTCCGCCGTGAACACGCCGGGAAATTTTTCGTTGATGGCGTTGCGCAGCTCCTGATTTTCCTCCAGCATCTTGTGATACACCGCGTCGCAGTCAATGATCGTGCCGCCCAGCTCCGCAATCGCTCTGAGCGCGCTGGTCTTGCCGGCGCCCGTGCCGCCGGTAAGACCCAGCACCACCCGCTGGCTGTCCGTTTCAACGATGTGGAAGCCGGCGGCTTTTTTCAGCCGGTTGCCAATCGCAAGGCCTAGCCCGCGGTTGTCTGGGCACTGGGCGTAAATTTCCGTCACAGTGCTCTCGTCAAAGGTCCGCAGGGCGTCAAATACCCGCTGCGCCTGCGCCAGCTTATCCGTACTGGGGCCCAGCGTATGGACCTCCTGCTGGGCAAAGAGGTGGGCGTACTCATCAAAGCAGATCACGCCGGAGGTTGGACCCACCCGACGCTGAATCTCCCGTGCGGCCGCACCCGGCGCGCCGGTCATCACGGTAACGGGGGCCTTGGGCGCATAGTGGCGGTACTTCATGCCCGGCGCCTTGGGCTTTTCCCCCTCCTGCAAGGGGGTGGTCACGGCCTTATCCACATCGATATGGCCAATCAGCCGCTCCAAATCCTCCAGCGGCAGCCCGCCGGGCCGCAGCAGGCGGGGCGGCTCGCAGGTCAGATCCAAAATGGTGGATTCCACGCCCACCGCGCAGGCTCCGCCGTCCACAACGCCCTCGATCTTACCGTCCATATCCTCCAGCACATCCTGCGCCGTGGTGCAGCTGGGCCGGCCGGAGGTATTGGCGCTGGGGGCGGCAATGGGAATGCCCGCCTCCCGGATAATGGCCAGCGTAACGGGGTGGTTGGGGCAGCGGATGCCCACAGTATCCAGCCCCGCCGTGGTCTCGTCGGGCACGATGGCGCGGCGCTTTAAAATCATCGTCAGGGGGCCGGGCCAAAACTTTCGCGCCAGCACGTAGGCGATGGGCGGAATATCCGCGCAGTACCGGGGCAGCCACTGGGGGCCTGTGATGTGCAGGATCAGGGGGTTGTCCTGGGGGCGTCCCTTGGCCTCGAAAATCCGCTTGACTGCCTTGCCGTCCAAACCGTTGGCGCCAAGGCCATACACCGTCTCCGTGGGGATGCCAACAAGACCGCCCTCCCGCAGTATCTTGGCGGCGGCGGAGATTTTATCCTCAATTTCCTTTTGCTGACCCTTGGTGTCCCGCAGGTCATAATAGATCGTTTGCATCTTTTTCGCCTCTATCTCTCTTCATTGGGCCGCAGGCTCACTCCTGCGGGCTTTCTCCGTGTTTAAGCTTCTCCGCCCGATCGGCAGTCACCAGCGCGTCGATCAATTCATCCAGATCGCCGTCCATCACGGCGTCGATGTGATAGAGCGTCAGTCCGATCCGGTGGTCGGTGACCCGGCCCTGGGGAAAGTTGTAGGTACGGACGCGCTCGCTGCGGTCGCCGCTGCCCACCTGACTTTTCCGCTCGGCGGCGGCAGCGGCGTCCTGTCGGCTCTGCTCCAGCTCAAAGAGCCGGGAGCGCAGCACCTTCATGGCCTTATCCTTGTTTTTGTACTGGCTGCGCTCATCCTGACATTCCACCACAAGGCCCGTGGGCAAATGGGTGATGCGGATGGCGGACTCCGTCTTGTTGACGTGCTGCCCGCCGGCGCCGGAGGCGCGGTAGGTGTCGATCTTCAGGTCCTTGGCGTCGATCTTTAAGTCCACCTCCTCCGCCTCCGGCAGCACCGCCACCGTGGCGGCACTGGTATGGATGCGGCCGCCGGACTCCGTTTCCGGCACCCGCTGGACCCGGTGGACGCCGGACTCAAATTTCAGGCGGGACCACGCGCCCTCGCCCTCGATGAGGACGCTGCACTCCTTCACGCCGCCAAGCTCCGTGTCGTTCATATTTAACATCTCAAGCTTCCAGCCCTTGGACTGGGCGTACATGGTGTACATCCGCAGAAGCGACGCGGCAAACAGCGCGCCTTCCTCTCCACCCACGCCGCCGCGCACTTCCATAATGACGTTGCGCGCATCGTTGAGGTCCCGGGGAAGCAAAAGCTGCCGGATTTCTTCCTGCAACCGCGCCTGCTCCTCCTTAGCGTGAGTCCACTCCTCCTGCGCGATCTCCCGGAAGTCCGGCTCCCGGAGAAGCGCCTCCGCCTCTTTTTCGGCCCGCTCCACCCCTTGAAGGGCGTGAAAGGCCTCTACCACGAAGCTAAGCTCCTTGCGTTCCCGGTTGACGGCCCGCAGCCGCTCTGCGTCGCCGTAAATCGCCGGGTCTGACAGCTGGGCCTCCAAATCCTCGTATCGCAGCGCCAGCGCCTTTAGTTTTTCCAGCATAAGGTCCTTCCTTTCCTGTTTTTATAGAAAAGAAGTCCCCTACTGTTGATTCAAAAAGTCCCGCACCTGACGCAAAAATTCCTCCCGCCAGAAGGCATAGCCCACGGAACCCACCCGCAGCGACACGGCGGCCGCATGGCCGCAGGGCGTATAGTGGTCCATCTGCTCATAGACCTCCTCGCTCTTATCCTCGCTGCCCCGGGTCACCACATAGGCCGCATGGCGAAGCTCTTTGCCGTATTGCTTCAAAAATCCCCGCGTCACGCTGGAGCATCGCCCCGCCCACACCGGCGTCGCCACGATGACCAGCCGATAATCGGACAGCTTACGCGCCGTCTCAAACGGCAGCAGCGGCGCCGTGGTCCGGCGCATGGCGTCCAGCCCGCAGCGGAAAAAGCCCTTGGCGCCGCTCCGCTCCACGCCGTCCCGCACTTCCACCACCTCGGCGTTCAGCGCTTCCGCGATCTCTCTTACTGCCTTCTTGGTATTGCCCGTTCGGGAATAATACATACATAAGATATCGCTCATATCCACATACCTCAATCAAAAATCAGCGTCTTGACCAACGCGAAGGACTCCCGGATGTAATAGTTGGCGGAAAGCAGCCGCCACGGGACCTCCGATGCCAGTGCAAAGGTGGTAAGTCCCGCCCGCTTTGCGATCCATTCGGCGCGAAAGCAGTGAAAGTCGCTGGTGACCACGCATATCTCCGCCGTCTCCGGCTCTATGCCGTGCCGGACCAGCACCGCCTTGGAAAAGCGGAAATTTTCCGCCGTGGAGGTGGATTCCTCCTCCAGCCAGAGGCGGCTTTCCTCCACGCCCAGTGCCGTCAGCGCCCGGCGCATGGCCTCCGCCTCCGTGATCTCTTCCCCCGGGCCCTGTCCGCCGGAGAGGACCGCCGGGACCTCCGGGTGGGCAAGCAGATATGCCGCCGCGTCGATTCGGGTCTTTAAAATCAGGGAGGGGGTCTCCCCGTTGACGCCGGCGCCCAGCACAATCACCGCGTCCGCCCCCCGGGCGGTGTTGTCCCGCTCCCCCTGAAAAAGGAGCATGCCCTCCAATGTCAAAAACAGGACCGCGCCTGCGGCGAACGCGCCGCGAACCGTCCACAGGAGGACACGAGCAAACCTGTTTCTTTCCGCCCAGCGGCCCAAAAGCACGAACAGCACGCACAATAGCGCCAGAGCCACCGCCAAAATGGCGGAAAACCGGACCCCCGGCACCACCGCGAAGCAAAGGACGGAAAGGGCCAGCAAACCTGCCGCCGCGGCCAAAAGAGCCTTTTCCCGCCGGGTCATTCTCCCGCCTCGGCGCTGAGCTGTTCCCATTTTTCATAGAGGGTGTCCACTTCCGCCTGTGCCATCTCCCTCTCCGCCACCAGCGCACTGAGCTTTTCATAGTCGCAGGCGGCGGCCTCCATGTCCGCGTCCAGCGCGGCAAGGCGCTCTTCCGCCTTGGCAATGTCCCGCTCGCAGATGGTCAGCTGCCGCCGGGCAGCCTGCTGGGCGCGGTTGGCCCGGCCCGGCCGCTCCGAAGCGCTCTTTTCCTTGGCGGGCTTGGGTGCCGCCGTCTTTTCCGCTTCCTCCTGCGCCTTCATCTGGCGGTACTGGGAAAAGCCCATGGGGTAATCGGTAATGGTGCCCTCCGCCAGCTCCCAGATGCGGGTGGCGAAGCGGTTGATGAAATACCGGTCGTGGGAGACGAACAGGAGCGTGCCGTCATAGGCTTCCACCGCCTCCTCGATCCACTCCCGGGAGTCGATATCCAGATGGTTGGTAGGCTCGTCCAAAATGAGCAGGTTGATTTCGTCGTCCATCAGCATGCAAAGCCGCAAGCGGCTCTGCTCCCCGCCGGAGAGCACACGCACGTCTTTGCAGACGTCCTCCCCCCGGAAGTCATAAGCCGCCAGCCGGT
Source organism: Oscillibacter sp. (assembly GCF_028693505.1). Lineage (GTDB taxonomy): Bacteria > Bacillota > Clostridia > Oscillospirales > Oscillospiraceae > Oscillibacter. The sequence goes on from NZ_JAQUVF010000033.1 coordinate 7,481, forward strand.
TGCGGGCGCTCTGGGCCGAAAGGCCCTTCTTCGCCGCCATCATGTTTTCCACCAGCGTCCAGTCCGGATGGTCGAAATGCATGATTTGCGGCAGATAGGCCTCCCGCACCTGCGGGCCTGTCCGGATGCGCCCGTCGTCCGGGTACAGCTCTCCCACGATCATTTTGATAAGGGTGGATTTGCCCGTGCCGTTGTCGCCGATGAGAGCAATGCGCTCGCCGCCCTCCACCCTGAGGTTGATGCCGTCAAACAGGCGCTTTTCGCCATAGGACTTGGCAAGGTTTTTAATCCCCAGCACCTCATCGCCGTGAAACTCCGCGGCGCTGAAGCGGGCATCCATTTTCCGGGCTTTGCTGGGCTTTTCGGTGGTGCGCATCCGCTCGATGCGCCGTTCCATGGAGACGGCGCGGCGATACGTCTTGTCCATTCCCTGAAAGGCCCACAGCCGCAGCTGCTCCGCAGATTTTTCCAGCTGCTGGATCTTGGCCTGTTCCTTTTCGTACTGCTTCATCCGCTCCTGGAACCGGCGCTCCTTCTCCACGGCGTAAAAGCTGTAATTCCCGCTGTAAAACTCCGCCTTGCCGTCTTGGATCTCAATGACCCGTGTGACGGAGCGGTCCAAAAAATAGCGGTCGTGGGAGATGGTCACCACCGTGCCGCAAAAGGTACGGACATACTCCTCCAGCCACTCCGTGGCGTGCAGGTCCAGATGGTTGGTGGGTTCGTCCAGCAGCAAAATGTCTGTATCCTCCAGAATGAGGCGGCCCAGATTCACCCGGGTCTTTTCCCCACCGGAGAGGCTGTCGAAGAGCTGGCGGCGCATCTCCTCCGAGATGGACAAGCCGCTTGCGATCTTATTCACCGCCACGTCCGTGTCGTATCCGCCAAAGACCTCGAATTTTTCGCTGAGGGCGCCGTAGCGCTTAAGGAGCGTGGCGTCATTCTCCCCCGCCGCCATGCGCCCTGTCAGCGCTTCCATCTCCTGTGAGAGCGCGTGGAGCCGGGCAAAGGCGGAGCGCAGCACATCCTCCACCGTGTATCCTGCGGGATACACGGGGATTTGGGAGATCAATCCCAGCCGCCGCCCCTGCCCCACGGTGACCTGACCTTCATCATAGTCCAGTTCTCCGGTCAGTATTTTGAAGAGGGTGGTCTTTCCCGCGCCGTTGCGGCCAAGCAGACCCACCCGTTCCCCCTGGTCGATCTGAAAATTCAGACCGTCCAAAACATTGCGGCCCACCTCAAAGGATTTGACAAGGCCGCTTACCTGTATCTCAATCATCGCTCTCTCGCAGCTGATTCACCAGCTCGCTAAAGTGCATGGCGTGAGACGCCTTCACCAGCATGGCGGTGTTGGGTCCCAGCTGCTCCTTCAGCTCCTGGATCGCTTCCTCTTTCGTCGCAAAATGCAGCACTTCGCCGCCGCTTTGGGCCGTGCCATCGGCAATCTTGATTGCTTTCGTACCGATGGCCACCACAAAATCGATGCCCAGCATGGCCGCCAGCGCGCCCATGTTATAGTGGGCCTGATCCGTCAGGTCCCCCAGCTCTCCCATGTCGCCCAGCACCGCCACCCGCCGGTCGCACTCCGTTTTCGCCAGCACCTCCAGCGCGGCGGTGACGGATTGGGGGTTCGCGTTGTAGCAGTCGTCCAGAATCACCCGGCCCTCCGGCAAGCGGATCACGCGCATCCGGGAGCCTGTCGGCTCATAGGCCGCAACGCCCCGGACGATCTCATCATGGCTGAGGCCCAGCTCCTCCCCCACCGCCACGGCGATGGACGCGGAGTAGGCCATATACGCCCCCGGCGCAGGAATGGAGAGGGCATAACTATCCCGCTCCGTGGTAACAGTGCAGGTGATGCCCTCCACCCCGTGGTCACAAAGCTCCGTGATGCGGGCGTGGCAGTGCTCCGACTGCCCGCAGCGGACGGTGCGAAAGGGCGGCAAGACCGTATCCAGCAGGGCGTCGTCCCCATTGAGGATCGCCAGCCCGCCCGCTTTCAAATGCTCAAAAATCTCGCACTTGGCCTTGAGGATTCCCTCCCGGCTGCCCAAAAACTCGATATGGGCGTCGCCCACGTTGGAGATGACCGCCACGTCGGGCCGCACCATCTCCCCCAGATACGCGATTTCTCCGGCATGGTTCATGCCGGTTTCAATGACCGCCGCCTGGTGCCCCTCATCCAGCCGCAGCAGCGTCAGGGGCGTGCCGATGTCGTTGTTGTAATTTTCCGGCGTTTTCAAAACCCGCAGCTTCGCCCCCAGCACGGCGGCGATCATCTCTTTGGTGGTGGTCTTGCCCACGCTGCCGGTGACTTGCACCACAGGGATGTGGAACCGGTCGCGGTAAGCGGAGGCCAGAGCCTTCAGCGCGAGCCGGGTGTCGTCCACCTTGATATAAAATTTATCCTCTCGCAAATCCCGGGGCAGTTTGGCGCACAGGCACCCCGCCGCGCCGGCGGAGAGCGCCGCGTCGATGAAGTCGTGCCCGTCAAACGTCTCTCCCACCCAGGGAAGAAACAGACACCCCGGCGTCAGCTTTCGGCTGTCGGTGCACACGGCCGTGATGTCTCCCACCTTCTCCCGGGGGTTCCACCACACGCCGCCCACCGCGTCGGCAATTTCTTTGACTGTCATGGGTTGCATATCACGCTCTCCTCTTCAGGCGGTAAGACCGCTGCACGATCTCCTCACACAGCTGGTTATAGGTCATGCCCGCTGCCGCGGCTTCCTTGGGCACCAGGCTGGCATTCGTCATGCCCGGCAGGGAGTTGACCTCCAGACACCAGAATTTCCCCGCCGCGTCCATCAAAAAGTCCGTCCGGGAATAGACCTCCAGCCCCAGCGTTTTATGGAGCTTGCAGGCAAGCTCCCCCATGGTCTCCTGCTGGCGCGCCGTGATGGGCGCGGGGCAAAGCTCCCGGGCGCCCCCGGTTTGATACTTGGCGGCATAGTCAAATTCCTTTTCCGCAGGCAGGATCTCCACTGCGGGCAGGGCCCGCTCCCCCAGAACGCCCACCGTCAGCTCCCGGCCGTAGATACGCTGTTCCCAGAGCACCTTGCCGTGAAAGCTTTGCACCTCATGCAGGGCCTCCTTCAGCGCGGCCCGGTCCTCCGGCAAAAAGACGCCGAGAGACGACCCGCCGCCGCTTGTTTTGATGACGCAGGGCATGGGCAGCTCCGCCGCCAGACGCTCCACATCCTCCTCGCCGTATTCCAGCAGCCGCCACGCGGGGGTGGGAATCCCGGCGGCATCCATCATGCGCTTGGTCATGGCTTTATCCATGGCAAGGCCGGAGGAAAGATACCCCGCCCCGGTATAGCGAATGCCCAGAAGATCAAAGGTGGCCTGCACCCGGCCGTCCTCGCCGTCCTGCCCGTGAAGGCCCAGAAACACGATATCGGACAGGGCGCACAGCTCCAGCACGTTGGGTCCGAACAGCCGCTCGCTCCCATCCTTTCGGCTGGCCTTCACCGCCGCGAGATCCGGCGCCTGCACATCGATCTTTGTGTCCGGGCACAGGCCGTCTGCCGTGTCGAACAGCGTCTCCGGGTCCGCCGGCACGTCTTCCCGTCCCAAAAACAAATCGATCAGAATCGCCCGATGACCGTTTTCCCGCAAAGCGCGGCACACACAAGCCCCTGTTACCAGAGAGACGGCCCGCTCCGTGGACAGTCCACCCGCCAATACAACAATTTTCATGTTTGCCCGATCCCTTCCGCTGCACACAAAATTCCATACGCATACTGATTTTATTATAATCCGTATTAGTTTAGCACAAACCAACTGGGAATACAACCAGAAGCCGCCAAAACCTCAAGGGTGGACGGCCGAGCGGGCGGAAATTCCGCCTTCTCTTTTGTGAGCGGCTATGATATGATACCACTGAAAGTAAGGAGCTGATCTTCATGGAACAAGAGCACAAGCGCCGCATTCGCTATGCGGGGACGCACCCGAAAAATTACCGAGAAAAATACAAGGAGCTTGACCCGGAAAAATATCGCGCCGACGTGGACAAGGTCATCTCCAGCGGAAAAACCCCCGCCGGGATGCACATTCCCATCATGGTAGACGAAATCCTCGCGTTTTTGCAGATTCGTCCCGGTCAGATCGGATACGACGCAACGCTGGGCTACGGCGGCCACACCCGGAAAATGCTGGAGCAGCTCCAGGGACAGGGCCATCTTTACGCCACCGACGTGGACCCGCTGGAGCTTGCCAAGACCCGCGCCAGACTGGGAGACTTCGGTCCGGAGCTTTTTACGGTCCGGCAGATGAATTTCGCCCAACTGGACGAGGTGGCTCCCGGTGAGCGCTTTGACTTTGTGCTGGCGGATCTGGGGGTCTCCTCCATGCAGATCGATAACCCGGAGCGGGGCTTTACCTTCAAGCAGGACGGGCCCCTTGATCTGCGGCTGGACCCCACTGGGGGCGTCACCGCAGCGCAGCGCCTGCGGGAGCTGGACGAAGGGGAGCTTTCCGCCCTTTTGACGGAAAACGCCGACGAGCCTTACGCGGGCCAAATTGCCAAAACCGTCACCCGTATTTTTAAGCGGGGCGGCAGTGTGGACACCACCCGGCAGCTCTCCGCCGCGATTGAGGACGCGCTTTCCTTCCTCCCGGCAAACGAGCGGAAGGAAGCCGTCAAAAAATCCTGTCAGCGGACCTTTCAGGCCCTGCGGATCGACGTCAACAGCGAGTTCGAGTCGCTGTACGCCTTTTTGGAGAAGCTGCCCGGCTCCTTGAAAAGCGGCGGCAGAGTCGCCGTGCTGACCTTCCACTCCGGAGAGGACCGACTGGTCAAGCAGGCGTTTCGCCAGCAACTGCGCGACGGCCTTTACCGCGAAATTGCGGAGGAGGTCCTTCGCCCATCGGCACAGGAGTGTTTTCAAAATCCGCGGGCCCGCTCCACCAAGCTGCGCTGGGCCATCCGCGGGTGAAAGGGAGGACTCACGATGCTGCGGGATGAAACCATTGCGCGTATATTGCGCTTTCGGGACCAGCGGGACTGGCGTCAATTCCACACCCCCAAGGATCTGGCGATCTCCATGAGTCTGGAGGCCGCCGAGCTGCTGGAGGTATTTCAGTGGAGCGGCACGGACCTGCGGTGCGCGGAAAAGGCGGACCGCATCCGGGAGGAGCTGGCCGATGTGCTGAGCTATTGTATTCTGATGGCGGATGTGTGCGGTCTGGACCTGGACGAGATCATGAATGAAAAAATTATAAAAAACGAAGCCCACTACCCCGTGGAGAAAGCCCGGGGAAGCGCCGCCAAATATACGGAGCTGTAACCTGCGGGAGTGCCGCCGGGGCGTCGTGCCCGTAAGCCGCCCCGGTGCGTTGTGCATTCGGCACAGTAACGCGCCGTTTTTTCGGATTTCCGTCGGTCGAATTGCACAGAACGACGGAAATCCATTCTTTGGGGGTTGCATTTTTCCCGGTTTCATCGTATACTACTACCAGAAAACAACTGAATACTTTGTCTTCAGGGCGGGGTGAGATTCCCCACTGGCGGTACAGTCCGCGACCGGATGCAGCAATGTGTCCGCTGACTCGGTGAAACTCCGGGACCAACAGTATAGTCTGGATGGAAGAAGATGAGTGCGGCGAAGCCGCGCACTTTTTGTGCGCTTCTTTTTTGCTTGTGCACCTTGGAGAAGTCAAAGCGTCCAGGGTGTTTTCAAGTAAAACAAAGGAGTGTATTTTTTATGTCCGAACCCACTGTCAACACCGCTGCCATTTCCCGCCCCAGAACGCAGGTGAAATCCATCACCTCCCTGGCCATGCTCACCGCCATCGCGTATGTGGTCATGCTCCTGAGCAAAATGCTGCCCCAGATTTCCGGCTTTTTGCAGCTGGATTTGAAGGACACGGTCATCTGCATCGGCGCCTTCGTCTTTGGCCCCATGGCCGCCGCCGTGATCTCCATCGTGATCGCCGGTGTGGAGATGTTCACCGTCAGCGATACCGGCATCATCGGCCTTATCATGAATGTGCTGGCCACCTGCGCCTTTTGCTGCACCGCCGCCTTCGTCTATAAGAAGGTCCACACCCGCAAGGGTGCGGTTCTGGGGCTGTCCGCCGGCGTCGTATGCCTGACCATCGTGATGATGCTTTGGAACTACCTCATCACCCCGCTCTACATGGGCGTCTCCCGGGAGATGGTCGCCGGCATGATGCTCTCTGTGTTTTTGCCCTTCAACGTGGTGAAGGGCGGCTTGAATATGGCGCTGATCCTGCTGCTTTATAAGCCGGTGGTCACCGCCCTGCGCAAGGCCAAGCTGGTCCCCGCCGTTTCGGAAGCCCCTCTTGCGGGAAGTCGGAAGGTAAGCGCCGGATTTCTGCTGTTCTGCCTTGCCCTGCTGGCCACCTTCGCGGCGCTGGCCATGGTGCTGATGGGCATTCTCTAAGGGTATTCTCTTTACAGGAGCGGCGTGTTTTACACGCCGCTCCTGCTCTTTTCAAAATTGATCTCATGTGCTATGATGAAAAAAACGCCGTCGGGAGGAGGGTTTCATGGACCGCATCATTTTACACTGCGACCTCAACTGCTTTTATGCCTCCGTGGAGCTGCTGGACCACCCGGAATTACAGAACGTCCCTGTGGCGGTATGCGGAGACCCCGCCTCCCGCCACGGAATCATTCTGGCCAAGAACGAGCCGGCGAAGCGATGCGGCGTCCAAACCGCGGAAACCATCTGGCAGGCAAAAAAGAAATGTCCCGATCTGGTGCTGCTGCCGCCGCACCACGACTTATATCGGGAATACTCCCGGAAAGTCAACGCCCTGTACGATACGTATACCGACCTGGTGGAGCCCTTCGGCATTGACGAGAGCTGGCTGGACATCACCGGCACCGTCCATCTCTTTAGCGGCGACGCGAAAGCGGTGGCGGACGGACTGCGCCGCCGCGTTCGTGAGGAGCTGGGCCTTTCCCTTTCCGTGGGCGTTTCCTTCAATAAGATTTTTGCAAAACTGGGCAGCGACTATCGAAAGCCCGACGCCACCACGGTGATTTCCCGGGAAAACTGGCAGAAAATCGTCTGGCCGCTGCCGGTTGGTGATTTGCTGTTTGTGGGAAACGCGGCGCAAAAGCTGCTTCACCAGTACGGCGTCGAAACCATCGGGCAGTTGGCGCAATGCAAGCCCGCCCTTCTGGAGACCCTGATGGGGAAGCTGGGCGTGCAGCTCCACGCCTATGCCAACGGGCTATGCGGCGAGCCCGTCCGCGCCCGGTGCGATGCGGAAATAGCAAAGTCCGTGGGAAGTGGCACCACCTTCCCCAAAAATCTCATCAAGCGGGAGCAGGTAGCCTCCGGGATCGCCATTCTGGCGGACTCGGTGTCCACCCGGCTGCGGCACTGCGGACTATATGCGGGTGGCGTTCAGGTGACGCTGCGGACGCCGGATTTTCGCGACACCTCCCGCCAGCGTCAACTGTCCGCGCCCACCCGCCTGATCCGGGAGCTGACCGACGCCGCCATGTCCCTGGTGGAGGAACTGTGGAAGCCACCGGCCCCCATCCGCGCCCTGACCGTCACCGCCATCCATCTCCTGCCGGAGGGCGACGCCTATGAGCAGGTGGATCTTTTCACCGCACCCAGTGCCCCCGTACGCGAAAAACAGGAAAAGCTGGAGGCCGCCATGGACCGCATCCGTGGAAAATACGGAAGCGGCTCTATTGTCTTTGGTGCCGCCAGTCCCAAAAAAGAGGAGGACCCCTTTCCATGACAAAGCAAGAGGAAAAACGCCGACTGCGCAAAAGCATCCGAGAGCTGGAATCTCAGCTTTCGGCCCGCTATCGCCGGGAATCCGACGCGGCGATCACCGCCCATCTGTTGGCAATGCCATCTTTCCAGGCCGCCAAGGCGATATTCTGCTTCGTGGGTACCGCTCACGAAATAGATACCCGTCCGATCTTGGAGCACGCGCTCTCCTCAGGAAAGATTTTGTGCGTACCGCTGTGCGTTGAGCCGGGCCGCATGGAGCTTCGGCAAATCACAGCGCTCGCCCAGCTCGCTCCCGGTACCTGCGGAATTTTGGAACCGCAGGAGAATGCTCCCCTCGTTTTACCCGATGAGGTGGATTTTTCCATTCTCCCCTGCCTTACCTGCAACCACTGCGGGCATCGGCTGGGAAAGGGCGGCGGCTATTACGACCGTTTCCTCTCCCAATACCGGGGCGGTACGGTGCTGCTTTGCCGGGAGCATCTCATCCGGGAGGAAATTCCATTGGAACCCCACGACTATCCTGTTCCCTGGGTTCTCACCGAGCGGGGACTTTACGAGGACGGCTCACCCGCGCGTCTGGGATAATCAGGGGGAATAGCTGGTATTCGAAAAACATTCTTGCCAAATACGGGAAATTTGGTACAATGAAGGTAATCTTCGGCCTTTTGAGCCGGGGAGTATTTCAAAGGAGGAGCATCCCCATGATTCAACAATCCATGGATTTTATTTCTCAGTTCGACCCGGAGGTCGGTGCATCCATTCGGGAGGAATTTAACCGCGAATGCAGAAACATTGAGCTGATTGCGTCCGAAAACATTGTCAGTGAGGCTGTGATGCTGGCAATGGGAACTTGCCTTACCAATAAGTACGCGGAAGGTTATCCCGGTAAGCGGTATTACGGCGGCTGCTACGCCGTGGATGTCACAGAGGAAATTGCACGGCAGCGGGCCTGTCAGCTGTTCGGCTGCAAGTATGCCAACGTACAGCCCCATTCCGGTGCCAACGCGAATCTTGCTGCCTTCTTTGCCATGCTGCAGCCGGGCGACACCGTGCTGAGCATGAGTCTTGCCCACGGCGGCCACCTTTCCCATGGCAGTCCTGTCAATATTTCCGGAAAATATTTTAACATTGTCTCTTACGGTGTGGAGGACGACACGGAAACCATCGACTATGATAAGCTGATGGAAACCGCAAAGGCGTGTCACCCCAAGCTGCTTTTAGCCGGCGCCAGTGCCTATCCCCGGACGCTGGATTTCCCCAAATTCCGGGAAATCGCCGACGCGGTAGGCGCTTATCTGATGGTGGATATGGCCCATATTGCCGGTTTGGTAGCCGGTGGTGTCCACCCCTCTCCCATTCCCTATGCCGATGTTGTGACCACCACCACGCACAAGACCCTGCGTGGTCCTCGCGGCGGACTCATTCTTTGCAACGACGAGGAACTTTACAAGAAGATCAACTCCGCCATCTTCCCCGGCACACAGGGTGGTCCTCTGGAGCATATCATTGCCGCCAAGGCGGTGTGCTTTGGCGAAGCGTTGCAGCCCTCCTTCCAGACCTACGCCCAGCAAGTCGTAAAAAATGCGCAGGTTTTGGCCACGGAGCTGACAAAAGAGGGCTTCCGCCTGGTGTCCGGCGGCACCGATAACCATCTGCTGCTGGTGGATGTCCGTAACTTCCATATTACCGGCAAAGAATTTGAACACCGTTTGGATGAAGTTCAAATTACTGCAAATAAGAATGCCATTCCCAATGATCCCGAGAAGCCGTTTGTCACCAGCGGCATCCGGGTCGGCACCCCAGCCATCACTTCTCGCGGCTTTGGGGCTCCGGAAATGGTCAAGATCGCGCACTGGATGGGGCAGGTTGCCCGGGACTTCGAGGGCTCTGCCGATACCGTCCGAGCCGAAGTCAATGCTCTTTGCGAGCAATTCCCCATTTATAAGTAAGACAATTAAAAGGCGTGACCCTAAGGGGTCACGCCTTTTATCTATTCAACGCATCATGAAACGTGGGGCAAAGTGCGGGGGCCTAAAAATTGCAGAAAAAAAGCAAAGCGACAGTCAAAAGACTGTCGCTTTGTGTTGGCGCTACCTATCTTCCCGGGCCGTTACCAGCCAAGTATTGTGGGCAGAGACGAGCTTAACTACCGTGTTCGGAA
>NZ_JAQUVF010000011.1 GCF_028693505.1 Oscillibacter sp.
TCAACATACCACGGTTCTTTCAGATTGAGGGAACCAGCTATCATGTCTGTGAATCCATTTACCATTTACAATCACCTGTACCAGTATAGCACAGACCTTTTCATCAACAAACTTTGGAGTTGAGCCATTTTACCCGGAAGTTGGTGGCGCTCCCTCCCCTTCTTCTGCTATACTGCTCTAAAAAGGAGGTCCTGCCATGACTGTTGGAGGGCGCATTGCGCAAAAGCGCAGGGAGCAGGGGCTTTCTCAGGAAGCCCTTGGCGACCATCTGGGCGTCTCCCGCCAATCTATTTACAAATGGGAGTCTGACGCCGCCCTGCCGGAAATTGAAAAACTGATCACTCTCAGCCGCCTGTTTTGCGTGTCCGTTGGGTGGCTGCTGGGCGTGGAGGAAGAAGTTCCCCCAAGCACCGCCCCGGAAGGTGCCGACGAGCTGACACAAATCCAGCTGAAAATGGTGGAGGAGATCGTCGAGCGATATCTTGCCGCCCAGCCCGCGCCGAAAAAGCGCCGGAAATGGCCCCTTGTGCTGGCGGGACTCGTGCTGTTTTTCGCGGTGTCCAACCTGTTTGAGGAATTTGACCTGCTGCGAATGCAAAACGAGACATTGCAAAACGAAATTTCCCGGGTGGAGCACAGCGTGGACCACCAAATCAGCGGCATTTCCGACCGGGTGGAAGCGGTACTCAAGGCGCAAAACAATCTCACCGCCGACTATGAAACATCCGTCACCGGCGCGAATTTGGCGCAGGATCAGGTGACCTTCTCCTTCCGCGCCATCCCAAAGGTCTTTGTGGCGGGGCTGCAGGCCAGTCTGGAAGTGGAAAGCGGCGGCGCAAGGGAGACCTTCGGGCCGTACGAAGCCGTGGACCAGACCTTTTCCGGAACGGTGACGACGCGCCTTGCGGACCAAATCTCTCTCTACATCGTTTTCCTTTCCCCGGACGGCACCCGACAAACCCAGCTGCTGGAGAGCTTTGAAGGGCTGCGCGCCGCCACGCTGCCGGAGGCGGAGGTGCTCAGTTACGGGCATCTGCTGGACCTGAAGGCGGATGAAACCGGCCGGGTGACGCTGCCGGAGCTTTTTCTCAGTGTCGGAAACGCCGCTTCCACCGCCGCCGTCAACGAGGCGCTGGGCCAAGCAGAGCTTGCCACGGTGCGGGTGGGCCTTTTTCAAAACCAGACCCTCCTGCGGTGGCTGGAGCCCTGCGCCCAGCCGGGGAGCATCCACGGGGACTTCCCCCCGGCTGAGCAATTTTTTCGACTGGCGCAAACCGACGTCACCCTCACCGGTACGGATTCCATCTGCTTTGCCGCCGTGGTGACGGACACGTATGGCCGGGACGCGGTCTATAACGACATTCCCTACATTTTGCAAGACGGTGCCCTCACCTGGCCGGACAGCTCGGCGTTGGACCGGGATGCGGCCCACTGGACCTTCTCCTAGCGCATAGAAAACGCCGCCTGATGCATAAGCATCGGGCGGCGTTTTGCGCTTATTTCAATTCGTCCAGCGTCAGGGAAAAGCTGTCCATGAAGGTACTCAAAAAATAATCCACCTCCGGCAGGCCGTAGCTCTCCAGCGCCCGCCGGGTCTGGACAGCGGCCTCCCGAAACTCCGTGTTTCCCGCCTTCAGCTCCTCCACGCACTTGATATAGGCGGAGAGCTTGTCCGCCGCCTTCACAAGACCGGCGATCTCGGCGTCCTGCATGGTGAGGATGGGGCGGTACACCTCTCGCAGTTCCTTTGGCAGCAGCTCCGTGAGCTTTCGCTCCGCCACCGCCTCCACCTCCTTGTAGGCGCTGCGAATGGCGGGGTTATCGTACTTGATGGGGGTGGGCATGTCGCCGGTGAGGATTTCCGACGCGTCGTGATACAGCGCCGCCACAGCTACTGCCCCGGGGTCCACCTGCCCGCCGAATTTTTCGTTGCGGATCACCGCCAGAGCGTGGGCCAATACCGCCGTCTGGTGGCTGTGCTCCTGCACGTTTTCCGGCGCCGTGTTGCGCATCAGCGACCAGCGCTGAATGAACCGCATGCGGGAAATATAGGCAAAAAAGTGGCTTTTCATATCAGTCCTCCAAAAGTTCTCCCAGCAGGAGATGTCCGTTGCTTCCCGTGATGCGGACGGACTTCACCACATTGTGAAGCCCCTCGCCCACCACCGCCACCTCCATGTAATTGGGGGCGTGACCCACAAAGCGGCCGCTTCGCGGCTGCTCGAAGAGCACGGCGCAAACCTCCCCCACGCAATCGGCAAGATACACCCGGTGCAGTGCGTCCGCCACCGCCGCCGCCCGGCGGGCACGGTCCTCCTTCACTGCCTTGGGGACCTGCTGCATCGCCGCGGCGGGCGTGCCGGGGCGGATGGAGTAGGGGAAAATGTGCATCTGGGCAAAGCCGCAGCGGAAAAGAAATTCCAGCGTCTGGGCAAACTCCTCCTCCGTCTCCTCCGGAAAGCCGGTGATGAGGTCCGTTGTGATGGCGGGATGGTGGAAAAACTCATTGAGCAGGTCCACCGAGCGCCCGTATCGGGCGGTATCGTACTTGCGGTTCATCCGACGGAGGGTAGCGTCGCACCCGCTTTGCAGGGACAGATGGAACTGGGGGCAGAGATTCGGAAGGGCGGCGGCGCGGCGGCAGAACTCCTCCGTAATCGTGCGGGGCTCCAGACTGCCCAGCCGGACCCGCAGACGCGGCGCGGCGGCGCAGACGGCCTCCAGCAAGTCGATGAGGGTCTCCTCCCCTGCAAGGTCCCGGCCCCAGGAGGAAATCTCGATGCCGGTGAGCACGATCTCCCGGTAGCCCTCCGCCTCCAGCGCGGCGGCCTGCGCCGCCGCCGTTTGAAGCGGGGCGGAGCGCACCGGCCCCCGGGCGTAGGGAATGATGCAGTAGGAGCAGAAATTGACGCAGCCGTCCTCCACCTTCAGCATGGCCCGGGTCCGCTCCGAAAGGCCCCCGGCGGGCAGCACCTCGAACGCCCGGCGCTCAAAGGGGCGGTCGATGGCCTCGATGCGGCGCTTTTCCGCGGCAGTTTGCTCCAGAAGGCTTACAAAGCCCTCCCGGTCGCCGGTCCCGGCGATCAAATCCACCTCCAGCGCCCGCACATCCTCCGCATGGGTCTGGGGATAGCAGCCGCACACGGCCACCACGGCGTGGGGGTGCTGTTTTTTCACCCGGTGGATGGTCTGGCGGGATTTCTGGTCGCTCACCGCCGTGACGGAACACGTATTCACCACGTAGGCGTCCGCCTCCGCCGTGAAGTCCACCACCTGATGGCCCCGGGCGCGAAGCGATTGCTCCATGGCCTGGGTCTCATATTGATTCACCTTGCATCCAAGGGTGTAAATTGCAACTTTCATGGTTTCTCCTTGCGCTTTTTGCAAATCCTCTATATAATAAACCGTATATGTTTGATTATACTTGGAATTTCTCCATTCAGCAAGACCCAACCAAAGGAGTTATCGATATGATTTATCTGGATCATGCCGCCACCACCCCGGTCCCCCGGGCGGTGGCGGACGCTATGTACGCCGTTTTGACGGAACAATTTGGAAACCCCAGCGCCCAGTACGCCATGGGGCTTCACATGAAAAATCAGGTTTCCGTGTGGCGCGAGACGGTGGCAAGGGCTTTGGACTGCCCGCCGGGGCAGCTCCATTTCACCTCCTGCGGCACGGAGGGCGACAACTGGGCGATTCAGGCCGCCCTGTGGCAAAACCGGCATTTGGGCCGCCACGTCGTCACCACGGCGGTAGAGCACAGCGCCGTGGGGCAGGCGTGCGCGTGGATGGAAAAGCAGGGCTGTGAGGTCAGCTATGTATCGCCGGAGGCAGACGGCGGGATTTCCGCAGAGAAGATTTTAAGCGCCGTCCGGCCGGACACGGCGCTTGTGAGCGTGATGCTGGTGAATAACGAGCTGGGCAGCGTCTACCCCGTCTCGGAGATTGCCCGTGGACTTCAGGAGAAAAACCCAAAAACGCTCCTCCACACCGACGCGGTGCAGGGCTTTTTGAAGGTAAACTGCTCCGCCCGGGCGCTGGGCGCGGATTTTGTCACCGTCTCGGCCCACAAAATCGGCGGGCCCAAGGGCATTGGCGCTTTGTATATCAGTCCCCGGGTGCGCAATCCCCGCCCCCTGCTGCCCGGTGGCGGGCAGGAGGGCGGTCTCCGCTCCGGCACGGAGGCCACCGCCCAGATCGCGGGCTTTGCCAAGGCCGTGGAGCTGCGCACGGAAAATCTTGCCCAAAAGCTCGCCCACATGGCGGCCATCAAGGCCTACGCCGTGGAGCAGCTCTGTGCCATTGACGATCTTACCATCATTGGCAGCGGCACTGCCCCCCACATTCTGGCGGTCTCTCTGGTGGGCTGGCCCAGCCAGAACATCGTCAACGACCTCTCCGAACAGGGGATCTGCATTTCCGCCGGTTCCGCCTGTCATCAGGGCAAGCCCAGTCACGTGGTGGCGGCATTAAAGCTGCCCAAGCGGACCGCCGGAGGCGTCATTCGCCTGAGCTTTGGCCCGGAGACCACCCAAGCGGACATCGACGCCTGCGCCGCCGCGCTGCGCCGCCATCACGACACGCGCCTGCCCATGCTGTAATCTTCAGGGGCTTTTTCGCGCAGGTCCCGGCACTCCCATTTTACACGAAAGACAACGAGGTTTTTTATGCTGCAAACGCTGCGCCGGGAGCCCGGCTTTTATAAACGGCTCTGGAAGCTCTCCCTGCCCATGATCCTGCAAAATCTCATCACCTTTTCTCTGGGCCTCATCGACACCTTCATGGTCAGTCAGCTGGGCAATCAGGAGATGGCCGCCGTCACCACCGCCAATGTGCCGGTGTTTTTGCTCATCAGCATCGTTTTCGGCGTGCAGAGCGGGCTGGGGATTCTGGCAAGCCAATACTGGGGCAAGGGAGACACCAAAAGCATCAGCCGCGCTCTGGGCGTGGCGTCCTTTTTGGGCACCGTCATCACGGTGGTGCTGGCGGTGGTGTTCTTTCTCTTTCCGGTTTCCGTGATGGACCTTCTTTCCAACAAACACGCTCTTTCCCTGCTGGGCGCGCCCTATCTGCGGGTAATCGGCTTTTCCTACGTGTTCAACATGCTCTCTTCCGCCTATGTGAGCGTGCAGCGCAGCGTGGAGAACGCCTCCTTCGGCATGAAGCTCTTCGGCTTTTCCACGCTTTTGAACACGGGGCTGAACTATCTTTTGATCTTCGGCCACGGCGGCTTTCCCGCCATGGGCGTTGGTGGTGCGGCCATTGCCACGCTCCTCGCCCGGGTGTGCGAGTTTTTGATCTGCGTGGTGTGCGCCCTTCGCAGCAAGACCGTCCCGCTGGACCTTGCCTGCTTTTTCCGCCCCGGCACGGACATGGCGCGCCGCTTTGTGAAATACGCCTCCCCCGTGGTCCTCAACGAGGCCGCCTGGGGCCTTGGCAACTCCCTGCTGACGGTGATTTTGGGCTACACGGAAAACTCCGTTGCAATGCTGGCCGCCAACGCCGTGATGGGAAATCTCAGCCGATTGTTTTTGGTGGTGTGCTTTGGCCTTGGCGCCGCCACGGCGGTGATCGTGGGCAAAGCCATCGGAGAGGGCAAGAGCCACGCGCAGGTGACGGACCTGAGCCGCGCACTGCTGCATTTCGGCGTTCTGGTGGGCGGCGGCGTGGCGATTGTCTCCCTTTTACTGGTGCCGCTGGTCTTTGTGCCGGTGATCTTCCCCCTGTTCAAGCTCTTCGGGGAATCCGCCGCCATTGCCACCGCGCTGGCTGTAACGGGCTTTGCCGCCATCCCGCTTCACGCCTACGCCATCTCCTCCGTCACTGGCGTTTTGCGCGCCGGCGGGGACGTGGCCTGGGGCACCGCGCTGGACCTTGGTCCCCAGTGGCTTTTGTGCCTGCCGCTGACGGCGCTGGCCGCGCTGGTTTTGAAAACCGGGTACTGGCCCATCTGCATCGCCATTCAGGTGGAATCGATCGTGAAGGTCCCCCTTTGCATGTGGCGCATCAACAAGGGCAAGTGGATCAACGACGTGACACGGGGGCATGACGCATGAGTCTTTTCCGCTGCCCCGTCTGCAAGGAGCCGCTTTGCCGGGAAGCGGGCGTCTACCGCTGCGCCGATGGGCACAGCTTCGACATCGCGAAGGAGGGCTACACCTACCTTCTGCCGCCCAACCAAAAGCACTCCGCCGCCCCGGGCGACGACAAGGGCATGGCCGCTGCCCGGCGGGAATTTCTCTCCAAAGGGTATTATGAACCGCTTTTGCATACGCTTTGTAGCTGTTTTTTGTCGCATTCCGGGGATTCCCCGGTGATTTTGGACACCGGCTGCGGCGAGGGGTACTATACCGCGGGCGTCTATCAGGCGCTTTGTGCCGCGGGAAAGGCGCCCCGGATGGCGGGCATCGACATCTCCAAGTCCATCCTGCGCTACGCCGCCCGGCGGGAGCGGGCCATCGAATTTGCCGTGGCCTCATCCTACCATCTGCCGCTTGCCGACGGCAGCGTGGACTTGCTGCTCAACTGCTTTTCCCCGCTGGCGCTGGAGGAGTTTCGCCGGGTCCTGCGCCCGGGCGGCACGTTCTTTTATGTGGTTCCGGCGGCGGATCACCTGTGGGAGCTCAAGCAGGTGCTTTACGAGAAGCCCTATCCCAACGAGGAGAAGGAGACGCCTTACGAGGGATTTACCTACGAGGCGGTGATTCCGGTGGAGGAAACCGTCACGCTGGCCACCCAGTCGGACATCCACGCCCTGTTCCAGATGACACCCTATTACTGGAAAACCCCCAAGGCAGGGGCGGAGCGCCTTTTGGCGCTGGACACGCTTAAGTGCCGCATCTCCTTCCGCATCCACGTTTTTCACAGGGATTGAAAAAAGCACACCCGCTTCCTTTGGAAAGTGGGTGTGCTTTTTGATTCTCTTTTCTCGCGCAGCGTTGGCTTCCAAGCCGGTCAGGGCTTCGGCGCGCCGTCCTCCGGGCCCTTGCCATGGCGGTGGAAGATGCCGGGCAGGTGCAGCTTCCGCCGGCGCACCACCCGCACCGTCACCGCGATCACCCCTGCCAGCACCAGCAGATACATCCAGCCATACGCGATGCCCACCGCGAGAGACTCCAGTCCGGAGACGAACGCCCGCCAGCCGTCTGTAAAGGAGGCCGCCATGCGGCTTGCAAAGCTGGTGGGAGCCTGGGGTACGTTGGAAAGCTGATATACTTCACTGAGGGAAATGTTCACCGTGGCGTAGTCCACCTGCGCGTCGTAATGCTGGAGGGTGCCGGAGAGGTCGTCGATGGCCTGCTCCGTCTCCGAGACGGCGGATTCGATGGTGATGATATCCTCCATCTTCTCTGCCCGCTTCAAAAGCTCCTGCAAGCGCTCCAGCTTGATCTGCTGTGTCTTGAGCCGTCCGGCGGTATCGTAATAGGCTTCACTCACGTCCTCCTGACTGGTGCTGCGCCAAATTTCGTGGCAAAGCGCCCCCGCCTGATTCAAAAAGTCCTCGTACCGCTCCGCCGGCACCCGGACCACATAGTTCGCCCAGCGGTAGTTGCTGCCCCGGTCGCCCACGCTGCCGGACTCATAGTAGCCGCCCAGCTGCTTCGTCAGATCCGAGAGGCCCTGCACGGCCTCGTCGAAGGCGGTGGTCTCCAGCTCCAGCTCCGCCCGGCGGATTAGCTTTTGCTCCCCGGCGCGGTCCGTCCCCGCCTGAGATTCCTCGTATGCAACGCCCCCGCCGTACTCCGCCCCATTGGGTTCGGCAGGCGCCTCCGCGGCGGCAGTGTCGCTGGTCATCATACTCATCCCAGACATGCTGCTTTTGCTGCCGCAGGCCGTCAATCCCAGCAGCATCAGCGCCGCCAGTCCCCCCGCAAGCCATTTCTTTTTCATCCTTCCAGCCTCCCTTTCTGTGGTTGTGTCGCGCCACTGCCCGGCTTTTGCTCTTTTAGACGGAGACGCTTTCAAATAGTTCCCTCTTTTTTCCACATTGAACGGGGAAAGCGTTTTACGTACCTTGCCTTTTTTTCCGGAGTGCGCTACAATGAAACAGACCCAATCCGCCATAAGCGGATCGAAATTTAACTTTTCGGAGGGAAACGATGATGACCTATCAGGAAATTCTGGAAAATGCCCGTACCTGTATGGGCCCCTATTGTAAATCTTGCCCGGTATGCAACGGCCTTGCCTGCCGCAACACGGTTCCCGGCCCCGGCGCCAAGGGGATCGGGACCGGCTTTATTCGCAACTATCAAAAGTGGCAGGAGCTGTGCGTCAACATGGACACCATCTGTGAAAACAAGATTGTGGACACCTCGTTCACGCTGTTTGGTCAGAAGGCGGCGCTGCCGGTGTTTGTCGCGCCTGTGGGCGCACTGACGCTGCACTACGGCGACAAGCTGAGCGATCTTCAATACAACGACATTCTGGTCCCCGCCTGCGCGGACGCCGGCATTGCCGCCTTCACCGGCGACGGCACCAATCCCGCCGTGATGGAGGGGGCCGTCGGGGCGCTGAAACGGTCCGGCGGCTGCGGCGTTCCCACCGTCAAGCCGTGGAACATGGAGGCTGTGCGGGAGAAGCTGGAGCTTGTGAAAACCGCCGATCCCTTTGCCATCGCCATGGATATCGACGCGGCGGGCCTGCCCTTCCTGAAAAACATGACGCCGCCCGCCGGCAGCAAAACCGTGGACGAGCTGCGCCAGATCGTGGAGTGGGCGGAAAAGCCCTTCCTGCTCAAGGGCATCATGACGGTGCAGGGCGCGAAAAAGGCGCTGGAAGCCGGGGCCAGCGGCATTGTGGTCTCCAACCACGGCGGCCGCGTGCTGGACCAGTGCCCCGCCACGGCGGATGTCCTGCCCGCCATTGTGGACGCCGTGGGCGGTCGGATGACCGTTCTGGTGGACGGCGGCATCCGCACCGGTATGGACGTTTTCAAGGCGCTGGCACTGGGAGCCGACGCGGTTTTGATCGGCCGTCCCTTCGTGAACATGGTTTACGGCGGCGGCGCGGAGGGCGTGAAGGTGCTGGTGGAAAAGCTGAAGAGCGAATTGGCCGACACCATGGCCATGTGCGGTGCCCACACGCTATCGGAGATCAAGCGCTCCATGCTCTACGGATTCTAAGTACATAGAAAAGATGTTTACAGGGCATCACCGCTTTCAAAAAGCGGTGATGCCCTTACTTGTTCTTATTCTCTAACCATCAGCCCTTTTCATTCCAAACATGGGCTAAAATATCCTTTAGCACCAGACAGGCATCCACATCGCTGTAACCGTAGTCCCGCTTTAGATCATTGAGCAGTTTTTTCAGTTCAACGGCATACTTGTTTATCGCTACTTCCTTTTGATAGGTGGATAAAATCGGATATTTTTTACTCCAAACCGTTGTCCAATTCACTCTTTTTTGTACTTCTTCGCTTGTGTTTTCAATGGCTTGCTCGATTCTTTTTAATTCCACATCAAATGCAACCAGTTCATCCAACGTGAGGTGATACAAAAGAGCAAGCTTTTGGGATTGGTGTATATCAGGAGCCGTTTCATCCGTTTCCCATTTTGAAATGGTTTGTCTGCTGACGCCTAATTTCTCGGCAACTTCTTCCTGCGAGAGTCCGCTCTTTTTTCTTGCGTTACATAAGCTGTTTCCCAAATTCATCAACACTACCCCCCTTGTAAAAAGTACAGAATCAGTATAGCAATCCATAAAGCGGGAGTCCATCCATTCGATTTAACATTTTCGCACGTTTTCTTTCCGCCCTCACCGCTCAAAATACGCACAGCGCGGAAAAGCACGTGCCGTCGTTTCCAAGGCCCTCCATGCGGTATTCCGCCCCCTCGCGCCGCCCCAGAAGCCGCAGCTGCTCTCCCAGCGTCGCTTCCTTGCTGTAATTGATATAGAACTCCCGGGGCGTCTGCTCTTGCAGCGCGTCGGGCAGCGCGTCCCACACGATGTCGCCGTATCTGCCGCTGTACAGATGCCCGTTTCCGTCCAGATCGGACCACCGGACGGGGCGAAAGCCCAGCTCCTCCGCCCCCTCTTGGGGCAGGAAAAGCTTTCGAGGCTCCGGGCAGTCGATTTCCTTGGGGCACACCGTCAGAGATTTTGCCGTGAAGGACGCGGGACGCAGGATTTTCCGGGTCTTAGGGTCCACCAGAATCCAATCGCTCTTTGCGCTCACGCACACGGCGCCGGTTTGATCGGCCATCTCAAACACCCGCTGCATATGGGCGCCCCGGGTCCCGTTTTCCCACGTCGTGATGTCCAGCACCTCCCCGGCGCAGGGACACCTGTGCATGCGCAGGGCAACGCGGGAGAGGAGAAAAATCTCCCCCAGCGTGTACAAATAGTCATGGGTCAGGCCCCGGGCGTCGTAGTCATATCCCGCATACGCCCCCACCTTGCTCAAAAGCGCCGCAACGCGCGCCCGCTGATTGCGGTCACAATCGGCAAACACCAGCTCCTCCTGCCGAAAATAGCTGTTTTCCGTCAAACACTGTTTAAAATCCTTCACGCTTTGATGCCCCTTCTGTGAGATTTACCAGATAGTATACCATATTTTCTCTTTTTTCACAAGGTGGGCCGGTGGACTTTTGCGCCCGCCGCCGACGCCCGGTCATTTACAAAGAAAAGGACTGGCCTAAGGCCAGCCCCCAGTCTGTCGATAACCCCTAAAATCCCAAAAAACGGGAAGGAAGATAGTTACGAAAGAAACCCAGGAAGGGTGTCTTTCGTTTTCAATCATAAGTTTTTGATACTTTTCACGGGTTTCAAAAACTTGCACAGCGTGTCGAAAAGACTTTTACGACATGCTGTGGACTGGCCTAAGGCCAGTCCCATTTTTATTTCCGCAAAAACACAATGCCCAGCGTGTTGCCGCCGCAGTGGCAAAAGATGGTGCAGCCCGCCTTGGTCTCCAGCACCTCTTCAAACCCGCCCTCCGCTTGGAGAGTCTCCCGGGCGATGGCGGCGAGTGAATCGTCGGCGCAGCTGTCCACCAGAATGCAGCGCCTGCGGTCAATGTCCGTCCGGTCGGTCAGCCGCTCCCGCAGATAGTCCACGGCCACCTTCTCCATGGAGCCGCGGAATTTCCTTGTCACGGACATCTTGGCGTCAATAACCTCCACGCAGGGGTGCAGCTTAAGAAGATTCGCGCCCAAGGCCGTCACGGTGGAGCATCTCCCGCCCTTTTTCATGTAGTCCAGCCGGTCCAGCACGAAGCTCATCTCCACTTTGGCAGCCGTCTGTTCCACCAGATCCAGGATTTCACTCACGGATTTCCCGCTCTCCGCCGCCTCCGCCGCAGTCAGCACCAGCAGCCCGTGCCCCACGGAGAGGTTGCCGGTATCCACCACGTAGACTCCCGGGACCTCCTGGGCGGCAAGCCGTGCGTTTTGATGGCAGCTGGAAAAGCCCATCCCGATATTCAGATGGATCACCGCGTCGCAAACTTGCATTTCGGCGCGAAACAGCGTTTCGTAGTCCGCAATGTTGACGGCGTTGGTGGTGGTGATGTCGCCGCCGGCATCCACATGGGCGGCGATGTCCGCGGGATGGATGTCCACACCGTCGCGATAGAGCTTCCCCGCCTTGACGATGCCGAGGGGGATCACCGTGATATGGTGCTGCTTTAGCAGCCACGCGGGCAAGTCGCAGGTACTGTCCGTGGTAATATGAATCATGCAGGTTCTCCTTCCGTTATGGGACCAAAGCCGTCTCCGCCGGTTATTTCAGCGCGGCTTTTTCTGCAAGGGCATCGTGCCGGTTCCATCTTCTCCCAATGGGTATGGAATCCGCCTTCCTTTTCCATCTGCCGTCAACGGCGGTGAGAAAAAGGGTGAAAAGACGCATCCTTGCTTTTTCGGCTATTGTACCATAGCTCTTCTCAAAATTCCAGTCCTCAGCGAGGGAATCCTCCAATTTTCAAAAAGCGCATCATATCCTCCACGGTGGAGCACAGGTCGCGCCGGGCGCGCAGCCGGGAAAGCTCATAGGGCAGCGCCACCCGGTTGATGGAAAAAACAGCCGTCACACCCAGATCGTAAACCGCCTCCGCGCCCTCTCCCACATCGCCCACCACGGCCACCACGGGTACGCCCCCCGCCCGCCGGGCCACGCCGGAGATCACCTTGCCCCGAAGGCTCTGGCCATCCAGCTTTCCCTCCCCGGTCAAAATCAGATCCGCGCCCGATGCCACCTCCGCAAAGCGGACGGTATCCAGCACCGTTTCGATGCCGGGACGGAGCGTACTGCGGAAAAAGGCCGCCATGCCCGCGCCCATGCCGCCTGCCGCGCCCGCGCCGGGCAGCGTCTCCACCTCCGTGCCAAGGTCCCGGCGCACAATGGACGCCAAATGGGCAAGGCCCCCGTCCAGCCGCCGCACCATGGCCGCGTCCGCCCCCTTCTGGGGACCAAACACCGCCGCCGCGCCCGCCGCGCCGCAAAGCGGGTTATCGATATCGCACATGGTGACGATGGGAAGGTCCCGCACCGCCGGGTCCATTGAGGCGATATCCACGGCGGAAATATCCCCCAGCGTCCCGCCCACGGGAACGAAGGGGTTTCCCGCCCTGTCCAGAAACCGGACGCCGCACGCCGCCGCCGCGCCGCAGCCGCCATCGTTGGTGGCGCTGCCGCCAAGGCACATCACCGCCCGCTTTGCGCCGTGGTGCGCCGCGTGGCGCAGCAGCTCTCCCACGCCGAAGGTGGTGGTCCGCTCCGGGTCCTTTTGTCCAAGCACCTGGGGAAGCCCCGCCGCCGCCGCCATCTCCACCACCGCCGTCCCGTCGGGCAGCAGGGCGTAAAAGCTCTCCAACGCCGCGCCCTCCGGCCCGGTGACCCGCAGGGAAACGCGCGCGCCGCCAAGGGCCGTCAAAAATGCTTCCGCGCTGCCCTCGCCGCCGTCCGCCACCGGCAGGGAAATCACCTCCGCCGCCGGAAACACGGCGTGAATCCCTTCCGCCATGGCATCGCAAACCTGCGCCGAGGACATGGTGCCCTTAAAGGAATCCGGGACCAAAACCACCTTTTTCATAGAACCCCTCCCCACAAAAAAATACACTCTGTGGTCAGTGTACCACAGAGCGTATCGCTTTTACAACCGCAGAATTTTGGCTTCCAGCGCGGCGGCGGACGCCGCCTCATGAGTCACCAGTATCACTATCTTCCCCGCGCTGCGGCGGCGGATGCTCTCCATGGCGCGGGAGCGGTTTTCCCCATCCAGCCCGGTAAACGGTTCGTCCAGCGCCAGCGCGTCGGAGGGGGCCAGCAACGCCCGGCAAAGCGCCAGACGGCGCTTCATGCCGCCGGAGTACGCCCGGACCGGTTTCCCGCCTGCGTCGCCAAGGCCCAGCTCCTTCAACATTTGACGGGCCTGCGATTCCTCCAGCGCCGCGCCCAGCACAAAGCGCAGATTGCCCAGCGCGTCCAGGTGCTCCAAAAGACGGTCCTCCTGAAAAACAGCCGCCCAGCGCAGTCCCTCCGGCACGATCACCCGCCCGCTGTCCGGCGTCTCGAGGCCCAGCAAAAGGCGCAGCAGCGTTGTTTTCCCACTTCCCGAGGGCGCCATCACGCAGGTGACGCCGCGCTCCACCGTGAAGGAGAGGTGATCCAGCACGGTTTTTCCGCCATAGGCCTTGCAAAGGTTCTCTACGCGCACTTCCATCATCTGCCCGCCTTTCCCGCAAGCGTATCCACCGCCCGCAAAAACAGCTTCTCAAACACCACGGACACCGCCACAATGACAGCGGTCCACGCGAAGAGGTCTGGCGTTTGGAAATACACCTTGGCGGTGTACAGCCGCTCGCCGATGGTTCCGGCGGGCAGGCCGATGACCTCCGCCGCCGCGCCGGCCTTCCAGCAAAGGCCCAGCGACAGCGACACGGCGGAGCGGAAATAAGGCAGCACCGCGGGCAGCCAAATACCCCGCAGTCGCCGCCAGAGGGGCACGTGAAAGACCGCCGCCATCTCCAGAAGGCTCCGGTCCGCCCCGTCGATCCCCGAGAGCACGTTGAGGTAAACCGGGGGGAATACCATCAGGGCGGAAATGAACAGCGGCAGCGTATGGCTGTCAAGCCACACCAGCGCCAAAATGACGAAGGACACCACCGGCACCGCCTTGACCGCCGCCACCAGCGGATAGAGTAGCTCCCGGACGGCGGGCAGCCGGGCAGCCGCAGCCGCCAGCACCACCGCCAGTGCGCAGGAGAGCAGAAAGCCGCCGAAAATATGCGCCGTGGAATTACCCACCGCCTGCCAGAAGGCGGCGGTGCCCGCCAGCTCAAAAAGCCGGCTTAGCGCCGAGAGCGGGGACGGCAGCAGCAGCCCTCCGTGGGGGAGCGCGGCACGAAACGCCATGCTCGCCCCCTGCCACACCAGCAGCCACACGCCCACCGCCCAAGGCCGCAGGGCGTTTTTTTTACGCGCCGTAGTAGAAGTCGTCGCCGGGCAGCTTGCCGCCCACGGATTCCGCCGCTGCGTCATAAAGCACCTCCAGATAGCCCGACAGCTTCTCCTTCATCTCGCTGCCGGTAATGCAGACAATATTGCACGCAGGCAGTGCCTTTTCCGCCACGGCGGCGTCCACAATGCCCATCTCGCCAATCTTCACGGCGGCGTCGGCAGTGTTTGCGTTCACCCAGTCCACGGAGGCGGCGTAATCCTGCAAAAGCGTCTCCACCGCGGCGGGATGCGTTTCCACAAAGTCCTTCCGGGCCACCACCACGCCGGTGAGCAGGGCGGAGCCATTTTCCAGCGCGTCCCACTCTTTGGTAAGGTCCAGCGCCACCCGCAGATTTTCGATCTTCCCCTGTGCCACGGTGACAAAGGGCTGGGGCAGCAGGGCGATGGTCGCGGCCCCGGACGCCAGCGCCGCCACGCACTCGCTGTGCTCGCTCTTCCAGTCGATGATCACGTCCGTGTCCGGGTCCAGACCGTTTTGCTTAAGCAGATACTGCAGGGCGTACTCCGGCGTGGACCCCTTGCCGGACGCCGCGATGGTGGTGCCCCTCAGGTCCTTTATGGACTGCACGGCGTTGCCGTTTTCCACGATATAAAGGACGCCCAGCGTGTTGATGCCAATGGTCACGATCTGCCCCTCGGTCTTGTTGTAGAGCACGGAGGCGAGGTTTGCCGGCAAGCAGGCCACGTCCAGTTCGCCCTTGATGAGTGCCGGGGTCAGCTCGTCGGCGCTGGCGGCAATGTGCAGATCATAGCGCTCTGCCCCAGCCTCGCTCTCTTCCAGATTCACAAGGCCCATGGCGGTGGGACCCTTCAATGCCCCGATGCGGACGGTGACGTCCTCCTCCACCGGCGGGGCAGGTGTTTCCGCCTGTTTTCCGCAGGCGGTCAGCGACAGTATCAGCGCCGCGCTCAGGCACAGCGCAAGGCCTTTTTTCCATAGATTCATATTGCAGTTCCTCTCTTTCACTCTCTGAGGGCGTCCTCCGGCGCGTACACGGTTTTCGCCGTGATGCCCGGCAGACGTCCGATTTTTCCGGACAGCGCGGAGATGGCATCCCCCGGCGCGTCCATGGCAACACTGATGATATTCACGCCCCGCTCCCGATACGGCACACCCATTCGGCCGATGATGTACCTGCCGTATTGGTGCAGCAGGTCGTTCAGCGCGGCGACAGAGTCGTCCCTACGCACAATGATGGCCAGCACGGCCACCCGCGTCTCCATACAGTTTTCCCCCTTTCTCAGCGAAAAAATAACATCCCCTCTGCCGTTTCGCAGAGGGGATGGATGCACCAAATGCCGCACGGAAGTCCGTGCCGCGTTTTCCCCGTCTTTCGGTTTGGAGCTTTCCTCACCGGCAGAACGACATATGAAGGCAGCGGGTCCTCCGGTCAGAAGCACTTTCCGGGGACGAGGCAAGTATACTCTGCTTTTTCTCTCCCGTCAAGAAGGCGGGGATGGCGCTTTCCTCAGCACCGGCCGAAGGTGTGGGTGAGGTCCCGCATCTGCCTTGCCAGCGCCGGCGAGGTCGCCCCCGGTTCCATTCGCCACCGCCAGTTGCCGTTTGCAACGCCGGGCACATTGATCCGCGCCGCCGTGCCAAGGCCCAGATAATCCTGCATCTGGGCCACAAACAGCTCCGCCACGCTGCCACTGCCGCAGCGCAAAAGTGCCTGCGCCACGTCGCGAGCGTCGTCCCCCACGCCCAGATACGCCCGCGCGTAGGCCTGCTCCGCCTCGGTAGCTCCGGTATACCAGCCCACGGCGGTATCGTTGTCGTGGGTGCCGGTATAGCACACGCAATGTGGCCCATAGTTATGGGGAAGATAGGCGTTATCCGGTCCCGAGAAGGCGAACTCCAGCACCTTCATCCCCGGCAGGAGCGCAGCGCGGCGCAGTGCGTGCACCGCGTCGGTCAGCAGGCCCAAATCCTCGGCAATATAGGTGATTTGCGGAAACCATGCGGTGAGTACGCTCAAAAGGTCCATGCCCGGACCCTTTTCCCACGTGCCCTCCTTGGCGCTTTTGGCCCGGGCCGGAATCGCCCAGTAGCTTTCAAATGCCCGGAAGTGGTCCAGCCGGACGGCGTCGAACAGGCAGGAAACACCCTCCACTCGCCGAATCCACCAGCCAAAGCCGTCCCGTTTCTGGGCGGGCCAGTCGTAGAGCGGATTGCCCCACAGCTGCCCCTCCTCAGAAAAGTAGTCCGGCGGCACGCCCGCCACTGCGGCGGGTTTCCCGTCCCCGTCCAGCAGGAACTGCCCCCGCTCGCTCCACACGTCCGCAGAGTCCAGCGACACGTAGATGGGCAGGTCTCCGATGATCTTTACGCCCCGCTCGTTGGCATGGCGCTTCAAGGCGGCCCACTGGTCAAAAAAGCAGCATTGGACCCAGCTGTGAAAGGCAATTTCGCACTTGAGCTCCTCTCGCCAGCGCTCCACCGCGGCGCTCTCATGTCCCCGCAGCGCCAGATCCGGCCAGTCGTACCAGGGCGCGCCGCCAAAGTGGTCCTTCGCCGACTGGTAGAGGGCGTATTCCCGCAGCCACGGCGTCTTGCTTTCAAAAGCGCGGACCCTTTCCGCCTCCCTTTCATCGATCTGCGCAAAGGCCTTGCGCAGCAGTGCGCCGTGGCTCTTTTCCACCGCCGGGTAATCCAAAAGTCCGCCCTGCGGCATCCGGGATGCAGCAAGGTCCGCCACCGAGAGCAGTCCCCGCTCCGCCAGCGATTCCAGATCGACAAAAAGCGGATTCCCGGCGAAGGTCGACGCGCTGGTATAGGGGGAGTTTCCCGCCCCCGCCGGACCCACCGGCAAAACCTGCCACCAGCGCTGGCCCGCGTCGGACAGGAACTTTACGAATGCCCGGGCCTCCGCGCCCAGAGACCCGATGCCGTAAGGCGACGGCAATGAAAAAATCGGCAGCAAAATACCGGCGGAACGTTCCATAGCACACCCCAGCCCTTCTTCCAGTTTCCTTCTATTGTAGGTGCCCAAGGCGCAGGTGTCAAGTTACGTCCGCGTCTGCCCGCTTTGGCGGAAGGCTTTTCGACAAAGTTTTTCCCCCTCTTCACAAATTTCGGAAAAAAGCGTATACTACATACATCTTAAAGGAAATCAGGTGTTACGATGAGCAGCTTTTTCAAGCGCGTAAAAGCGGACGCGCTGATCTCCTCCACACTGTATGCGCTTTTGGGGCTGGTGCTGCTGCTTTGGCCCGCTCCCTCCACCCGCCTTTTGTGCACGGCGCTGGGATTGGTGCTGTTAGCGTGCGGTCTGGGGGACCTTTTTGTCTTTCTGCGTCAGCGGGACGGAAGTCTCTATGCCGCGGGACATTTGATTCTGGGTGTGATTTTGGCGGCGGTGGGCATTTGGCTGATGGCCCGTCCCACGCTGATCGCCGTCATCATCCCCCGCATCATCGGCGTTTTGATCTGCATCCACGGCGCGGGGAACCTTTCCGACGCCAATGCCCTGCGCAAGGCCGGGTCCGCCCGCCACCGAACGGCGCTGATTCTGGCGTTGGTGTCTCTGGCGCTGGGCGCCGTGCTGATTTTTGATCCTTTCGACGCCTTCACCACGGTGGTCCGGCTCATCGGTGCGTTTTTGATTTATGACGGCGTCAGCGACCTCTGGATCACGACGCAGGTGAGTCGGGCGGTCAGGCAGGCGGAGCAGTTCACCGACGCGGAGAAAAACGCGGTGGATGTGGAATTTCGAGACACGGAGGAATAAGGCGGCGGAGCGCATCCGCGGTTGGAACACCACAAACCATGAAACAGTATTTTTTGAATCAGGACACCGGCGAGCTGGGCCCCTCCCCTGCCGGAGACGGTGGGGACTGCGAGATCCGCTTGCTCAGTCTGGAATCCTTTTGCGCGCTGGAGGAGGTTTTGCCCTACAAGCGAAACCTCCTGCGCAGCATGTCCCCGGTGGTCTGCTGTAAAATCGAGACCCTGCGAGAGAGTATGCAGGGCACGATGAAGGTCCCGGCGGAAACCGCCGAGAAAAGCGAGCCCATCTCCTTCGGTTTTTACATGCAGCCCCGACGCCTCTTTCTGGTCGGTCCGGAAGGGCGGCTTTCGGAGCTTTTGGAAAAGCTCTGCCGCACCGCCTATGGCAGCTGCACCTTACAGCAGTTTTTGCTGCGCCTTTTCGACACGCTGATTGCCGACGATGTGGAGCAATTGCTTGCGGTGGAAGCGCAGCTTTCGGGGATGGAGGATGCTTTGCTGCAAAAAAGCCAAAGCCTCTTTTTGGAGACCTTCCTTGACTACCGCAAGCGTCTGGCCGCCCTGCACGGCTATTATGAGCAGCTGACCGGCATGGGAGAGAGCATGCAAGCCAATCTCAGTCGGCTTCTCACGGAGCCGGAGCGGACGGCGTGGCATCTTTTTTCCAACCGCACCCAGTGGCTGCACGCGCAGGTAGAGGCCCTGCGGGAATATCTCACGCAGCTGCGGATGCTCTATCAGTCCCAGCTGGAGGCGCAGCAAAACCGCATCATCACGCTGCTCACCGTGGTGACCACAATTTTTATGCCCCTGACACTCATCGTGGGCTGGTACGGCATGAATTTTGGCGGCATGTTCGCGCTGCACTGGCAATATGGCTATCTGTCTGTGATCGCGGTGAGTTTGCTGATCGTGGTGATCGAGATTCTCTATTTTAAACACAAAAAGTTGTTGTAAACAAGAGACCCCCATCCGCTTGGATGGGGGTCTCGCTTTTTATTTGGATTCTTTCAGCACTTCCAGCAAAAATGCCCAGACCCGCTGCACGGAGGAGATGCTCATTTTCTCCCGGGGCGTATGGATCTCGGTGAGGTCCGGTCCGATGGACACGCAGTCCAGCCCCGGCAGCTTGCCGCAGAGGATGCCGCACTCCACGCCGGCGTGAATGACCTCGATTTTCGGCTCACGGCCGTACTGGGCGCGGAAGATATCCGTCATCCGCGCACGCAAAACGGAATCCCGGCGGTATTCCCAAGCGGGATAATCCCCGGAGATCTCCACCCGGCCGCCCAGCTGTTCCGTCAGGCAGCGCAGACGGTCGTGGAGCATTTCCTTTTGCGTGGAGACGGCGCTGCGCACGCAGAAGGTGGCGGAAAGCGCCTCGGGTCCGCTTTCCAAAACGCCCAGATTCAAGGACGTCTGCACCAGGTCCGGCACGTCCTGACTGTACGCCTGCACGCCGTTTGGCGCACAGGTCAAAAGGCACAGCGCACGCTGGGTAGAAGCCGCGCAAAGGGGCGTCTCCCCGGCGTCGGAAGCTTCCACCATCACCGTAAGGCCCGGGTCCGTCAGGGCATATTCCCGCCGGAGCGTCTCCGCCATGGCTTTAGCGGCTTCCTTCGCCGCCTTGGCGTCCGCCACCGCCACCACCGCCTCCGCCGCGGTGGGAATGGCATTGTCCTTCAAGCCGCCCGCGGCACGCGCAAGGCGCAGCTGCGTCTTGGCGGCGATGGCCCGCAAAAGGCGGCCCAGCAGCATGTCCGCATTGGCGCGGCCCTTATTTATCTCCGTGCCGGAGTGTCCGCCGGTGAGGCCGCCGATGCGCACCGCGAGCCGCGCGCCGTCAAAGGCTTCCCGCACAAGGGGCAACGTGCAGCGGACCATGCTGCCTCCGGCGCAGCCCACCGTGAACACGCCCTCCTCCTCGGAGTCCAGATTCACCATCTGCCGCCCTTGCAGGGGCGAAGCGTCCAGCGCGGTGGCTCCCAGCATCCCGATCTCTTCCTCCGTGGTCAGCACCACCTCCAGCCGGGGATGGGGCAGTGCGTCGTCGTCCAGCACCGCCAGCGCCATGGCGACGGCAATGCCGTCGTCCCCGCCCAGCGTGGTACCCACGGCACACACACTGTCGCCCTCCACTGAAAGGTCCAGTCCCTCCCGGTCCATATCCTTGGGACATCCCGGCTCCTTTTCGCACACCATATCCAGATGTCCCTGCAAAATCAGGGCCGGGGCGTTTTCATACCCCGGGGACGCCGCCTTGATGATCATGACGTTGTTCGCGCTATCCTGCCAATACGCGAGGCCCCGCTCCCGGGCAAAGTCCACGCACCAGTCACTGATGGTCTTCGTGTTGCGGGAGCCGTGAGGGATGGCGCAAAGCTGCTCAAAAAAGTGGAACACGCCGCCCGGTTCCAGATGCTCCAAAGCTGCCATGAAATTTTTCCCCTTTCAATGTTCTTCCGGCGCGGTTTGCACCGCCGCGCCGCCCAAACCGAAATCCTCCGCCGCGCTGGCGGTGTCCCGCCGGAGCATGGTCTCCATCACCCGGATATCGCTGTCCACATCCAGGACCTCCGCCTGATAAAGCTCGTCCAGCTGGTGCTCGAAGCCCTTGACGATGGCGTCCATCGTGGCCTCGATTCGGCTTTTGGCCTGCCGCAGATTCTCACCCTCCACGCCGGCAGACTCGAATTCCACATAGGAGTCCAGCAGCTTTTGCGTGGTGGGCAGGTAGTAGTTCAAAAAGGTGTCGATCCGCCCCCGCTTGTTGGGGTCCTCCTCCACCGCCTTAAAAATGCGGGCGGTGATCTCCTCCAGACGGTCGATCTTGGCGGAGAGCGCCGGGTCTGCGATACGGTCGTTTGCCCGGCGGATATTGCGCAGAATGCCGGAATACCCCGTCTCCGTCTCCTCCGGGGCCTCCGGGGCCTCTGGGGCCTCCTCCTGCTGCCGGCGCTTTACCTCTTCATAGGCTTTGTCGCTGCGGAAGAAGCGGCCCAGCTCCACATTTAAAAAAGCTCTGCCGCCAAAGTACCCCTTGTCGATCATCTTCTGAAGGTCTTTTTCCACCCGCTGAGGCGAATACCCCAGCGTCCGAGCCAGCTCCTCCACGGACATGGCCCCCCGGTCCCCCAGCACCGCCAAATACTTGGCGAAGCGCCGCAGGCCCCGGTCCATGGACATGCCGCTGCAAAGCATGGCGCCGCCGCCCACCATCAGCGCCAGCGCCGTGATGAGGTCCTCCAGCCAGAAGGAGATGTCATTTGGCGAGGCAAGCATAGCGGAAAACGGGTCGCCCACTGCCAGGATGCCCATGGCCGCCACCGCAGCGCCCACCACTTTCAGCCAGCCTGCGGTGGATTTTTTCGCCACCGGGGACTTTGTCACGGACCCCACCGCTGCCCGCGCCCGGTTTGACCGCTCCGGGGCGGGTGCCGCGCCTGCCTTGGCTGTGTTCTTTTTCCGGTCGTTTCCAAACAGCTTGGAAAAAAGCAGAAACAGTCCCACGGGCCAAAATACCCATAGCATGAAGATGATAAAGACCCAGGAGCCCCAGTCGGTATTCTGTTTCTGCCGCTCCGCCATGGCTTACTCCCCCTTCTTTTTGAGCTTTTTTCGATTTCCCTTCTCGTCCACCAGATAGGTATTGTCCAGCTGGCCCTGCAAACTGCCCAGCACGGAGTCCACATACTCCCGCCGCAGCGCGGCGCGCTCCATGGTCTCCGCCTCCGTCAATCCCTCGGGACTTTTGGCCTTTCTGGCCAGCTCGTTGATCCGGTCGATCCGCTTTTGTTCCATGCGCTCCTCCTTAAGGGATGTCCGGGCACTCCCGCTCGAACACCAAATCCAATGTCTCGATGAATCCGCCGGCCCGCTGCGTCCGCGGAATGCTGCCCGCATACCGCCAACCCTCGCCGGCCATCTTTTGAATGATCTCCCGGTGGTCTATGGTCTCCAGACCAATGCCGCCGAAAAGGCTGTATCCGCCGCCTCCGGTGCAATCCACCGTTTCAAACGCGTACTCCAGCATGGCTCTCTCCTTACAGATACCGCTTCACGACGATGGACGTGCGTCCCTTTTTTGTGACGCCGCCCACCTCCGCCAGCTGAAATTTTCCAAGTCCCCGGGCGGAGACGGTGTCCCCCGCCGCGAGCAGCTTGTCCGGTTTGCTGCAATCCCGCCAGTTCACCTGCACCCTTCCGCCGGTGATAAGGTCCGCCGCCTTGCCCCGGGCCGTTTTGAAGCCCGTGGCGGCCACGGCGTCCAGCCGCAGAGAGGACACGGTGTCCCGCACCTCCTCGCACTTTGTCTCCGGTATGTGAATTTCGTCCGGAGAAAGGGACGTGAGCGTCAGCTTTGCCCGGCCTGCGCCGCTCCAGCTTTGCAGCAGAAATTCCGCCACGGTGTCCAGCACAATGAGGTCCGCGCTCTCGCTTCCCACCAAAATGTCCCCCACCTTCTCCCGGACAATGCCCATACCCATGAGACTGCCCAGAAAATCCCGGTGGGTCAGGGCGTACTCCGCCCGGAAGGCTGCCCGCAGAAGGCGGATGGGGCTTTGGGACGGGGCGTCCTCCGCCTCCAGCCAGTCCGGCAAAAAGAGGAACAGCTTTCGCTCCGCGCCCTCGTACCCCCCAAGGAGCACATAGTCCGTTTCCGCGATCCCCGCCAGACGCAAAAGGTCCACGCCCTGCATCTGCTGACTGGGACTGAGAAAATCCGTGGCGACGGGGATGCCGCGGCTGCGGGCGTGCTCCGCGCGGTCCAAGACTCCCGCCAGCAGCATCCGCTCCTCCCCGGCAAGGCCCATGCGGTCCAGCAGCTTCGTCTTATCCATGGCGCAGCTCCTGTGTGCGCACCAGGGCGGCATAGGCCCCGTTTCGCGCCATCAGCTCTTCGTGGCTGCCCAGCTCCGCAATGCGCCCCTCCTCCACCACGGCGATGCGGTCGGCATTGCGCACGGTGGAAAGGCGGTGGGCGATGATGAGGGTGGTGCGGCCACGGGAGAGCTTTTCAAAGGTCTTTTGCAGCTTTGCCTCCGTCACGCTGTCCAGTGCGGAGGTGGCCTCGTCCAAAATCAGGATGGGCGGGTCCTTCAAAAAGATGCGGGCAATGGAGATGCGCTGCTTTTGTCCGCCGGAGAGCAGAGCCCCCCGCTCTCCCACATAGGTTTCAAAGCCGTCGGGCATGGCCGCGATATCCTCGTAAATTTCCGCCTGCTTTGCCGCGCGCGCCACCTCTTCCTCCGTGGCGCCGGGTCTGCCGTAGCGGATATTTTCCAGAATGCTGGCGGCAAACAAAAACACGTCCTGCTGCACAACGCCCACGTTCTGGCGCAGGGATTCCTGCGTCACGGAGCGGATGTCGGCCCCGTCGATCCGGACGGCGCCCTCCGTCACGTCGTAAAACCGGGGGATGAGCTGGCACAGCGTGGACTTGCCGCCGCCGGAGGGGCCCACGATGGCCACCGTTTCTCCCGAGCGGATGTGGAGGTCCACATCGCGGAGCACCGCCAGATCGTCCTGATAGGCAAAGCCCACATGGTCCACGTCGATGCGCCCGGAAACGTTTGAAAGGATCTTGGCGTCGGGGGCATCCTGCATGGCGGGCTCCTCCCGCATCAGCTGGACGAAGCGGCCAAGGCCCGCGGTGCCGTTGGCAAACAGCTCCGCAAAGGTGGAGAGCTTGCGCACGGGATTGACGAACGTTGTAATGTAGAGGCTGAAGGTGATGAGGTCCACCGTGTTCATTTTCCCCTCCATAATGAGGATGCCGCCGGCCGCGATCACCGCCACGGAAAGAATGCACAGGAAAAACTCCATCACGGCGTTGAAGCGGCCCATGGCCTTGTGGAACTGGCGCTTGGAGGTCTTATAGCCGTCGTTGGAGGTCTCGAACTTGCGCAGCTCCGCTTCCTCGTTGGCAAAGGCCTTGGCGGTGCGGATGCCGGAAAGGCCGGATTCGATGTCCGCGTTGATGAGGGCCGTCCGCTGCTTCACCCGGGCGGACGCCTCGCTCATATCCCGGCGGCACACCCCAACCACCCAAAAAAAGACCGGCAGGATGATGGCGATCACCAGCGCCAGCTGCCACTGGATGGTGAACATGATGGCAAGCGCCCCCACGATGGTGACGCCGGAGATGAAGATGTCCTCCGGTCCGTGGTGGGCCAGCTCCGTGATGTCAAAAAGGTCGGCGGTGAGGCGGCTCATCAATGTGCCGGTGCGGTTGCGGTCAAAATAATCGAAGGACAGCTCCTGCATGTGGCGAAACAGGTCCCGGCGGATGTCCGCCTCCACCAGAATGCCGAAGGTATGGCCCCAGTAGCAAATGACATAGGTCAGCGCCGCGCGCAGCGCGAAGGCCGCCAGCACCACCCCCATCACGGCAAAAAAGGTTTGGTAGGCGCTTCTTGGCAGCAGCTCGTACATGCACCACCGGGAAACATAGGGAAACGCCAGATCGATGAGCGAGATCAAAAGCGCGCAGAAAAGGTCCAGCAGAAACAACCGCCGATGCGGCTTAAAATAGGAGAGAAATATCTGAAGCGTTGATTTTTTCTGAAAGTCTCGGGTCGTCATAGCCGTACTCCTTGTGTGATATCAATACAGAGAATAGCATACCACGTTTTTTGAAAAAACGCAACGCAGCCGCCTGCGGGACTTCTCTATATTCTCGTTAAAACGGGCCGGACGCCCACGAAAAGCCCCCTGTTACCCAAACGGTAACAGGGGGCAATTGCGCCGTGGGACTCAGTCCGCCACCGGCCCTCTTTTAAAGTTCCTTGTCCAAAACGGCGGTAAAGGCTTCTTCGGGCATTACGCCCACCTTCCGGTCAAATTCCTGCCCGTTTTTCAAAAACACCACGGTAGGAATGCTCATCACGCCGAATCGCCGGGCAAGGTCCGGCTCTTCATCCACATTCACCTTGCCTACCAGCGCCTTGCCCGCATACTGCTCCGCGATGGCTTCCACCACCGGAGCGAGCATTTTGCACGGACCGCACCAGTCAGCCCAAAAATCCACCATGGAAAGAGTCGCCGCCTCTACTTCCTGATCGAATTCCGCTGTCTTAAAATGTTTGATTGCCATATTCCATACTTCCTTCCTGTCAGTTGTTTTTTTCTTTTCTCAAAAGCGCCGCAACATAGGCCGCGGCACTTTGTCCCGCAATCAATCCTTCTCCGGACGCCTTGGAGACCTGTAACAGTCCGCCGGTGCAGTCCCCCGCCGCAAACACGCCGGGCAGATTGGTGGCCATCCGCCGATCCACCGCCACATAGCCGTTTTCCACCGCCAAATCCGAAAAGAGGTCCGTGGGCGCCATGGTAGGGCGAAGCAAAAATACCCCTGCCACCTCCGCCGTCTTTCCGTCGCAGACGATGCGCTCCACCTGCTTGTCACCGCTGATAGCGCAGGTTTTGGGCCGGTCGAAATACGTCACGGCGCAGCCCAGGCCTTCCAGAAATTCCGCCTCACGGCGGGCCGTTTGCGTGTAGCCCAGCACCGCCACCTTCTTGCCGCGATACAGCATCCCGTCGCAGGTGGCGCAGTAGCTGACGCCCTTACCCAAAAACTCGGCCTCGCCCGGGAATTTTTTTCCTCTCGCCACGCCGCCGGCCAAAATCAGCGCCCGGGCGTTTTCCATATCGGCGCCGATGCTCACGTACCAGGTTTCCCCCATTCGGACGGTGCTCAGCACCTTTCCGGCGGAAAATTCCACGCCCGCGTCCTTTGCATGGCGGTGCATGGTGCGCAGCAGCTCCGCGCCCGTGACGCCGGGCAGACCCAAATAGTTCTCCACCCGCTCCGCCTTCCAAAGCGGACTCTCCTCCGGCGGATTGGATACCACCAGCACACCGTACCCTCTGGCGCGCACATTCAGCGCTGCGGAAAGTCCCGCCGGACCGCCGCCGATCACCAACACTTCATAGGACATATTGCTCCGTCTCCTCTTCAAACAGCGCTGCCATCAGCGCCGCCACTTCCCGGGACGCGGCGTGATAGTAAACCTCGTTGCCGGAACGCTCCGCCATCACCACGCCTGCCGCCCGCAGTTTTTGCAAATGCTGAGAAACACAGGACTGGGACATCCCGCTGCTCTTTTCCATGCAGCCGACGTTGTGACAGCCGCCGGTCAGCAGGCTATGCACAATGCGCAGCCGAACGGGATGCGCCAGCGCCTTTAAAAGGGCCGCCCGCTCCTCATAGTCTATGTACTTTTCCACGCATATCACCATCCTGTTTTTTATTAGAATATCATAATATTCTAAGTATGAAAGTTGTTTTTGCAACAGCGCAAAAATTTTCAAGGCGGTTGCTTTTAAAGCGGGAGTTTGGTACACTGAGAGCAATGCAAAACGGGAGCCGGCGGATGCCCCGCCGGCTCCCTATTCAAAAAAGCGGCGGCACCGTCCCCGGGGGCGGACGCTGCGCGGAATCGTTGACCGGAGATGCCCTTGCCGCTTGCGCTATACTATGCGGCATCGCCCCCGGCAGCCACACCCACCCGCGTACCCGTCCCGGTCTCACTGCCCCGAAACCACCAGGAAATGAGGAATATCTATGATTAAAATTGCGCCATCCATTCTTTCCGCCGATTTCGCAAATTTAGAGCGTGACATTGGGCGCATCGCCACCGCCGATTACGTCCATGTGGACGTGATGGACGGCATGTTCGTCCCCAACATCACCATCGGCGTCCCGGTGGTGAAATCCATTCGCCCCACCACCTCCCTGCCGCTGGACGTCCATTTGATGATCGTGCAGCCGGGGCGGTACGTGGAGCAGTTTTGCGACGCCGGGGCCGATCTTGTGACGATCCATGTGGAATCCGACACGGAGGAGGCGTTGCACTGCGCCATTGACCGCATTCACGCCAAGGGCAAGCGGGCGGGCATCGTTTTAAAGCCCGGCACCCCGGCGGAGGCTGCCCTGCCCTTTTTGGAAAAGGTGGAATTGATTCTGGTCATGACGGTGGAGCCGGGGTTCGGCGGTCAGAAATTCATGACGGACATGATGCCCAAGGTATCCGCCCTGCGCGCGCTGATCGACGAGAAGAATCCCGCCTGCGAGCTGGAGGTGGACGGCGGCGTGGACCCGGAGACCTGCACGCTCTGCATTCGAGCCGGGGCCAACGTGCTGGTGGCGGGCAGCGCCGTCTACAAAGCCGCCGACATTCCCGTGCGCATCGCGGAGCTGAGAGGGTAAGGCCCATGCAGGATGGTTCTTTTCCCGACCGGGTCTCTCTGGGCGTGTTTCCAACGCCCCTTTGTGCCCTGCCCGCCATCAGCGCCCGCTACGGCCGAAACATCTGGATGAAGCGGGACGATCTGTGCGGCGTGGCGCTGGGCGGCAACAAGGTCCGCAAGCTCCAATACCTGCTGGCGCAGGCCAAATCGCAGGGCTGCGACACGGTGTTCACCACCGGCGGCGCCCAATCCAACCACGCCATGCTCACCGCCGCCTGCGCATCCCGACTGGGGATGCAATGCATTCTCCTTTTAAAGCAGCGGGGCGTCACCGAGCTGCGGGGCAATCTGGTGCTGGATGCGCTGTACGGCGCACAGGTCCGCCTGATCGACACGGACCGCTACGAGGACATCTATGATGAGATGGACCGTCTGAGCAAAGAGCTTGCAGCCCGGGGGCACCGGGCCTATTCCATTCCGGTGGGCGGGTCCACGCCGCTGGGCGCCATCGGGTATGTGGATGCGGTGGAAGAGCTGGCGGAGCAGTGTGCAGCCCAGCATGTCCCCGTGGGCCACATCGTCAGCGCCACCGGCTCCGGTGGCACCACCGCCGGCTTGCTGCTGGGCGCGAAGCGGTATCTCCCCGGCGTCAAGGTCACCGGCATGGGGGTGGACGACTCTCCCTTTGCGGAGATCGTCCCCACGCTGGCGAAGGGCGCTGCCGAAATTCTGGGGTGGCAGTTTGAGCGGACGGCGGACGATTTTGAAATGATCTATCACGTGGGGCAGGGCTATGCCGTCCCCAACGCGGAGGACACGCCGTTTCTCGAAGAGCTTGCCCGGACCGAGGGCATTTTGCTGGACCCGGTATACACCGGCAAGGCGTGGGCAGGGATGCTCAAAAGGGTGCAATCCGGCGGTTTTTCTGACCGGGGCGACATTGTGTTCGTTCACACCGGCGGCGCTGCGGCGCTGTTTGCCATGGACCTGCCCCGGGCCTGAACGCCCTTTCCCCATTTTTATCGAAGGAGCATCGTCGTTATGGAATACTTTCCCGCACCGCTGGAAAATCTGGTGGAGCAGTTTGCCCGGCTTCCCGGCATCGGCGGCAAGTCCGCCCAGCGTCTGGCCTTCTACGTTCTGGGTCTCCCGGAAGAGGATGCCCGGGCCTTTGCCGACGCCATTTTAGACGCCAAGCACACCGTCACCTGCTGTCCGGCATGCCAGAATTTTACCGCCGGGGGACTTTGCCCCATCTGCGCCTCCCCCAAGCGGGATGGGACCACCATCTGCGTGGTGGCGGACCCCCGGGATGTGGCGGCGCTGGAGCGCAGCCGGGAATACAACGGGCACTACCACGTGCTTCACGGCGTGATCTCCCCCATGAATCACGTGGGGCCGGACGATCTTTCCATCAAGTCTCTCGTTGGCCGTGTGGCGGGCGGCGACGTGAAGGAGGTCATCATGGCCACCAACCCGGACACCGAAGGGGAAGCCACCGCCATGTACATTGCCCGGCTGCTCAAGCCCTTTGACGTGCGCATCACCCGCCTTGCCTACGGCATTCCCGTGGGGGGTCATCTGGAATTCGCGGACGACGCCACGCTGATGCGGGCGCTGGAGGGACGGCGCGACATCTGAATTTAGGTAATAAAAAGCCCGGCGCGTCTGCGCCGGGCTTTTTGTGCTCTTTGGGCAAATGCACTTTGCAAAGCGCATCTGTTCAGCGGGCATTACATGAGGTTATAGAGGATTTTGGCCATCTGACCGCGGGTGATGTTGCTGTTTGGCTTAAAGCTGCCGTCGGTATAACCGCCGATGATGCCCTGCGCCGCCATGGTCTGGATATAGTAGGCGGCATAGGCGGGAATCTTGGCCGCGTCCGTGAAGCTTAGCGCCGCCGCAGCATAGCCCTTTGCCTGTGTGCGGCCGATCATGGTGGCGGCCTGCGCCCGGGTGAGGCTGTTGCCGGGATTGAAGTAAATCTTTCCGTCCGGGCCGGTGGAACCGTTGATGATCCCTTCCGTGTAGAGCGCCTTGATGGCAGGCACGGCGTAGTCCGCAATGGCCGCGTTATCCGCAAAGGGCAGCGT
Organism: Oscillibacter sp.; assembly: GCF_028693505.1. Lineage (GTDB taxonomy): Bacteria > Bacillota > Clostridia > Oscillospirales > Oscillospiraceae > Oscillibacter. The sequence continues at coordinate 29,476 of NZ_JAQUVF010000011.1, forward strand.
CACATCCGCGTACGCGCTCTCCTTCAGCCCCAGATACCGGTAGAGCATCACGGCGAACTGCGCCCGGGTGATGTTCTGATTGGGCTGGAAGGTTCCGTTGGAATAGCCGGTGGTGACGCCGGAGTTATACAGGAAATCCACATAGGTAGCCGCCCAGTAGCCGTCAATATCCGTGAACTTATGCGCCACGCCGTAAGGCTCCACATCCACGGAGGAGCGGCCAATGTTGCCGGAGGCGTCCTTGGCGGTGACGGTGACGCGCATGGCCTCGTAGCTTTCGCCGGGGCCGGGAAGCGAGAGCGTCACCTTGCCGGTGGCGGCGTCGTAGGTGAACGCGCTCTCGCTGCCGTTATACGTCACGCTGACGGCGCTCTTGGGCAGCACGCCGTCCACGGCGTCCTTCACGGTGGCGTTCACCTGCCAGTTGGCCTGATCCAGCGCGGCGGTGACGGCGGGGACCTCTTGGTCCACAGTGCCGCCGAAGGAGGCCACCAGGTGGTCAACATACACGGTACCTGCGCGGGCCGTGTCGGGATAGTCGGTGATGAAGTTGCCGAATCCGTCATCATAGACGTTGGCGCCGGTGGTGCTCACCCGCAGACCCTGCAAGGTAAAGTGCTGGTCGGGCAGCGTCACGGACACCTGCTTCCAGCCGGTAAAGTCCAGCGTGGTGACAGGCAGTGTCAGGTTTTCCTGCGTATCGTTGGCATACAGGAAGGTAAGCACGTTGCCGGAAGCGTCGCCATAGACCCAGAGATTCAGGCTGGTATAGGGAATGGAGATCTCGGGGGCCGTGCCGTAGGTGCGCCACTGGGCGCTGTATCCAAGGTTTTCCGTCAGCGTGTAGTCCAGCGCTGCGGCGCCCCGGCCCAGCTTCACCTGTTCGCTGCCGGTGACACGGCGGAATTGCATGGAATCGCCGTTGCCGTCGGTGAAGATGGTCTGTTCGCTCTCGAAGTCCTCCACGGTCTTGAGGGCCACCTTGGAAACCGTCACCGCCACCACGGCGGATTTTCCGCCGGCGGAGACCGCAATGGTCCCGGTGCCGGGGGTCGTGGCGGTAAATTTGCCGGTTTGGTCAACGGTTCCGATATCGCCGGTGACCGTCCAGGTAAACGCCTCCGGATCGGCCTTGAGCGCAATGTGCCTGTACGCGGCGGAAGCGGAAAGCTGCGTGGTGGAACCGGGCGCCACGCCAAGGGTTGTGAGGATGGCGCTGCCGGCGTCGCGGACGGCCACGTTATCCGGGTCCGCGATGGCGTTCACCGTGGTCGTTCCCGTCTTTCCGCCGCTGTCGGCAGTGACGGTGACCAGCCCGCCCTGCTTGGGGGTGGTCAGCACATTGCCGTCAAGCTCTCCGGCGTCGGCTTCCAGCTCATAGCTCTGATTCATGGGAATATAATTGGTATCCACCGCGGAGGCGGAGATATTCACCTTGCTGCCCGCCAGAACGTAGGCGTAATCCGCGCTGACATAGAAGTGGCTGAGATGGTCGGAGGGCTGGTTGTCGGATACCAGAAAGATCTGGTTGCTGACGGAGCGCTCGCCGCCGTCGGAAGGCTTGTTGATGGTCTTGGCGGTCCACTCATCCGGCTCCGTTACGGACAGCGTGGTGGAGCCGCCGCCATCGAGGCACAGCGCCGTGACACACCCCAGCTCGATGAGTCGCTGGGCCACCTGCGTGAGCGACGCGCCGATGGAATAGCCGGAGCGGCGGCCGTCAATGGTGTAAAACAGCAGCGAGCCGTCCGAGCGCTGGCCCACGGCGGTGCGGGGGCTGACGCCGGCGGCAAGACCCGGCGATACCGCGCCGTTTTCAACCAGCGCATAGAGTGCGCCCACACCGTTTTCCACGTTGTTCCACCCCTCGCTGGATGCGGTGGTGTTCAGCGTGATGGTGGTCCCCAGCGGCACATTGCGCAGCGCGTCGATATGATAGCTGTTAGACTGCTGGTTGACGGACAGCACCACCTGATTTTCTCCGATGGGCGTGGCGGAGGCACCCTCCAGCACCTGGTCCACCGTGAGGGTCAGCGTCCCGCCGATGGAGAGCTTTCCTTCTTGAATGGTGCACACCACATCCACCCCCGGCTCCGTGGTGCCGGTGGTGTGTTTGGCGTTGAAGTCATAAGTATAGAGGTAAATGCCGCCGGTGGATACCCGGGCCTTATTGATGCCGGAGAGCTGGCGGATCACCTGCGTGGGCACCTCGTAGCTGTCCAGCAGCTGGTACCCCAGATCGGCGGAGACCTTCAAAGCGGGCTTGCCCATGATGGCTGTGCCGTCCGCATGGAAGCCGATGGCGTAATACCCGCCGTCGCTGCTGCGAATCTGTCCGTCGGCGACCACCATGCCGATGGGAAGGCCGGTGCCGACATTGTAAAAGTCGCCATTGATGCCGGCCACCACCCGGTGCCCCTCTCCCTCCAGCTGCCGGGCCATGGAGGAGACCGTGTTCCGGTCCGTCAGGCTATTGCCGAAGGTGACAATGGGCGTCACGTTCTCACTGGGTGTATACGTAATCACATTCTCCGTCCGGAGATCCGAATACGCGGTACTCCAGAACACGTTGGTGGAAAGCTGTGTCTGCTGATGCAGCAGCGTCTCCTTCACGGTCACATCCTCCCCCAGCGCGTTGGACGCGGCGGCGGAAAAGCTCACAGACCCCAAAAGGGACAGCGCCAGCAGCGCCGAGACGGATTTGCGAAAAAACTGTTTCATAAATTGCCTCCAAAAGCTCAAAGCCAAGGTTACATAACGTTTACCAGAATAACACAATCCGCATTCAAAGTAAATGTCAAAGAAGATACAAATTTTTGCCTTTCGTGGTAATGATTCTGTAAAAAGGACGTTTGGGAAAGCGGTTTCGTTCCACCAATCTTATTTTCTTCTTGGCGGGCGGAGGGTTCTGTATTACAATGGAAAAAAACAGAGGAGGGCCACCCATGACCGTCACCATCGATCCCGCCCGCTGCATCGGCTGCGGCATGTGCGCATTTACCGCGCCTGCCGTTTTTTGTATGAACGGCGCACATTCCACCGTTCTCGCCCAGCCTGACGGGCAGTCCTTCCGGGTGCTGGACGCCGCCAACGGCTGCCCGGTCAACGCCATCACGGTCCGCAAATAGCCAAAAGAAGAGGAGCCTTACGGCTCCTCTTTTTTATGATTCACACTCTGTAAAACCTCTGATTTTTCAGAAAGCTTTTCAGCACTTTTCAAAGACGGTGGCAACGCCCTGGCCGCCGCCGATGCACAGCGTGGCAAGACCCTTCTTGGCATCGTCGCGCTTTTGCATCTCGTGCAGCAGCGTGACAATGATCCGCGCACCGGAAGCGCCCACGGGGTGGCCCAGAGAGATGGCGCCGCCGTTGACGTTGACCTTCTTCATGTCGAAGTGCAGCTCGCGGGCCACAGCAATGGACTGTGCGGCAAAGGCCTCGTTGGCCTCCACCAGGTCGATATCCTCGATGGTCACGCCGGCCTTGGCCATGGCCTGACGGGAGGCAGGAACGGGACCGACGCCCATGATCTTGGGATCAACGCCGCCCTGGCCCCAGCCGATCAGCTTCGCCATGGGCTTGAGACCATACTTTTCAACGGCTTCGCCGGAGGCCAGAACGATGGCGGCAGCGCCGTCGTTGATGCCGGAGGCGGAGGCGGCGGTCACGCGGGGCGTGCCCTTGTCGGCGGCATCCTTGCAGCCGGTAGGCTCAAAGGTATGGACGACCTGAGGAGCGGGGGACTCGGGACCCACGGGGAAGGCGCCCTTCATCTTGGCAACGCCCGCCATGGTGGTGCCGGCGCGGGGGAACTCGTCCTTCTTGAATTCCACGATGTCCTTTTTGACCTTCACGGGAACGGGAACAATCTCGTCGTCGAATCTGCCGGAAGTCTGCGCGGTCTCGGTCTTATTCTGAGAGGAGACGGCGAACTCGTCCAGCTCTTCGCGGGTGATGCCCCAGATATCGCAGATGTTCTCTGCGGTGGTGCCCATGTGATAGTTGTTGAACGCATCCCACAAGCCGTCTTTGATCATGGTGTCCACCAGCTTCTTGTCGCCCATACGAGCGCCCCAGCGGGCGTCGGGAGCGGCATAGGGCGCAGCGGACATATTCTCGGTGCCGCCGCAGACAATGACGTCGGCGTCGCCGGCGAGGATGGAACGGGCGCCCTCGATCATGGACTTCATGCCGGAGCCGCACACCATGCCCACGGTGTAAGAGGGGACAGAGAAGGGAATGCCTGCCTTCACGGCGACCTGACGGGCGACGTTCTGGCCCTGAGCCGTGGTCAACACGCAGCCGAACATGACCTCATCCACCTGCTCGGGGCTTACACCGGCACGCTTGAGGGCTTCCTTGACGGCAATCGCGCCAAGCTCAGCGGCGGGCGTGTTCTTCAGCGCACCGCCAAAAGAACCGATCGCAGTTCTGCAGCAATTTACAACATAAAGATCTTTCATGGTGTTCCTCCGTTTTATAAAGTATTTGATTGGCGATCATCTCTCGCCCTGCATCTTTTTTCGCGGGTCCACTTTGTCAAAAGCTTGACATGATTGCTAATTTTTTGACAATTATGTAGATGGCTTGTATTTCTGTTTTTTATTATAATGGGTTTCCTCCCCCGCGTCAATGACAAACTTCCCGTTCTTTGAAATTTTGTTAAATATTTATCAAAATAGGCATGGTTTTCGTCACCTTGACGAAAACCATGCCCTCAGCTTGCCGAAAACTTCTTTTCGGCAAGCTGAGCAAGATTTTTTGAACCTCTTGAAGTTCAAAAAACTTCTGATTGAAAACGAAAGACACCCTTCCTGGGTTTCTTTCGTAACTATTTTCCTTCCCGTTTTTGGGGTCATCAGGGTCTGCTGGCAGACTGCGGGCATGGTTTTCGTCACCTTGACGAAAACCATGCCCCACTCTACTCAGCTATTCGCTCAGCTATCCGCGCTCTCCCGCAGGCTTTGCAGCTTCTCAAAAAAATCGGCGGGATCAATTTTTTGATAGGCCTCCGCCTCTTCCACCACCGCGCCTTTGGCGGCCTCCTCCAGCAGGGAATCGAAGTACTCCCCCAGAATCACAGCGGAATCCACCGGCAGCCGCCGCAAAATGGAAAAGCCCTCCTCGGACTCCAGAATCCCGGAGCACTGCCCCTCCTCCAGCGTGGCGGCGGCCTCCTCCAGCGCGCTGGAGAGCGCGCCGTCCCCCACCGTCACCGTCCTTGGACCCTTTGGATCATCCCCCGCCGCGGAGAGCGCGGCAAACAGCGAGGCCTGATCCTCCGCGCTGTTGAGCTGGGAAAACAATTCCGCCGCCCGCTGCTGAGCCGCCGCCCGGTCGTCCTTGACGGCCACCAGAATGCGGTCCAGCGTCATCCGCTTCTCCTTCTCGGCAAAGGCCTTGAGGGCCGCCGGGTCCGGCGCGAGCGCGCTGCCCGGTGTTTGACACTGTGCAAAGAGTTTGGCGTACAGCCCCCCCACGCCTTGAAGCTCCTCCATGCGCTCCCGGTTCAGTCCCCGGTCCCGCAATTTGCGCAAAAACGCATCTTCTCCGTCCTTTGTCTCCTCGGCCCAGTCGCCCTCCAGCGCCTCCCGGTCGCTCTCACTCAGTGCGCAGCCGTACTTTACCGCCCAGTTTTCCACCGTGGCATACAGGGCCGTATTCGCCAAGGCCTGGTCTCTTGCATAGTCCGCAAGCGTTCCGCCGGTCACCGGCGTGTTCCAGTCCAGCCGCAGCCCCGCCTTTTCGTACTGCTCCTGAATCCCGTCGCAGGTATCCGCCAGCCAGTAAAGATACCGCCACGCGCTCACTTTTCGCCCGTCCACCGTCACCAGCACCGCCGTCTCCTCCAAGTCGGCGGCCTCTCCCAAAAATGAGGTCTGGCTCTGGTCGCTCCCCTTCCCGCCGCAGGCGGTCAAAAAAAGGCACACTCCCAGAGCCAGCGCACACACGCATTTTTTCAAGGCGCTCACTCCTCTCCCCCCAAGGTTGTCCATCCATGTGTATGCGGGGAAGGGGCGTATCATGCCTTGTTTCGTTTTTTCAAAAGCCGTGCCCGCTCCGGCGCGGGCGGCGCTTTGTGCGAGAGATACTTAACCGGCGGCCAGCTTCAAATCCTCCACCAGCGTCAAAGCTGTCTCCAGCACGTCCTCGCCGGGCTTGAGCTTCAGCGTGAGGGCCGGATTCTCGCCTGCGGCCAGACTCAGTCGGTATTTGTATTTCGTCTGGGCGCACACGGCAACCAGGCTCTCCGGCCGGAACAGGGCCAGCTGGAAGCGCAGAAGGTCTTTCTTCTGCGAAATATCGGAGATCCCGGCCTTGGCGGCGGCGGCGCGCAAAAGCGCCACATCCAGCAGCGCCAGCACGGACTTTGGCGCCTCGCCGTAGCGGTCCAGCAGCTCGTCCAGCACCTCGGAGGCGTCGTCGTTGCTGCGGATGGCGGCAATGCGGCGGTAGAGGTCCATCCGCTGCTCGGGCGCGGGCACATACCGCTCCGGAATGTTGGCGCTGACGGTAAGGTCGGCGGAGCACTCCGTCTCGATCTGCTTTTCCTCGCCCCGCTCTTCCAAAACGGCCTCTTCCAGCAGCTTCAAATAGAGATCGTAGCCCACGCTCATCAAATAGCCGGACTGCTCCGGTCCCAGCAGATTTCCCGCCCCGCGAATCTCCAGATCCCGCATGGCGATCTTGAAGCCGGAGCCGAACTCCACATATTCCCGAATGGCGGAAAGCCGTTTGGAGGCCACCTCCTGCAAAATTTTGCCCTTGCGGAAGGTCAGATACGCATACGCCCGTCGGGCGCTGCGTCCGATCCGGCCCCGGATCTGGTGGAGCTGGGCAAGGCCCAGACGGTCCGCGTCCTCGATGATGAGGGTGTTGACGTTGGGGATGTCGATGCCGGTTTCGATGATGGTGGTGCACACCAGAATGTCCGCCTCGCCGTCTACCATGGCCTGCATCACGCCGGAGAGCTCCTGCTCCCCCATTTTGCCGTGGCCCGTCACCACTCTGGCCTCGGGACCCAGCATTTTCTGGATACGGGAGGCGGTGAGGTCAATGCTCTCCACCCGGTTGTGGAGGTAATAGATCTGCCCGCCGCGGCCCAGCTCCTTGCGCATGGCGTCCTCCAGAATGGCCCAATCGTGCTCCAGCACATAGGTTTGGACCGGTTGGCGGTCGGCGGGGGGCTCTTCGATGGTGGACATGTCCCGCAGGCCGGAGAGGGCCATGTTCAGCGTGCGGGGAATGGGCGTGGCCGTCAGCGTCAGCACGTCCACCTGCCGGGACATCTCCTTGAGGCGCTCCTTGTGAGTCACGCCAAAGCGCTGTTCCTCGTCAATGACCAAGAGGCCCAGATTGTGGAATTCCACGCCCTTTTGCAGCAGCTTGTGGGTGCCGATCAAAAGGTCTATGGCCCCTCGCTTTGCCGCGTCCAGAATCCGCTTTTGCTCCTTGGGCGTTGTAAAGCGGGAGAGGACCTCGATCTTCACGGGAAAGTCCTTAAAGCGACCGGAGGCGGTGGCGTAGTGCTGCTGAGCCAAAACCGTGGTGGGCACCAGAATGGCCGCCTGCTTGCCGTCCAGCACGCATTTCATCACCGCCCGAAGCGCCACCTCCGTCTTGCCGTAGCCCACGTCGCCGCAGAGAAGGCGGTCCATGGGCCGCTGCTTTTCCATGTCCTTTTTGATGTCTGCAGTGGCGCGGAGCTGATCGTCCGTCTCCGTATAGGGGAAGGACTCCTCAAATTCCATCTGCCAGGGAGAGTCCGGCGAAAAGGCGAAGCCGGGGCGGCGCTGCCGCTCGGCATAGAGGGCGGTGAGGCCCTTGGCAAGGTCCTTGGCCGCCTTTTTCGCCTTGCTCTTTTGCTTGGCCCACTCGGTGCCGCCCAGCTTATTGAGCTTTTGCCGCTCCTGCTCCTCCCCGCCGCCGATGTATTTGGAGACCATGTCCAGCTGCGTGGCGGGCACATACAGGCAGTCGCCCCCGGCGTAGTCGAGCTTGATATAGTCCTTTTCCACCCCGTCCACCGGCAGACGCTGAATGCCCGCAAACCGCCCGATGCCGTGATGGACGTGGACCACCAGATCCCCCGGCGACAGGTCCGTGTAGGACTGGACCTTTTGCCGGTTGGATTCCTTCTTCAGCTTCGCCCGCTTTTGGGGCGCGGCGGTGAGCTGGCCCTCGGTCAGCACCGCCAGCTTCAAAACCGGCCATTCGCAGCCGGCGGAGAGCGCGCCCAGCGAGATGCGCACCTCGCCGGGGACAGGCATCGCCGCGTTTTTCAAATCCAGCACGGCGGGAATCTCCCGCTCCTCCAGCAGTCGCTGCAGATTCTTCGCCCGACTCTCTCCGCCGCACAGCAGCAACACCGCCCGGCCGTTTTTGCGGTACTGCTCCAGATCGCTCACCGCCGTCTCCAGGCTGCCGCCGTAGGAGCTGAGCTGGCGGGCGTTCATGGAGAGCAGACCCTTGGGCTGGAGCGGGTGGCGGGAGATGGGCAGCGAATCCGTCATCACCACCGGAAATTCCTCCAGCGCGCCGTAAAACTCCTCGCCGGAGAGGCACAGGTGGGCATACTCCCCCGCCACCAATCCCACCTCCATCAGCGCTTCCAGATCCTGCCGGAGGGTCAGCAGCGTTGCCTTGACCCGCTCATCCACCCGTCCGCTCTCGCACAAAAACACCACGGCGTCTTTGGGCAGATAGTGGACGCCCGCTGTAAGCTCCGGATAGACAGCGGCAAGATAGCGGTCCATGCCGCCGGGCTCCGCCCCGTTTTTCAGTTTTTCCGCATCCTCCCGCAGCCGGGCGACGGCAGCTTCCGTCTTTTGCTTTTTGGAAAGCTTCTCCGCCAGCGCGGAGAGCTTCTCGCCAAGGCCCGCAAGCCCGCCCTGCGCACAGTGGGGCAGCACCTCCGCCGCCGGCAGCAGCAGCGCGGACTTCACGTTGGCGGTCCGCCGCTGGGTGCCGGGGTCAAAGGCGCCCATGGAGTCAATTTCATCGTCAAAAAATTCGCACCGCACTGGCTGGTCCATCAGGGGGGAAAACACGTCCAAAATGCCGCCCCGCAGCGCAAACTGGCCCACGCCCTCCACCTGCTGGCACCGGGTATATCCGGCAGAGAGCAGCTTTTCCGTCAGGTCCTTGAGGTCGGCCCTGCCGCCCACCTTCAGCGCCACCGCCAAGTCCTTGAGGAGCTTGGGGGGCAGCGTTCTGGCCATCAGCGCGTCGGCAGTGGTGACCGCCACGCGACTCTTCCCCCGGGAGAGCGCATGCAGCGCCGCCAAACGGCCACGCTCCCATTCCCGAGAGGAGACCGCGCCGGGGCGAAACTGCCACTCCCGGGGCAAAAGCAGCACCGGCTCCTCCCCCGTGAGCGTCCGCAGATCCCCCGCCAGCTGGCGGACCTCCCGCTCGTCTCCGCAGACGAACACGGCGGGACGGTCCGTGGCCCGGGCCAGCGCGGCCCCCACGCAGGCCCGCTGCACCGGCTGAAGGCCGCTGACCGCTGCGGGACAGCCGCCCTCGTCCACCCGGCGAATCAGCTCCCTTACCTCGCCAATCGTTTGTAATTGTTGCAGGAAGTGTTCCATAACGCCCTGCCCCCTGTCAAAATTTGGAAATTGATATGCGCACGCAGCCCGCACCGCGCCGCAAGGGGCAGGGTGTGGGTATCCTCCGTGTGCAAAGGGCAATGCGCCCCGGACACACGGAGGGTGGTGTGTCTTGATGCAATTTTATGCGCTTTGCGTCAAGAAGTTGCAAGCGGAATCCGGCCCACGCGGGCCGGACGTCTCAATTGAATTCGTTCATGGCCTTCTGGCAGCCGTCCGTCACAATGCGCTCTGCCGCTTCGATGGCCCGGTCAAACGTTTCCGCCAGCGCCTTCCGCTCGCCCTGAGAGGGGACCCCGATGACCCAGTCGATCATGTCTCCTCCCTCGCCGGGGGCGCCGGTGCCGATCTTGATGCGGGGAAATTCCTGGGTTCCCAGATGGGCGATGATATTTTTAATGCCGTTATGACCGCCTGCGGAGCCGGAGGGCCGCACCCGGAGTTTTCCCACCGGCAGGGACACGTCGTCATAGATCACCAGCACGCGCCCGGCGGGAATTTTATAAAACTGCGCCGCCTCCCGCACCGCCTCGCCGGAGAGATTCATATAGGTCTGGGGCTTCATCACAAGGCATTTTGCCCCGGCAAAATCCATCACATTATAAGCGGCCTTGAACTTCACCCGGTTGAGCTTCACGCCCTGCCGCTGCGCCAGCAGGTCTACGGTGAGAAAGCCCATGTTGTGGCGGGTATGCTCGTATTTCTCCCCCGGGTTTCCAAGGCCGACGATCAGCCAGTCCACGGCGGAGGATTTGTTTCCAAGCAGCATAGAACGCTCCTTTCGGACAAATGGCAGTGGAGCAAGGCGGGAAAGAAGTCTTTCCCGCCTTGCTCAGCGTGTCAAAAAAGTCTTTTCGACACGCTGTGCAAGTTTTTGAAACCCGCAAAAAGTTTCAAAAACTTATGATTGAAAACGAAAGACACCCTTCCTGGGTTTCTTTCGTAACTATCTTCCTTCCCGTTTCCCGGGATTTCAGGGTTTAATTGATAGCCTGAGCAAGGCGGGAAAGATTTCTTTCCCGCCTTGCTCTTTTTGGGGTGCCGCATTGGCGTGCCGCACCGTTTTCTGCGCAGCGGAAAGCTTCCGCCTCCCCCGTCCGTCTCCGACGCGAAGGCGCGAAGCGTTTGCGTCGGAGACGTAGGAAGAACGTAGCGGTGTGAGGAATCGGCAACGCCGGTTCCGAATGAAGCGCAGTTTCTTCCGCGTCCCCCGTCCATCTCCGACGCAAAGGCGCGAAGCGTTTGCGTCGGAAGAGGAGGAAGAACGTAGCGGTGTGAGGAATCGGCAACGCCGGTTCCGAATGAAGCGCAGTTTCTTCCGCGTCCCCCGTCCATCTCCGACGCAAAGGCGCGAAGCGTTTGCGTCGGAAGAGGAGGAAGAACGTAGCGGTGTGAGGAATCGGCAACGCCGGTTCCGAATGAAGCGCAGTTTCTTCCGACGACTCAGCGGAACAGTTTGGAAATGGAGACCTCCTGATAAATGCGCTCAATGGCCTCGCAGAACATGGGGGCAACAGAGAGATACTTGATCTTGCTGCTGCGGGAGGCGTCGATCTCCGGCACGGTGTTCAAAAGCGCCAGCTCCTGAATCACGCTGTCGTTGATGCGGTCGATGGCGGGGCCGGAGAGAACGCCGTGGGATGCGCAGGCGTGGACGCTCTTGGCGCCGCCGACTTCGATCAGCGCCTTGGCGGCGTTGCACAAAGACCCGCCGGTATCCACCATATCGTCAAACAGGATGCAGTCCTTGCCGGCCACATCCCCGATGACGTTCATGACCTCGCAGCTGTTGGCCTTTTGACGGCGCTTGTCCACGATGGCCAGATTCATGTGCAGCTTCTGCGCGAAGGCGCGGGCGCGGGACACGGAGCCAACGTCGGGAGAAACCACCATCATATTCTCGCAGTCGGTGCCAAACTTCTTGGCGTAGTAATCCACGAAAATGGGGTTGCCAGCCAGATTGTCCACAGGGATATCAAAGAAGCCCTGAATCTGGGAGGCATGCAGGTCCATGGTCAGCACGCGGTCGGCGCCGGCGGTGGTCAGCATATTGGCCACCATCTTGGCGGTGATGGGATCGCGGGCCTTGGCCTTGCGGTCCTGCCGGGCATAGCCGAAATAGGGGATGACTGCGGTGATGCGGCCTGCGGAGGCGCGCTTGAGCGCGTCGATCATGATGAGCAGCTCCATCAGATTGTTGTTGACGGGAGTGCTGGTGGACTGGATCACGAAAACATCACTGCCGCGGACCGTTTCGTACAAAGAGACAAAAATCTCGCCGTCAGAGAAAGTTCCGACTTCGGATTCACCCAGCTTTGTCCCCATGAGTTTGCAGACTTCCTCTGCCAGCTTCGGGTTCGCATTTCCGGAAAACACCTTAATATCCTTGCCGTGAGAAATCATTGGAAAACGCCCTCTTTCTATATTCTATCATTCTATATTCTATCATTTTCTAAAACAACGAAATAAACGGAAGGTACGGTTCACTGCTCTTTGCCGTGGAGCCGTCTGCGGCGCGCGGCCCATCCCTCCAGATTTTTCTGTCTGGTCCGTGCCACGGCCAGCGCGTCGGCCGGCACTTCCTCCGTAATGGTGCTGCCAGCGGCGATGTACGCGCCCTGCCCCACCTTGACCGGTGCGATCAGGTTCGTATTGCAGCCGATAAACGCGCCGTCCTCAATGGTACAGCGGTGCTTTTGAAATCCGTCGTAATTGGTGGTGATGGTGCCGCAGCCGAAATTGACGTTGCTGCCCACATCGGAATCCCCCACATACGTAAGGTGAGACATCTTGGTCCCCTCGCCCAGCGTGCAGTTTTTCAGCTGGACAAACGCTCCCACGTGGCACCGCGGCCCCACGGTGCAGTTGGGGCGGACATGGGCGTAAGGCCCCACGTCGCACCCATCTCCAAAGGTGCTCCCGTAAACCTGAGAGGCGTTGATCTCCACGTCGTCTCCCACCGTGCAGCCGTCCACCACGGCGTTGGGGCCAAGGGTGCAGCCCCGGCCGATGTGCGTCTCGCCCCGCAAAATGGTTCCGGGCAGGATGGCGGTCCCCCGGTCGATGGTGACCCGGGGGTCAATATAGACGCTGGCAGGGTCCAGAATCCGGACGCCGCCGCGCAGATGCTCTTTGACAACGCGCTCCCGGAGCAGCGGCTCCAGCTCGGCAATGGTCTCCAGCGAGAAAACCGGCAGCCAACCGGGAACCAGCTCCGCCGCGGCCACCTGATTGGTCATTCGTTCCTTCCAGCTCTCCTGCAGCTCATAGCCGGGCGCCGCGTAAGCAAACCCCGCTCCCGCCTCCGCCATGGGCAGCGCCGCTCTGGGCAATACCAGTACCGGGTCCGGACTGTTCAAAAATGCCGTAAGATCCTTTTGCTGCTCGGATACCGTCACATCCGCCTCCGGCGGGAAGCAGTTTTTTGCCTCGGTTGCAAAGCGGGGACCGCAGACAACAAAAAACCGCTGCACACCGTCAGCCAGCAGTTTCCTGCTCACCCACGTTAAAAGCGGGCAGAAAAGAGCGGTCTCCAGCATAAGCGGTTTGGAATCTTCCGGGACGGAGGCGTCTTCTTCCAGAAAGAACAAAGCGTTCTTCGGACAACTCATGGTGCGCTCCTCCTCTGATTATTTTATCGTCAGGGCAGGGCTATCCCCCTGCCTTGGCGCGTCACGCGCAGCTTTATTATATCAAACTTTTACAGGAAATCCAGTGTTTCCGGCGAATTTATTGGAGAAATTTCTCCCAAATCTTTTTTTAATTCCCGTCTTTTTTTGTCGGAGGCAACGGAATTTTCTTCTTTCCCTTCGCATTCCCTTTTTTCTCTCCGGATTTTGCCGCCACCGGGCGGCAATCATTGCTCTTTTCTGCAAAATTTCATTTTCTTTCCCATATTGTAGTTGAATTTGTACACGTAAAAGATTACAATATCACTTGCTTACAGAAAAGTGGAGGTTTCGTCTTTTATGCTGAATGTGGTTTTGGTAGAGCCGGAGATTCCGCAAAATTGCGGCAACATTGCCCGCACCTGCGCGGCCACGGGCAGTCGGCTCCATCTGGTCCGCCCGCTGGGCTTTGACATTTCGGACAGGGCCGTCAAGCGCGCGGGTCTGGACTATTGGCATCTGGTGGAGGTTTTCGATTACGAAAACCTCGACGCGCTTTTTCAGCGGCATCCGGAAGCCGCCGCGGGCGCCTGGCTTACCACCACCAAGGCGCCCCGTTCCTATCAGGAGGCTGACTTTTGCGCGGACAGCTGGCTTTTCTTCGGGAAAGAGACCGCAGGACTGCCCCTCGCCTTCCGGGAAAAATTCCGCGACCGCTGCATCCGCCTTCCCATGCGTCCCGACGCCCGCAGCCTGAATCTCAGCAACACCGTGGCTGTGTGCGTTTACGAAGCGCTGCGGCAAGCTGGTTTCCCGGGCCTTCAGGACGCCGGTGAGATGGCGCAGGGCTGAATTTCCTGCAAAGTGCCGATACTATTTTAGGAACCCCGGCGCAGCCGCGCCGCAAACTATACCAAATCAAGGAGGACTTCCTCATGAATTACAGGAAAAAGACCGTACGGGACGTGGACGTCAATGGCAAAAAGGTCCTACTGCGCTGTGACTTCAATGTGCCCCAGGACAAGGAGACCGGCGAGATCACCAGCGACAAGCGCATTGTGGCCGCACTGCCGACAATCCAGTATCTGCTGGACCAGCACGCCGCCGTCATCGCCTGTTCCCATCTGGGCAAGCCCAAAAACGGGCCGGACCCCAAGCTGAGCCTCGCCCCTGTGGCCCAGCGCCTGGGGGAGCTTTTGGGCAAGAGCGTGCTCTTCGCCCGCGACGTGGTAGGCGAGGACGCACAGGCCAAGGCCGCCGCCTTGCAGCCCGGCGAACTCCTTCTGCTGGAGAACACCCGCTTTGAAAAGGGCGAGACGAAAAACGACCCCGAGCTGGCAAAGGCCATGGCCTCCATGGCGGACGTGTACGTGTCCGACGCTTTTGGCGCGGTCCACCGGGCCCACGCCTCCACCGCCGGCGTCGCGGCGTATCTGCCCGCCGTCTCCGGCTTCCTGATTCAAAAGGAGCTGGAGGTTCTGGGCAGCGCCATTTCCAGCCCCAAGCGGCCGCTGGTGGCCATCCTTGGCGGCAGCAAGGTGTCCGGCAAGATTGGCGTCATCAACAACCTGCTGGAAATTGCGGACACCATTATCATCGGCGGCGGCATGGCCTATACCTTCTCCGCCGCTCAGGGCGGGAAGATTGGCGACAGCCTGCTGGAGGCCGACTGGATGGAGTACTCCCGGGAGATGGTGGAAAAAGCCGCCGCAAAGGGCGTGAAGCTTTTGCTGCCGGTGGACACCGTCTGCGCCGACGCCTTCGCCCCCGACGCCAAGTCGCAGGTGGTCAAGGCCGGGGAGATTCCCGACGGCTGGCAGGGTCTGGACATCGGACCGGAGACTGTCAAGCTTTACTGCGCGGCGGTGGCTGACGCCGGTACCGTGATCTGGAACGGACCCATGGGCGTTTTTGAATTTCCCGCCTTTGCCAGAGGTACGGAAGCCATGGCCAAGGCCCTGAGTGAAACAGACGCCATCACCATCATTGGCGGCGGCGACAGCGCAGCCGCCGTGGAGCAGCTGGGCTACGCCGACAAAATGACGCACATCTCCACCGGCGGCGGCGCCTCTCTGGAATTTCTGGAGGGCAAGGAGCTGCCGGGCGTGGCTTGTCTGCTGGACCGGTAAACGGCCCGCCGGACATCTGACAGGCGGAAACAGAGCACGGGGGAACTGGTGGTTCCCCCTCCTCTTTCCGGTTATAAAATCTCCATATTTTTTGGAAAACGCCGGGAAATGCTTGACAAATTCGGCGGTTTTCGTTATAAGTTAATAGGTTTCCACGTCCGCTCTTTCAGCGGCCGTCGTTTTTTCCTCTACACAGATTTTTTTGCGGTCAGCGGTGCTGAGCGCGTGATTTTCAAACAATAAAGGAGCATGAAGAACATGAACCGCAGATATCGCAAAACCGTCATTGCCGGCAACTGGAAAATGAACATGACCGCCACCGAGACCAAGAAGTTTGCCGAGGAGCTGAAAAAGATCCTGCCCCGCGCCAAATGGTGCGAGACGCTGATCTGCGTGCCCTCCTGCAACCTCTCCGTGGCTGCCAAGGCCTTTAAGGACCTGCGCATCTCCGTGGGCGCCGAAAATGTATATTTTGAAGAAAAGGGCGCCTACACCGGCGAGATCTCCGCGGAGATGCTCAAGGATCTGGGCGTAAAATACGTCATCGTGGGCCACAGCGAGCGCCGTCAGTACTTCTGCGAAACGGACGCCACCGTCAATAAGAAGGTCCACGCCGTGCTGGGCGCGGGCATGAGCCCCATCATCTGCGTGGGTGAGAGCCTTGCCCAGCGGGAATCCGGCGTCACGGAAGAGTGGATTGCGCTGCAGGTAAAGAGCGCGCTGTGCGGCGTTCCCGCCGACAAGCTGCGCCGCTGCATCGTCGCTTACGAGCCCATTTGGGCCATCGGCACCGGCAAGACCGCCACCGCCGAGCAGGCCGGCGAGGTCTGCGGCGGCATCCGCGCCACGATCCGCAGCCTGTACGGCGCCCGCGTCGCCCGCTCCGTCACCATCCAGTACGGCGGGTCCATGAATGCCAAGAACGCCGCAGAGCTGCTCGCTCAGCCCGATATCGACGGCGGCTTGATCGGCGGGGCCGCCCTGAAGCCGGACCAGTTCGTGGAGATCATCAACGCCGCGAATCAGGACTGACGGCGCTTTCCGCGCCCCGGCAAAGAGTCTTTCCTTTGCAAGCTCCTTTCCATCTTTTCGGACGGTGGAGACCGTCTGCTTTTGTCCGGCTTCGGCCAGTGAAATGAGGAATTTAATTCATATGAATAAAACACCAACTACCTTGATCATCATGGATGGTTTCGGCATGACGGACGGCGTCTCCGGCAATGCCATCCGCGCTGCGAAAACGCCCCGGCTGGACCAGTTCTTTCAGGAATTTGCCCACACGGAGCTGTCCGCTTCCGGTCTGGACGTGGGTCTGCCGGCAGGTCAAATGGGCAACAGCGAGGTCGGGCACACCAACATCGGCGCCGGCAGGGTAGTCTTTCAGGATCTTCCCCGCATCACGAAATCCATTGCCGACGGGGACTTTTTCCAGAATCCCGCCTATCTTCACGCCATGGACGCCTGCGCGGAAAAGGGCGCCGCCCTTCATTTGATGGGCCTTTTGTCCGACGGCGGCGTGCACTCCCACTTAGAGCATCTGTTTGCTCTTTTGAAGCTGGCCCGGAGCAAGGGACTGGAAAAAGTCTATATTCACGCGTTTCTCGATGGGCGGGACGTCTCTCCCACCTCCGGCGCTGATTTTGTGGCCCGCACCGTGGAAAAGTGCCGGGAAGTGGGCGTTGGCAAAATTGCCACCGTCATGGGCAGATACTACGCCATGGACCGCGACAAGCGCTGGGACCGGGTGGAGGAAGCATACGACGCCATGGTTTACGGCGAAGGCGCGTCCTTCAATCCCCTGCCCGTCGCCGCCGTGAAAAGCTCTTACGCCGCCGGAATTACCGACGAATTTATGGAGCCCGTGGTGTGCGACGCCGACGGCACCATTTCCGACAATGACAGCGTGATCTTTTTCAACTTCCGGCCGGACCGCGCCCGGGAAATCACCCGGACCCTGGTGGACCCGGCCTTTGACGGCTTTACCCGCCAATATTTCCCCGTCACGTTTGTGTGCAACACGGAGTACGACGCCACGATGCCCAATGTGGAGGTGGCCTTCCCCCGCACCGGCGTGCGCAACGGACTGGGCGAATATCTCAGCCAGATGGGTCTTTCCCAGCTGCGCATCGCGGAGACGGAAAAGTACGCCCACGTCACCTTCTTTTTCAACGGCGGCAGCGAGACCGTGTTCCCCGGCGAGGACCGGGTGCTCGTCGCCTCTCCCCGGGTGGCGACCTATGATCTCCAGCCGGAAATGAGCGCGCTGGAAGTGACGGACAAGTGCGTCGAGCGCATCGAATCCGGCGCCTACGACGTCATCATTCTGAATTTTGCCAACTGCGACATGGTGGGCCACACCGGCATGCTTGAGGCCGCCGTGAAAGCCGTTGAGACCGTGGACGCCTGCGTTGGCCGGGTGGTGGACGCCACCTTGAAGATGGGCGGCATCGCCATGATCACCGCCGACCACGGCAACGCCGAGCAGATGGCGGAGCCGGACGGCAGTCTCATGACCGCCCACACCACCAATCCGGTCCCCTTCATTCTCTGCGGCGCGGGAACGGAGCTGCGCCGGGGCCGTCTTGCGGACATCGCCCCCACCATTCTGGATGTGATGGGCCTTGCGTGCCCCCCGGAAATGGACGGAAAAACGCTGATCGTCAAATAATTTTTTGGCAGACTCTTTTTAAAAGCAATGAAAGCGGCGCCCTCTGGGCGTCGCTTTTCCGTTTTTCCATCATGTATGAATTTTTGAAATTTTGTCCATACTTTCCTCAAACCTATGGAAGCTCTGACGGAATCAACGTGTGCGATGATCGAATCAGAGGTTCCCTATAAACGAGGGAGGAACCTGCATGAAAAATAAACTGAAAACCCTGTTGGGAAACGGCGGCTTTTATGCCGCACTGGTCGCCTGTGTGCTGGCGGTGGGCATTGGCGGATACTACCTGCTGCTGGACCGGGACGGGACGAATCCGGCATCGGAGATCCCGACGCAGGCCGAAGTGACCGCGCCGGCCCCGGAGCTGCAAGAGACGGAGGAGCCCGCCGTGGTGGAGACCATTCAGCCCACGCCGGTGGCAGAGGAACCGCCCTCCATGCCGGAGGAGGAGATTGACAGCACACCGGTGGTGGCGGAAGCGCCCCGGCTGATTGTCTCGCCGCTCAAAGGCGACGTTCTCACCGCGTTTTCCGTGGACCAGCTGGTTTACAGCGAAACCCTGAACGACTGGCGGACCCATGACGGGCTGGACATCTCCGCCAGGGCCGGCACCACCGTTCTGGCCGCCTGCTCCGGCACCGTCTCCGGCATCACGGACGACGCGCTGATGGGCACCACCGTGGTCATCGACCACGCCGGCGGCTATCAAACCACCTACGCAAGCTTGCAGACAACGCCCAATGTGGAAGTGGGCGACGCCGTATCCGCGGGACAGATTGTCGGTGCCGTGGGCACCACCGCCGCCGCGGAGTCCGCCCAGGGACCTCACCTGCATTTCTCCGTCACCAAGGACGGAGACGCCGTGGACCCGGATGAATTTTTAAAGCGTTGAATGCAAAAAGCACCGCCCGCTGAAAACGGGCGGTGCTTTTTTGTACAGTTGCGCTTTCCTTCAGGTGTTGTCCCGGCTAATGGGTTCGCGGATGAGAAGGCGGCGAAGCGCCTTGCCGTCAAAGGGAATCAGCGGATAGAGGTATCCCCTTCCCACCAGCGGCTTGGTGGTGGCCAGCAACAGCAAAATGCCAAGCAGCCCCAGCACAAACCCCACCACGTCCAGCGCGGCGGTGAGCAGCAGCAGCGCCACCCGTAAAAGCTTAAAGGCATAGCCCATCTCGTAGCTGGGCTGGGCAAATCCGGCCACGGATACAAACGCCATATACACCAGAACCTCCGGCCCCAGCCAGCCCGCCTGCACGGCAAAATCGCCCAGAATCAACGCGCCCAGCATGGAAAAGGAGTTGGAGAGGGCGTCCGGCGTGTTCAGCGACGCCAGCTTCAAAACATCCACCATAAACTCCACCGCCAGCAGCTGCCACAAAAGATCCAGCGCCGCAGGCTCCGGCGAGGAGAGAAACAGCAGCCACTCCGGCAGCCGCCCCGGCGCGCGGACCATCAGATACCAAACCGGCGTAATGAGCAGTGAGATTAAAAACACGGCAATGCGCAGCAAGCGCAGATACGTCCCAACCAGAGGCGGAAAGTAAAACTCGTTGGCCTCCTGCGTAAAGTCGAAAAAGCCGGTGGGCAGAATCATCACTGACGGGGAGTTGTCCACCATCAGCACAATATTTCCCTCCATGACGCTGGCGGCGGCGCTGTCGGGCCGTTCCGTGTAGCGAACCTTTGGAAACGGGTTATACCACTGCTTGGGCCGGATCGCCTCCGCCACGCTCTCCTGCCCCATGGAAAGGGACTTGACGGCGATGGCGCTTAGCTTTGCCCGCACCTCCTCCAAAAGCGCGGCGTCCACCTTGTCATCCAGATAGCACAGCACCGCGTCGGTGTGGGAGCGGGTCCCCACCTTGCAGCCCTCCATGGTGAGGTGTGGGTCCCGGATGCGGCGGCGCAGCAGCGCCATATTGGGTACCACCGCCTCCACAAATCCGTCGTGGGAGCCGCGCAGCACCTTGCCGTCCGGCGGCTCCGATACGCCCCGGGAGGGATAGTCCTTGGCGTCCATCAGCGCCGCGCCGTAGATCCCCTCGATCAGCAGCAATGTCTTTCCCAGCAGGACGGAGGTCACAATATCCGTCCCGTCAAAGCTGACGTTGGTTTCGGAAAATGTAATGAATCGGTCCGCAAAGCGCTGCATTTCCGTTAAGTCCATCAGCTCCGCCGCCGAAAGCGACAGCCAGAAGGCCCCCATCCGTTCGAGCGTTCCGTCCTTACCATAGCCGTCGATGACCCAAAGGCGGGCGCGCCTGCCGCCGATCACATAGTCCCGGCTGACCAGATCGCAGCTGCGCCCCACGCCCAGCGCGGCGTCGAACCGCCGCACATTTTCCGCGTAATCGTTTGATAATTT
Source organism: Oscillibacter sp. (assembly GCF_028693505.1). GTDB lineage: Bacteria > Bacillota > Clostridia > Oscillospirales > Oscillospiraceae > Oscillibacter. The sequence continues at coordinate 49,854 of NZ_JAQUVF010000011.1, forward strand.
CTCCATGCTCCACCTCCGTGAATAAAGGTAGTATGTGCGGCAGAAGGTGGATTATTCCAATACGATCTGTCATATTTTTGCAAAATATAACATTTTTTATCATTTTTGCACAATGAGACAAGGGACAGGCACGGCTGCGCCGTGCCTGTCCCTCTGTTAAGAAAGTCTTTTCGATACCCCGGGCAAGCTTTTTATTCGCTCACCTTTGGAAATTGCAGGGTGAAGGTACTTCCCTTTCCCATCTCGCTCTCCAGCGTCACGCCGACGCCAAGATACGCCGCGCCGTGCTTCACGATGGAAAGTCCCAGACCTGTCCCCCCGCTGGAATGGCTTTTATCCACCCGGTAGAAGCGCTCGAACACCCGCTCTCTTGCTTCCCGCGGGATGCCGATGCCCGTATCCCTGACAGTGACCCGGGCGCCCGCCGGCGTATCCGCCACGGTCATGGCAACGCTGCCGCCGGGATGATTGTACGCCACGGCGTTATCGCAGAGATTATACAAAATCTCCTCCACGATCTGCGGCACGCCCCGCGCCGGTACGCTCTCGCCGGTAAGGCGCATGTCCACCTGCTTTTTTTCCGCCGCGGCGGCAAGCTGGCGAAAAACCGCCTGCGCCTGGGCGTAAAGGTCCACAGTTTCCCACTGGGCCGTGGGGCCGCCCTCATCGAGACGGGAGAGCTTGATGATGTCGTTGACAAGCCCGATCAGGCGCTGGGCCTCCCGGTGGATGTTCCCGGCAAAATGGGGGATGTCGGCGGGCTTCACCATGCCGTTTTCCAGAATCTCCGCCGTGCCGAGGATGGAGGTCAGGGGCGTTTTCAACTCGTGGGAGACGTTTGCGGTAAATTCCCGGCGCAGCCGGTCCCGCTGCTCCTTCTCCGTCACATCCAGCACGATGAGCACCGCGCCCGCCACGGCGCCCTCCTCCATCACGGGACTTGCCAATACCCTGCGGCAGTCGTCGGAGCGCTCCAGCAGCTCCTCGCAGCGGCGACCGGCGAGGGATTCCTCCACGCAGCGGCGGAAACCGGCCTCCCGGTCCAGCGCCAGGACGCTCTGCCCCTCCTCCACCGGGCCTCTCGCCCCCAAAAGGTGCAAGGCCGCCGAGTTATAGGACAGCACCCGGGTCTCCTGATCCACCACCAGCAGTCCCTCGCTCATGTTTTCCGTGATGGCGGCAAATTCCTCCCGCCGCTGCTTGAGGTCCAGCACTTGGCGCTGGATCTGCCGGTTCTGGCTGCGGATTTTTCCCACCAGAGGAGAAAGCTCCTCATAGACCGCCTCCTCGCCGGGGTTTCCGAGATCGATGGCGTTGATGGGCTCCACCAGCTGCTGGGCCACCCGACCCGCCAGCCACAAAGCCATGCAAAACGCCGCCAGCATCATAAAGGCCACCGGCTGGATCGCTTGCAGCACCAATATCCAGACGGAGTATTGGGCGCTGGCCGTGCGCAATACGGAGCCGTCGGTCAGCCGCAGCGCGTAATAGAGCGTCCTTTGAGAGAGCGTGCTGGAATAGCGGGCGGCACTGCCCTTGCCCAGCGCCAGCGCCTCGCGGAATTCCTCCCGGTCGGCGTGGTTGCCCATATCCGCCGGTTCCTCCCGGTTATCAAAGAGGACCGTGCCGTCGGCCGCGATCCACGTGACGCGGCTCTCGTCGGGAAATTCGCTTTGAAGGTAGGCGATGCCCTCGTGCTCCACGCCCCGGGCTATGTAGGCGGTGCTCCGGGCCAGTTCTGCGGCCACCCGGTCCTGAAAATAGCCGTGCAGCACCCCGACGATCAAAACGAAACTGGAAACCAGCACCGCCAGCGTCACGGTCAGGATGGAGCGGAAAATCCGTTTTGTCATCAGACCCCGCCGCCTTCCTGCGTGATCTTATAGCCGTAGCCCCGAATGGTCTCAATGTAGGCCCCCGCGTCCCCCAGCTTTTGTCGGAGCGTGCGCACATGCACGTCCACGGTGCGGCTTTCGCCTGTAAAGGTATAGCCCCACACCTCCTCGATCAGCCGTTCCCGGGAGAGCACCTGTCCCCGGTTTTTCAAAAGCAGGCACAGTACCTCGAATTCCTTCTGGGTAAGGACCACCTCCTGATCGTTTACCGTCACCGTGTGGCTGCCCGGGTCCACCGTCAGCGCGCCGCAGCGGTACGCCCCGCCGTCCTCCCGCTCCACCCTGCGCAGCAGCGCCCGAATGCGGGAGAGCAGCTCCATCATGCCGAAGGGCTTTGCCACATAGTCGTCCGCCCCGGCGTCCAGCCCCAGCACCTTGTCGTATTCGGTGCTCTTGGCGGTGAGCATAATGACCGGCGCCTTCGCCGTGCGGGCGGAGGCGCGGAGCTTTTTCAAAACGCTCACGCCGTCCTCCTCCGGCAGCATGATATCCAGCAGCACCAGCGTGGGCGCCTCCTCCGCCACAGCCGCCCAGAAGGCGGAGGGCAGGGCAAAGCCCCGCGTCTCCATGCCCTGATGGCTCAGCGTATAGATTACAAAATCCCGGATGCTGTCGTCGTCTTCCAGCAAATAGATCATAAGGGCCTCCTGTATGTGAAAACATGCGGCCTCAAAGGGACTGCGGACGCTTCCGCAGTTCTTTTGAAGCCGGGGGGAGCGGGTTTGCCGCCCCCGTTAAATCAATTGCTGTTCGTTAATCATCAGCTTGAACTGCAAGCCCAGCTTCTCCGCCGCCTTGCGGCAGAGGATCATGCGCTGCATGAAAATCTCAAAGTAGTCCATCACGGAGCCGTACTTCGTATCCACGGAGAGCTTGAGCTTGATGAGGGTGTGCTCCTCATTGATCTTCAGCTGCGCTTTTTTCACAGAGTAGTTCACTCGGTCGTGGATGTCGAAATTGGCCAGCTCCTGATTGCGGACCCGGCTGCGGCGCACGTCGGACTTATCCGCCAGAATCAGCGCCGCCGCCACGGCGTTCACCGGCTGACCGGTCCCCTCGTCGTGGTTGCCGATGGCGGTGACGATGGTGGCGATCTCCTCCGGGTCGCAGCTGAGATTGTCCAGAATCCGAAAGGCCATCACAGCGCCGGACTGGGAGTGGTCGATGCGGTTGACGAGATTGCCGATATCGTGGAGGAAGCCTGCAATTTTTGCCACCTCCACCGTCCGGGCGGGATAGTCCAGCGTTTCGAGAATATACCCCGCCGTCTCCGCCACCAGCGTCACGTGGGCGAAGCTGTGCTCCGTAAAGCCTGCGGAAACCAGCGACTCGTCGGCCCGCTGGATATAGGTGCGGATGGCGGGGTTGTTTTTCACGTCCTCAAAGGTCAGCATCCTCGTTTCCTCCTCTTGTGCGGGAAAACAGCTCTGCCGCCCCCGCCTGTTTAGTTGTTGGACGGATGGATTCCGGTGATGGAGTATTCCACCCATTCCGCCACGTTGGTGGCATGGTCGCCGATGCGCTCGAGGTACTTTGCCACCATCATCAGCTCCAGCCCCTGCTCCCCGCTGGCAGCGTCCGCCGCGATGAGGGCCACAAGCTCCCGTTTCACCTTGTCGAACAATTCGTCCACCCGGTCGTCCGCGGCGCACACCGCCCGGGCAAGCTCCAGATCATGCCGCACGAAGGAGTCCACGCTGTCCGTCACCATGCCGATGACGGCCCGGGCCATGTCGGCGATGTGCAGCGCGCCCTGCCCGTCCGGCAGGCGCACGAACCGGGTAAGCTCCGCAATGTCCGCCGCCTGATCGCCGATGCGCTCCAGATCGGAGATCATCTTCAGCGCCGCGGAGATTTCCCGCAGGTCCCGGGCCACGGGCTGCTGCTGCAAAAGGAGCTTCAAGCAGAGGTTTTCCACCTCCCGCTCCTGCCGGTCCAGTTCCCGCTCCGCCTCCTCGGCGGCACGGGAGAGCGCCTCGTCGTTTTTTAAAAGAGCCTCTGCCGCCGCAGAAATCGCGTCCTCACAGGTCGCGCCCATCTGGATCAGCTCCACATGCAGCCGCTCCAGCTGCTCATTAAACGTATTTCTCATGGTTCCCCTCCTTAACCAAACCGTCCGGTAATGTAGTCCTCGGTGCGCTGATCCTTCGGCGTGGAGAAAAGCTCCTCCGTCCGGCTGAACTCCACCAGATCGCCCAGCAGAAAGAACGCCGTATTGTCGGAAACGCGGGCGGCCTGCTGCATGTTGTGGGTTACCATGATGACAGTATACTTGTTTTTCAATTCCACTGCAAGGTCCTCGATCTTGGAGGTGGAAATCGGGTCGAGCGCACTGGTGGATTCGTCCATCAGCAGCACCTCCGGCTCCACCGCCAGCGCCCGGGCGATGCAAAGCCGCTGCTGCTGTCCGCCGGAGAGGCTCAGCGCGCTTTTTTTCAGCCGGTCCTTCACCTCATCCCAGATGGCGGCGGAGCGCAGGGATGCTTCCACGATCTCGTCTAGCTGCACCTTGGAGCGGGTGCCATGGGTCCGGGGACCGTAGGCCACGTTGTCGTAAATGCTCATGGGAAAGGGGTTGGCTTTTTGAAACACCATTCCCACCTGTCGGCGCAGCCACGTGGGGTCCACCCCGTCGTCGTAGATGTTTTCGCCCCGATAAGAAACCTCCCCGGTGATGCGGACGGAGGGGATCAGGTCGTTCATGCGGTTGAGCGTGCGCAAAAAGGTGGACTTGCCACAGCCCGACGGCCCGATAAACGCCGTGATCTCATGGGCTGGAATGTCCACGTTGATGCCGTGGAGGGCATGGTTGGTCCCATACCAGAGGTTCAGGTCTTTTGCCTGTATCATCGTACCCATCGTATTCTCCCGTTACTTTTTTAGGAATCTCTGATGAAATCAACGCGTTCGGATTGGTGAGCGCGGGGATTTCATCAGATGTTCCTTAGTTTCCTGCCCGCAAAATTGGCGGCCAGATTGATGAGGAATGTCAGCACCATCAAGATGGCGGCAATGGCGAAGGCCACGCCGGTCTCGCCCCGTTCGTTGGCGTAGACGTACAGCGCCACCGTGAGCGTTGCGGAGGAGGATTGCAGCGCGGTGAAAAAGTCGTTCAGCACGAGACCGAAGCCCGCCGTGAACAGCAGTGCCGCGCTCTCGCCCACGATTCGTCCCACCGCCAGAATACAGCCGGTGACGATGCCGTCCACGGCGTTGGGCAGCACCACGGTGCGCACCATGTGCCACTTTCCCGCTCCAAGACCCAGCGCGCCCTCCCGATAGGACTGGGGCACCGTTTTAAGGCTTTCCTGCGTCGTGCGGATGATGGTGGGCAGAATCATGATGACCAGCGTCAGTCCGCCGGCCAGAATGCCCGGCGCCAGCCCCAGCTTCTGGACAAAAAACAGCATGCCCACAAGGCCGAAGATGATGGAAGGGATGCCCGTGAGGGTCTCGGCGGCAAATTCAATGGCGGCCACCACCTTGGCCTTGGTGGCGTACTCCGTGAGATAGATGGCGGCCCCCACGCCCAGCGGCAGCACAAGGAGCATCGCCACCAGAATGATATAGAGCGTATTGAGGAGGTTTGGCAGGATGCCGATGGTATCCTTGATATAGCTGGTCTGAGACGAGAGCAGCTGCCAGGAGAGATTGCCAAGGCCCCGGTAGAAGATATACCCGATGAGGAAGATCAGCAGCGCGCAGGTGATCCCACTGCACAGCCACAACAGCGCCCGCAGTCCCGTGTCATAGACCCGGCGGCGGGGAGAGAGCTTTCGGTCCATGTCAATCCTCCTTCTTGTTTTTGATGAACACGTTCAAAAGCACATTGATGAGCATGATGAACAAAAACAGCACCAGTCCGATGGAGTAGAGCGCGTTGCGCTGGAGACTGCCGTAGGCGGCGTAGGACATCTCCGAGGCGATGGCGGTGGTGAGAAAGCGCACGGAGGTGAAAATCCCCGGCATATTGGCAACGTTGCCCGCCACCATGATGATGGCCATGGCCTCGCCGATGGCGCGGCCCACGCCCAGTACCACCGCCGTTGCAACGCCGCTGCCCGCGGCGGGCAGGGACACCCGGAAATAGGTCTCGATCTCCGTGGCCCCCAGCGCCAGCGACGCTTCCTCATACTCCTTGGGCACTGCCCGCAGCGCCGTTTCGGAAACGCTGATGATGGAGGGCAGAATCATGATGGAGAGCACCACGATGGCCGCCAGCAGGCACGCGCCGGAGCCAAGGCCAAACACATTCTGGATGGCGGGCACCAGCACGATCATGCCCACAAGGCCGTATACCACGGACGGGATGCCCGCCAGCAGCTCCACTGCGGTCCGGATGACCTTGGCGGCCTTTGGCGGGGCCACCTTTGCAAGAAACATGGCGGTCATCAGTCCCACAGGCACCCCCACCGCCACCGCCCCGGCGGTTCCGTAGACGGAGGTCAGGATGAAGGGCAGGATGCCAAAGGACGGGGCCACCGTGGTGGCGGTGGGCGCCCAGACCCTTCCAAAGAGAAAGTCCGCAAGTCCGATTTCCCGGATGGCGGGCAGGCCGGAAACGATCAGATATAAACTGATAAACAGCACAAACGCCACCGCTACAATGCCGCACAGCAAAAACAGCAGGTGGAAGGTCAGCTCCATCCTCTCCCGGCGGTTTTTCCGCCCTGCGGGGATCGGTATTTTTCCGGCGGCGTGCTTCGCGGCAACGTGGGGCAGCGCATTTCCCATTTCCATCGTCTTATGACTCCTTCCATCGGTGGGAACAGCCCCCGCCCAATTTTTGAAGCGGGCGGAGGCGTTCCAAAGAGAGGGCTGTTCCTTTATTTCGCCACGGGCACCGCACCGGCGGTGCGGATCAAATCGTTGGCGGAGGCGGAGGTTGCAAAGTCAAAGAAGGCCTGTGCCTGCTCGCTCAGCGCCGTGCCGTCCTTGGTGACCAAGACGAAGGGGCGCTGGATGGCGTAGCTGCCGTCCAGCACGGTTTCCTCCGTGCAGGCGACGCCGCCCACCGTGACAGCCTTGATGCCCTCTTTACCCTCGACTGCGGAGAGGGAGGCGTAGCCGATGGCGTTGGGGTTGCCCTTCACCGCCTCAATGACAGCACCCGTGGAGGTCAGCTCCTGACTGAGCAGGCAGGTATCCTTGGTGCCGGTGATCGTCTCAAAGCCGTCCCGGGTGCCGGAACCGGCCTCCCGGCCGATGCAGGAGATGGCGCTGGCCGCGCCGCCCACAGCGCTCCAGTCGGCGCTCTCGCCGGTGAAGATCTGGGCGATCTGCTCCACGGTCAAATCGGACACCGTGCTCTGGGCGTTCACGATGACGGCAATGCCGTCCAGCGCGACGGTGGTCCCCACCAGCCCATTGGCAGTCTCTTCCTCCTTCAGTCCACGGGAGGAAAGGCCGATGTCGGTGGACCCATTGGAGACCGCCTCGATCCCCGCGCCGGAGCCGGTGGCGTCGTAGGTGACGGTGACGCTGCCGTTATCCGCCATAAACTGCTCGCTCAAAACGCCGATCACTTTTTCCATGGAGGTGGAGCCGTTGGTTGCCACTGAGCCGCTGAGCTTGACCTGCTCGGGAGCGGGCGTGCCGTTTCCTTGGGCAGGAGCTTCCTCCTTGCTGGCGCAGCCCGCCAGCAGAGACAGGGCCATCGTCAGCGTCAGCAGACGTACAAAACCTTTTTTCATCAAAATGAACTCCTTTTTTATGTCGTTTTCCGTTTGGTACAGCCTTAGTATAGACAACTCCACGTAAAATCCGTCACCAGGGCTTTGTAAAGTCTGTGTAAAACCGCGTTTTTTCATAAAATTTTTAACGGCGGCAGCGTATAAAAATTCCCTGCACAGTCGCTGTTGAAACGTTTGCGCAAATGTGCTATTCTGGAAACAAGCAATGGGCAGACGGCGCCGCTCCCCAGTTTGGAAGCGTTCCGCCGCCACGCAGCCGTAATCCCGCAACTTGACGAAAAGGAGTATATGGTATGATTAGTCAGGACATCCGGGCGCTAGCGCCGGAACAGGACCCCCTGCGCATGGGTATGGGGTGGAAGGTGGAGGATCTCTCCAAGCCCCAAATCATGATCGAGAGCACCTTCGGCGACAGCCATCCCGGCAGCGCCGGTCTTTTTGAGCTGGTGAATGAGGCCGCCCGCGGCGTTGCAGACGCCGGCGGCAAGTCCGCCCGCTTCTTCACCACCGACATCTGCGACGGCATGGCACAGGGCCACGACGGCATCAACTATTCTCTGGCCAGCCGGGACGCCATCTGCAACATGATCGAAATCCACGCCCAGGCCACCCCCTTTGACGGCGGCGTGTTCGTCACCAGCTGCGACAAGGGCATGCCTGCCCACCTCATGGGCATCGGCCGGGTGAATATGCCCTCCATCATGGTCACCGGCGGCGTGATGGACGCCTATCCTCTGAAGGAACACGTGGAAAACATCAAGGAGGACCTTCTCACGCTGGAGCAAATCGGCATCTACTCCGCCAAATGCGAGCGGGGAGAGATCAGCGCGGACGAGCTGACGTGGTACAAGCAGCACGCCTGCCCCTCCTGCGGCGCCTGCTCCTTTATGGGCACCGCCTCCACCATGCAGATCATGGCCGAGTCGCTGGGACTGATGCTGCCGGGTTCTGCCCTGATGCCCGCCACCTGCCAGGATTTGCAGGAGTTTGCCTACAAGGCTGGCGTGCAGGTGCTGGAGCTTGCCAAAAAGGGCTTAAAGCCCCGGGACATCGTCACCATGAAGTCCTTTGAAAACGCCATCATGGTCCACGCCGCCATCTCTGGGTCCACCAACTCCCTGCTGCACATCCCCGCCGTGGCGAAGGAATTCGGCCTTGAGATCGACGCCGACATGTTCGACCGGATGCACCGTGGCGCCCACTACCTGCTGGATATTCGTCCCGCCGGAAAGTGGCCCGCCCAGTTCTTTTACTATGCCGGCGGCGTGCCCCGGATCATGGAAGAGATCCGCTCCATGCTGCATCTGGACGTGATGACCGTCACCGGCAAAACGCTGGGTGAAAACCTGGACGAGCTGAAAGAGAGCGGCTTCTACGACCGGTGCGACGCATACTGCGCCAAGTGGGGCACCACCTGGCAGGACATCATCCACCCCTTCGACAAGGCCATCGGCACCGACGGCGCCATCGCCATCCTCAAGGGCAATCTGGCCCCCGAGGGCGCGGTCATCAAGCACACCGCCTGCCCCAAGGAGATGTTCCACGCCACGCTCAAGGCCCGCCCCTTCGACAGCGAGGAAGAGGCCATTTACGCCGTTTTGCACAAGCAGATCCATCCCGGCGAGGCGGTGTTCATTCGCTACGAGGGGCCCAAGGGCTCCGGTATGCCGGAGATGTTCTACACCTCCGAGGCCATCTCCTCCGATAAGGAGCTGGGACGCACCATCGCCCTCATCACCGACGGGCGCTTTTCCGGCGCGTCCACCGGCCCCGCCATCGGCCACGTCTCGCCCGAGGCCGCCGAGGGCGGTCCCATCGCACTGGTGGAGGAGGGCGACCTCATCCACATTGACATTCCGGAGCGGAAGCTGGAGATCGTGGGCATCCACGGCGAGGAAAAGACGCCCGCAGAGGTAGCTGCCGTTCTGGCCCAGCGCAAGGCTGCTTGGAAACCCAAGGAGCCCAAGTATCCCTCCGGCGTTTTGAAATTCTTCTCCCAGCACGCGGTCTCCCCCATGAAGGGCGGCTACATGGACTAAGTCTCCCCTGACGTTAATTCACACCAGAAAGGATGTTTCAAATCATATGACAGCTCTTGAAAATCGTATTTCCGAAATCGGCGTCGTGCCGGTCATCAAGCTCAACCACCCCCAGCGGGACGCGGCCAATCTGGCCCGCGCCTTGTGCGCAGGCGGCGTTGCCGTGGCGGAGGTCACCTTCCGCGCCGCCGGGGCGCCCGACGCCATCCGCAGCATGAAGGAGGCCTGCCCCGACATGCTGGTGGGCGCAGGCACCGTTCTCACCACCGCGCAGGTGGACGAGGTGATCGCCGCAGGCGGTCAGTTTGTGGTCACCCCCGGTCTCGATCCAGAGATCGTGACCTACTGCCAGGAAAAGGGCATCGCGGTGTTCCCCGGCTGCACCACCGCAACCGATTATCACACCGCTTACAAGCTGGGCCTCACCGTGCTGAAGTTCTTCCCTGCGGAGCAGTCCGGCGGCCTCGCCAAAATCAAGGCGCTCAGCGCCCCCTTCTCCATGTTCAAGATCATGCCCACCGGCGGCGTCTCTTTGAAGAACCTGAAGGAATACCTCTCCGCCCCCGTCATCTGCGCCTGCGGCGGGTCCTACATGGTCACCGCCGACCTGATCGACAACCAGAAGTGGGACGAGATCACCGCGCTTTGCAAGCAGTCCATTGAAATTGTGAAGGAGGCCAGAACGCATGGCTAAAATTGTAACGTTCGGCGAGCTGATGCTGCGCCTTGCCCCCAACGGATATTACCGCTTCTTCCAGGACGACCAGCTGCAGGCCACCTTCGGCGGCGGCGAGGCCAACGTGGCGGTGTCCCTTGCCAACTACGGTCTGGATGTTGCCTTTGTGACCAAGCTCCCCAGCCACGCCATCGGACAGGCCGCGGTGGATTCCCTGCGCCACTTCGGCGTGGACACCAGCAAGATCGTCCGCGGCGGCGAGCGCGTGGGCATCTACTATCTGGAAAAGGGCGCCTCTCAGCGGGGCAGCGTGTGCATCTATGACCGCGCCCACTCCGCCATTCAGGAGGCAGAAAGCGCCGAATTCGACTGGGACGCCATCTTCGAGGGCGCGGACTGGTTCCACTTCACCGGCATCACCCCGGCGCTGGGCCCCAACATGGTGGAAGCCTGTAAGCAGGCCTGCATCGCGGCAAAGAAGCACGGCGTGAAGATCTCCTGCGACCTCAACTATCGCGGCAAGCTCTGGACCCGGGCAGAGGCCCGCGCCGCCATGACCGAGCTTTGCCAGTACGTGGACGTTTGCATCTCCAACGAGGAGGACGCCAAGGACGTGTTCGGCATCGAGGCGGAGAACACGGATATTTACAGCGGCAAGCTCAACCACGAGGGGTACAAGTCCGTGGCCAAGCAGCTGGCGGACCAGTTCGGCTTTGAAAAGGTGGCCATCACCCTGCGCACCAGCATCTCCGCCAGCGACAACGACTGGGCGGGCATGCTGTACGACGGGAAGGAGTACTGCTTCTCCAAGGGCTATCACCTGCACATCGTGGACCGTGTGGGCGGCGGCGACAGCTTCGGCGGCGGCTTGATCTACTCCCTGCTCTCCGGCAAGTCCACCCAGGCGGCGGTGGAGTTCGCGGTGGCGGCTTCCGCACTGAAGCACTCCGTGGAAGGCGACTACAATCGCGTCAGCGTCTCCGAGGTGGAGAAGCTGGCCGGCGGCGACGGCTCCGGCCGCGTCCAGCGCTGAGCTTCATCCATACATAAAAAAGGTCTGCGGAGCAAATGCTCCGCAGGCCTTTTTTTCACGCGCGCTCTGCGTCTCTGTGCCCAAACAAAAGGCCCACCGCGCCGCACACTGCCGCCGGGACCACCCAGCCAAACCCGTAAGACGCCAGTGGCAGCCGCTCCAAAAAGTCCATCGGCATGCCGCGCCCCTTGAGAACGCTTAACAGACTAAAGGCCAGCGCGCCCAGCACTGCAAAACGGTACACCCAGTCATTGGGAATCCACCGGTGAAGAAATGCCAGCGCAATGAGCACCAGCGTCGGCGGATACACGATGTCCAGAATCGGCCCTGCGATGGCAACAATCTGCTCCAGGCCAAAGTTGGAAACCTCCGCGCTGAACACAGAAATCAGAATCACCAGCAGCCGGTAAGGAATCCGCTCCCCGGAAAGGTGGGCGAAATAGGCGGCGGCCGAGCTTACCAGCGCCACGGCAGTGGTGATGCAGGCCAGCGCCACCACGATGGAGAAGAGGACGATGCCGCCGCTGCCCAGCAAATTTCGGACAATGGAGGTCATGAGGAAGGTGCGCAGCACGGTAAGATCGAAAAAGCAGGAGGTGGTGACGCCAAGATAGGTGAGGCCAAGGTAGACCACCAGCAAGGCGACGCCTGCCACGACACCCGCGCCCGCCACCACCCGAAACTGCGCCTTGGGATCGGTGTGCCCCTTTTCCCGGGCGCTGTCCAGCAAAATGATGCCGAATACCAGCGCTGCCAGCACATCCATGGTCTGATAGCCCGCCTCGATGCCGGTGCGGGGGACATTTTCCACCAAAATATGCGCCGGGACCGGTCCGATGGGGTCGATGACTCCTTTGACGATCAGCACCAAAAGCCCCAGCAGCAGCGCGGGCGTAAGCACCTTGCCCACGATATCCACAACGGCGGATTCATTGAGACAAAGCAGCAAAATGAGTGCAAAAAACAGCACGGAAAACCACACCGGCGAAAGGCCGGAGACCAGCGGCGCAACGGACATCTCGTATGTGGTGGCCGCCGTGCGGGGAATGGCCAGCATGGGGCCGATGCATAGAACGATGGCGCTCATCAGCACGGTGGAGGGGATTCGCCCAATGGGGCGGGTGATGCCGTCGGAACTTCCGCTGCGCAAAATCGCAAAAAGCGCCGCCAGCGCAAGGCCGATGTCGGCCAGATAGTAGCACAAAAAGCCCAGTACCCACTGCCTTCCGCAGCCCAGTCCCAGATAGGGCGGGAAAATCACATTGCCCGCGCCAAAAAACATGGAGAACAGGGCAAATCCAATGACAAACATGTCTTTTCGCTGGTGTTGCATGAAAAAACCTCCTGAGAGTGAAGATGAGCAAGCGCGGTATAGCTTGTCCATTTTACACGAAATAAGAAAAGCGACGCAGAAAAGGGAACTTTTTCGATTCCGTCGCCGTCCTTCTAAACAGAATACAGCGACGCCTGTGGCGTCCCGAAAAAGGAGAGTTCATATGAAGCTGAGACTTTTGGCAGTCCTTTTGGCACTTGCCATGGCCCTGTCCCTGACCGCGTGCGGGAAGAAGGCCGCGCCGGAGGAGCCCGTGGCGCCGCCGGAGATCACAGAGCCCGCGCCGGAGGACAGCGGTGCGGTGGAGGACAGCGACGCGGAGCAGCCGCAGGACGATTTGGAAAGCGACGAGACCCCCGCCGAGACCCCGGATGTGGGCGACGCCGCGGCAGACGCGGATAAGACCCAGACGGCAGATACTGCGGAAAAGCCGGCGGCGGATACCGCGCAAAAACCGGTGAGCAAGCCCGTCGAGAAGCCTGCCAAGAAGCCCGTTCAAAAGCCTGCTGAGAAACCCGTCGAAAAACCCGCCGAGAAACCGGTTGAAAAGCCCGTCGAAAAGCCGGTTGAAAAGCCCGCCGAGAAGCCCGCGGAGCCGGTGAGCACTGTCGACCTCGGGGGGTTCTATGATACCCTCTCCACCATCGAGACCGCGCCCTCCCTGATGAAGATCGAGGGGGAGAGCGTGGATGCCTTCTACGCCGGGCTGGGCGACATCCAGACCAAGCAGTGCGCGGTGTACATGGCAATGATCTCCGCCGCCGTGGGGGAGCTGGCTTTGGTGGAGGTCGAGAATGCCGACGATGTGCAGAAGGTGAAGGACATCTTCCAAAGCCGCATCGACTACCAGGTGGGAGACGACACCAACCCCGGCGCAGCCTTTTATCCAAACAGCATTGAGGGCTGGAAGAACAACTCCCGCATCGTCTCGAACGGTAACTGCGTCATGCTGGTGGCCTGTGATGGCGCGGATGACGTGGTGGCATCCTTCAACGCGCTGTTTGCGTAAGCCTTTGCCGCCGGGCGGCAAAAAAGAGGGCAGGACATTCGTCCCGCCCTCTTTTACGCTCTGTCGGGATAATCAGATCTTGATCAGCTCGTATTCCTTGGTGCCCAGCCCCAGCTTTTCAGCGTGGTCCAGACACACCTGCCACTCCGTATCCGGGTGGGCGGCGTGGAGAAGGTCCCCGCAGGAGCAGTCGTATCCGCCGTCAAAGAGGACGCTGCCGGGTAGCGGCGGCTGGGAGATCACCGCGTCGGCGCAGGCCTGATCCAGCGCCACGGGATCAAAGGAGGCGAACATCCCCACATCCGCGGCGATGGGCGCGTCGTTTTCACCGTGGCAGTCGCAGTTGGGGGAGATATCCAGCACCAGAGAGACGTGGAAGCAGGGACGATTCGCCACCACCGCCTTGGTATACTCGGCAATTTTCTTATTTAGGATGGCAGGGGCCTCGTCATCCCGGGAGCAGATGGCGTCCTTGGGACAAATGGCAAGGCACCGGGCGCAGCCCACGCATTTCGCGGTGTCGATGGCGGCTTTCCCGTCCTCACCGAACTGGGGCGCACCGTGGGCGCAGATTTTGGCGCAGGCCCGGCAGCCGATGCAGCGCTTTTGCTTGACGAAGGGCTTTCCCGCGTTGTGCATCTCCATCTTGCCGGCCCGGGAACCGCAGCCCATGCCGATGTTTTTGAGGGCGCCGCCCATACCGGCCTGTTCGTGGCCCTTGAAGTGGGTGAGGGAGACGAATACGTCGGCGTCCATCACGGCCCGGCCAATCTTGGCCTCCTTCACATACTCGCCGCCCTCCACGGCGACGCACACCTCGTCGTTGCCTTTAAGCCCGTCGGCAATGAGGATGTGGCAGCCGGTGGAGTAAGGGGTAAAGCCATTGACATAGGCGGATTCGATATGGTCCAGGGCGTTTTTTCGCCCCCCCACGTAGAGGGTGTTGCAGTCCGTCAAAAAGGGCTTTCCGCCCTGACTTTTTATAAGGTCCGCCACGGCCTTGGCCCAGTTGGGCCGAAGGTAGGCAAGGTTCCCCGGTTCTCCGAAGTGCATTTTAACAGCCACATACTTGCCATCCATGTCGATCTCGCCGAACCCGGCGGTCATCATGAGACGGGCCAGCTTCTGGGGCAGATTCTCCCGCCAGCTGGGGCAGCGGAAATCCGCAAAATAAACCTTGGACAGTTCTGCCATCATTTGTTCTCCTTTATTTTTTATCGGCGGTAGGTCCCACCGCTCACTCGCCCAGATCCACGTTCACGTGGTCGGTGCCGTGGCGGTCGAACTCGGAAAGATAGGTGTCGATGCGTTCCATGAGCGCGCTGTAATTTTCCCGGGTGAGGGGTTCTCCGTCCATGTCCCGCAGGGCCAGCTCCTCCGCCAGAATCTCGTAAAACACGACGTCCTCATAATTCTCAATGGCCTCGTGGATGCCGCCGTCCGCAAAGGCGCGGGAGGGAATCATCTCGCCCCGGTAAAGCTCCACCAGTTTATTCATTCTGTGGGGAATGCAGTGGGAGAAGATCAGGCTTTCCACCTGATCGTATTCCTTGATGCGGTCGTCCTCCCGGGTGGAGTTCATCACCCAGTTTCCGATGTACACAAGATCCAGCAGATACCGGAACTGCTGTTCCGTCAGCTCAATGTTCATTGGGCAACACCTCCATGTAATCCTCAACTGTGGCTATTATAGCAAAGGGCGCAGGGAAAAGCCATATAAAAAAGAGGGGAAAAAGACTAAAATCTGTCTTGCGGGGAGCATCGTTGCATAGTATAATATATAATTTAGATGCGAAAATGTATACAATTCCGTACAGAATGAATTTTCGCTGACGGAAAAGGAGTTTATAGAAGCTATGGATATGCGACCCATCGGCGTGTTCGACTCGGGCCTTGGCGGCTTGACGGCGGTGCGCGCCTTGCGGCAGATCCTTCCGGAGGAACATCTCATCTATTTCGGCGATACCGCCCGGGTGCCCTATGGCGGCCGGTCCAAGGAGACGCTGCTCAAATATGCCCGGCAGGATGTGCACTTTCTGCGCTCCTTTGACCTCAAGGCCATCGTCATCGCCTGCGGTACCGTGTCCACCACGTCGCTTAGTACGCTGCAAAAAGAAAATGACCTGCCCATTGTGGGCGTGGTGGAACCCACCTGCCGCCGGGCGCTTTCCGTGACAAACCACAAAAAGGTGGGCATTATCGCGACCCTTGCCTCCATCCGCTCCGGCGCTTACGAAGCGACGCTCCGGCGCCTTGACCCGGAGGTGGAGGTGATGGGGAAGCCCTGCCCGCTGTTTGTGCCGCTGGTGGAAAGCGGGCGCATCCATCGGGGCGATGTGGTGATCGAGACGGTGGCCCGGGAATATCTGGAGCCGCTGAAAAGCGCCGGGATCGATACCCTGATTCTGGGCTGCACACACTATCCCCTGCTGACGGACATCATTTCCGATATCTGCGGCCCCGGCGTGTCGCTGGTCTCCGCGGGAGAGGAATCCGCCTTTGAGCTTAAACGCCTTTTGAAGGCCGGGGAGCTGCGGGCGGAGGAACATAGCCCCGGCGGCGCGGAATTTTACGTCAGCGACCGGGTGGAAGATTTTGAGCGCATTGCGTCGGTGTTTTTGGGAGAGGACCTGCACCATGCGGCACGGAGGATTGACATTGACCAGTATTGAACATGAAAAGCTGCCGGTCCTTCTCTCCATTCGCGGGGAACAATATTTTGACGACGTGGACCCGGACGCCACGGAGCTGATGACGGAGGGCACGATGGAGCTTACCGGCGGGGAGCTGCGTTTAAGCTATCAGGAAACCGCGTTGACCGGCATGGAGGGTACGCTCACCACCTTCGCGGTGAAGGGCCCGCAGGTGATTTTGACCCGCATGGGAAGCGTGAACTCCCAAATGGTGTTTGAAGAGGGCAGGCAGCACACCTCCCTTTATGAAACGCCCTATGGGGAATTGGCCGTAGACATCCAGACCAGCCGCCTGCGCCACAACCTGACGGAACGGGGCGGCGTGATGGAGATCAAATATTCCATTGCTGTGGAACATACGCTCACAGGCCGCAACTGCTTTAAAATCCGGGTAAAGCGGAAACACTGAAAGAAACTCATCTCAACGAAAGAGGAATGAACGATATGATAAACATGATCCAAAAAGCAAAGGACGCAGCTGCCGAGCTGACCATGCGGGCGTACCGTGCCGCTGCGGCGGACGGCACGCTGGCGCAGGCGGAGGTCAAGACCGCGCCTGTGGAGATTCCAAAGGACAGCGCCAACGGCGATTTCACCACCACCTTCGCGCTGGCGGCGTCCAAGGCGCTGCGCCAGCCGCCCCGGAACATTGCGCAGGCGCTGCTGGACCATATGGACCTGACGGACACGTACTTTTCCAAAGCTGAGATCGCCGGCCCCGGCTTTTTGAACTTCCGCCTGAACGAAACGTGGTATCGCGACTTGATGGACGCCGTGGAGCGCGAGGGCGCCGGTTACGGCACCTCCGACCGCCTCAAGGGGCAGCGGATCATGGTGGAGTTCGTCTCCGCCAACCCCACCGGCCCCATGCACATGGGCAACGCCCGGGGCGGCGTGCTGGGCGACACGCTCGCCTCCGTGCTCTCCGCCTGCGGCGCCGATGTGACGCGGGAGTTTTACGTCAATGACGCCGGGCATCAGATCGAGAAATTCGCCCTCTCCATCGAGGCCCGCTATCTTCAGCTTATGCAGGGAGAGGACGCTGTGCCCTTCCCGGAGGACGGTTATCAGGGCGGCGATATCCGGGATCTGGCCCAGGCCTACTACGACGAAAACGGGGACAAGCTTCTCCATGTCCCCGCGCAGGAGCGGCAGGAGACGCTGGCGCAGTACGGGCTTTCCGTGAATCTGCCCAAGATGAAGAGCGATCTGGAGCGATATAAGATCCGCTACGACAAGTGGTTTTATGAATCCACCCTCCACGAAAGCGGCTATGTGGCTGAGACGGCGGAAAAACTGACTGAGGCGGGCTGGACTTATGAAAAGGACGGCGCGCTGTGGCTCAAGACCGCCCAGATCATGCGGGAGAACCTCATCAAGGCCGGCAAGAAGGAAGCGGACGTGGAGAAGCTGGATTTGAAGGACGACGTGCTGCGCCGGGCCAACGGCTTCTACACCTACTTTGCCGCCGATATTGCCTACCATTGCAACAAATTTGCCGTCCGGGGCTTTGACCGTGTCATCAACATCTGGGGCGCCGATCACCACGGTCACGTGGCCCGGCTGAAGGGCGCGCTGGACGCGCTGGGCCTGAATGGCTCCGAGAAGCTGGACATCGTGCTGATGCAGCTGGTGAAGCTGCTGCGGGACGGCGAGGTGGTGCGGATGAGCAAGCGCACCGGCAAGGCCATCTCCCTTTCCGACCTGCTGGACGAAATTCCCGTGGACGCCGCCCGCTGGTTCTTCAACGCCAAGCCGGATACCCAGATGGAATTCGATCTGGGCCTTGCCGTGCGGGAGGATTCCGAAAACCCCATCTACTATGTGGAATATGCACACGCCCGCATCTGCTCGCTGCTGCGGGCCATGAGGGACGAGGGCGTCACCGTCCCCGCCCAGGCGGAGGTGGACATGTCTCTGCTCTCCGGGGAAACGGAGCGGGCGCTGCTCCGGCAGATCGCTCAGTTTGGCGAGGAAATTTTTCTGGCGGCCCGGGACTATGACCCCAGCCACATCAACCGGTATTTGCAGGAGCTGGCGGGCTGCTTCCACCGGTTCTATACCGCCTGCCGCATGAAGGGCGAGGCGGCGGCGCTGCAATCCGCGCGGCTGAAGCTGGCGGACGACACCCGGATCGTGCTGCGAAACGGTCTGGCGCTCATCGGCGTGGAAGCGCCGGAGAAGATGTAAAGGATGCCCCTCCGTTTTTTCGCGCGTTCCCCTTATCATGGCGTTTCCGAGCCTTTCGACACGCTGCGAGACCGCGCCAAATGGCGCGGTCTCTTTCCCGCCTCTGTCAATCCGGCGGGCAGACTCGATTCCCTACTTATTTAACAGCGGAAAATTTTACGGCTCATTCGGAGGTTGCGATGGAGCAATTGGAAGAACACTCTTGGCGCGCGGCGGCGCGCGCGGCGTTTCCCGTGACCATTCCGGTCCTGACGGGATATCTCTGCCTTGGCATGGCCTACGGCCTTTTGATGCAGGCCAAGGGCTATGGCCCTTTGTGGTCCGTGCTGATGAGCGCGCTGGTTTACGGCGGCAGCATCCAGTATGTGGCCATCACCTTCCTCACCACGGCTTTTGACCCGGTGCAGGCCTTTGTGCTGGCGCTGATGGTGAATGCCCGCCACATGTTTTATGGCCTTTCCATGCTGGAAAAGTACCGGGGCACAGGAATGGCCCGTCCCTTTCTCGTGTGTACGCTGACGGACGAGACCTATTCTCTGCTCGCCACGCTGGAACCGCCTTCCGGCGTTTCCAGGCAGCGGTTTTATACCGCCGTCTCCCTGTGGGATTACCTCTATTGGGTGATCGGCACGGCGCTGGGCGGCTTTTTGGGGATGCTGGTCACCTTTGATACCACCGGCATGGATTTCGCTTTGACGGCGCTGTTCGTGGTGCTGTTTCTGGAGCAGTGGAAAGTGCCGGAAAACCGGCCCGCCGCCGTCATCGGCCTTGCCTGCACGGCTCTGAGCCTGACGCTCTTTGGGGCAACCAATTTGGTGATTCCCGCCATGGCGATGATTTTAACGGTGCTTTTGGGCCAGAGGAGGCGGTTGCTATGCGCCTGAGCGCGCTGCAAGCTCTTTGCATCATTGCGCTGGTGGCTGCCGGGACGCAGCTGACCCGCTGGGTGCCCTTCTGGCTGTTTCCGGAGCATCGCCAGCCGCCCCCGGTGGTGACGTATCTGGGGCGGGTTCTGCCCCCGGCCATGATGGGCCTTTTGGTGGTATACTGTTTAAAGGGCGTTTCCTGGTCCGCCGCCTCCCACGGCGTGCCGGAGCTTAGCTCCATTTTGCTGGTGGCGGCGCTGCACCGGTGGAAGGGCAACGTGCTGCTCTCCATCGCGGGCGGCACGGGGCTGTACATGCTGCTGGTACAGTTGGTTTTTGCGTAAAGGGGCGCATAATCCCCCCCTCCTTCGCATAGACTGAACGTGCAGCCCAGCGGCTGCACTTGTGCATTAAGGGGGGTGGGCGCCATGCGCAAACGGCTGTTTTACTGGGAAGCCGCAGGCCTCTTGTGGACCGCGGCACTGGGAGTTTTACTGCATTTCGCCTTTGACTGGAGCGGCGGCAGCGCCCTGGCGGCGGCATTTTCCGCAGTAAACGAGTCTACCTGGGAGCATATGAAGCTGCTGTTTTTCCCGCTCTTCCTCTTTTCCGTCCTTCAATTGTGGACAATGGGGCGAAACTATCCCAACTTTCTGGCGGCGCGGGCCGTGTCGGTTCTTTTTGGACTGGTGCTGATTCCCACCCTGTTCTATACCTATACCGGCGTATTGGGGTTCCATATCCCCTGGGCGGACATTTTGGTGTTTTTTTTGGCGGACTTTGGCGCGTTCGCCCTGGATTTCTGGCTGCTGCGCCGCGGAGCTCTTTTCCGGCCGTGGCAGCAGGTGGCGGGACTGCTGGTGCTGTGGGCGCTGGCCTTTTGCTTCGTCTGGTGCACGTTTCATCCGCCCCATGCGGCGCTGTGGCAGGACCCTGTCACGAAAACGTTCGGGATTTCATAAAAACTTTGCCGAAAAACCTCGTACTCTTTCGCTGCCGGGGCAGCGAAATCAATTGGAATCATGTTCTCCCGCGACATGTGCGTGGGAGAACATACTTTGCGCGAAGCGAGCGTCGAATTGTTCGCCAAAGGCGGACATATGAGGCGCAGAGTGAAGCGAGATCCCCTCGAAAAAGTGCCGTAGGCACTTTTTCGACAGACGCAGGCGCCCCTCCTGAGAGGGGCGCCTGCGTCTGTTCACAGGTATTTCACATTTCCCCACCTTGACCGCGCCGCGACGGCACGGTATAATTACGTATTATTGATCCGAAGGAGGTCCTTGTATGGAGATGCATCCCCGGAAAAGCACGGTGCCATTTTACGCGGTGGCGGTTTTGTGGATCGTCAGCGGTGCGCTGCTGCCGCTTTACGCCCCGATGCATTACGGATTGCTGGCAGCGGTGTCTGCGGCGGTTTTTCTTGCGGTGAACGCCCTGTGCCGGGGCGGCGGCGTGGCCCGCACGGCGGAAGCGGCTGTCGAGCAGGCGGAAGTGAAAAAAGAAGAATCCACCGGCGACCCCGCGCTGGATAAAATGCTCAAGGACGGACGGCTGGCCATCGCCGAGATGAAGCGGCTGGACGACAACATCGCCGACCCGGGCATTTCCGCCGACATTGTGCGGCTGGAGCAGGTGTCCGCCAAAATTTTTGATGAGGTGAAGCAGGACCCCAAGAAGCTCCCCCAGATCCGGCGCTTTATGGACTACTATCTGCCCACCACGCTCAAGCTCCTCAACAGCTATGACCGCATGAGCACCGCCGGTGTTTCCGGTCAGAACATCGATACCACCCTTGCCAGAGTGGAGGGCATGATGCGCACGGTGGTGGCAGCCTTTGAAAAGCAGCTGGACAGCCTGTACGGCGCGGAGGCGCTGGACATTTCCACGGATATCACGGTGCTGGAGAGCATGATTGTGAATGCTAATATGTATTTGAGCCACTTTTCATAAAAATGCTAGCGAACATTTGAGCCACCCAATAAGCCTCTATATAATGGGATGAACCAGTTATGTGGAGGTGGTGAAAGGTGGTAACAACAG
>NZ_JAQUVF010000012.1 GCF_028693505.1 Oscillibacter sp.
CATACCACGGTTCTTTCAGATTGAGGGAACCAGCTATCATGTCTGTGAATCCATTTACCATTTACAATCACCTGTACCAGTATAGCACAGACCTTTTCATCAACAAACTTTGGAGTTGAGCCAAAAAATTGGACCGCTTTGTCAAGCGGTCCATGGAAATACGGAAGCAGGCCAAAAAAGGCGCTCCGAACAGCCATTGATAGCGCTTCACAAGCTACTTGTGACAGTCCGACAAATCTTCTCTGTCGGCCCAGCAGCGAAGGGACAGGCACTCCCCCGCAACTTCGGCGATCTTCCCTTTCCCGTCCGACGGCTGCCTGGCCTTGTCGGAGCGCTACTGATGAACACCGCGCCTCTATCTCTCAGCGATTCAATTTTTCGTATCCTATCACTCCCGCCGCACTCTGTCAACGGTTTTCCAAAAATCTTTGCGCTTTTTGTTTGAATTCTCAAAAAGTCTCTGTTCTTCTGCACGAAAACTGTGGTATAGTATCATGCAATGCTATTTGAACAGGAGGTTTTTCATGCAAGCTGTGGAACTTGCCGTTCTGGACTGGATACAGGCGCATCTGCGCTGCGAATTGCTGGATACCGTGATGGTCTTTCTCAGCTGGACCTGCAACCACGGGGAGCTGTGGATCGCGCTGGCGCTGATTCTTGTGGTCATGCGCCGCCAGCGCCGCTGCGGCACGGCTGTGGGGTGGGCGCTGGTGGTAAATCTGATTGGCTGCAATCTCATTTTAAAACCGCTTTTTGGCCGCATCCGGCCCTTCGCCTTCCAGCCCGGGCTGGAGCTGCTGATCCCGCCGCCGCTGGACCCCTCCTTCCCCTCGGGGCACACCTCGGCCTCCTTTGCCGCCGCATTTGCCCTGAAAACCGCCGGAAGTCCCCTGTGGAAGCCCGCCATGGCGGTGGCCGTGGCGATGGCCTTTTCCCGGCTGTATCTTTACGTCCACTGGCCCAGCGACGTGCTGGGCGGCGCACTGCTGGGGGCTGCCGCGGGCTGGGCGGGCGCCCGGTTTGCGGGCTATCTGGACGCTCGGTGGCACAGCCAAAGCAAAAACACCCCGGAGACCTGAGGTCTCCGGGGTGTTTCCCTTATTCCGTGGGGCTGGCCACAAGGAACAGCGCCTCGTTGCCGCCCTCTTCCTCCGGGAAGGCACCGTACATGGAAAAGTTGTACAGCAGCCGCTCGGCGGAATAGACGCCGTAGCCGTCCTGATTGTGGTCGGTGGTGTCGTAGGGGTCCGCCACCAGAAATACGTCGTCCTGCTCCGTCTCCGTGCCCATGGTGTCATAGCCCACGATGACCTGCCAGTGCCCGCCCCAGTCGTTCCAGCAGATCATGACGGGCTTGCCCTCCGCCAGCCATCCTTGGATGTCCTCCATCCAGATGCCGTCTGGCCGGTCATGGGTCGAGATCATATCGAAACCGCCTACGCCGTCAAAGATGTCCATGGCCTGATTGAGGGTGGTGCCGGGATAGTCCGCAAGGTCTGTGGCGCTCAGCGAATGCCGCAGCGCCGCGAGGCTCTCCTCGCTCCAATCGCCAAGCTTGCCGTACCACTCCAGCACCATCAATGCCGCGGTCACGCCGCAGGCCCACTCGCTGGTCTGCTGCTGGGTTTTGAACCTGCTGAGCACCGTGAGCGTGTCCGTGGACTCCAGATGGTAGACGTCGGGATGGGCGAAGTAGGGGGAATTTTCATGGTCTCCCGCCCGCTCCACAGAGTCCGCGCCGTCCTCCGGGGACAGATCCGTCGCGTAGGGAATTTTCATTTCGTCGCTGAAATTTTCAGCTTTTTGGGGACTCTCGGCGTTTTGAGCCGGCGTGTCATTGGCGCAGCCGGACAAAAGTCCGATCACCAGAGAAGCGGTGAGCGCCAGCGTGACTGTTTTTTTCATTGTCGATCTCCTTTTCGGGGCGTTGCCCCGTCCGATTTCACACGGGATTCCCGTGTGTTGCGTGTCATTATACAGGACGCTCCCCCGCTGCACAATGCACAAATTCATAGAAAAAAAGTCGGGTCAACCACCCGGCTTTTTCCTTTTTCTCCAGTTTTTTACCGGCGCAAATACGCGGCGATGGCTGCGGAAAAAAACGCCGCCGCGTCCATACCGCCGCGCCCCTTTCACCGGCTGTTTTATCATATGACGAAACAGGCCTGGTTTCCTCCCCATGCAAACCGAGCTGGTCTCAAAGGGCGACGCCTACCGTGCGCAGGATCGTCTCCACCTGATGGGCCGTGTCGTCGGACCCGTCCCGGCTGGCCACGATCAAATCCGCGTGCTGTGCATACAGCGATTCCCGCTGGCGGTAGATCTCCCGAATCGTCATCCCCGGCGCCGCGGCGATGCCCCGGTCCGTCAAATCCTCCGGCATCCGGTCCGAGATGCGGGAGAGCGGCGTTTCCAGCCACACCACCACGCCGTCCTCCCGCAGGTGGGCCATGGCCTCCTCCGAGAGGACCATGCTGCCGCCGGTGGCCACCACTGTATTTTCGCACGCCAGCTCCGCGCCGATTTTCCCCTCAATTTTCAAAAAGGCATCAAGGCCGTCGGTCCGCAGAATCTCCGGCAGCGTTTTGCCGGTCTTTTCAACGATCAGATCGTCCACATCCACAAACGCAGCCTGCAAGCGGGCGGCCAATGCGCGGCCCACCACGCTTTTGCCGGTACCCGGCATTCCGATTAGAATGATATTTTTCATAAAGCGCTTCCCATCCGTTTTCCAAATTTCCGGGCCGGTGCCCGGGCGCGGGCAGAGGCGCTGCGCCCCGTCCCGCCGCAGGAGACTTGTCTTTTTTAGGCAACGCCGCACAAAGAGCGCCTTGCGGCTTTCTCTGTACGGTGTCGCCCTTATTATATCAGCAGGCGGACAATTGTCCACGGTCAAATTACACGAAAAAGGCCGCTGCAAGGTCTGTTCCTCCGCACTCTACAAGGCCGGTCTAAAATGATTGTCGCAAACTGTCAGATTTGCCTATTGCGGGCGCGGGGCAAATTCGTTACAATAGGTATGACCTTTGTAAGGTAGTATCTATTTCCCCATTTCGTAATCAATGAGGTGAATGGAATGAACACGCAGCCAACCCAATCCAAAACCATCCGGGCCAATCTGCTTACCGCCATGAAATGCGGGGAGTACGCCCATTGCGGACGCCTTCCCCGGGAAAACATTCTGGCCGAGAAGCTCGGCATCAGCCGCACGCAGCTGCGGGATATCCTGGCCTCTCTGGAACGGGAGGGCTTCATCACCCGGCGTCACGGCGTCGGCACCATTATCAACCGTCATGTGCTGAGCATCCAGACCCGCATGGACATCGAGGTGGAATTTCTGGACATGATCCGCCAGAGCGGCCATGCCCCCGCCGTGGCCTCCGTCCGGGTCTCCGAGGGCATTGCGGATCAAAAAATCGCCGCGCAGCTGCACATGGAAGTGGGAGACCCGGTGATCCGGGTGGCCCGACTGTGCACCGCGGACGGGCGGCCCGCTATCTACTGCGAGGATGTGGTGGACAAGGCGCTGGTGAAGGGGATCTACACCATCCGGGATCTGAAGCTGCCCATTTTCCATTTTCTCCAGCAGTTTTGCGGCGTGTCCCCCTATCTGGACCTGACGGACCTGCGCCCTGCGGTGGCAGACGCGGCGCTGGCGGAAATTTTTCAGGTCCCCATGGGCTCCCCCCTGCTGAACATGGAGGAAGTGGACTTCGACATTGACGGCAAACCGGTATTTTGCTCCACGGAATACTTCGCCGACGGCATTTTCCACCACACCGTCATGCGGAAAAAGCTGTGATTTTTGGAAAGAATAAAAGGAGAGACACCATGAAAAAAGTAGCGGTCATTATGGGCAGCGATTCCGACTGGCCCGTGGTCAAGGGCGCCTGTGCCCAGCTGGATGCCTTTGAGATTCCCTATGAAGCCCACATCTTAAGCGCCCACCGCACCCCCACCGCCGCCGCAGACTTTGCAAAAGGCGCCCGGGCAAACGGCTTTGGCGTGCTGATCTGCGCCGCCGGCATGGCGGCCCATCTGGCCGGTGCTTTCGCCGGAAACTGCACCCTTCCCGTCATCGGCATCCCCATGAAGGGCGGTGTGATGGACGGACTGGACGCCCTGCTTGCCACCGTCCAGATGCCCAGCGGCATTCCCGTGGCCACCGTGGCTGTGGGCGGCGCGAAAAATGCCGCCGTACTGGCCGCCCAGATTCTGGCGGTGAGTGACGACGCCCTCGCCGCCCGGCTGGACGAAGCCCGCGCAGAGATGGCCCGCCAGATTGCAAGTAAGGAAGCCAAGCTGCAAGCGGAGCTGGGCCGGTAATCCCCCGCTTTTTCTTCTCCGTCGTCCTTTTC
Organism: Oscillibacter sp.; assembly: GCF_028693505.1. Taxonomy (GTDB): domain Bacteria; phylum Bacillota; class Clostridia; order Oscillospirales; family Oscillospiraceae; genus Oscillibacter. The sequence goes on from NZ_JAQUVF010000012.1 coordinate 4,359, forward strand.
GGCGGAAATTCGATTGAAACGGTCAGGAGTCACAATCATGGGCGGTTTTTTTGGAGCGATTTCAAAGCAGGACTGCGTACTCGATATCTTTTTCGGCGTGGACTACCACTCCCATCTGGGGACCCGACGGGGCGGCATGGCGATCTATGACCCCGTAGACGGGTTTCAGCGCCAGATCCACAACATTGAAAACACCCCCTTCCGCACGAAGTTCGAGGGGGACCTTGCGGAATTTCACGGCCGCAGCGGCATCGGCTGCATCAGCGACACGGACCCTCAGCCCCTGCTGGTGCGGTCCCATCTGGGATTGTACGCCATCACCACGGTGGGCATCGTCAACAATGCCGAGGCGCTGGTGGAGACCTACTTCTCCGACCACGGCCACCAGTTCATGGCCATGAGCAGCGGCAAGGTCAACTCCTCGGAGCTGATCGCCGCCCTCATCAACCAAAAGGACTCCCTGCTGGAGGGCATCCGCCACGCACAGGAGGTCATTAGCGGCTCCGCCACCATTCTGCTTTTGACGGAGGACGGCATTCTTGCCGCCCGGGACAAGCTGGGCCGGCTGCCGGTGCTGATCGGTCAGCGTGAGGATGGGTGCTGCGTCTCCTTTGAATCCTTCGCCTATCAAAAGCTGGGCTATCAGACCGCCTACGAGCTGGGCCCCCGGGAGATCGTCAAGGTCACGGCGGAGGGTGTGGAGTCTCTCTCCCCCGCCGGAGAGAAAATGCGCATCTGCGCCTTTTTGTGGACCTATTACGGCTACCCCAACTCCAACTACGAGGGCGTGAATGTGGAGGTCATGCGCTACCGCAACGGCGAGATCATGGCCCGGGACGAGGTCGCCCAGGGGCGGCTGCCCAAGGTGGACTATGTGGCGGGCGTCCCGGACTCGGGACTGCCCCACGCCATCGGCTTTGCCAACCGCAGCGGCAAGCCCTTCGCCCGCCCCTTCGTCAAATACACCCCCACCTGGCCCCGGTCCTTCATGCCCTCCACGCAGGACGTGCGCAATCAGGTGGCTAAAATGAAACAGATCCCCGTGCCCGAGCTGATTGAAGGCAAAAAGCTGCTGTTCGTGGACGATTCCATCGTCCGGGGCACCCAGCTGCGGGAAACGGTGGAATTCCTTTATGAAAGCGGCGCGGCGGAGGTCCACATGCGCTCTGCCTGCCCCCCCATCATGTACGGGTGCAAATACCTGAACTTCTCCCGCAGCAATTCCGACATGGAGCTGCTGGCGAGAAAGACCGTGCAGGATCTGGAGGGCGACGAGGGCGAAAACCATCTGGACGAGTACGCGGACGCCTCCACGGAGCGGGGCCAGTGCCTTTTGAAAACCATTTGCAAGGAGATGGGCTTCGACTCGCTGGGCTATCAGTCCATCGACGGACTGCTGGAGGCCATCGGCATCGACAAGGACACCATCTGCACCTATTGCTGGACCGGCAAGGAATAACGTCGCCGGGACCATACTTTTAAGATCAACACTCTATTTTTTAACAGGAGGATACGATTATGCAGAAGCTGGAGCAGGTTTACGAGGGCAAAGCCAAGAAGGTATTTCAAACAGACGATCCCGAGCTGTACATTGTGGACTACAAGGACGACGCCACGGCATTCAACGGTCTCAAAAAGGGCACCATCGTCGGTAAGGGCGTCATCAACAATCAGATGACCAACCGCCTGATGGCAAAGATGGAGAAGGCGGGCATCCCCACCCACTTCGTCAAGGAGCTTTCCCAGCGGGAGACGCTGGTGAAAAAGGTTTCCATCGTGCCGCTGGAGGTCATCATCCGCAACATCTCCGCCGGTTCCTTCGCCAAGCGCTACGGCGTGGAGGAGGGCATCGTGTTCGACGCGCCCACCATTGAATTCTCCTACAAGAACGACGATCTGGGCGACCCCCTGCTCAACACCTATCACGCCCTGGCGCTGAAGCTGGCTACCCGTGAAGAGGTCGAGACCATTGAGAAGTACGCCTTTGCCGTCAACGAGGTCCTCAAGGCCTTCTGGGCGGAGTGCGGCGTGACGCTGGTGGACTTTAAGCTGGAATTCGGCAAGCTCTCCGACGGCACCATCGTCCTCGCTGACGAGATCAGCCCCGACACCTGCCGCCTGTGGGACTCCAAGACCCACGAAAAGCTGGACAAGGACCGTTTCCGCCGGGACCTCGGCGGGGTAGAGGACGCGTATGCTGAAATCATGAATCGGCTACTAAGCCACGATGCGGACTAACAGAACTCTCCCGGCGGACCGTCTCAACGGAGAGGCGGCCCCCGCCGGAATCAAGCATCGCCACCTTCATGAGGAGTGCGGCGTCTTTGGCGTCTACTCCGAAACCCCCGCGGACGTCGCCTCCCTCGCCTACTATGGGCTTTACGCCTTGCAGCACCGGGGGCAGGAGAGCGCGGGCATCGTCGTGAACGACGACGGCCTTTTCACCTCCTACCGGGATGTGGGCCTTGTAAGCGAAGTCTTTCCGCCCCAGCGCCTTGCGTCCCTCGGCACCGGCAACATCGCCGTGGGCCACGTGCGCTACGGCACCACGGGCTCGGACAACAAGCGCAACGTCCAGCCCATTCTGGTCAACCACTACAAAGGCCGCATGGCGCTGGCCCACAACGGCAATCTCACCAACTCCCACGAGCTGCGCTCCGAGCTGGAGAGTCAGGGTTCCATTTTCCACACCACCACGGATTCCGAGGTCATCGCCTACATCATCGTGCAGGAGCGGCTGCGCGCTTCCTCCATTGAGGAGGCCGTCGCCGCCGCCATGGACCGGATCGTGGGCGCTTACTCTCTCGTCATCTCCTCCCCCAGCAAGCTCATCGCCGTCCGGGACCCCAACGGCTTTCGGCCCCTTTGCATGGGCCGGCTGAAGGACGGCTCCGTGGTGTTCGCCTCCGAATCCTCCGCGCTGGACGCCGTGGGCGCCCGGTTTGAGCGGGACATTCTGCCCGGCGAGATCGTGGTGGCGGACCGCACCGGCGTCAAATCCGACAAGCGCCGCTGCGGCAAGGCCCCCAAGAAGCTGTGCGTCTTTGAGTTCATCTATTTCGCCCGGCCGGACTCCGTCATCGACGGGTCCAGCGTCCACACCGCCCGCCAGCGTGCCGGCGCGTTTCTCGCGCTGGAGCATCCCGTGCAGGCGGACATCGTGGTGGGCGTACCGGACTCCGGGCTGGACGCCGCGTTGGGCTATTCCCGGCAATCCGGCATTCCCTACGGCATGGGATTCATCAAAAACAAGTACATCGGGCGGACCTTTATCTCCCCCACCCAGACCATGCGGGAAAACGAGGTGGGCATCAAGCTCAACCCCGTCCGCTCCGTGGTGGAGGGCAAGCGGGTCGTGCTCATCGACGACTCCATCGTCCGGGGCACCACCTGCCGCCGCACCATCGATCTTTTGCGCAAAGCGGGCGCCCGGGAGATTCACATGCGGGTCTCCGCGCCGCCCTTTGTGGCCCCCTGCTACTACGGCACCGATATCGACGACCCCACAAAACTCATCGCCAACAACCACTCCGTGGAGGAGATCGCCCAAATCATCGGCGTGGACTCTCTGGGCTATCTGAGCCTTTCCGACGTGGTGAAGCTGGCGGACAATACCGAGAGCGGCTTTTGCACCGCGTGCTTTGGCGGCGGATACCCCACCTCCATTCCCCAAAGCGGCGGCAAGGACCGTTTCGAGTGTAAAATCAGTGAAAGGGAGAAACACGAAGATGCGTAGTTTTTCTGACAGCTATCGCGCCGCCGGCGTCAACATTGAGGCCGGATACGAGGGCGTTCAACTTATGAAGGGACACGTGGCGCGCACCATGATCCCCGGCGTTGTCTCCGACCTTGGCGGCTTCGGCGGCCTGTTCGCCCCCAATCTTTCCGGCATGCGCGAGCCGGTGCTGGTCTCCGGCACCGACGGCGTGGGCACCAAAATTCGCATCGCCATGCTCATGGACAAGCACGACACCGTGGGCATCGACTGCGTGGCCATGTGCGTCAACGACATCATCTGCTGCGGCGCCAAGCCCCTTTTCTTTCTGGATTACATTGCCATCGGCAAAAACGAGCCGGAAAAAGTCGCCACGCTGGTCTCCGGCGTGGCGGAGGGCTGCGTACAGGCGGGCTGCGCCCTCATTGGCGGCGAGACCGCCGAGCATCCCGGCATGATGCCCGCCGACGACTACGACCTTGCGGGCTTCTCCGTGGGCATCGTGGACAAGCCCAAGATCATTGACCACTCCGCCATGAAGCGGGGCGACGTGGTGCTGGCCCTGCCCTCCAGCGGCATCCATTCCAACGGCTATTCGCTGGTGCGCAAGGTGTTCAACGTGGAGCACGCCAACTTGAACCTCTACTCTGAGGAGCTGGGCGAGACGCTGGGCGAGGCCCTGCTTCGGCCCACCTGCATTTACGTGAAGCCCGTCCTCGCCTGCATGGAAGCTGCCGCCGTCAGGGGCGTCAGCCACATCACCGGCGGCGGCTTCTTTGAAAACATTCCCCGGTGCCTGCCCGACGGCCTCTCCGCCAAAATTGAGAAGGCCGCTCTCCGGACGCCCCCCATCTTCTCCATGCTCCAGAGCATGGGCGGCATTCCCGAGCACGACATGTTCAACACCTACAACATGGGCGTGGGCATGACCGTCATCACCGCCAAGGAGGATGCTGACCGGGCGCTTGCCGCCCTGCGGAAGGAAGGCTGCGACGCTTACGTCATCGGCGAGATCGTAGAGGGCGGCGAACGGGTGACTTTATGCTAAAGCGCGCCCGCATCGCCGTGTTCGTCTCCGGCGGCGGCACGAATTTAGAGGCTTTGCTGCAAGCGCAGGAGCGGGGCGATATTCCCCACGGGGAGATCGTTCTCGTCTGTGCCAGCAACGAAACCGCCTACGCCCTGACCCGGGCCGCGGACCACGGCGTGCCCGGCGTCGCCATTCCCAAAAAGCTGCTGACGCAGGAGGCCTTTGAAAAGACGCTTTCCTTGAAGCTGGCGGAATACCGGGTGGACCTCATCGTGCTGGCCGGATTCCTCTCCATCTTGTCCGAGGCCTTTGTCCGCCAGTGGCCCGAGCGCATCGTGAACGTCCACCCCTCCCTGATCCCCGCCTTTTGCGGCAAGGGGTATTACGGGCTGAAGGTCCACGAATCGGCGCTTGCCCGGGGCGTGAAGCTCACCGGCGCCACCGTCCATCTCGTGAACGAAATTCCCGACGGCGGCCGCATTCTGGCGCAAAAAGCGGTGGATATTCTTCCCGACGACACGGCGGAGACCTTGCAGCGCCGGGTGATGGAGCAGGCGGAATGGGTCCTGCTCCCCCAAGCCACAGAATTGCTGTGCAAACAAATTACAGAAAGCTGAGGGACGCTTCCATGAACGAACTGGAATTGAAATACGGCTGCAACCCCAACCAGAAACCCTCCCGCATCTTCCTGCGCTCTGGCGGGGATTTGCCCATCACCGTGCGCAACGGTAAGCCCGGCTACATCAATTTTCTGGACGCCTTCAACTCCTGGCAGCTGGTCAAGGAGCTGAAAGCCGCCACGGGCCTTCCCGCCGCCGCCTCCTTCAAGCACGTCTCCCCCGCCGGCGCCGCCGTGGGCCTTCCCCTGAGCGACACCGACCGGAAGATCTATTTTGTGGACGGCGACGCGCCGCTCTCCCCCATTGCCTGCGCCTATATCCGCGCCAGAGGTGCCGACCGCCTGTGCTCTTACGGCGACTGGGCGGCCCTTTCCGACGTGTGCGACGCGGACACCGCGAACTACCTCAAGTACGAGGTGTCCGACGGCGTCATCGCCCCCGGCTATACCGACGAGGCGCTGGAGATTCTGAAAACCAAGAAAAAGGGCGGCTACAACGTGGTGGAGATCGACCCGAACTACGTGCCCGAGGCGCAGGAATACAAGGACGTGTTCGGCATCACCTTCCAGCAGGGCCGGAACAACTTCAAAATCGACGCCGACCTTCTGAATAACCTTGTTACCAAAAATAAGGACCTGCCTCAGTCCGCCAAAATCGACATGATCATCTCCCTCATCACCTTGAAGTACACCCAGTCCAACTCCGTGTGCTATGTAAAGGGCGGGCAGGCCATCGGCGTGGGCGCGGGCCAGCAAAGCCGCATCCACTGCACCCGCCTTGCCGGGCAGAAGGCCGACAACTGGTATCTGCGCCAGCACCCGAAGGTACTGGGTCTTTCCTTTGTGGACGGCATCCGCCGCCCCGACCGGGACAACGCCATCGACATCTACACCTCCGACGAGTACGAGGACATTCTTGCCGACGGCGTGTGGCAGCAGACCTTTACAGTAAAGCCGGAAGCGCTGACCGCCGAGGAGAAAAAAGCATGGATCGCCACCCAGTCCGGCGTGACGGTGGGCAGCGACGCCTTCTTCCCCTTCGGCGACAATGTGGAGCGCGCCCGCAAGTCCGGTGTGGCATACATCGCCGAGCCCGGCGGCAGCATCCGGGACGACCATGTCATCGCCACCGCCGACAAATACGGCATGGTGATGGCCTTCACCGGCATGCGTCTATTCCATCATTAAAGACTAGGGGGGCAACTGCATGAATCTTCTGGTAGTGGGCGGCGGCGGCCGCGAACATGCCATCATCAAAAAGCTGAAGGAAAACCCGGCGGTGAGCACCATTTACGCCCTGCCGGGCAACGGCGGCATCGCGCAGGACGCCACGTGCGTTCCGGAGATCGGCGCCAGCGACATCCCCGCCATCGTGGCGTTTGCCAAAAGCCATGAAATCGGCTTTGCCGTGGTGGCGCCGGACGATCCGCTGGCCCTCGGCTGCGTGGACCGTCTCCACGAGGCGGGCATCCCCTGCTTCGGACCGAGCGCCGCGGCGGCCCGTATTGAAAGCAGCAAGGTGTTTTCCAAAAACCTGATGAAAAAATACGGCATCCCCACCGCCGGCTACGCGGTCTTTTCAGACCCTGCCGAGGCACTTGCCTATCTGCGGGGCGCTTCCTTCCCCATCGTGGTCAAGGCCGACGGTCTGGCCCTGGGCAAGGGCGTGCTGATCCCCCAGAACCTCCCCGAGGCGGAGGAGGCGGTCAAGACCATCATGGAGGACAAGGCCTTCGGCGATTCCGGCAACGAGATCGTGGTGGAGGAATTCCTCACCGGTCCCGAGGTGAGCGTGCTGGCCTTTACCGACGGCGCCGCCATCTCCCCCATGGTCTCCTCCATGGACCACAAGCGCGCCGGAGACGGGGACACGGGCCTCAACACCGGCGGCATGGGCACCATTGCCCCCAACCCCTACTATACGCCGGAGATCGCCAAGGTCTGCATGGACACCATCTTCCTGCCTACCCTTGCCGCCATGCGCGCAGAGGGCTGCCCCTTCAAGGGCTGTCTCTATTTCGGCCTCATGCTCACACCCGACGGCCCCAAGGTCATCGAGTACAACTGCCGCTTCGGCGATCCGGAGACGCAGGTCGTCCTGCCCCTGCTCAAAAGCGATTTGCTGACGGTCATGCAGGCGGTGGAAAACGAGACGCTCTCCGCCCTTCCCGTGGAGTGGCACCAAGGCGCCGCCGCCTGCGTCATTCTGGCTTCCGGCGGCTATCCCAGCCACTATGAAAAGGGGAAAGTGATGACGCTCCCCGCCGCCTTCCCCGAAAACGTCACCTGCTACCACGCAGGCGACCGTCTGGAAGGCGGCGAGCTCCTTACCAGCGGTGGCCGGGTGCTGGGCGTCGCCGCCACGGCAAGCACGCTCCGCGAAGCGCTGCGCGACGCTTATGCCGCCGCCGAAACCGTGACGTTTGAAGGAAAATACATGCGCCGCGACATCGGCCAGCTGGCCCTGCGGGCAATGGAGGAACAATAAATGGTACGACGGATCTATGTTGAAAAAAAGCCCGCCCTGCGGCAGGAGGCCAAAAGCCTTCTTCATGAATTGCAGGCGCTTTTGGGCATCTCCTCTCTGACCGGCGTGCGGCTTGTCAACCGCTACGACGTGGAGGGGCTGGAGGAGTCCGTTTTCCAGCGGGCGGTCCAGACCGTGTTTTCCGAGCCGCAGGTGGACGACGCCACCGCCGCTCTCCCCGCCGGGGACTACACCGCCTTCGCGGTGGAGTATCTCCCCGGTCAGTTCGACCAGCGGGCGGACTCCGCCCGGGCGTGCATCCAGCTGATGACGCAGAGCGACCGCCCCGCCGTCCGCACGGCGAAGGTCTACCTTCTCTCCGGTGAGCTGACCCCCGCCGACGTGGAGAAGATCAAAAGCTACGTGATTAACCCCGTGGAAGCGCAGGAAGCGGGCCTTGAGACGGTGGAGACCCTGCAAATGGACGCCTGCGTCCCCGCCGCCGTGGAGACCGTCTCCGGATTTACCGCGCTGGACGAAGCGGGACTTTCCGCCCTGCTGGACACGCTGGGCCTTGCCATGGACTTGGACGATTTGAAGTTTTTGCAGGCCCACTTCCGGGACGAAGAGCGCCGGGACCCCACCATCACCGAGATCCGGGTGGTGGACACCTACTGGTCCGACCACTGCCGCCACACCACCTTCTCCACCCACATTGACGCGGTGGAGATTCTGGACGGAGAGACGAAGGCCGCCTACGAGCGGTATCTTGCCGCCCGGAAGAAGGTCTACGGCCCGGAGAAGGCTAGCCTCCGTCCCCAGACGCTGATGGACATGGCGACCCTTGGTACCAAGGTTTTGAAAAAGCGGGGCCTGCTTGAAAATCTCGACCAGAGCGAGGAGATCAACGCCTGCTCCATCCATGTCACCGCCACGGTGGACGGCGAGGCGCAGGACTGGCTGCTCATGTTTAAAAACGAAACCCACAACCACCCCACGGAGATCGAGCCCTTCGGCGGTGCCGCCACGTGCATCGGCGGCTGCATCCGTGACCCCCTCTCGGGACGCGCCTATGTCTATCAGGCCATGCGGCTCACCGGCTGCGGCGATCCCCGCACACCGGTGGCGGAGACGATTCCCGGCAAGCTCCCCCAGCGCAAGCTGGCCCAAACCGCCGCCGCGGGCTATTCCTCCTACGGAAACCAAATCGGCCTTGCCACCGGCCTTGTCAGCGAGGTCTACCACCCCGGTTACGTTGCAAAGCACCTCGAAGTCGGCGCGGTGGTGGGCGCAGCGCCCAGTGAAAACGTGGTGCGAGAGCGTCCCCTTCCCGGCGACGTGGTCATTTTGCTGGGTGGCCGCACCGGTCGGGACGGCATCGGCGGCGCCACCGGCTCCTCCAAGAGCCACAACCGCAAATCCCTCACCACCATGGCCTCCGAGGTCCAAAAGGGCAACGCCCCCGAGGAGCGGAAAATTCAGCGCCTGTTCCGCAACGGCGAGGTGACCCGGCTCATCAAGCGCTGCAACGACTTTGGCGCGGGCGGCGTTTCTGTTGCCATCGGCGAGCTGGCCGACGGTCTTTCCATCGAGCTGGACGCCGTGCGCAAGAAGTACGAGGGGCTGGATGGCACGGAGCTTGCCATCTCCGAATCCCAGGAGCGCATGGCCGTGGTGGTGGCTCCCGAAAACGCCAAAACCTTCATCGCCGCCGCCGAGGCGGAAAACTTAGAGGCCTATCAGGTGGCCGTGGTCACAAAGTCCCCCCGGATGGTGATGCACTGGCAGGGCGAGACCATTGTGGACCTCAGCCGCGCCTTTTTGGACACCAACGGCGCTGTGAAGCACACCACCGTCTCCGTTGCGCAAAAGGACCGCGCCGCCCTGCAAAGCGGCGACGTTCGCTCCCTCCGGGAGACGGCGTCCAGCCTGCGCTCCGCCTCCCGCCGGGGCCTTGCGGAGCGGTTCGACTCCACCATCGGCGCGGGCAGCGTGCTGATGCCCTTTGGCGGCAAGTACCAGCGGACCCCCGCGCAGGCCATGGCGGCGCTGCTTCCCGTGCTGCCCGGTCAGGAGACGGAGGACTGCTCCGTGATGGCCTGGGGCTTCGACCCGGAAACCATGTGCGCCGACCCCTATACCGGCGCTTACCGCTCCGTGGTCACCTCCCTTGCAAAGCTGGTGGCCGCCGGCGGCGACTTCCATCAGGCCTATCTCACCTTCCAGGAGTATTTTGAAAAGCTGCGGGAGGAGCCTGCGCGCTGGGGCAAGCCCTTCGCCGCCCTCCTCGGCGCACTGGACGCCCAGCTGGATCTGGGGGTCGCCGCCATCGGCGGCAAGGACTCCATGTCCGGCTCCTTCCTGAATCTGGACGTGCCCCCCACCCTCATCTCCTTTGCCATCGTCCCCGCCAAGGCGGGCGGGGTGCTCTCCCCCGAATTTAAGGCCCCGGGCCATCCCGTGTACCTGTTCGCCCCGGCGGACGGCAGCGCCGCGGCAATGAAGGCCTGCTGGGATTCCTTCCATGCCCTTTGCGCCGACGGAAAGGTCCGGGCGGCATGGGCCACGGAAAACGGCGTTGCCGAGGCCGTGATGAACATGTCCTTCGGCAACCGCGTAGGCTTTACCGGAGAAACCGCTCCCCAGCGCATCGCTCCCGGCGCCATCGTGGCGGAGCTGACGGAGGAAGTTTCTGGCGGGACCAGACTTGGCCAGACCACCGCCGAGCCGGTGGTGATCCTTGGCGGCGACCGCGCGTCCATTGACGAACTGCTGGCGCTGAACGAAGGCGTGCTGGAGGACGTATATCCCAACCGCACCGCCGACAAAGAGGACCCCGTTCCCGTGCTCAGCGCCCCCGCCGTCACCCGTGTGGCCCCCAAGGCCGGTGTTACGCAGCCCCGGGTGCTGATTCCCGTGTTCCCGGGCACCAACTGCGAATACGACAGCGCCCGCGCCGTGGAGCGCGCCGGTCTCAAAGCGGAAATTCTGGTGGTGAACAACCAGTCCGCCGCCGGTGTGGCGGACTCCGCCGCCCGCTTTGCCAAGGCGGCCCGGGAAAGCCAGATCATTTTCGTCCCCGGCGGCTTTTCCGGCGGTGACGAGCCGGACGGCTCCGGCAAATTCATCACCGCCTTTTTCCGCAACCCCGAAGTGACGGACGCCACCATGGAGCTGCTCAAGGGCCGGGACGGCCTGATCCTTGGCATCTGCAACGGTTTTCAGGCCCTCATCAAGCTGGGCCTGGTGCCCTTTGGCGAGATTCTCGACACCGACGACACCTGCCCCACCCTCAGCTACAACTGTCTGGGCCGCCACCAGTCCAAAATCGTGCGCACCCGCATCGCCTCCAACCGCTCTCCGTGGCTTGCGAAGATGCAGGTGGGCGACGTGGTGTCCGTGCCCATCTCCCACGGCGAGGGCCGCTTCCTCTGCGATCCGGCGCTTTTGAAAAAGCTGGCGGAAAACGGGCAGCTCGCCACGCAGTACGTGGACCTTGCCGGAAACCCCACCATGGACGTGGACTTCAACCCCAACGGCTCTGTCTGGGCCATTGAGGGCATCACCTCCCCCGACGGGCGGGTGCTGGGCAAGATGGGCCACGCCGAGCGCATCGGCAGCGAGCTGTACCGCAACGTCCCCGGCGACTACGATCTGCGCCTTTTCGAGGCCGCTCACGATTATTTCCACATTTAAGCTTTCCTTTTTCCCGTTTTGTGGTATCCTATCCTATAATCTTACGAAATGAGGTGGCCGCATGGCGTACTTTTTTACAGAACCCTCTCACACCTTCAGCGAGTATCTGTTGGTGCCCGGTTACTCCTCCTCCGCATGCATCCCCGCCAATGTCTCGCTGGAGACCCCGGTGGTAAAGTATAAAAAGGGAGAAAAGTGCCCGCTCACCATGAACGTGCCCATGGTCTCCGCCGTGATGCAGTCTGTCTCCGGCGAGCAGATGGGCATCGGCCTTGCCAAGGAAGGCGGCATCGCCTTCATCTTCGTCTCCCAGACCATTGAGGCGCAGGCGGAGATGGTCCGCAAGGTCAAAAACTACAAGGCCGGCTTTGTCATCAGCGACTCCAACCTGCGCGTGGGCGACACGCTCTCCGAGGTGCTGGCAATGAAGGAGCGCACCGGGCATTCCACCATGGCCGTCACCGACGACGGCACCGGCAATGGCAAACTGCTGGGCCTTGTCACCAGCCGGGACTACCGCGTCAGCCGCATGGACCCCACCACGCCCGTGAGCGCCTTTATGACGCCCGTGGAAAAGCTGATCTTCGCGCCCGAGGGCACCAGCTTAAAGGCCGCCAACGACATTATCTGGGACCACAAGCTCAACGCTTTGCCCATCGTGTCCGCGGACGGACGGTTGGTGAGCTTCGTGTTCCGCAAGGACTATGACTCCCACAAGGGTAACCCCCTGGAGCTGCTGGACTCTCAAAAGCGCTATGTGGTCGGCGCGGGCATCAACACCCGGGACTATGCCCAGCGGGTCCCCGCTCTGGTGGAGGCCGGCGTGGACGTGCTGGTGATCGACTCCTCCGAGGGCTATTCCGAATGGCAGGCCCTCACCCTCAAGTGGATTCGGGACCATTACGGCGATAGCGTGAAGGTGGGCGCGGGCAACGTGGTGGACGGCGAGGGCTTCCGTTTTCTGGCGGACGCCGGGGCGGACTTCGTGAAAGTCGGCATCGGCGGAGGCTCCATCTGCATCACCCGTGAGACCAAGGGCATCGGCCGCGGGCAGGCCACTGCCGTCATCGACGTGGCGGCGGAGCGGGACCGGTATTTTGCCGAAACCGGCGTGTACGTTCCCATCTGCGCCGACGGCGGCGTTGTGCAGGACTACCACATCGCCCTGGCTCTGGCCATGGGCGCGGACTTCTGCATGCTGGGCCGGTATTTCTCCCGGTTCGACGAATCCCCCACCAGCAAGGTCCTCATTGGCGGCAGCTATATGAAGGAATACTGGGGCGAGGGCAGCGCCCGTGCCCGGAACTGGCAGCGCTACGATCTGGGCGGCGCGGCAAAGCTCTCCTTTGAAGAGGGCGTGGACTCCTACGTCCCCTACGCCGGCGCCCTGACGGACGGCATCGCCACCACGCTTTCCAAGGTCCGCTCCACCATGTGCAACTGCGGCGCGCTGACCATCCCGGAGCTGCGGGACAAGGCCAAGCTGACGCTGGTCTCCTCCGTCTCCATCGTGGAGGGCGGCGCCCACGACGTGCTGCTCAAGGACACCACCAATTCCGGCAGCAGAAATTAAGCAATTTCCAGTTCCTCCCCGTCTTGTCGGCGGGGAGGAACTTTTTTAATTGCCGAAAAAGTGGCGGAAAGCGACGGAAAAATAATCTTTTCTTTGGAAATAGCATTGACAAATCGAATTTCCACTGATATACTTTATGAGCCGCTTTGAATGGGTATTTTAAGTGTGCTTTGGCACCGCCCCCGACAGCGAGTCCGTAATGAAGGAGTTGAAACAAAGAATGAACGCAATCATCGTAACCGGCGGCAAGCAGTACAAGGTGGCCGAGGGCGACGTGGTCTACATCGAAAAGCTGGACCAGGAAGCCGGCGACGCCGTGAAGTTCGACCAGGTTCTGGCAATTCTCGACGGCGAAAAGGCAACCTTCGGTACCCCCGTTGTGGAGGGTGCTTTCGTGGACGCCACCATCGTCAAGAACGGCAAGGGCAAGAAGATTCACATCTTCAAGTACAATGCCAAGAAGGGCTATCGCAAGCGTCAGGGCCATCGTCAGCCTTACACCAAGGTTGAGATCGGCAAGATCTCTTACTGAGCATGACCACCATCACATTCCGCTCGGAGGGCGACCGCATCGTCGGTTTTGACTCCATCGGCCACAGCGGCTACGCCGAAGAGGGCGCGGACATCGTCTGCGCGGGCATCACCAGCGCCATCCGTCTGGTAGAGGCCACCATCAACGACGTGCTGGGTCTTGCGGCAGCGGTGAAGGTCCGGGAAAGTGACGCCTCCATCTCTCTGCGTCTGCCCGGGGGGCTCTCCCCCACGGCGGAAAGCACCGCACAGGCGCTTTTAACAGGACTGATGGTCTACTTTGCCGAGCTACACGACGAGTATCCCGACAATATTGAAGTTCTGGAGGAAGAATAATTCCTCTCCATCTAAAAATCTTCAGAAAGGATGGTCCGTATCATGATTCGTATTGGTCTTCAGTTCTTCGCCCACAAAAAGGGCGGCGGCTCCACCAAGAACGGCCGTGACTCTGAGTCCAAGCGCCTGGGTCCCAAGCGCGCGGACGGTCAGTTTGTCCAGGCCGGCAACATTCTGGTTCGCCAGCGCGGCACCCACATCCATCCGGGTGTGAATGTCGGCATCGGCAGCGACGATACCCTGTTCGCCACCGCGAGCGGCGTGCTCCGTTTTGAGCGGCTGGGTAAGGATCGTAAGCAGGCTTCTGTCTACGAGGCTGAGTAATCAGACATGGAGAGCCCCGAACGCCACACGTTCGGGGCTCTTTTTCCCAAAATCTTCCCTCAGGCGTCTGCATCCGAGGGCGCGGCGCTCCGCGCTTTGGGATGCACACGCCTCAAACCAGTCATACTACCCATTGGAGGTGTATTACCATGGCAACTTCTTTTATCGATAAAGCCCGGATCACCGTGAAGGCCGGCAACGGCGGCAACGGCGCCGTCGCCTTCCACCGGGAAAAATACGTGGCCGCAGGCGGTCCCGACGGCGGGGACGGCGGCAAGGGCGGTTCCATCATTTTGCAGGTGGACGACAATATGTCCACCCTCATGGACTTCCGCTACAAGCGCAAATACGCGGCAAACAGCGGCATCGACGGGCAGGGCTCCCGGAAGTCCGGCAAGGACGGGCAGGATCTGGTGATCCGGGTCCCCCGGGGCACGCTGGTCCGGGATACGGAGACCGGCGAGATCATCAAGGACATGAGCAGCGGCGAGCCGTTTGTCCTCTGCCGGGGCGGCCGGGGCGGCTGGGGCAACATGCACTTTGCCACCCCCACGCGGCAGATCCCCCGTTTTGCCAAGGCGGGCCTGCCCGGCGAGAGCCACGACGTCACGCTGGAGCTGAAGCTCTTGGCGGACGTGGGGCTGATCGGCTTCCCCAACGTGGGCAAGTCCACGCTGCTGTCCGTGGTCTCCAAGGCGCAGCCCAAGATCGCCAACTATCATTTCACCACGCTCTATCCCAATCTGGGCGTTGTGTGGGTGGACGATGGTGTCTCCTTCGTCATGGCCGATATCCCCGGCATCATCGAAGGTGCCAGCGAGGGTGCGGGTCTGGGCCACGATTTCCTGCGGCACATTGACCGCTGCCGCCTGCTCGTCCACGTGGTGGACGTCTCCGGCAGCGAGGGGCGGGACCCTGTGGCGGATTTTGACGCCATCAATGCCGAGCTTTCCCAGTACAGCGCGGACCTTGCGAAGCGTCCCCAGATCGTGGCAGCCAACAAAACGGACATCTGCGAAAGCCCGGAGAATCTGGAGCGCCTGCGCCAGCACGTGGAGTCGCTGGGCTATTCCCTGCTGGAAATTTCCGCCGCGGCCCATCAGGGCACCCGGGAACTGGTGCAAAAGGTGGCGCAGCAGCTTTCCACGCTGCCGCCCGTGACGGTCTACGAGCCGGAGTATGTCCCGCGCCCCGCCGTGGTGGATACCACCGCGCCGCTGGACATCCAGCGCTCTGACGACGGCACATGGCTGGTGGAAGGCCCGTGGCTTCAGCGCCTGATGGGCAATGTCAACTTTTCGGACTACGAGAGCCGGATGTACTTCGACAAGACCCTGCGGGAATCCGGTCTTTTCCGGCAGCTGGAGGATCTTGGCATTCAGGACGGCGACACGGTTTCCATGTACGACTTCGAGTTTGAGTATCAGCGATAAGCTTTCTTGCTGTTTACAGCGCTTCCAGCGCCTCGTTTGCCTCGCTGAGCGAATCCTCGGCGGCAGCGAGATCGTCCTGTGCGTTCGAAACGTTCTCGTTGGCCTCCTCGGCGGCTACCACGGCATCTTCCACCGCCTCCTGGGCGGTCTGGTCGGCCTGGGCAGCGTCAGAAAGCTCCTGCTCGGCTTCCTGCTGCTTGTCGGCAGATGCATCCGCGGCGATCTGCGCCGCTTCCGCCTCAGCCCTGGCAGTTTCGTCCGCCTCCACGGCGGCGTCCAGCTTTGCCTGTGCGTCCGCCAGCTCACCATCCGCCGCCTCATGGGCAGTCTCTGTGGTCACGGCGTCGGCAATGGCTGCGTTGGCCTCAGCGGTGATATCCTTGCCATCGAGGATCGCGCCGCTGAGCACATTGTACTCCACCTTCTCATTCGTCTCCGCGGATACCGCAGAGCCGACGCCCACCGTTACCGAACCCTTTTCAAAGGTCTTTGTAACCGTGTTGTAGCGGACGACCTCTTCCACGGTATCGCCCTTACCCGCGTCGGTGATGGAGGTGAGGACCAGCGTAATGTTGTAATCGCCGGCATCATAGTTGTTGCGCCAGACCCGGTAGGTGTACGCCTCGTCCTCCGCCAGAACGCCGCTTTCTTTCAGATACTCGGTCATCTGCTCGGCGAAGTTGACCCCGTTGGAATCCAGCGACTGGCCTGCCTTAAAGTAATCCTGCCCATTGGTTCTCTCGACTACCTGCTCCTCGACGCCCTTTTCCAGAACCTTGAGGGCGTCATAGACCTTTGCATCGTTCCGGGCAGCCTCCGCGGCGGCCTTGGCCTCCTCGGCCTTGGTCGTAGCCTGCTCCACCGCGTCCCTGGCATCTGCCAGATCGGCAGCGGCCCGCTCGGCGGCGGCACTCTTTTCGGCGGCTTCGGCAGCAGCCTCGGCCTGTGCGGTCATCTCCCGGGCATTTTCCGTCTCTGCCAGAGCCTCTTCGGCGCGCCTCGCGGCCTCTTGCGCCTCGCTCAGACGGTCCTCGGCCTCCTTGCGGTCAGCCTCGGCCTTCGCCACGGCCGCCTCGGCTTCCTCGCGCTTGATCTGTGCCGCAGCGGCATCCTCACGGGCCTCGTCGGCGTCGTTTTCAACCTTCTCCACAGTCTCAAGAACTTCCAGCGCGGCCTTCACATCTTCCGGGACAGGCGCTTCCACGAAGGAAGCAAGAGGCACTTCCTCTTCCGGGAGGATCTCCTCTACCGCTTCCGCAGCTGCCTGCGGGACCGGCTTCGTCTGCTTCCTTGCACTCGCCGCAACGACCGGCAGGGATGCCGGCAGTTCTTCCACCACGGCGGCGGTCTCTTCCGCATCCGTGATTTCCGGGGCGGCCAGAGGCACGGCGGTCTCTTCGATCTCCTCCGTCAGCGGAGTGGACACTTCCTGCGCGGATGCTTTGTCCTGAGCCGGTGCGCGGTTCATCCGAACAGACAGGCCAACGGCGGCGGACGCAGCAAGCAGAAACAGCAAAAGTGCGATCAGTGCCCGGGACTTGCGATGATTCTTCTGATGGTTGTTCATATTCATTCCCCTTCTGCGGCGGCGCTTCTTCCGTGCGCGGACCGCTTTCGACTGAGGCGATCTTCAATCGGCCACAGTGCAGCTGGCTGCCAACCTGGGGTAGGTAAGGCCCTCTAGCTTTGCGTCACCGGCTTTCGCCGATTTTGCCAAACAAATGCTCCCTTTCTTTTTGACAAGTGGGGCAAAAAATGGCTCTGCGCCAACGCGCAAAGCCATTGCTCTTTCTCTTCAAACCGTAACTGGCTGCCAACCGAAGAGGTAGGCCCTTTAGCTTTGCGTCGCCGACTTTCGCCGGTTTTGCCCATTTGATTCAATTGTCATGGTGATAACGACGCACACGTTATCATTGGTTACAATATAATCTAGAAATTGAAGAATGCCAATGCGAAAATTACCAATTTTTGTGCTTTTAAATTTGCAGCACCAGCTGCCTTTTATGCAAAATTACAATTTTTACCAAGCGGGCCGCTGCGGAAATTATTGGGAATTCACAAACTTCTTCTGGGGGATTGACAACGGCGGTCAATCGTTGTACACTCTCTCCAAGTTCAAAAGAACAAACCGATGATGCAGACGAGTAAGCAAACGATGTTTCTTTCAGAGAGTCGCCGATGGTGGGATGGCGGCAGGAATGACTTTGTGGAATGGACTGCGGAGGGCGGGCTGAACGGGAATTTCCCCAGTAAGTTCCGACGGGCTTTTCCCCCGTTACCAAGGAAGGACGTGTGTTGGCACGTCGCCGAGCGGACGAAGTATTTCGTCAATTTGGGTGGCACCGCAGAAGTTTCAGACTTTTGTCCCAAAGGAACCTATTGGATTAGGTCCTTGTGGGATGAGGGTCTTTTTATTTTTCCACAGGGCCGCAGAAACGGAAAGGAGCAATCACCATGGCAAACGAATCCATCCCCTATAAAATCTATCTCTCTGAAGAGGAGCTTCCCCAGACGTGGTACAATGTCCGCGCGGACATGAAGGTGAAGCCCGCCCCTCTGCTCAACCCCGGCACCGGCGAGCCCATGGGCTTCGAGGACCTGCGCCCGGTCTTTTGCGACGAGCTGATCCGTCAGGAGCTGGACAACGACACCCGGGAGATCCCCATTCCCCAGGAGATCCGGAATTTCTACAAAATGTACCGTCCCTCCCCGCTGATCCGCGCGTACTGTCTGGAGGAAAAGCTAAAGACCCCCGCAAAAATTTACTACAAATTCGAGGGCAACAACACCTCCGGCAGCCACAAGCTCAACAGCGCCATCGCACAGGCCTACTACGCAAAGCAGCAGGGCCTCAAGGGCGTCACCACGGAAACCGGCGCGGGGCAGTGGGGCACGGCCCTCTCCATGGCCTGCTCCTATCTGGGACTGGACTGCAAGGTGTTCATGGTCAAGTGTTCCTACGAGCAAAAGCCCTTCCGCCGGGAGGTCATGCGGACCTACGGCGCGTCCGTCACCCCCTCCCCCTCCGACCAAACGCGCATCGGGCAAAAGATTCTCTCGGACCATCCCGGCACCACCGGCTCTCTGGGCTGCGCCATCTCCGAGGCGGTGGAGGTGGCCACCAGCCACCCCGGCTACCGCTACGTGCTGGGCAGCGTTTTGAATCAGGTGCTGCTGCACCAGAGCGTCATCGGCGTGGAGACGAAAACGGCGCTGGACAAATACGGCATCGTGCCGGACATCATCATCGGCTGCGCCGGAGGCGGCAGCAACCTGGGCGGACTGATCTCCCCCTTCATGGGGCAAAAGCTCCGGGGCGAACAAGATTACCGCATCATCGCCGTGGAACCGGCCTCCTGCCCCAGCTTCACCCGCGGCCGGTTTGCCTACGATTTTTGCGACACGGGCATGGTGTGCCCGCTATCCAAGATGTACACGCTGGGCAGCGGTTTCATCCCCTCCCCCAGTCACGCAGGCGGCCTAAGGTATCACGGCATGAGCGCCATCCTCTCTCAGCTCTACCACGACGGCTACATGGAGGCCGTCTCCGTGGAGCAGACGAAGGTGTTTGAGGCGGCGGAGCAATTCGCCCGGGTGGAGGGCATCCTTCCCGCCCCGGAATCCAGCCATGCCATCCGGGTGGCCATCGACGAGGCCCTCAAGTGCAAGGAGACCGGGGAGGAAAAGACCATCGTCTTTGGCCTCACGGGCACGGGCTACTTCGACATGGTGGCCTATGAGAAGTTCCACAACGGCGAGATGCACGACAGCATCCCCACGGACGCGGAGCTTTTGGAGAGCTTTTCCCACCTGCCCGCCGTTCCGGGCCAGTCGAAATAAATAACCGCGATTTGCGGCAAAAAGATGGCAGACGCGAACGTGTCTGCCATCTTTTTGCCGCCTCAGCGCGCGCATTGCCTGCATTTTTAAATCGTGCTACAATGGTAAAAATAAGCTCCGGTTTGCCGGCGGCGCGGCAAGCGGCAATTTGATTGCTTGTAACAGGGAGGGATTCTTATGAAACTACGAGTCAATACCTTATGGCGGGTGCCGGTTTTCTGTATTGCCGCCAGTTGGATCAGTTTTTATCTCACCGTCTATTTGGGTGGATTTTTCTTTACCGTGCAGACCATAGGGGCCGATGGCGTGACGGAAGTCTCTGTCGATCCTCTTCGCTCTGCCATTTTTAACGGAGGACTATTTTTAATAGTGCTGCTGCTGGGGGGATTGTGGGCTTTCCGGGAGATGACAAAAGCAGAGATTGCCGTCTCCGCGGCCATGATCTCTGCCGTTTATCTATCCGCAACCTTCCTGCAGCTATATTTTCCAAACTTCCCTGTATCCCTCAGCGTTGAATTAGCAGTCCTTCAGAACTGGACCGGCACTTTGGGTTCCTTTTTGCTGAAGATCACAGATCAGTTCGCCTTCTCTGTCCTGTCAGGAAACCTTGCTCCGTTTCTCTTTGTGCCATTTGGAAGGAAAGCAGGTCCATCAAGCAATCAACTGTAACTTCCCGTTTGCCGGGCAAATGCGCAGCGCGGTTGATTGGGAGCCTGTGCGCCTTTGGCGGAGAAGATGAAGTAAATATTATTTATATTTTGCGACTAACAGATTAATCGAAAGTTCGCATACAGCTGCCGCGCCATCGCGGCCAAAAATGTGCCGCTTTGCGGCAGAATGCGGCCCCCATTTTTCTTTGTCTTGGCAAAGATTGCACAGCCGTTGGCGGCTTCGCCGCTTACAGATGTGGCATACCCCTTGCGGGTGCAAGTCGCCGCCGGAGCGGTGGAAAAGAAACCGTTTTTTGGGGCTTTGCCTTCTACGAAGCTTCAGTGCATCCAGTCTTCCCGCAGACAAAACCCCTAAGCGCCTTTTTCTTACACCGTGCACGGCGCGTTCTTTTTTGGCAAGACGTAAAAGAACGGGGGGTGCATTCTCGCGGCAATGCCGCCTTCTTGCCCTAAGCCCCGCCCGGCAGCTTCCCGGGGCGCACACCAATCTTGAGAGAACGCAGAGCATCCCCGTTTTAGAAACGGGGATGCTCTGAAAACATTCTGATCGGGGTGTCAGTCCGGGGGCCTTTTTACTCCTCGCTCTCTTTTTTCAGCAGGCCCCACTTTTTCTTGGGCTTTTTCTCGCTCTCCTGCTGCCAGTCCTCCAGCAGCACTTTCAAATTGCTGCGAAACAGCAGTCGGATGGCATAAAAGAGCGCATCGCGGGTGTCCTTTTCCATGTCCTTCATGGCCTTGACCATGGCGCCCGCCCCCTTAAAGCTTTCCGCCCGCAGGTCCGTCAGCGTCACGGCGCCGGAGGCGGAGAGCACCGCGAAAAGACCGTCCACAAACTTTTCCCGCTGGTCCAGCGGCATATTGCGGACCCACTCCTTCAGTGCCAGATCGTTCAGCCTGCCCTGCCGGGTGATGCTGCGCAGCCGCACAAAATGGTCGCCCAGCACCGCCCAGGAAAAGCCGTCGTGCTGCATCAGGCCCTGCTGACTGCTGTCCACCACCACATAATCCTCCTCATGCTCCAAAAGCATCCCCACCACGGAGGATTTCGGCACGATGGAGGTGATCCGCTCCGCCACTCTGCCGTGCTGGGGCAGATCCAGAATGTCGTCATGAAAGCCGGGGCCGTCGTTGGACCACACGGCGCAGATGCGCCGCTGGATGGCCGCCGGAGCGAACACCGCCGCCCACACAGCCAGATTTCCTCCCTTGGAATGGCCGCCCAGCCGCAGCTTCCTCCGTGGATACTGCTTTGCCACCGCCTGCGTGTACCGGACGGCATGCTTTTGCGACGGGACCTCCGGCACGCAGGACATGTTGAAATCCTCTTTCCAGCCGGCCAGCGTGTCGTCCGTTCCCCGGAAGGAGAGGTATACGAGGCCGTCCCCCGTCTCCACCGCCACCGCAGCAAACTGCTCCGCCCGCTGGGCATCCAGCCGGTCCACAAAGCAGTTCAGCCCCATGGCGCGAAACCGCTGGGAGATGGCCATTTTGCGCAGCATCTCCGGAATGGCGGAGGGCACCAGCACGCCCATGTCGATCTTCTCCCCCGCCGGAAACCGGGCAAAATAGGCCTCTGCCGCCGCCCGCAGCTCCACGCTCCCGCCCTCTCCGGGACCGGGCACGATCCCCTTGAAATCCACAAAGGAGAGCTCCGCCAGAATGAGGTTATCCACCTCGTTGAAGGGCGCCTGCTCCAAGGTCAGGTCCCCCCGCCAGTCCAGATAATCCAAGAGATTTGCCATCGTCCATCCTCCTTGCCGCCCGGCAGTTCGCCGCAGCTTGCCTTGCAGTCCATATTATAAGATACATTTTCCCCACAGGCAAGAGGTCTATCCCCGGCAGACGTCTCATAAACTGGGACATCACAACCGAGAGGTGGACGACATGACAACTCAGACACGGAACGAAGTCCTTTTGGAAGGACTTGCCCTGGCGGCTCCGGAATGGTCCCATGAAAATCACGAGACGCAGTTTTACCGTTTCTTCCTGCAGGTGCCGCGGCTGTCGGGGCAGGCGGATGTTCTGCCCATTTTGCTGCCGCAAGCGCTGCTTTCCCCGGTGACGGCGGGCGCGCCTTTGCGGGTCGTCGGACAGCTGCGCTCTTTCAACAACCGCAGCGGCGTGGGCAGCCGTCTGGTCCTCACGGTATACGCCCAGAGCATCGAGCCCTGCGCCGCCGGCGCGGGACTCAACCAAATCCAACTCTCCGGCGCGCTTTGCAAGCCGCCCGTTTTTCGACGCACGCCGCTGGGCCGCAGCATCTGCGATTTGATGCTGGCCTCTCCCCGGCGATACGGCAGGGCCGATTATCTGCCCGTCATCGCGTGGGGACAGCTAGCCGTACAGGCCAGCCGACTGCAGGTGGGCGATTCGCTGACGCTGGAGGGCCGGGTGCAGAGCCGGACGTACCGCAAGGTCACCGACGGCGGCGCGGAGGAGCGGGTGGCCTACGAGGTCTCCATGATGCACTTGCTGGAGACGGAGGTCCCGCCCTCATCCGACGCTACATAAAAAGCGCCCGAAAAACGCGGAGGTGCCCTTTGGGGCACTTCCGCGTTTTCTCATTTGGTGGGAAATCCAAAGGTATCCCGCGTCTCAAAAAGATACCGCAAAAAGCTCTTGGGATAGCGGATGAAGCTTCCCGCATCCACCAGGGTCAAAACCTCTTCCAGCGTGGCCCAGCGCACCTGCCGGACCTCTTCTTTCTGGAGCGTCAGCGCGGAAATGTCCAAATCCCGCACCACGAGAAAGAAATCGTCAAACCCGCCGGGAAACTGCACCGTCACCGACGCGCGCCGTCCGGTGAGGTCCAGCGCATAGCCCAGTTCCTCCCGGACCTCCCGCTCCGCGCCCTGACGACTGGTCTCTCCGGCGTCCACGCCGCCGCCCACGGACACGTCCCAGCACCCGGGCCAAATCCGCTTTTTCTCGGCGCGCTGCTGGATCAGCAGCCGCCCGTCCTTCCCGAACACGCACACGTGGACCACCACGCGGTATTCCCCGCTCTGCCGTTTCCCGTAGCGCTCTGCCGTTTCCCGTAGCGCTCCGCCGTTTTGCCCAGCGGCACGCGGTTTTCATCGTATAGATCCACCAATTCCATCCGTTCCGCTCCTCACTGCCGCCGCGCGGTCTCATAGTCGCCGCCCCGGCGGTAAAAGGGGCACGCATCGTTGCCCCCGCGCAAAAAGCGCTCCATTTCATCCTCATCCAAATCCATCGTACAAAAGCAGACGTCCGTTTCCGCATCATAATCGTAATGGACGCACTCCTCACAGTTGGCCGCCATGAAATCACCTCTTGCATCGTAGTATAGCACATCCGGCTTTCCGTTCCAAGTCTCTTCTTGTGCCGCAGCTATGTGGGCAGGGGCCGCATTTTTATAAAAATATCCCCATTTTTGCGTTTTCCCGGCAAATTCCTTGACAGAAAGAGTGGGGACTCGTAAAATAAAACCCAATCCCGGGCTTTCCGCCCGGCCCACACGGAAGGATGGAAAGCCTATGAAAACGCCCTTTGTCACCGCGCAGCAGCTGGAGGCCATTGCCGCCGACTACCCGACCCCGTTCCACATTTATGATGAAAAAGGTATCCGGGAAAATGCCCGCCGCCTGAAGGCCGCCTTTTCCTGGAATCCCGGTTACCGGGAATATTTTGCCGTGAAGGCCACGCCCACTCCCGCCATTTTAAAGCTGCTGGCGGAGGAGGGCTGCGGCTGCGACTGCTCCTCCGAGGCGGAACTGCTGATGGCGGAAAAATGCGGCGTCACCGGCGAGCACATCATGTTCTCCTCCAACAACACCCCCGCCTCCGAGTTCCAGACAGCAAGCCGTCTGGGCGCCGTCATCAATCTGGATGATTTGACGCTGGTGGACTTTCTGGAGGAATCCATTGGTAAAATCCCCGAAAAAATCTGCTGCCGCTTTAATCCCGGCGGCACCTTCACCCTGGGCGAGACCCGGGAGGGCTTTCAGGTGATGGACAACCCCGGAGACGCCAAATACGGCATGACCCGTCCCCAGATCGCAGAGGCCTTTACCCGCCTCCACGCCATGGGCGCCAAGGAATTCGGCATTCACGCCTTTCTTGCCTCCAACACCCTCTCCAACGCCTACTATCCCGCCCTTGCCCGCATTCTCTTTCAGCTGGCGGTGGAATTGAAGCGGGAAACCGGCGTCCACATCACCTTCATCAACCTCTCCGGCGGCATCGGCATCCCCTACCATCCGGACCAGCCCGCCAACGACATTGCCGTCATCGGCGACGGCGTCCGGCAGGCCTATGAGGAAATTTTAGTTCCCGCGGGCATGGGCGATGTGGCGCTCTACACGGAGCTGGGCCGCTTCATGCTGGGGCCTTACGGTCATCTGGTCACCCGGGCCACCCATGAAAAGCACATCTATAAAGAGTATATCGGCGTGGACGCCTGCGCCTGCAATCTGATGCGTCCCGCCATGTACGGGTCCTACCACCACATCACGGTCATGGGCAAGGAATCTGCGCCCTGCGACCATAAATACGACGTGGCGGGCGGCCTTTGCGAAAACAACGACAAATTTGCCGTGGACCGGATGCTGCCCCGCATTGACAAGGGCGATCTGCTGGTGATCCACGACACCGGCGCCCACGGCTTTTCCATGGGGTACAACTACAACGGCAAGCTTCGCTCCGCCGAGCTGCTGCTCCGAGAGGACGGCAGCGTGGAGCTGATCCGCCGGGCGGAGACACTGGAGGATTATTTCGCGACCCTCGTGTGGTAATGTTTCCGAAAACGCAAAACGCCGCGGCTTTCGCCGCGGCGTTTTGCTTGTGTCAGACCGGTTCCCTGCGGAGCTTTTCCCGCCCGCCGGTCCCCGCGCTTTCTTACCGGGTGGGGACAATTTCGATCCAGTATCCGTCCGGGTCCTGAATGAAATAAATGCCCATCTCGTGATTTTCAAAGCAGATGCAGCCCATCTCCTCGTGCCGCCGGTGGGCGGCTTCATAGTCGTCCGCCTGCAGGGCCAGATGGAACTCGCACTCCCCAAGATCGTACTTTCCGGGATGGTCCCGCAGCCATGTCAGCTCCAGAGAAAAGTCCGTCTTTCCGTCTCCCAGATACACAAGGAGGAATCGGCCGTCCTCCGATTCCTTCCGGCGCACCGGTTTTAAATCCAGCGCGTCCTTATAAAATTGCAGGGACCTGTCCATGTCCGAAACGTTGAAATTAAAATGGTTAAATGTCAGCATATCCTTCACCTCACCGGCAGTATACCACGAAGCGCGCAGAGTTCGCAAGAACCGCTCTTTACGGCGCGAAGTCCGTTTGCAAACATTTACAATTCGGGAGAAAAAGTCTGTGCATTTTTCCGTCGTTTTTCCGTTTGACGGCGCGTTTTCTCTGTGGTACACTGTTTGCAGTTAGAAGAAGCTAACTTTTGGGGAGGAAATGAGCGATGACATTAGACACGCTGCCCTTGGGGCAGGATGCCGTGATTACCGCAGTGGGCGGAGAGGGCGCGCTGCGCTGCCGCCTGCTGGATATGGGACTGATTCCCAAGACCGCCGTGCGGGTGGAAAAGACCGCGCCGCTGGGGGACCCGATTGAGCTGCGGGTGCGGGGGTATGCCCTCACGCTGCGCAAATCGGACGCCCGCAATATCGAGGTGGAGGTGCGCGGCGTATGATTTTTGCACTGGCGGGCAACCAAAACTGCGGCAAGACCACCCTTTTCAATCAGCTCACCGGCTCCAACCAGCATGTGGGCAACTTTCCCGGCGTGACGGTGGATCAAAAGTCCGGCGTCATTCGGGGGCAGAAGGACTGCACGGTGGTGGACCTGCCGGGCATCTACTCCATCCGGCCCTACACGCCGGAGGAGATCGTCACCCGGGACTTTATCCTGCACGAAAAGCCGGACGGCATCATCAACATCGTGGACGCCACCAACATTGAGCGCAACCTGTATCTCACGCTCCAGCTGATGGAGATGCGCATTCCCATGGTGCTGGCCCTGAACATGATGGATGAGGTCAGCGCCAACGGCGGCACCGTCGACGTGCAGGGCATGTCCCGCGCCCTGGGCATTCCTGTGGTGCCCATTTCCGCGGTCAAAAACGAGGGTGTGGAGGAGCTGGTCCGCACCGCCGTCGCCACCGCCCGAGGCCGGACCTATCCCACGGTGTACGATTTCTGCACCCCCGGTCCCGTCCACCGCTGCATCCACGCCGTGGTCCACCAGATCGAGGACCATGCGGAGTCCGCCGGGATTCCGGTCCGCTTTGCCGCCACGAAGCTCATCGAAAACGACCCGGATATCCGCCAGCGGCTGGTTCTGGACCAGAACGAGCTGGAGCTTTTGGAGCACAGCGTGCAGGAGATGGAGACGGAGGCGGGCATGGACCGCAACGCCGCGCTGGCGGACATGCGCTACCATTTTATCGAGGGCGTCTGCCACGACACCGTGGTGAAGTGCCGGGAATCCCGGGAGCACAAGCGCAGCGAGGCCATCGACCGGATCGTGACAGGCAAATATCTGGCCCTGCCCATCTTCTTTGGCATCATGCTGGCCATTTTCTATCTCACCTTCAATGTCATCGGCTCGTTTTTCTCCAATTTGCTGGCCGCCGGCATCGACGCGCTCACCGCCGCAGTGGACGCGGGGCTTACGGCTTACGGGCTCAACCCGGTGGTCCACAGTCTGGTGATCGACGGGGTGTTTGCGGGGGTGGGCAGCGTTTTGAGCTTTCTGCCCATCATCGTGGTGCTGTTTTTCTTCCTCTCCATTCTGGAGGATACCGGCTACATGGCCCGGGTGGCCTTTGTCATGGACCAGCTGCTGCGCAAGATCGGCCTTTCCGGCCGCAGCATCGTGCCCATGCTGGTGGGCTTTGGGTGCTCCGTCCCCGCCATCATGTCCACCCGGACGCTTGCCTCGGAGCGGGACCGGCGCATGACCATTCTATTGACGCCCTTTATGAGCTGCTCCGCCAAAATTCCCATTTACGCGGTGTTTTCCGCCGCCTTCTTCCCAAAATACGCGGGCCTTGTGATGCTTTCGCTGTACCTTCTGGGGATTCTGGTGGGCATTGTGGCGGCCAAGATTCTGGGCGCCACCGCTTTTCGCGGCAACCCCGTCCCCTTTGTCATGGAGCTGCCGAACTATCGCTTTCCCTCCGCCAAGAGCGTTTGGCAGCTGTGCTGGGATAAGGCAAAGGATTTCCTGACCCGGGCGTTCACCATCATCTTTGTGGCCACCATCATGGTGTGGTTCCTGCAAACCTTCGACGCACGGCTCAATCTGGTGCAGGAGGGGGCCGACAGCCTGCTTGCCTCCGTGGGCGCGGTTTTGGCGCCGCTGTTTGTCCCGCTGGGCTTTGGCGACTGGCGCATTTCCACCGCCCTCATCACCGGCTTTATCGCCAAGGAATCCGTCATTTCCACGTTGGGCATTCTCACCGGCGCCGGGGCTGAGGTGACGGCGGCGGCGCTGGGCACGCTGTTTTCTCCCGTGACGGCACTGAGCTTTTTGGTATTTACCCTCTTGTACACGCCCTGCGTTGCCGCCATCTCCGCAGTCAAGCGGGAGCTTGGCTCCGCTTGGAAAGCCGCCGGCGTGGCCGCCGGTCAATGCGCGGTGGCCTGGGTCGTGGCCTTTGCGGTGTATCGGGCGGCTTTGCTGATCTTTTAAAAGGAGGTGCCGCCATGTTGGAATTTTTGATTGTGGCCGGTCTTGGCGTCTGGCTCATTTGGGCGCTGCGGGCCTGCCGCCATTCCGGCGGCGGGTGCGGCGGCAGCTGTGACGGCTGCTGTAAAAGCTGCCAAAACCGTCGCTGACGTCCTCCTTTTGGGGAAATTTGTGGAATGTTTATAACTATCGTTCACAAACGGCCCGAATTCTGTGAAACTTCCTGTCAAAACGGCAATTGACTTTGCCGCTTTGACCCGCTAAAATAAAACCAACTTACGTGAAAGATGTCGCGAGACATTTGGAAAGGAGCCGGCCCTATGACTTACGCTAAGATGTTCGCCATGTCTATGATGTCTTGCCATGCGTCCGCCGGTTCCGCAGACGCTGGTTCTTGCTGCGCGCAGAGTGCTTCTATGCACGCTGCTTCTCATGCCATCATTATGATTCTGGACGCCATTATTATGGCGTCCATTATTATTATTGCGCTGGTAAACCTGGCTGTACTGCGCCTGTGCCTGGTACTGCTGGTACTGCTGGCAGGTCTGCTGGTTTGCGGCACGATGGAAACGCCCAAGATGCGAAAGCACGCATAACTGTTTGATACAGTAAAGCGGCTCCGCTTCCGTGGCGGGGCCGCTTTTTTGTATAATATTCCACAATCTATTGCAAAAGGAGAGACACATGATGAAAAAGAAGTTTATGAGTTTGATGCTGGTCATGGCAATGGTCCTGAGCCTTGCCGCCTGCGGCGCGAAGAAAGAGGAGGCTCCCGCCTCCGATGCCCCCGCCAGCACCCCTGCCGCCGAGAGCGGCTCCGCCTTTAAGCTGGGCGGCACCGGCCCCCTGACCGGCGGCGCCGCGATCTACGGCACTGCCGCCAAGAACGGCGCCACCATCGCCGTGGATGAGATCAACGCCATGGGCGGCATCCAGTTCGACCTGAAGTATGAGGACGACACCCACGACGCCGAGAAGGCCGTCAACGCGTACAACGCCCTCAAGGACTGGGATATGCAGATCTCCCTCGGCTCCGTCACCTCCAAGCCCTGCGAGGCGACCGCCGCTGAGACCTACGCCGACCGGATCTTTGCTCTGACCCCCTCCGCTTCCTCCACCGCCGTCACCGAGGGCAAGGACAATATGTTCCAGATGTGCTTCATGGACCCCAACCAGGGCTCCGCTTCCGCACAGTACATCGCCGACAAGGCGCTTGCCACCAAGGTTGCCGTCATCTGGAAGAATGATGATGTGTACTCCAAGGGCATCCACGACACCTTCACCGCCAAGGCTAATGAGCTGGGTCTGGAGATCGTCTCCGACACCACCTTTGCCGACGGCAACGACACCGACTTCTCCGTGCAGCTCTCTGGCGCCCAGACCAACGGCGCTGATCTGGTGTTTTTGCCCATGTACTATCAGCCCGCTTCCCTGATCTTCGCACAGGCCAGCTCCATGAACTACGCCCCCAAGTGGTTCGGCGTGGACGGCATGGACGGCATTTTGACCATGGAAGGCTTTGACCCGGCTCTTGCCGAGGGCGTCATGCTGCTGACCCCCTTCAACGCCGACTCCACCGACGAGAGAACCGCCTCCTTCGTCAAGGCCTATCAGGAGCGCTTCAACGAGGTCCCCAACCAGTTTGCGGCCGACGCCTATGACTGCGTTTACGCTTACAAGCAGGCTCTGGAAGCCGCCGGCTGCACACCCGACATGAGCGCCTCCGACCTGTGCGACAAGATGGTCGAGCAGTTCACCTCCATGTCTTTTGACGGCCTCACCGGCGAGGGCATGACTTGGGACGCCTCCGGCGCTGTTTCCAAGAGCCCCAAGGGCATGGTCATCGAGAACGGCGCTTACGTCGGCCTCGACTAATCCGGAATCTCAGATGGCAACGGGGCCGGAGCGGCTGCCCAAAACGGCGGCCGCTCCCGTTCCGGCTTTTGCATAAACAGCGCGTATCTGAAAATTCCCGGCACTCCCGGCGATTTTCAGATACGCACTGAACGGATCCTTTCCCTCGAAACAAACATACAAGGGGTGTATCACATGACCTTTCTGAATTTCCTTATCGGTGGGATCAGTCTGGGCAGCATTTACGCCATCATCGCCCTTGGCTATACCATGGTGTACGGCATCGCCAAGATGCTGAACTTTGCCCATGGCGACGTCATCATGGTGGGTGCGTATATCTGCTTCTACGCAATTTCACGCTTCTCCCTGCCGCCTCTGGTGGGCGTGCTGCTGGCCATGTTCGTCTGCACGGTGCTGGGCATGGTGGTGGAGCGGCTGGCTTACAAGCCGCTGCGCGCGGCCCCCTCTCTGGCAGTGCTCATCACCGCCATCGGCGTGAGCTACTTCCTGCAAAACGCGGCGCTGCTGCTGTGGTCCTCCAACCCCAAGGTGTTTCCCTCCGTGGTGGGCACCGGGAAGGTGGCACTCTTCGGCGGAGAGCTGACCATCACGCACGTCACCATCGTCACCATCGTCTCCTGCGTGGTCATCATGCTGGCGCTGACCTGGTTCACCGGAAAAACCAAGATGGGCAAGGCCATGCGCGCCTGCTCTGAGGATAAGGGCGCGGCGCAGCTGATGGGCATCAACGTCAACGCCACCATCTCCATGACCTTCGCCATCGGCTCCGGCCTTGCCGCCATCGCCGGTGTGCTGCTGTGCTCCGCCTACCCTACGCTGGTCCCCACCACCGGGTCCATGCCGGGCATCAAGGCCTTCACCGCCGCCGTGTTCGGCGGCATCGGCTCCATCCCCGGCGCACTGCTGGGCGGCTTGCTGCTGGGCGTCATCGAGATTTTTGCCAAGGCCTACATCTCCACCCAGCTCTCCGACGCCATCGTGTTCGCCGTGCTGATCGTGGTGCTGCTGGTAAAGCCTGCGGGCCTGCTGGGTAAGCAGATCCGCGAGAAAGTTTGAGGTGAGGAGCATGGCAAACAAACTGAAAACCCTCAGCAAGACCTCCCGCCGCAACTACCTCACTTACGTGCTGGTGATTCTTGCCTATCTGGTGCTCCAGCTGCTGAGCGGCTCTTTGAGCTCTTCCCTGAAGGGAATGCTGGTGCCCATCTGTGCCTATGTGGTCATGGCCATCTCTTTGAACCTGACGGTGGGCATTTTGGGCGAGCTGAGCCTGGGCCACGCGGGCTTTATGAGCGTGGGCGCCTTCACCGGCGTCACCGCCGCCGTGGCGCTGCAAGGTGTCATCCCCATCGCGCCGCTGCGCCTTGCCATCGGCATGGTGGTGGGCGCTGCCTTCGCCGCGCTGGCGGGCTTTCTCATCGGCATCCCCGTTCTGCGGCTCAAGGGCGATTATCTCGCCATCGTGACGCTGGCCTTCGGCGAGATCATCAAGAGCATCTTCAATAACCTCTATGTGGGGATGGACGGAAACGGCCTGCACTTCAGTCTCCTCAGCGACAGTACCGACCTTGCCGAGGGCGGCAAGCTCATCATCGGCGGCCCCATGGGCATCGGCGGCATCCAGAAAATCTCCACCTTCACCGCCGGCTTCCTGCTGGTGATGATCACGCTGGTGGTGGTGTTCAATCTGGTGAACAGCCGGTCGGGCCGGGCCATTATGGCCATCCGCGACAACCGCATCGCCGCCGAGAGCGTGGGCGTGAACATCACCAAGTACAAGATGATGGCCTTCGTCACCTCCGCCGCGCTGGCAGGCTCCGCCGGCACCCTCTTCGCCATGAACTATTCCACCATCGTGGCCAACAAGTTCGACTTCAACACCTCCATTCTGGTGCTGGTGTTCGTGGTGCTGG
This sequence comes from Oscillibacter sp., assembly GCF_028693505.1. GTDB lineage: Bacteria > Bacillota > Clostridia > Oscillospirales > Oscillospiraceae > Oscillibacter. The sequence goes on from NZ_JAQUVF010000012.1 coordinate 36,045, forward strand.
GCGGACAGGGCAACATGCTGGGCTCCATCGTGGCCGCCGCCGCGCTGACCATTTTGCCGGAAGCGCTGCGCCAGTTCGCCGACTACCGGATGCTGGTGTACGCCATCGTGCTGATTCTCGTGATGCTTGCCACCAACAACCCCTCGTTCAAATCCTTCTGGAGCCGGATCACCGGTAAACGCGACAAAAAGGAGGCTGCCTGATATGTTATCCAAACTGGTTCCCGTCCCCTCGGGCAGCATGATCCCCGACCGGGACATCGATAAGCGCCCCATTCTGGAGTGCGTCAATTTGGGCATCACCTTCGGCGGACTCAAGGCCGTGGAGGATTTTAACCTCACCATCGGCCGCACGGAGATCGCCGGACTCATCGGCCCCAACGGCGCGGGCAAGACCACGGTCTTTAACCTGCTGACCAAGGTCTACGAGCCTACCAAGGGCACCATTTTGCTGGACGGCACCGACACCCACAGCATGGACACCGCCCACGTCAACCGCGCCGGCATCGCCCGCACCTTCCAGAACATCCGCCTTTTCCAAAACCTCAGCGTTGCCGACAACGTGAAAGTCGGCATGGACACCCAGATGCACTACAATATGTTCAGCAGCCTCTTCCGCCTGCCCGACTACTGGAAAGAGGAAAAGACCGCCCGGGAGCGGACGCTGGAGCTTCTTTCCATCTTCAATATGGCGGACATGGCAAACGTGAAGGCAGGCTCCCTGCCCTACGGCGCACAGCGCCGTCTGGAAATCGTCCGGGCCTTGGCCACCAACCCCTCGCTGCTGCTGCTGGACGAACCGGCGGCGGGCATGAACCCCTCGGAGACGGCGGAGCTGATGGAAAACATCCGCAAGATCCGAGACACCTTCCAGATCGCAGTCCTGCTCATTGAGCACGACATGAGTCTCGTCATGAACATCTGTGAGGGCATCTGCGTACTGAACTTCGGCCGCGTCATCGCCAAGGGCAGTCCCGCCGACATTCAGGCAAACCCCGCAGTCATCGAGGCGTACCTCGGCAAGAAAAAGGAGGCGTGAGCATGGAACCCATCTTAAAGGTAGACGATATCAACGTCTATTACGGCAGCATCCACGCCATCAAGGGCGTCTCCTTCGAGGTGAACAAGGGCGAGATCGTCACCCTCATCGGCGCCAACGGCGCGGGAAAGTCCACCACGCTGAACACCATCTCCGGCCTGCTCCACAGCAAGACCGGCTCCGTGTCCTTTATGGGCGAGGATTTGGCAAAGGTCCCCTCCCACAAGATCGTCTCCAAGGGCCTGGCGCTGGTCCCGGAGGGCCGCCGCATCTTTTTGCAGATGACCGTGCAGGAAAACCTGGAAATGGGCGCTTACACCTGCGGCACAAAAACCGTGGACGAGGATCTTGGAAAGGTCTACGCCCAGTTCCCCCGCCTAAAGGAACGCTACCGTCAGGTGGCAGGCACGCTTTCCGGTGGCGAACAGCAAATGCTGGCCATGGGTCGGGCCCTGATGAGCCACCCCACCCTTTTGATGCTGGATGAGCCTTCCATGGGCCTTGCCCCCATTCTGGTGGAGCAGATTTTTGACATCATTCAGCGGCTCCACCAATCCGGCACCACAATTTTGCTGGTGGAGCAAAACGCCCAGGCCGCCCTGAGCGTGGCCGACCGGGGCTACGTGCTGGAAACCGGTAAGGTCCTCACCTCCGGCACCGGCAGTGAGCTGCTGGCCTCCCCCGTCATCAAAAAGGCGTATCTTGGCGGCTGAGCGCCCCGGCGGTGTTTTCCCTGTCTGCAAATTTTTGAAGGAGAGCGCGTATGCGCTCTCCTTTTTGTTTGCATTTTCCCCATATCGTGGTATACTGCTGTCAAGACAACTCGGAAAAAAAGGGGGGCTTCCATGCACGCGGAAGAACGCCGTCAGGCCATTTTGGAACAACTCCATACCACGCCGCAGCCCGTCAGCGCCGCAGCTTTGGCTGCCCGCTTTCGCGTCAGCCGCCAAATCATCGTGGGGGACATCGCCCTGCTGCGGGCCGCGGGAGCCAACATCTCCGCAACGCCCCGGGGCTATGTGATTCTGGTCTCTCCCGGGGGACTTTTGCATCAGGTGGCCTGCCGCCACGACGCGCAGGACATGGAAGCGGAGCTGAACGCCATCGTCGATCAGGGCTGCACCGTGCTGGACGTGATTGTGGAGCACCCCATTTACGGGCAGCTCACAGGGCCGCTTCAGCTCTCCAACCGGTACGAGGTGAGCCAGTTTCTCTCCCGCCGCGCCCAGTCCGACGCCCGCCCCCTGTCCGCCTTGACGGAGGGCATCCACCTCCACACCCTCTCCTGCCCCTATGAGGACGCCTTTTCCCGGGTGAAGGCGTCGCTCAAGGCGCTGGGCATCCTTTTGGAGGGCTGAAAAAGCGGTTGACAAGCATGGGAATCTTTAGTATAGTGTGGTGGACAAGTGTCAAGACACCTGTCCACCACACTTTTTAAAAAAGCAGGTACCAGTATGGAAAACGTAAAGACCTTTCTCGCGCGCAAGAACATTGAGCTCTCCGCCAAACGATATGGCATTGACGCGCTGGGCGCCATGGCGCAGGGGCTGTTCTGCTCCCTTTTGATCGGAACCATCATCAAAACGCTGGGTCAGCAGACCGGCATTTCCCTTTTGACGGACATCGGTACATACGCCATGAGCGTCTCCGGCCCCGCCATGGCAATTGCCATCGGCTATGCGCTGAAGGCAGACCCCATGGTCCTCTTTTCTCTGGCCGCCGTGGGCTGGGCCGCCAACGCAGAGGGCGGCGCGGGGGGGCCGCTGGCCGTTCTCCTCATCGCCATCATCGCCGCGGAGTGCGGCAAAGCGGTGAGCAAGGAGACCCGCGTAGACATTCTGGTGACCCCCGCCGTCACCATTCTCGTGGGCGTGACGCTTGCCAAGCTCATCGCGCCGCCTATCGGCGCTGCCGCAGGGGCCTTCGGCCTTGTAATCGACAACGCCACCAAGCTCCAGCCCTTCTGGATGGGGATTGCCGTGTCCGTTCTGGTGGGCGTGGCGCTGACGCTGCCCATCTCGTCCGCCGCCATCTGCTCCGTTTTGCAGCTGACGGGCCTTGCGGGCGGGGCCGCTGTGGCGGGCTGCTGCGCCCAGATGGTGGGCTTCGCCGTGATGAGCTTCCGGGAAAACCGCTGGGGCGGGCTGGTGAGTCAGGGACTGGGCACCTCCATGCTGCAAATGCCCAACATCGTCCGCAACCCCCGCGTCTGGATCGCGCCCACCGTGGCCTCCGCCATCACCGGACCGATTGCCACCTGTCTTTTCAAGCTGGAGATGAACGGCGCGCCCATCAACTCCGGCATGGGCACCTGCGGCCTGTGCGGCCAGATCGGCGTGTGGACAGGCTGGCTCGCCCCCAGTGAGGAAGCCCTCGCCAAGGGCGCTGCCGCCATCACGCCGGGGGCGTTCCAGTGGCTGGGCCTCCTCCTTATCTGCTTCGTGCTGCCCGCCATTCTCGCTCCGCTCATCAATCGCTTCTGCCGCCATCTGGGGTGGGTGAAGGACGGAGACCTGACGCTGGACTGACGGGCGCAACCATCTGCCCAGATTTTGAAAAAATGACCCGCCGCTTCTTTCCGAAGCGGCGGGTTTTTCGCGCTGCAATTGGGCCTTTGATCGTTCCTTTTTTAAATGGCAGCGGCCATAAGCAGCGGTCGCGCTTTAAATGAGGTTGCCCTCGCTGTGGTCCCGCAAGGGCAGCTCGGCAAAGATCGCGGAGCGGATGGACACATAGGCCGCTGGGCCGCGGGAGCGGCGCATTTGCTTGTCCAGCCGCTCGCCGCCTTCAAAGAGGTGGATCAAGTAAAACCAGACCTCCTTCATCCGCTGGGCGGCATTGTCCGCCTGCCCGTAAAACGCCTGATACGCCTGAAACAGCTCCTCGGTGAATGCCATCAGTTCCTCCCGGGTGGCGGCAGGACCGCCACGCAGCTTGCGCGCCAGTGCCGGGTCCGCCACGGCGCCCCGGCCGATCATCACGGCGGTGACGTCCGGAAAACGCTCCTCCAGCGCCCGCACCTCCGCCACCGTGCGCAGATCGCCGTTGTAGCACACCGGGTTGCGGCTGTTGCGGAGCGATTGTTCAAAGGTCTCCAGATGCACCGGGCCCCGGTACTTCTCCTTCTTCACCCGGGCGTGGATGGTCAGGCAGGCGATGGGGTAGCGGTTATAGATGTCCAGCAGGGCGGGAAACTCCTCCGCCTCGGCAATGCCCAGCCGGGTCTTGACGGAAATTGGCAGCACCGCCTTGGAAAAGACCTCCTCGAAAAAGCGGTCCAGCTCCTCCGGCTTTGCCAGGAATCCGGACCCCTTTCCCTTGGCCGTCACCGTGCCGGAGGGACAGCCCAGATTCAAATTCACTTCCGAAAATCCCAGCTCCGCCATCTGCTCTGCCGCCCAGAGGAAGTCCGCCGCCCGGCAGGTCATGATCTGGGGGATGGCCGGCGCGCCGCCGTGGGAAAGCTCCAACTCCCGCCGGTCCCGGGGCGTGAGGATATGCTGGTCGGTGGGGGAAATGAAGGGGATGAAGTAGCGGTCCACGCCGCCGAAATACTGGCTCCACACCCGGCGGAACACCACTTTGGTAATGCCGTCCAGCGGCGCAAAATCAAGGCGCTCCATCATGTCAGCTTCTCTCCCCACTCCGCTTCGTGAAAGCCCACCAGCGCAAGCTCGTCGCCTACGAGAATGGGGCGCTTGACCAGCATCCCGCTACCTGCGAGCAGCGCGCGCAGCGCCTCCTCCTCCAAGTCCGAGGCCTTCACGCCCAGCGCCCGGTACTGCGCGCCGCTGGTATTGACAAAGCGCGTCAGCGGTTTTCCGCTGAGCAGCTGCCAGCGCGCCAGCTCCTCGGCCGTGGGCGGCGCTTCTTTGATATTTCGCGTCTCAAACGCGATGCCCCGCGCCTCCAGCCACGCTTTGGCCTTTTGGCAGGTGGAGCACTTGGGGTAGCACACAAACAGCATCTTCGTTTCCTCCCGGAAATGGCGTATTTTTTTCCCGCAGGGGCGGATTTTCCCGTCAGTACGCGCTGATCTCCAGCGACGCGTCGTCCCCGCCCTTTTCAATGGCAAGGATCTTCACAAAATAGCCCGTCCCGGGGCCGACCTCCACAGAGACCCGGTCGCCCACCCGGTGGCCCAGCAGCGCCTTCCCCACCGGGGACTCCTTGCTGACGAGACCCTTCAGCGCGTCTTGGCGCAAGGTGGTGACGATGCGGATAGTCATTTCCTTTTTTGCCAGCTCATGATAGATTGTCACAGCGTCGAAAAGCCCCACCGCGTCCGCCTGAGAGCGGACCTCGATCACCTTCGCCGTGCGGATCATCCGCTCCAGATAGCGGATGCGGCTCTCGTTGCGATTTTTCGCCTGCTTGGCGCACTTATATTCAAAATTTTCGCTCAGGTCCCCAAAGGCCCGGGCCGTCTGCACCTCTTCGATCAGCTGGGGGCGCAGATCCCGGACCCGGTGATCGATCTCTTCCTGCATCTTCTTTAGATCTACTTCCGTTAGTTCGTCGTACAAAGGACTTCTCCTCCCATCTCTCGCCCCAAAAGCCCGTGGGTTTTAAAGGCCGTTTTCTTCCGGTTATTTTACCACCCCGGGGCAAAAAACACAACTGCCGCCCCGCCGGAGGGAACAAAGCCCCGGAGCGGATGGTTTCCCCATCCGCTCCGGCGCTTTGCGCAGTTTCTCAGTTGCCGACGCCCGCCGGGATTTTCAGCTCTCCCGGTCGACAGTCTCGTTTTTCTTTTCCTGATACATGGCCTCATCGGCGACATGCAGCATCTCTTCCAGCGTCTCTTTTTTGAAATCAAACCGCTTGGTATACGCATACCCCAGTTCGGCGCTGACCGCCTTGCGGTTTTTCTCTCCGTAGCGGACGGCGCCGATGGCGTGGCGTATCCGCCCGACGGTCTCTTTCGTCTGCTGCTCTGTGCAGTTGGTGAGGATCACCAAAAACTCGTCTCCGCCGTATCGGATGACAGAGTCGCTCTGGCGCACCGTTTTCATCAGCGCCTTTGCCACCCGGGCAAGCACATCGTCGCCGATGGCATGGCCGTGCTGGTCGTTGATCTGCTTGAATCCGTGCAGGTCCAGCATCACCAGCGCCATCTGCCGCACAAGGCCGGTTTGGCCGTGGTGGGTGAAGAGCATCTCCCGGAGGAAGCGGCGGTTGTATGCGCCGGTCAGCTCATCCTTGTAGATTTTTTCCTGCGTCTCCGCGATCAGCTGGGAAACGGTCTTTTCCCCGTATTTTCCCAGCATCAGGTGGTCGGACACCCGGCTTACGATCTCCAGCACCAGCCGGTGCCGCCGCCCGGTGAGATCCTCCACCGTCAGGGGGTTGGAGGTGACGTAAAACACATTGTTTTGGATGAATTCATACTTCGTCATGCGGCACTCTTCCCGCACGGCGCACATGCTGGTGCAATTTTCGCAGCGGGTATCCTTGTTCCAAACGTGAAAACAGCTGTACGGCTCCCGGCGCATACTGCCGTCCTGCTCCAGAGAAATGACGCAGGTATCCGTGGGGTCCACCAGCCGCACCGTATCAAATACCGGCTTCAAAAACACCATCATCCCCCGCATCTCTGCGGCGGTGTACACGCCGTCCATCTCGAAGAGCTTCTCATTGGGCATGCCCATGACGGCCTTGCGATATTCCCGCACCATGGCGGCAAAGCGGCCGCTGTATTCCAGTACATTCCTTACCCGCCGCTCCACCACCTCCGGGACGAAGGGCTTGGTAATGTAGTCATTGACGCCAAGGCGCAGCATATGGGTCTGGCGCTGGGCGTCATCGTCCGGCAAAACCGCCAGCACGGGAATTCCTCCGGTGTCCGCATGTTCGGATTTCCGCAGCAGAAATTCCGTTTCATCCATCTGCGCGGTCTGCATATCCAAGAGGATCAGCGCCAGATCCCCCTTGTGCTGTTCCATGAGCGCAAGGCCCTTTTCCCCGCTTGGGGCAAAGAGGACCTGATAGTCCTTCCGAAAAATCTGCCGCAGCGAAACATCGCCGGTGTCGGAATCATCCACAATCAGAATTTTTTTGCCCGCTTCCGTCCTTTCCAGGCTCGCCTGACGGAACCGGTCCAGCTCCAGCTCCAGCAATTTCTGGGCAGTGACATCCGTCAATTGCCCCATCAGGATATGCTGGTCGCCCACCTGACAAATATATTGCAGCTTCAAATCCACCCAAAGCACCCTGCCGGCTTCATTTTTGCTGCGGTAGATGCAGCTCTCCGCCGTTTTGGCGTCCACGCAGTTTTGGAACGCCTCCAGCACGTCTTTCCGGTCGTCCGGCACGGCGAAGGAAAGGGTCTCCGGCGCTGTGCTCTCCTTACTGTATCCAAACAGTTTGCGGAACGCGCGGTTGACGCGCAGCGTCCCCACCCGTTCTCCGTCAAATTCGTAGACGCAGTTGGCTTGTGTGGCATTAGAAAACAGCACTTCCATTTCCGGGTCCGAGCACCACAGCCGCGCCATGTCGAAGCCGCCGGGCGGGGCGACGGGCTGTTCCAGCACGACCGTTCCGCTTTCCACCAGCAGCTCCTGATAGGACTCCACCGGCATGGGCCTTGCAAAATAGTACCCCTGTGCAAAGTCGCAGCCCACGCTGCGCAGGAAGCTGACCTGTTCGGCCTTTTCAACGCCCTCCGCCACCGTTGGAATATTCAGCCATTTTGCCATACGGACCACGCTTGCGATGATATTGGCGCCCCGGTTGGAATCCTTGGCCGTCTCAAAAAAGCGCATGTCGATTTTGAGTACGTCCACATCAATGTTCTTCAAGACGCTCAAAGAGGAGTATCCGCTTCCAAAGTCGTCCATCAGGATGGTGAAGCCCCTCTCGTGCATCTGGCAGACAAACTGCTCCATCATCTTGGGGTTGTCCATGTAGGCGCTCTCCGTCAGTTCCAGCTGCAAAAGCCGGGGCGGCAGGGCGTATTCGCGGACAAGGCCGTCGATGATCTCCACCGTGTGCGGGTTGTAGAGATTGACCCGGGAGACGTTCACGGAGATGGGCGCGGGATGGTGGCCCTGCTTGAGCCACGTTTGCAGCAGGGCGCAAACCTGGTCCCACATATAATAGTCCAGCTTTGAAATAAAGCCGTTTTTTTCAAAAACCGGGATAAACCTGCCCGGCGGGATCAGGCCCTTGGTGGGGTGCCGCCAGCGCACCAGCGCCTCCGCCCCCGTGGGGGAATTGGTCTCCAGCGCGTATTGAGGCTGGAGATACACGCAAAACTGATGCTCCTCCAGCGCGGTCACCATCTCGTTGATGATCTCCTGCTCCTGCTCCAGCTTCGCGCTCAGCTCCGGCGTGTAAACGCCGGTGGTCTCCATATAGTTGCCCTTACAGGTCTTTGCAGCGAGGGTTGCCCGGTCCAGCATTTTGTTGACCGAGATCGTCAGATCGTCCAGAAAATAAACGCCGAAAATGGGCACAATGTCAAAGCTGCGGTTATAGGCCTTGACCTTCTCCCGCGCAAGGACAAGGCCCTGTATCACCGCGTCCCTTGTGGGGTAGGGAAAGCACATGGCGAACACGTCCCCCTCGATGCGCCCGTATGTATACATCGCCCCCAATTCCTTGCAGCTCATGTTCCTGGCCAGATGGATCAGCAGCCGGTCCCCCTCCTCCGTCCCGAAAAAGGAGTTGATGAGCTGAAACCGGTCGATATCCAGCCGCACCAGCGCAAACTGCCCCTGGGGATTGGCGTCCAGCATTTTGCGGGTCTCCTTGAGGAATTTTGTTTGATTGTAGATGCCCGTCAGCGTATCAAATTCCGCCAGATACTTCAGCCGCTCAAACGCGGAGAGCTGACTGCGGGCGATGGCGTTGCGCAGCCGGAAGCGGATGATCTCCCCGTTGTAGGGCTTTGTGATAAAGTCCCACGCCCCCAGCTCCAGCGCCTGCACCTCCATCTCCTCGCTGTCGTTCCCCGTCGCCACCACGATGGGGAGGTTCCGGCAGGCCTCGTCGCGCCCAACCGCCTTGAGAAAGGAAAAACCGTCCATCACCGGCATGACCAAATCCAAAATGACTCCGGAGATCATGGTGCGGCGTGTATGCAGCAGGTCCAACGCCTCCTGCCCATTCTCGGCTTCCAGCGTATCGTACTCCGGAGAGAGCAGCCGAACCAGAATTTTTCGATTGACAGCGGAATCCTCTGCAATCAAAATCATCTTTTTCTCCAGCATATCTCCATCCCCCAATCTATCCCAACTGATCCGGCCAATTTTTCTATTTTTTGGTAAAATGCCAAATCAACTTTGTGTATTTTATATCATTTTATCACCTTTTTCCTCAAAAAACAACAAATGGGGGAAAATCTGCCAGCGGGGCAAAACGCCCCGGCTTGACTTTCCCCGCCGGAGGTTTTATTGTAATTCCAACGAAACCGCTTTGCGGCAACCGCACAGGGAGGTCCGCCATGGACTTTGCTTTTTTATCCGAAACGGCGCTCTTTCGGGGCGCCGCCCCCCAGGAGGTCGCCTCCATGCTCACGTGCCTGCGGGCCACGACGCGGCGATACGAAAAGGGCGAGACCGTCTACCACGCCGGGGAGTACGTCACCTCTTTCGCCATGGTGCTCTAAGGCAGCGTGTCCATTGAAAACAACGATCTCTGGGGCAACCGCAGCGTGCTGGACCGGGTGGGACCGGGTCAGGTCTTTGCGGAGACTTACGCCTGCGTACCCGGGGAGGCCCTCATGGTCAGCGTGGTGGCGGCGGAAACGGCGCAGGTGCTCTTCCTTGACGCGGCGCAGCTGCTGCTGCCCTGCCAAAGCGCCTGTTCCCATCACGCAAGGCTCATCGCGAACCTGCTCTCCATCTCGGCACAGAAAAACTTGAATCTCTCCCGCAGGATTTTTCACACCTCCTCCAAGTCCATCCGGGGCCGGCTGCTGTCCTATCTTTCCTATCAGGCGCTCCGCCAGGGCAGCCGGGACTTCACCATTCCCTTTGACCGTCAGGCGCTGGCCGACTATCTCAGCGTGGACCGCAGCGCCCTTTCCGCCGAGCTTGGCAAAATGCAGCGAGAGGGCCTTCTTCGGGTGCGAAAAAACCACTTTGTGCTGCTGAGCAGTCGGTTTGCGTGAAGCTTTAACCGGGCGCGGCCTTTGTTCCGCCGGGGTCCGGGGGACCTTGCTTTTGCGCCGCCGCCCTGCTATCATGGGCTTACATCCGACCGCCGGTACGCGGTGGGAGTCCGGGCGAAAATTTGCACTTTGGGAGGGTTTGTGCCATGCGTATTTGCGGTTTGCAAAAGCTGTCCATGGTGGACTATCCGGGTAAACTTGCCGCCACCGTGTTCACCGGCGGGTGCAATCTGCGCTGTCCCTTCTGCCACAACGCGCTGCTGGTGACCCGGCTGGAGGAGTCCCCCGCGCTGGAGAGTGGCGACATCCTCTCCTTTCTCTCCACCCGCCGAAACCTTTTGGACGGCGTTGTCCTCTCCGGGGGCGAGCCGCTGCTTCACGCTGGCGCGGCTGATTTTTTGCGGGAGGTCCGCGCCCTTGGCTTTTCCGTGAAGCTGGACACCAACGGCTGCTATCCCGACGCGCTGGGGAACCTTCTTTCCCAAGGGCTGGTGGATTATGTGGCCATGGACATCAAAAACTGCCGGGAGCGCTATCCAGAAACCGTGGGCGTTCCGGATTTTGACATCGCCCCCGTGGAAGAGAGCATCCGCCTGCTGCGTCGCAGCGGCGTAAGCTTTGAGTTTCGCACCACGGCGGTTCGGGAGCTGCACACCGCCGCCGACATCCGCGCCATCGGCGCGTGGCTTGCAGGCGCGAAGCGGTACTGCCTGCAAACCTTTGTGGACTCCGGAAACCTGATCGCCTCCGGGCTACACCCCCTCTCCCCCGAGGAGATGGCGGCCTTCGCCGCCGCCGCGCAGCCGTTTTTCGGCCATGTGGAGGTTCGCGGCGTCTAGTCGCCTTCCGGCGCGGTCAGCCGCCCTCTGCTAAATATAGTGCCGTTTGTGTCTTTCACCAAAAAAACGCACAAGATATCGTGGTTTCTCTCATTGACTTCCCCCTGCCATATGGTAAAATGTAGATTGCGAGGCATTGCGGCGGCGCTGCCGCGAAGAGACAGAGATGCCGGACATCATGAGAGAAAGCAGGGAATACTTATGTACCAGGTCGTAAAGAGAGACGGTAAAATTGCCGATTTTAATCTCTCTAAAATCAGTGTCGCCATCACCAAGGCCTTTGAGGCCACCAACAAGGATTACAACCCCGATATCATCGACCTGCTGGCATTGAAGGTCACCGCGGATTATCAGGACAAAATCAAAGACGGCAAGGTCACCGTGGAGGACATTCAGGACAGCGTGGAGGATGTACTCAGCAAAACCGGCTATGCCGACGTGGCCAAGGCCTATATCCTCTACCGCAAGCAGCGGGAGAAGATTCGGAATTTGAATTCCACCGTGCTGGACTACAAGGAGCTGGTGGATAACTACGTCAAGATCAACGACTGGCGCGTGAAGGAAAACTCCACCGTCACCTACTCCGTGGGCGGTCTGATCCTCTCCAACTCCGGCGCCATCACCGCCAACTACTGGCTCAGCGAGATCTATGACGAAGAGGTTGCCAAGGCCCACAAAAGCGGCGACATGCACATTCACGACCTCAGTATGCTCACCGGCTACTGCGCGGGCTGGAGTCTCAAGCAGCTCATTCAACAGGGGCTGGGTATTCCCGGGAAAATCAACTCCGCCCCCGCCAGCCATCTTTCCACCCTCTGCAACCAGATGGTGAATTTCCTCGGCATCATGCAAAACGAGTGGGCCGGGGCCCAGGCCTTCTCCTCCTTTGACACCTACCTTGCCCCCTTCGTCCGCGTGGACGGTCTCACCCCGAAAGAGGTCAAGCAGTGCGTGCAGTCCTTTGTTTACGGGGTCAACACCCCCTCCCGCTGGGGCACGCAGGCGCCATTTTCCAACATCACGCTGGACTGGACCGTGCCAAAGGACCTTGAGAATCTGCCCGCCATCGTGGGCGGCCGGGAGCAAAGCTTCACCTACGGCGAGTGCCAGAAGGAAATGGACATGGTGAACCGCGCGTTCATCGAGATCATGACCGAGGGGGACGCCGGCGGTCGGGGCTTCCAGTATCCCATCCCCACCTACTCTATCACCAAGGACTTTGACTGGAGCGAGACGGAAAACAACCGTCTGCTCTTCGAGATGACCGCAAAATACGGTACGCCCTATTTTTCCAACTACATCAACTCCGACATGGAGCCCTCCGACGTGCGCTCCATGTGCTGTCGGCTGCGGCTGGACCTGCGGGAGCTGCGCAAGAAGTCCGGCGGCTATTTCGGCTCCGGCGAATCCACCGGCAGCGTGGGCGTGGTGACGGTCAACCTGCCCCGCATTGCTTACTGCGCCAAAACGCCGGAGGAATTTTACCGGCAGCTGGACCACGTGATGGACCTCGCGGCCCGGTCTTTGAAAACCAAGAGGACCGTTATCACCCGGCTGATGGACGCGGGACTGTATCCCTACACGAAATACTACCTCGGCACCTTCCAAAACCACTTCTCCACCATTGGCCTCATCGGCATGAACGAGGTGGGCCTCAACGCCGCGTGGCTGCGCCAAGACCTCACCCATCTGGAGACGCAGGCCTTCGCCAAGGACGTTTTGAACCATATGCGCGAGCGCCTTTCCGATTATCAGGAAGAGTACGGCGACCTCTACAATTTGGAGGCCACCCCCGCGGAGTCCACCACCTACCGGCTGGCAAAGCACGACGTGGAGCTGTATCCGGACATCCTCACCGCCGCCAAGGAACCCGGCGACACGCCCTACTACACCAACAGCTCCCACCTGCCCGTGGGTTACACCGCCGACATTTTCGACGCACTGGCCGTGCAGGACGAGCTGCAAACGCTCTACACCTCCGGCACCGTGTTCCACGCCTTTCTCGGCGAGAAGCTGCCGGACTGGAAGGCCGCCGCCGCGCTGGTGCGCAAGATCGCGGAGAATTTCAAGCTGCCCTACTACACCATCTCCCCCACCTACTCCATCTGCCCGGACCACGGCTACATCGCCGGGGAGCACGCCACCTGTCCCCAGTGCGGCAAAACCTGTGAGGTGTGGAGCCGCATCACCGGGTATTACCGCCCCGTGCAAAACTGGAACGACGGCAAGGTGCAGGAGTTTGAGGACCGCCAGACCTACGATCTCGGCGCCTCCCAGCTGGAGGGCCGCCGTCTGTGCGACCGGGAAAGCGCCACCGCGCCGGCGCAGACCGCTCCCGCGTCGCAGGAAGCGGACGGGCTGTTCCTCTTCACCACCGCCACCTGCCCCAACTGCAAGATCGCCAAAAGCGAGCTGGACAAGGCGGGCCTTTCCTACCGTGTCTGCGACGTGGCGGAGCACCGGGACCTTGCCGTGCTCTACGGCGTCCAGCAGGCCCCCACGCTGATCGTCCGCCGGGGCGGTCAGGTGGAAAAGCTGGTGAACGCCTCCGTTATCAAGCGCTTCGCCGTCACACAATAAACCGCAAAACAGGAGGGACCGCATCCCTCCTGTTTTCATTGGGAGAACGCAAGCTATGAACGAGTATTTCGACATCATCATCGTGGGCGGCGGCCCTGCCGGGCTTACCGCCGCGCTCTACGCCCGCCGGGCGGGCAAGTCCGTTCTGGTGCTGGAAAAGGCGGGCATCGGCGGGCAGATTGCCTCCTCTCCCCGGGTGGAGAATTTCCCCGCCGTCCCCGGCGTCTCCGGGGCGGAGCTGGCGGACCGGCTCTACCGGCAGGCGGAGGCGCTGGGCGCGCGAATCGAGCTGGAAGAGGTTTTGGAGGTGCAAAACGGCGCGCCCAAAACCGTGGTGACGGACTACGCCGCCTATTCCTGCGCCGCGCTGATCCTCGCCACCGGCATGACCCACCGCACGCTGGGCCTTCCGGGGGAGGACACCCTCTCCGGCATCTCCTTTTGCGCCGTGTGCGACGGGGCCTTCTACGAAAACCGCTCCGTGGCGGTCTGCGGCGGGGGGAACACCGCCTTGCAGGACGCGCTGTTTTTGGCCGATCTCTGCCGCCGCGTGACCCTCATCCACCGGCGGGATACCTTCCGGGGGGACCCCATTTTGCTAAAGGCGCTGAAGAAGCGGGAAAATGTGACGCTTCTGCCGGAGACGGTGATCGACGCCCTGCAAGGAAGAGACGGTGCGCTGACCGGACTCACGCTGCGCGATCTCCGCACCGGCGAGGAACCTCTGCTGGCGGTGGACGCCCTGTTTGAAGCCGTTGGTCAAACGCCGGAGAGCGCGCTGGCCCGGGCGCTGGCGGTGGCGGACGACGGGGGCTTCATTCCCGCCGGAGAGGACTGCCGCACGGGGGCTGACGGCATTTTCGCCGCCGGCGACTGCCGGTGTAAGGCGGTCCGCCAGCTGACCACCGCCTGCGCCGACGGCGCGGTGGCCGCCATCGCGGCCTGTTCCTACTGTGACCGGGAGGGAACGATTCCCTCTGCATAAAAATGAGCAGGAGGCAGAACTGATGGATTCGCTTTTTTCTCTGGCGGGAAAAACCGCCGTCATTACCGGCTGCGCCACCGGCATCGGGCAGGGCCTTGCCGTGGGGCTTGCAAAAGCCGGGGCCGACATCATCGCGCTGGACATTGCCGATCTTGAGGACACAAGGCAAAAAGTCACCGGGCTGGGACGGGTCTGCGGCTGCTACCACGTGGACCTTGCCGATTCCCACAGCATCGACACGGCTTGGAACGCTCTGCTATCGGACTTTAAAACCGTGGACATCCTCTTCAACAACGCGGGCATGCAGTACCGCGCTTCCGCCTTTGAATACCCGGAAGCCATGTTTGATAAGATCGTGGCGGTGAATTTGAAGGCCGCCTATCTTCTTTCCCAGAAGGCCGCCCGCCACTTTCAAAGCCGGGGCTGCCCCGGGAAGATCATCAACACCGCCTCCCTCTTCACCACCTTCGGCGGTGTGGAGGTCAGCGGCTACACCTGCACGAAGCACGGTATCATGGGCATGACCAAGGCCCTTTCCAATGAGCTTGCCCCCTACGGCATCTGCGTCAACGCCATCGCCCCGGGCTATATCCAAACGGAACTCACCCGCGCCATCTGGAGCGATCCGGAGCGGCGCGGACCCATGGACGCGCGGATTCCCTTGGGCCGCTGGGGCACCCCCGCGGATTTTGAAGGCATTGCGGTGTTTCTCGCCTCTTCCGCTTCCGACTATATCACCGGCGTCATGATCCCCGTGGACGGCGGCTACACCGTCCGCTGAGGGGCGTCTATCGCGCTTTCG
This sequence comes from Oscillibacter sp., assembly GCF_028693505.1. GTDB lineage: Bacteria > Bacillota > Clostridia > Oscillospirales > Oscillospiraceae > Oscillibacter. The sequence continues at coordinate 51,404 of NZ_JAQUVF010000012.1, forward strand.
CGTAAAGACGGCCGGACGCCTTGCGCCATACTGTTTAAAAAAGCTGCCAGATGCAGCCCCAAGGGGGCTGCTCCCGGCAGCTTTTATCCGTTTATAGATACTTTTTCAGCGCTTCCAGATTCCCCTGCATCAGCGTGACATAGGTCGCCCCGCCGTCCAGTTCCACCTTGGAAACATTGTGGCAGGAGTGGAACATTGCCGTTTTGGCCCCGGCGGCCTCCGCGATGCTGTCCGCCACCAAATGGTTGGAAAACTCGATATACCAGACTGTGGGGATTTTCTCCTGGCGCACCTTGTCTGTCAAAAATGCCACGGTGGCGGCGGAAGGCTCCGTCTGGGTGCTGCACCCGGGGAAGGCGGCGTAGTAGTCCAAGTCGTATTCCTCCGCAAAATAGCGCAGGGGAAACCGGTCGCCAAAGACCATGGTCCGGTCCGTCCGGGCATCAAAAAACGCCGCAAACTCCCCGTCCAGCTCGTGGATCTTCGCGGCATACGCCTCCGCCGCCGCGGTATAGTCCCCGGCATGAGCGCCATCCAGCGCCGAGAGCTGCTCCCCCACCGCCCGGGTGATGGCGGCGGCGTTTTGGGGCGACGTCCACACGTGCTCGTCCAGCTCCGCCACCTCCCCCGCTCCGTGGTCCTCGTGTTCTTCCTGCATGCCCGCCACCGATTCCTCCTCCAGCAAGTCCACGCAGTCCACCATCCGCATGGCGGTCCCCCGCATCTCCACGGCGGAGAGGATTGTCTCCACCCACGCGTCGGACTCTCCGCCAAGGTACAAAAAGAGATCGCACTCCTGCACCGCCAGAATGTCCGATGGGGTCGGCTCGTAGGTGTGGCTCTCCGTTCCCGGCGGCAGCAGCAGCTTGACATCCGCCCACTCCCCCGCCGCAGCCCGGGCAAAATCATAGGCCGGGAACACCGTGGTCACGATCTGAAGGCGGTCCGACCGCTCCGTTTTTTCTATCTGCCCGCCGCAGCCTGTCAGCACCAGCGCGCACAACAGCAGCAGGGAAAACACTTGTTTTTTCACGAAATGGCTCCTTTTCAAACTGAGAATGATTTTCAGATGTTTATGATAGCACGTCCGGGCAAAAAATGCAAGCTGCTTTTCCCCCCTCCCTGCCGCTTGCGTTTGGGGCCGCTTGCCGTTATAATACTGTCTGATTGGCAGACTTCCTGGCGGTCTGCGCAGGATATCGCCGCTTGGCACTGCGGCGCAACTTATGGAAAAATGGGGGACCACATCATGACAACCCGCATCGAGCACGACACCATGGGCGAGATCGCCGTTCCATCCCAGCGGCACTGGGGCGCCCAGACCCAGCGGAGCCTTGAAAATTTTAAAATCGGCGGCGAGCGCCAGCCCAAAGAGATCATCACCGCCTTCGCCTATTTGAAGGAGGCCTGCGCCCGGGCCAACGAGGCGTGCGGCAAGCTGACGGCGGCGCAGGCGGACGCCGTGGCCCAGAGCTGCGCCGAAATCCGAGAGGGCCGCTGGGACGAGGAGTTTCCGCTGGTGGTCTGGCAGACGGGCAGCGGCACCCAGACCAACATGAACGTCAACGAGGTCATCGCGCACCTTGCGGCGGACCGGGGTGTACAGCTCCATCCCAACGACCACGTGAACGCCTCCCAGTCCAGCAACGACACCTTCCCCTCCGTCCTCCACATCGCCGCGGCGCTGGCGGTGGAGCAGGCGGTGCTGCCTGCGGCGGAGCGACTGGCGGACGCCTTTGCCAAATTGGAGGCCGCATGGCCCAACCTCATCCGCATCGGCCGGACCCACCTGCAGGACGCGACGCCCCTGCGCTTTGCCCAGGAGGTCTCCGGCTGGCGGGAGCTGGTGGCGGCCCCCTGCCGGATGCTGCGCCTTGCCCAGAACGAGCTTTGCCGCCTTGCCATCGGCGGCACTGCGGTGGGCACCGGACTGAACGCCCCCAAGGGATACGACGCCATGGTCTGCCAGCGGCTGCGGGAGATGACGGGCCTTCCCTTCGTGCCCGACGAGAACAAGTTCCACGCCCTCACCAGCAAGGACGCGCTGGTCTTTTCCCACGGGGCGCTCAAGGCCTTGGCGGCAAATCTCATGAAGATCGCCAACGACATCCGCTGGGAAGCCAGCGGTCCCCGCTGCGGCATGGGCGAGCTCCACATTCCGGAAAACGAGCCGGGCAGCTCCATCATGCCCGGCAAGGTGAATCCCACCCAGTGCGAGGCCGTGACCATGGCGGCGGTGCAGGTTTTGGGCAACGACACCGCCATCGGCGTGGCGGCAAGTCAGGGCAACTTCCAGCTGAATGTGTTTTTGCCGGTGGCCGCCTACAACTTTCTCCAGTCCGCCCGGCTGCTTGGCGACGTGTGCGACTCGTTCCGGGTCCACTGCGTGGAGGGCATCGTCCCCGACGAGGAACGGATGCAGCGCAACCTTCACAATTCCCTGATGCTGGTGACGTGCCTCACGCCGAAAATCGGCTACGAATCGGCGGCGCAGTGCGCCAAAAAGGCGCTTCACGACGGCACCACCCTTAAGGAAGCCGTCCTCGCGCTGGGCCTTTTGACTGGGGAGGAATTTGACGAGACCGTAAAACCGGAAAAGATGGTATGACCGCGTTTTCCAAGGCCCGACGCACCCTGTGTGCGCCGGGCTTTTTTGTTCACCGAAAGGCTGTGCTTTCCGCCGGGGCGCTGGCGGGATGCGCCGCTCCGCCGTTTCCCCCCCACAGCCGTCATCCGGTCCGGAACCGGAAAATTATGCACTTTCCATTTCTTTACCCCCCAGTGGGACGCCCCCTCCCGGCGTCTTGCGCGCAGCGCCGCCGCCCATTGTAAGGATGGATAGGAAAAACATGGCAAAATAGGCAAAAGTACCGTATTCAAGGCCCAATTGTTGTGCAACCCGCCACTTGCATAATTATACATAGCAAGCGTATAATTCAATCAACAAATTACTTCAAACGGAGGCGTCCACCATGAAAAAAGAAAAGAAGGATATCCACAAGATCGTACTGGCCTATTCCGGCGGTCTGGATACATCCATCATCATCCCCTGGCTGAAAGAAAACTACAACAACCCCGAGATCATCGCCGTGGCCGGCGACGTGGGCCAGAACGACGAGCTGGAGGGTCTGGAGGAAAAGGCCCTGAAAACCGGCGCTTCCAAGCTCTACATCGCGGATCTCACCGACGAGATGGTGGACGAGGTCATCTTCCCCTCCCTGAAGATGGGCGCGACTTACGAGCAGTACTTACTGGGCACCGCGTTTGCCCGCCCCATCATCGGCAAGAAGCTGGTGGAGATCGCCAAGGCGGAGGGCGCTGACGCCATCGCCCACGGCTGCACCGGCAAGGGCAACGATCAGGTCCGCTTTGAGCTGGCCATCAAGCGCTTTGCCCCCGACATGACCATCATCGCCCCCTGGAGAGAGTGGGACATCAAGGGCCGTGACGAGGAGATCGACTACGCCGAAGCCCACAAGGTCCCCCTGAAAATCAACCGGGAGACCAACTACTCCAAGGATAAAAACCTCTGGCACCTGAGCCATGAGGGTCTGGATCTGGAGGACCCCGCCAACGAGCCACAATACGAAAAGCCCGGCTTTTTGGAAATGGGCGTCTCCCCCGTCACCGCGCCGGACAAGGCCGCCTATGTCACCATCGACTTTGAAAAGGGTGTGCCCGTGGCCGTGGACGGCGAGCAGATGAAGGGCAGCGACATCATCCGCAAGCTGAACAAGCTGGGCGGCGAGAACGGCATCGGCCTTCTGGACATCGTGGAAAACAGACTGGTGGGCATGAAGGACCGTGGCGTGTACGAAACGCCGGGCGGCACCATTCTCTACAAGGCCCATCAGTGCCTGGAGATGCTGACTGTGGATAAAGATACCGCCCACATGAAGAGCAAGCTGGCGGTGGATTTTGCGGACCTTATTTACAACGGCAAGTGGTTCACCCCCCTGCGGGAGGCTCTTTCCGCCTTTGCCGACAAAACGCAGGAGCACGTCACCGGCAGCGTGAAGCTCAAGCTCTACAAGGGCAACCTGATCACCGCTTCCATCACCTCTCCTGAGTCGTTGTACTCCGAGGAGCTGGTCACCTTCAACGAAAGCAGCTACGACCAGACCAACGCCACCGGCTTCATCAATCTCTGGGGCCTGCCCGACACGGTGCTGGCCCTGCGGGAAGAGGGCAAGCTGTAAGCAGCGTGCCTTCCGCCCGCCCCGGTTCGTGGGCCGCGGCGTCGGCTTTGAAAAGAAAAACGCGGATGCGGGACGGAGATGCTCTTCGCCCCGCGTTCGCAGTGAAAGGAACGCTTGTATGAAACTCTGGTCCGGGCGCTTCGGCAAGGAAACCGACGCCTTAGTCAACGACTTCAACGCCTCCATCTCCTTCGACCAGCGGCTGTACCGGGAGGACATCCGCGGCTCGCTGGCCCACGCCGATATGCTCCGCGCCTGCGGCATCCTCTCTCAAGAGGACGCCGACGCCATTTCCGAGGGGCTTTTGGGGATTTTGGCGGATGTGGAGGCCGGGAAAATCACCTTCACCCCCGACAACGAGGACATCCACATGAATGTGGAGGCGCTGCTCACCAAGCGCATCGGGCAGGCTGGCAAGCGCCTGCACACCGCCCGGTCCCGCAACGATCAGGTGGCGCTGGATTTCCGGATGTACGTCCGGGGGGAGATCCCCACGCTTTTGAGCCAGCTCATGGAGTTGGAGACGGTTTTGTGCCGGCAGGCGAAGCGCTATCAAACCGCCGTCATGCCCGGCTATACCCACTTGCAGCGGGCGCAGCCCATCTCCTTTGCCCAGCACCTGATGGCCTATGCCGCCATGTTCCGCCGGGACGCGGGACGGCTGGAGGACTGCGCCGCGCGGCTCAACGAGTGCCCCCTTGGCAGCGGCGCGCTGGCAGGCACCACCTACCCCATCGACCGCTTCATGACGGCGCAGGCGCTCTCCTTTGACGCCCCCATGTCCAACTCGCTGGACGGCGTTTCCGACCGGGACTACGCGCTGGAGCTGATGAGCACCCTGTCCATCCTCATGATGCATCTCTCCCGCTTTTCCGAGGAGATCATCCTCTGGTGCAGCTGGGAGTTTAAATTCATCGAGCTGGACGACGCCTACGCCACCGGCTCGTCCATCATGCCTCAGAAGAAAAATCCGGACGTGGCCGAGCTGGTCCGGGGCAAGACGGGGCGGGTGTACGGCGACCTCATGAGCCTGCTGACGGTGATGAAGGGTCTGCCGCTGGCCTACAACAAGGATATGCAGGAGGACAAGGAGCCGGTGTTCGACGCCATCGACACCGTGGAGATGTGCCTGCCGGTGTTTGCCGCCATGCTGGACACCATGACCGTCCGCACGGACAACATGCGCGCTGCGGCGGGCCGGGGCTTCATCAACGCCACCGACTGCGCGGACTATCTCACCAAAAAGGGGATGCCCTTTCGGGACGCCTATACCGCCGTGGGTCAGCTGGTGGCCGCGTGTACAAAGAGCGGCAAAACGCTGGAGGACACGACGCTGGAGGAATTCAAGGCCGTCTCTCCCCTCTTTGAAGCGGATGTATACGACGCACTGAATCTGGAAAACTGCATGGCCCTGCGGGGCAGCTACGGCGGTCCCGCCGTTTCGGAGACCAGCCGGCAGATTGCGGAGATCGAACAGTTTGTCTTGGACCACACAAAGTAAAAAAAGGGGATGGACCCAGTGAAACCGAAGGTATATATTGATGGCAAGGACGGCACCACCGGATTGCAGATCTACGACCGCCTCTCCGCCCGCGAGGATGTTACTTTGCTCCTCATCGACGAGGAAAAGCGAAAGGACAGCGCCGCGCGCAAGGCGCTGATGGACGCGGCGGATCTGGTGTTTTTATGCCTGCCGGACGCCGCCGCCGTGGAGGCCGTGGCGCTGGTGGAAAACCCCGCCACCCGCATCATCGACGCCTCCACCGCCCACCGCACCGCAAGCGGCTGGGTGTACGGCTTCGCGGAGCTGGGCCAGCGCGGAGAAATTGCGCTTGCCAAGCGCGTTGCCAATCCCGGCTGTCACGCCACCGGTTTTCTCTCCGCCGCAGCGCCCTTGGTAAAGCTGGGCATTTTGCCAAAGGACTACCCCCTCACCGTCTACTCCCTCACCGGCTACTCCGGCGGCGGCAAGAAGATGATCGCGGAGTACGAGTCCGACGGGCGGAGCGAGGCACTTGACGCCCCCCGCATCTACGGGCTGAATCTACGGCACAAGCACCTGCCGGAGATGCAGAAGATCGCCGGACTTTCCTATCCGCCGGTTTTCAATCCGGTGGTGGACGATTACTACAAGGGCATGGCCACCACGCTGCTGCTCCACAACCGTCTGCTCTCCGGCGCCCCCACGGCGCAGGATGTGTGCGAGGCGCTCACCGCGTTTTACGCGGGGCAGGCGCTGGTGAAGGTGACGCCCTTTGGCGCGCAGGAGAGTCTGCTTTCCGCCAACCGCTTTGCCGGGAAGGACACGCTGGAGCTTACCGTCTGCGGAAACGAGGCCCAGACCATGATTACCGCCCGGTTCGACAATCTGGGCAAGGGCGCCTCCGGCGCCGCCGTGCAGAATATGAATCTCATGCTGGGCTTTCCGGAGACTGCCGGACTGAGCCTGTAAGGAGGAACACCTATGAACTTGATTGAAGGCGGCGTCTGCGCCGCGCAGGGCTTTTCCGCCGCCGGTATCCACGTGGGCGTCAAGACCCACGCCACGTGGAAAAAGGATGTGGCGCTCATCGTGTCTGACGTGGAGTGCGCCGCCGCGGCGGTATTCACCAAAAACGTGGTAAAGGCCGCCCCCATCCATGTGGACAAGGCGCATCTGGCAAACGGCAGGGCCCGGGCCATCATTGCCAACAGCGGCAACGCCAACGCCTGCGCCCCCAACGGCGAGGAAAACGCCGAAAAGATGTGCGCTGCGGCGGCAAAGGCCATCGGCTGCGAGGCGGGCGACGTGCTGGTGTCCTCCACCGGCGTCATCGGTCAGACCCTCAACGTGGGCGTCATCGAAGCGGGCGTCCCCGCGCTCTGCGGCGCGCTGGAGCACTCCGCCGCCGGCAGCGACGCCGCCGCCCACGCCATCATGACCACCGACACAGAGAAAAAGGAAGCGGCAGTGGAGACGGTCATCGGCGGCAAAACCGTCCGCATGGGCGGCATCGCCAAGGGCAGCGGCATGATCCACCCCAACATGGGCACCATGCTCTGCTTCCTCACCACGGACTGCGCCATCTCCCCCGCCATGATCAAAACCGCCCTGCTGGAGACCGTGAACGTCAGCTTCAACCGCATCAGCGTGGACGGCGACACCTCCACCAACGACACCTGCTGTGTGCTGGCAAACGGCCTTGCGGGCAACGCTGTCATCACGGAAAAGGACGGGGACTACGCCGCCTTTTTGGAGGCGCTGCAAACCCTTTGCACACTGCTTGCCAAAAAGATGGCCTCCGACGGTGAGGGCGCGAAGCACCTTCTCACCTGCACCGTCTCCGGCGCCAGCAGCGAGCAAAGCGCGGAGACCATCGCCAAGTCCGTCATCTCCTCCACCCTCACCAAGGCCGCCATCTTCGGCGCGGACGCCAACTGGGGCCGTGTGCTCTGCGCCATGGGCTACTCCGGGGAGGACTTTGACCCGGAGCAGGTGGAAGTCTCCTTTGCCAGTGCCGCAGGCAGCGTCGCCGTGTGCGCCAAGGGCCGGGGACTGAGCTTTGACGAGGACCTTGCCAAGAAAATTCTCACAGAGCACGATGTGGAGATTCTCGTCTCCATGGGCGAGGGCGACCAATGCTGCACCTGCTGGGGCTGCGACATCACCTACGATTACATCAAGATCAACGGGGACTACCGCACCTGACGCGTCGCATACGCCGTATCCCTCGCCTCCGCCCTTTGGACGAAGGCTCACTCACTCCGTTGCTCCGCTTCTTCGCGGCGGGACCGCCTGCGGCTGAGTCCCTCCGCGAGTGGAGACGGGGGACGTGTCGCATACGCCGTATCCCTCGCCTCCGCCCTTTGGACGAAGGCTCACTCACTCCGTTGCTCCGCTTCTTCGCGGCGGGACCGCCTGCGGCGATTTCCCCCCGCGAGTGGAGACGGGGGACGCGTCGCATACGCCGTATCGTTCGCCTCCGCCCTTTGGACGAAGGCTCATTCACTCCGTTGCTCCGCTTCTTCGCGGCGGGACCGCCTGCGGCTGAGTCCCTCCGCGAGTGGAGACGGGGGACGTGTCGCAAACTTCGTATAACTCGTCTTTGTGGGATAAGAACCCCACACCGTAAATTCAAAACGGGCGCTTGCAAGGCCCAAAGGAAGAGGGAACCCACATGTCATCTCACGCACAGCAGGCCAAGACGCTGGTCGAGGCGCTGCCCTACATTCAAAAATTTACCGGAAAAACCATTGTGGTAAAATACGGTGGAAACGCCATGATCTCAGACGAACTGCGCAGTGCCGTCATGAGCGACATCATTCTTTTGAGCCTCGTGGGCATCCGGGTGGTGGTGGTCCACGGCGGCGGGCCGGAAATCTCCGACATGCTGAAAAAGATCGGCCACCAGTCCCGCTTTGTGGACGGTCTGCGCTACACGGACGAGGAGACCATGGACGTGGTGCAGGCGGTGCTGTGCGGCAAGATCAACAAGAATCTGGTGGCGCAGCTGAATCGGCTGGGCGGGCAGGCCATCGGCCTTTGCGGCATGGACGGAAGGCTCTTTCAGGCGACGCGGCTGGACGAGAAATACGGCCTTGTGGGCAAAATCACCGGCGTGAATCCCGCGCCGGTGGAAAACGCCCTGCTGACGGGCTACATCCCCGTGATCTCCACGGTGGCGCAGGGCACGGACGCCGACACGTCATACAACATCAACGCCGACACCGCCGCCGCCAAGCTGGCGGAGGCGCTCCACGCGGAAAAGCTCATTTTGCTCACGGACGTCCGGGGCCTTTTGCGCGATCCCAAGGACGAGGAGACTCTCATCCACGTGGTCCACACCTACGAGGTGCCGGGTCTTGTGGCGGACGGCACCATCTCCGGCGGCATGATTCCCAAGATGGAGTGCTGCGTGTCCGCCATTGCCGGCGGCGTGGAGCGGGTGCACATTCTGGACGGCCGGATTCCCCACTCCCTTCTCATTGAGCTTCTCAGCGATCAAGGCATCGGCACCATGCTGAAAAAGGAGGACTAAATTCATGACTTCCGAAGAAATTAAGGCCCTGACAGGCCGGTACATCATGAATACCTACGGCCGCTTCCCCGTGGCCATCGACCACGGGGAGGGCGCCCGGCTCTACTCCCCCGAGGGGCGGGAGTACATCGATTTTACCAGCGGCATCGGCGTGACGTGCCTTGGCTACGGCAACGACAGCTGGGCGCAGGCCATCGCGGCGCAGGCCCAAAAGCTGGGCCACGTCTCCAACCTCTTTTATACGGAGCCTGCCGCCCGCCTCGCCCAAATTCTCTGTGAGCGCACAGGAGAGAGCTGCGTGTTTTTCGCAAACGGCGGCGGCGAGGCCAACGAGGGCATGATTAAGCTTGCAAGAAAGTACAGCTTTGACAAGTATGGCCCCGGCCGCGCCACCATCCTCACGCTGAACAACTCCTTCCACGGCCGCACCATCACCACCCTCAAGGCCACCGGGCAGGAGGTGTTCCACAACTATTTCTTCCCCTTCACCGAGGGCTTCCGCTACGCCGACGCCAACGACCTTTCCTCTCTGGAGGCCCAGAGCGGGGACGACGTGTGCGCCGTGATGGTGGAGCTGGTGCAGGGCGAGGGCGGCGTGCTGCCCTTGGAGCGGGACTATGTGCGCTCCGTCGCCAAGCTGTGCGCCGAGAAGGACTGGCTGCTGCTGGTGGACGAGGTCCAAACCGGCGTTGGCCGCACGGGCAAGCTCTTTGCTTTCCAACACTACGGGATTTTGCCGGATGTCGCATCCTTTGCCAAGGGCATCGCGGGGGGACTTCCCATGAGCGGCATTCTGGCAAATGAAAAGTGCCGCACCGTTCTCACCCCCGGCACCCACGCCACCACCTTTGGCGCAAACCCCGTCTGCGCCGCCGCCGGACTTTTGGTGCAGGAGACCCTCTCCGACGCGTTTTTGGAAGAGGTGGCGTCCAAGGGCGCCTACCTGCGGGAGAAAATTGAAGCGATGGCGCTGCCCTGCTTTGGCAAGACCCGGGGTCTGGGATTGATGATCGGCATTGCCGTGCAGGACGGTTTTTCCAACAAGGACCTTGCCAACCGCCTGATCGAAAATGGATTGCTGGTGCTCACCGCGGGGCCGGGGATGCGGCTGCTGCCGCCGCTTTCCATCACGAAGGCGGAGATGGACCGGGGCCTTGCCATCATGGAAGCGACGCTGCGCTGATTTTGCCGCTTGCGGCTCTTACAATAGCAATCACAATATCTCTATCTTTTGCTTTTGCTCTTGCGGGAAGATTTTTGAAGATTTTGCAGAATTTTAAAAAATGTGCACCCCCCTGTGCCCGCTTTTGCACACACCACCGATAAAGAGAGGATTTGACATGGAAAACCACACCCACTTTTTAAAGCTTCTGGATTTCACCCCCGCCGAGATCGGGCAGTTTTTGGACACCGCCGCCGACCTGAAGGCCAAAAAGAAGGCCGGCATCCCCCACCGGTATCTGGAGGGGAAGAACGTGGCGCTGATCTTTGAAAAGACCTCCACCCGCACCCGCTGCGCCTTCGAGGTGGCGGCGCAGGATCTGGGCATGGGGTCCACCTATCTGGGGCCCACCGGCTCCCAGATCGGCGTGAAGGAGTCCATCGCGGACACTGCCCGGGTCCTTGGCCGGATGTTTGACGGCATTGAGTACCGGGGCTTCGGGCAGTCTCTGGTGGAGGAGCTGGCGAAGTATGCCGGAGTCCCCGTGTTTAACGGGCTGACCAACGAATTTCACCCCACTCAGATTCTGGCGGACTTTCTCACCATCCGGGAACACTTCGGGAAACTTTCCGGCGTCAAGCTGGTGTACTTAGGCGACGCCCGGTACAACATGGGCAACAGCCTCATGGTGGGCTGCGCCAAGATGGGGATGCACTTTGTTGCCTGTGCGCCCAAGGCGTATCTGCCGGACCCGGCCCTTGTGGCCACCTGCCGCGCCATCGCCGAGGAAACCGGCGCGGTGCTGGAGCTGATAGAGGACCCCATGGAAGCCACCAAGAACGCCGACGTTCTCTACACCGACGTGTGGGTCTCCATGGGCGAGCCGGCGGAGGTGTGGGCGGAGCGCATCGCGGCGCTGGGACCCTATCAGATCACCCAGGCGCTTATGGACAACGCCGGTCCCCAGTGCCGTTTCATGCACTGCCTGCCCGCCTATCACGACCACAAGACCAAGGTGGGCCGTGAGATGGGCGAGCGCTTCGGGCGCAGCGCCATGGAGGTCACCGACGAGGTGTTTGAGTCTCCCCGGTCCATCGTCTTTGACGAGGCGGAAAACCGGATGCACACCATCAAGGCGGTTCTGTACGAGCTGATGAAATAAGGCATTCCCGGCGCTCTCCCGCCTGTGCGGGAGAGCGCCTTTTTCGCCTTGGGCGCCTGTCTCCCCACCCCGGGAAGGACAGATGTGACCTTGCATTTTGGGGGCTGCGGCGCTATACTGGAAAACAAAAGGAGGTGCTTTTATGGACCGTTTTTCCATCCTTGTGGGCGACATCACCCGTTCTGACGCGGAGGCCATCGTCAGCGCCGCCAACACCTCTCTTCTGGGCGGCGGCGGAGTGGACGGCGCCATCCACCGGGCCGCCGGTCCCGCGCTTTTGGCGGAGTGCCGGGGCTTGGGCGGGTGCGAGACCGGCCGGGCCAAGCTGACCCGGGGCTACAACCTGCGGGCAAGCTACGTGCTCCACACCCCCGGCCCCATCTGGCAGGGGGGACACCTGGGCGAGAGCGCCCTGCTGGCCGCCTGCTACCGCTCCTGCCTGTCTCTGGCGGCGGAGCGCGGCATCCGCTCCGTGGATTTCCCCTCCATCTCCACTGGAATTTACGGGTATCCCCTTCCCATGGCCGCCACTGTGGCGCTGAAGGCCATTATGGAATTCCTCCGGGAGCACGACCTTCCCCAGCGGGTGCGTCTGGTGTGCCACGACGAAGCCACCGCCGCCGTTTACCGCCAGACCTGGAACCTCTGGTACGCGGAGGACAAGGCCTGCCGGATGTAACCGTCTGTAAAAGGGCCGGGGCAGGAACGGCCCTCCGCAAAGTCAGTGCGCCTTTGGCGGAGACGGCGAACCACGGGTTATTTATAATTGACGGTGTAAAGAGGGATCTTGCTATGGAGCGCCATGTCCAAAAGAAACAAAAAAACCGCTATATTTTAATTGCTTTGGTACTGACACTTTATTTTGTTTTGTCTGTTATTATCGGCTTTCCCCTGGGCTTTGGAAACATGATGGCACGGAGCCATGCACGAGACTATTGTGAAGCGGTTTATCCCGAGGCAACTCTGGGAAAAACAATCTTTAACCCGGTCGATAACAACTTTAGCACTCGCATTAATCTGGAGAATGATAGTTTCACCATTGGTACCAACCCCAATAAAAAAGCGGTGGTGGATTATAATCGCAGGGAAGTGTTTTTGCAGGACACAGGCGTATTTGAGGCGCTTTCCAAACTGCAACGCACCCATGTTTCCATAGCCAAATATGGTTGGATTACCTGTTATGTATATTGGAATTATGATGATCCCATGACGCCCATTGCTATGTTCCGAATGGATTATACAGACGCTCAATCGACACCGCTCCCCAATGACGATGAGATGAAGGAACTGCTGACGCCCCTTGCTTTGGATTGTATCACCTCACTAAATGAATATTTACCATTGAACAGTATTCAATTACTATACTATCATCCCGCCTTTAACCCTGACGAAAAAGGCATGACATGGAGAATTGTGAAGATGGATTTAGAAGATGATACCCCAATGAATCAAGACCTCCTGAAAAACGCATCAGTCAGAGTTAATTAAAACATTTGAATTCAGGTCTGTGAAGGGTTATAGTTTAAAGGCTATCTTATTTGGATTATGAGCATACCCCCTGCGTCGCCTTCTCGCTTCAAGACGCAGCGAATGAACTTCGTGCAAAAGGGCATCACCGTTTAGAAAACGGTGATGCCCTAAAAACATCCTTATCGGAAGGGCCGGGACTGATCGTCCCAGCCTTTTTTCGTATGTGCGCACACGGTTTACTGGGCGTCGATCTTTTCCTTCAGCTCATTGAGATAGACCCAGCGCTCCGTCTTTTCCTCCAGCGCGGCGGAGAGCGCCCCCTCCCGGCTTTGCTCTTCCTGCAATTTCACATAGTCGCTGCCGCAGCGCCCCTGCGCCGCCCGGCAGGCAGAAAGCGCCTCCTCCAGCGCCGAGAGCTCCTCGTCAATCCGCTCAAATTCCGCCTGCTCCTTGTAGGAGAACTTCAGCTTCCGCTCCCGGGGGCGCTCCACCGCCGCCTTGGGTTTTTCCGCCTTGGGAGGCGCGGTCTCATCCTGCCGCTTCGCCATCCAGTCCGACCAGTTGCCCGTGTAGCGCAGAATCTCTCCTCCGCCCCGGACCTCCATAATGGACTCCGCCAGCTTATCCAGAAAAAAGCGGTCATGGGAGACGGTGAGGATGGGGCCGGGGAAGCCTTGCAGATAGTCCTCCAGAATGGACAGCGTCATCACGTCCAGATCGTTGGTCGGCTCGTCCAGCAGCAGCACGTTGGGCGCCTCCATCAAAACCGACAGCAGATACAGCCGCCGCCGCTCTCCGCCGGAGAGCCGCCCGATGGGCACGGACTGGAGATCGCCGGGAAAGAGGAACCGCTCCATCATCTGGTTGGCGGAAAAGGTCCCCTCGTCGGTTTTCACCTCGTCGGCAATGTCGTGGATAAAATCGTAGACCCGCTGGGTGAGGTCCAGCTCCCGCCCCTCCTGAGAAAAGTGGCCGATTTTCACCGTTGCGCCGATCTCCACGCTGCCGGAATCCGGCTGCAACTCCCCGGCGATGAGGTGGAGCAGCGTGGATTTGCCCGCGCCGTTTGCCCCCACGATGCCGATGCGCTCATTGCGCAGCAGATGGTAGGAAAAATGGCTTACGATGGGCCGCCCGTCAAAGGCCTTGGAGACGTCTCTCAGCTCGATGATCTTTTTCCCAAGGCGGCTGGAGGCCGCGGAAAGCTGCACGGCGTCGTCCGTCTCCGGTCCGTCCTGCTCCACCAGCGCCTCATACCGCCCGATGCGCTCCTTGGACTTGGTGCTGCGGGCGCGGCACCCCCGCATGATCCACTCCCGCTCCAGCCGCAAAATGGACTGGCGCTTGCGCTCGCCCGCCTCCGCCACCTCCTCTCGCTGGGCCTTCAGCTCCAGATACCGGGAGTAATTGGCCTCGTAGTGGTAGAGCTTGCCCCGGCTGAGCTCCGTGATGTGGTTCACCACCCGCTCTAAAAAGTAGCGGTCGTGGGTCACCATCACAACGCCGCCCCGGAAGCGGCGAAGCCACTCCTCCAGCCAGGAGACCATTTCGCTGTCCAGGTGGTTGGTAGGCTCGTCCAGCACCAGCACGTCCGCCGGATGGATCAGCGCCGCCGCCAGCGCCACCCGCTTGCGCTGTCCGCCGGAGAGAGCGCCCACCTTCTGAGCGAAGTCCGGCAGGCCCAGCTTCGTGAGCATGGTCTTGGCCTCGTATTCGTTCAGCGCCCGGAATTCCGCCGGAAAGTGCAAAAACACCTGCTCCAGCACCGTGGCGCTATCGTCCATCACCGGGTTTTGTGGAAGATAGCTCACCTGCACGTTGGGGTTGTGGGAGAGCTTGCCGGCGTCCGGCTCGATAAGGCCCGCAAGGACCTTCAAAAAGGTGGATTTTCCGGTGCCGTTGATGCCGATGATACCGGTCTTGTCCCCCTCGTTCAAATAGAAATTCACATCGTCCAGCAGCTGACGGCTGCCGAAATTGATGGAGAGATGTTCCGCGGATAACAGCATAATTGCCTCCTACTCTGCAAATCCTTTTCATTCTATCACGGCGCCGGGCTTTTGGCTAGCCTCAGTGTGCAAAGGCTGGTCAAACCGGAGGGATTGTGCTATTCTTGGGTGGAAAGGCTGGAATTTTTCTATGGAAACCATTACGATCACCATTCCTCCCGAGGAGGACGGCGCCGCCGTGCGCCACATTCTGCGCGCCGTGCTGCACTTTTCCGCCCACGCCGTCTCCCGCCTCACCCGGGCGGAAAACGGCATCCTCGTCAACGGCTGCCACGCCCGCACCACCCAAATTCTCCGCACCGGGGACGTTTTGACGGTGGAGACCGGGGACCACCGCCCGCCCAAAGTCGCCGTGACCCCGGGAAACTGGCCACTGCCCGTGGTGTGGGAGGACGGACACCTGCTGGTGGTGAACAAGCCCGCCGGGATGACCGCCCACGCCTCCAACTTTCTGCCAGACACCCCCACCGTGGCGGGGGCGCTGGCCTGGGCAAAGGGCGGGGACTTCGTGTTCCACTCCGTCAGCCGGCTGGACAAGGGCACCACGGGGCTGATGGTGGTGGCAAAGAGCGGCTATGTTCACGATCTGCTGCGCCACAGTCTCCACACTCCCCGCTTCTACCGGGAGTACCGGGGCGTCTGCGTCGGCTGCCCGGAAGAACCCCGGGGCACCGTCCACGCCCCCATCGGCCGGGACGAAGGCTCCACCATCGCCCGGATGGTCCGGCCCGACGGGGCGGACGCTGTCTCCCACTACGAGGTCCTCTCCTCTGCAAATGGGCTGTCCCTTTTAAAGCTGGTGCCGGAGACCGGCCGGACCCACCAGCTGCGCGTCCACATGGCGTCCATCGGCTGTCCGCTGGCGGGCGACTGGCTCTACGGCAGGGAGGATCTGGCGCTCATTGCCCGCCCGGCGCTCCACTCCTACGCGCTGACGCTTGAGCATCCCGTCACTGGGGAGGTCCTCCACCTCACCGCGCCGCTGCCCGCCGACATGGCGCGCCTTCTTTAGACATTGTGTAGTCTCCCCGCCGGTCCGCTCCGTATCCGATGCGCCGCCGCGCAAAATAAAGCTTGACTTGGAGTGCACTCCAAGTGATAAGCTGATTCGGAAATCAAATTTGCGCAAAGGAGCAATGCATATGGCAACGGTTTATTTCACACGGGACCTCTCTTCCGCAGGCCTTCTCCGCATTTACGAGGCGCTGGGCGCGCCGCTTCCCGGGAAGGTGGCGGTGAAGCTCTCCACCGGGGAGCCGGGGGGACACAATTTTCTCTCCCCTGCCCTCATTGCCCCGCTGGTCCAAATGCTGGGCGGCACCATTGTGGAGTGCAACACCGCCTATGCCGGGCGGCGCAACACCACATCGGAGCACCGGAAGGCCATCGCGGAGCACGGCTTTTCCGCCATCGCCCCCTGCGACATTCTGGACGAGGAGGGGGAAGTGAGCCTGCCGGTGGAGGGCGGCTTGCGCCTGCCGGAAAATTTTGTAGGGTCGCACCTGAAAAACTATGATTCCATGCTGATTCTCTCCCACTTCAAGGGCCACGCCATGGGCGGCTTTGGCGGCGCGTTGAAAAACATGTCCATCGGCGTGGCTTCCGCGCACGGGAAAAGTCACATTCACTGCTCCGGCCACTGGGACGGCACCTTTGAAAACCTCTTCACCGCCGACCACGACGCCTTTTTGGAGTCCATGGCGGACGCGGACAAGGCGGTGATGGATTTCATGGGCCGGGAGAATCTGCTCTATATCAGCGTGGCGAACCGGCTCTCTGTGGACTGTGACTGCAACGCCCATCCCGAGGAGCCGGAAATGGCGGACATCGGCATTTTTGCCTCCACGGACCCCGTGGCGCTGGATCAGGCCTGTGTGGACGCGGTATACGCCTCGCCCGACCCGGGCAGGGCGGCGCTCATCGAGCGGATGGAGTCCCGCAACGGCATCCACACTGTGGAATCCGCCGCCGCGCTGGGGCTGGGGTCCCGGGTCTACGCGCTGAGAGAACTGGATTGAAGGAGCGGCCCCGGACCAAAGGGGCGCGGGGTCACCCTAAACGAATGAGAAAAGAGGAATCACGCGATGCAATACCGGGAACTTGGCCGCACGGGCCTGCGCGTCAGTGAGCTTGCCCTTGGCTGTGAGGGCTTCAACGACGCGGACAGCAGCTTTGCCGACGCCCTTTTTCAAGCGGCGCTGAAGGCGGGCGTCAACTGCATGGACCTGTACAGCCCCAACCCCGCTATCCACCGCGCCGTGGCCCGGAACCTGCGGGGACGGCGCAAGGACTTTATTTTGCAGGCCCATCTGTGTACGCTCTGGCGCAGCGGCCAGTATCAGGCCACCCGGGACCCCGGAGAGGTGCAATCGTCCTTTGAAGCGCTGCTTTCCAATCTGGAGACGGACTACGTGGACATCGGAATGCTCCACTACGTGGACTCCCCCGCACTGTGGCGCCAGCTGGCGGAGGGTGAGGTGATGGACTACGCCCTCCGCCAGAAGGCGGCGGGCCGCATCCGCCACTTGGGCGTCAGCAGCCACAATCCGCGCGCGGCGCTTGCCGCGGTGGAAAGCGGCCTTGTGGACGTGCTGATGTTCAGCATCAACCCCTGCTACGACCTTTTGCCCGGCGGCGAGGACTGCGAGCAGCTTTGGACGGCGGACAGCTATCACGGCACTCTTTCCAACATGGACCCGGAGCGGGAGCATTTGTACGAGACCTGCCAGCGTCTGGGCGTGGGCATCACGGTGATGAAGGCCTTTGGCGGCGGAGATCTGCTCAGCGAGACCCTCTCCCCCGCCGGGAGGGCGCTTACCCCGGTCCAGTGCATTCACTACGCCCTCACCCGCCCGGCGGTGGCCTGCGTGATGTCCGGCGCGCGGTCGCTGGAGGATCTCGCCCGCACGCTGGCCTATGAGAGCGCAAGCGAGGCGGAGAAGGACTACGCGGCGGCGTTTGCCGCCTTCCCCCGCATCCGCTGGCAGGGTCACTGCATGTATTGCGGTCACTGCGCCCCCTGCCCCGTGGGCATCGACGTGGCGGCGGTGACGAAGTTTTTGAATCTGGCGAAAGCGCAGGGCAGCGTGCCGGAAACGGTGCGGGAGCATTACGCTGCCCTGCCAAGCACTGCGTCGGCGTGCGTGGCGTGCGGCGCGTGCGAGAATCGCTGCCCCTTCGGCGTGGCGGTGCGAGAGAACATGGCGCAGGCCCGGGCGATATTTGGAAAGTGAGGGAGAGTCATGACGATCGCGCAGGTCAGCCGGCAGTACGGTCTCAGCGCGGACACGCTGCGCTACTACGAGCGCATCGGTCTCATCCCCCCGGTGCCCCGGAACAACAGCGGCATCCGGGACTATGACACGGTCTCCTGCCAGTGGATCGAGCTGATGAAGTGTATGCGCTCAGCGGGCGTGCAGATTGAGGCGCTGATCGAATACGTGGCGCTGTTCCAGCAGGGCGACGCCACGCTGAACGCCCGGCGGGAGCTTCTCATCGCACAGCGGGAGCAGCTGAAGCTGCGCATGGCGGATATGCAGGCGTCTCTTGACCGACTGGAGAGCAAAATCGAGCATTACGAGCAGGGCCTGATGCCATCGGAGCAGCGCTTGCGCTCCGGTATTTCCGTGGCGGAGCCATAAAAAAGCGCGGCGTCCGAACGCCCCGCCAATCAGAATATATGAGGGCATCACCGTTTTAGGAAACGGTGATGCCCTCATTTTTCGCTGCTATTGAGGCGTTCTCCAGCGAGCGGGAAGTTGTAGGTGTGCCCTGGGGCAAGAAGGCGAAGCAGTTCAGTTCGTTAAACGTAAAGTTGGTCATCGTATCACGGCATTGCACGCTGAACACTTTTGATTTATGCCAAAGTAAACCCTTCCGGTGCAGATGTCGAAGTGCTTGATGCATAGGAATCAATATAAACAGTATGTATTTCATGCCTTTTAAACAGCACACCTGTGGTCACTGTGATTTCGTAGGCATCCAAAATGTGGTCGCTTAATCCAGAACAGCTGCAAGATCGAATACATTGAACTGGCGTTCCTTTATAGCGAAGCCGTTTCAGGTATTGGTACGCAGCGGGAATGGATGTTGTTTCAATTGGATTTCCCTTTGAAAACCCAAATTTCCCTTCCTTTTTAACAGTAATATTTTCAGTAAAAAAACTTGGCCGTTGACCTTTTTCATAGTCCAAAAGTTCTTTGAATTTTTCTGTTGATGTAAACTCTACCAGACCATTTGACATTGTTTTTGCCTCTTCATCGAAGTGCTGAATACAAATGGAGTAATACACGCAGAAGGCAAAGGCTTCTTTTTCCTCGATGGTCAGTTTTCCTGCCGTTTGCGGAAGTTCCTCCAGCATCCGTAACTGCACATGAATGCGGTCTTCTTTTCTGACAGGGATTGCATACTTCGGTTGTTGACCGGTAATCAAATCTCCCAAAAAGTCATAGGCATCAAACATTTCTTCGATTGAAAGTTTTGGCTCAACTCCAAAGTTTGTTGATGACTGCTAAAACGGGCGCGGCACAGCAAGCTCCAATTTACCCGCAATGAGGTAAATCATGGAGGTATAGCCCTTGAATGTATTGAATCCGCGAGCCTTCC
>NZ_JAQUVF010000013.1 GCF_028693505.1 Oscillibacter sp.
CGCCCAGGGCTGTCGGCGTCGGATTTTGGTTGCACAAAGGTCGACCCTTGTGGTATAATATAAAACTGTATGAGTATGTGATTGGTAGGTGATTCCATGCGTATCGACGTGCTTGGCGTCGGTTTTGACAACGTGACTATGGAAGAAGCCGTCGCCCGGGGCGTGGAATTGCTCCACAGCGATGGCGCGCATTACGTGGTGACGCCCAACCCGGAAATTGTGGAGGTCTGCCGGGAGGACCCGGCCGCCGCGGAGGCGGTCAACGGCGCGGATCTGGTGCTGCCGGACGGCGTCGGCGTGGTCAAAGGCGCCCGGATGCTGGGGACCCCTCTGAAAGAAAAAGTGCCGGGCATTGAATTTGCCGCCCATTTCATGGAAAGAATGGCAGAGGAAGGAAAGTCCCTCTACCTGCTGGGGGCAAAACCGGATGTTGCGGCGCAGGCGGCGGAGAATTTGCGTCGGCAGTATGCCGGACTGCGGATCGCCGGCGTCCACGACGGGTATTTTCACGAGGATGCTCCCGTTGTGGAGGAGATTGCGCAAAGCGGCGCGGATGTGGTGTTTGTGTGTTTGGGCGCGCCCAAACAGGAAAAATGGATGCGAAAAAACGGCGCGGCCACCGGCGCCCGTGTGCTGTGCGGACTGGGCGGAAGTCTGGACGTGTTTGCCGGCGTTGTGGAGCGGGCGCCTAAATTTTGGTCCGACCACGGACTTGAATGGTTTTACCGACTGTGCAAGGAACCGCGGCGCATCGGCCGCATGATGAAGCTGCCGCTGTTTTTGGTGCATGTAAAACAGGAGAGACGTAAAAAATGAGGGGAAAGCTGATCGTATTCGAGGGGACCGACGGATCGGGAAAGGCCACGCAGGCCAATCTGCTGTGCCGTCATTTGCAGGCGGAGGGCATCCCGTATCAGGAGATCGACTTTCCGCGGTATGGGAACCCCTTCGCTGAGCCTGCAAAGCTGTATCTGGAGGGCGTTTTGGGCAAGAAACCGGGAGACGTCAACGCCTATGCGGCGTCCATGCTGTTTGCCGTGGACCGCTTTACTTCCTTCAAGCAGGATTGGGGAGCGTTTTACGAGGCGGGCGGACTGATCGTCGCCAACCGGTATACCACCTCCAATGCCGTGCATCAGGCGTCCAAGCTGCCCGAGAAGGAGCGGCAGGCGTATCTTGCGTGGCTTTTTGATTTGGAGTATAACCGCCTGGACCTGCCGCAGCCGGATTTGGTGATCTATCTGGACATGCCCACGGAAATCACAGAGCGGATGATGCGCACACGGGAGAAGGAAACCGGCACCCACGCCGATATTCACGAGCAGGACGAGACCTATTTGAAGCAGTGCCGGGCCAACGCGGCGGAGATCGTCCGCCAGTGCGGCTGGACTGTGATTGATTGCGCGGCGGACGGGCAGCCCCGCACACCGGAGGAAATCCACCGGCAGGTGTACGAAATCGCAGGGAAGGTGCTGTAAGCGCAAAGCAAAGGACGGGACGCTTCGCGTCCCGCCCCGTGCCTGCAATTAGCAGCAGGTGCCGCAGTTGTCGTTGCAGCCGCAGCTGTTTCCGCAACCGCAGTTGTTTCCGCAGCTGTTGCCGAAACCGCCCCAGGAACCACCGCAGCAGCAGCAAATCAGGATGACGATGATGATGAGCCACAGGCAGGAACCTTCGTTGTTTCCGTTGTTAAAGCACATGATTGTCACCTCACTTTGAGACATTCTATGCGTCAGGAAGCGGGAAGCGGGCCTGACCATCGAAAAAAAACAGTTGGACAAGGAAAAAAGATAATTGGGCCCGCTTCGTGCAGATGATCGAGGCGGAGAACAGGGAGGTTTCAATGGCTGATTTTAAAAAAGGGGATACCGCCAATTGGAATGCCGGAGAGGTGCGCCGCGCCCATGCGGAGCAACAGCGTCCCCGGCAGACGACCCGGCGGAAGCGGAAGCGCCGGGTGAATCCGGTGGCCTATATCCTGTTTGTGGTCATTGCTTCGGCGATTTTGGCCGGGGTTGGCTGGCTTTTGCTTTCGGATCTTTGCGCGTTTAACCGGGCCTCATCCGCCACGGCCACCGTGGAAGTGACGGCGGAGGATACCGTGAGCACCATTGCCGATAAGCTGCAGGATGCGGGCCTCATCAAGTACAAGTGGTTTTTCCGTCTGTTTGCGGGCGTGGCGGACGCCAAGGAGAAGATCGGCATCGGTACCTATGAGCTGAATGCCGATATGGACTATCGCGCGCTGATCACCGGCATGCGCAACGCCTCCGGCAACATGAATGCCGCCACGGTCCGCGTGACGATTCCGGAGGGCTACACCGTGGCCCAGACCATTGCGCTGCTGGCGAAAAACGGCGTCAACACAGAGGATGCTTTGCTGGAAGCCGCCAAGACCGGGACGTTTGACTATCCGTATATCGACAACGATTCCGAGGACCTCAGCCGCCTGGAGGGCTTTTTGTTCCCGGATACCTACGAGTTCTATAAAAATGAGAAGCCTGTCAGCGCACTGGAGCGGCTTATCAGCAACTTCGACCGGAAGATGGATGAGGACCGGCTGGCGCTGGTGGAAAGCTCTGGCTACAACATCAAGGAGATTCTCACCATCGCCTCCCTGATCGAAAAGGAGACTGACGGCACGGACCAGCGGCAGATCGCTTCGGTGATCTATAACCGTCTGAGCGACAACGGCAGCCACGGCACGTACAAGATGCTCAATATTGATGCGTCCTTGCTCTACGCGCTGCCTGACCACCAAGGAGCCCTCACCAACGAGGATAAGAAGGTGGACTCCCGGTATAACCTCTATAAATATGCGGGTCTGCCGCCCACGCCCATTGCAAACCCCGGCCTTGCCTCCATTGAGGCAGCGCTGGAGCCGGATACCACAGACTACTACTATTATGCGCTGGGCAAGGATGGGAAGCACCGCTTCTCCAAGACGCTGCAAGAGCATAACGCCTTTTTGAAGAGTGCGGACTATGCCGGATAAGAGGAAACCCATTCCGGAGCTTTTGGCGCCCGCCGGGGATATGGAGCGGCTGCGCATGGCGGTTTTATACGGGGCAGACGCGGTGTATCTTGCCGGCACTGCCTTTGGAATGCGAGCATTTGCCGGGAATTTTGCGCCGGAAGAGCTGCGCGAGGCGGTGTCGTTTGCCCACAGCCACGGCGCTCACGTCCACTGCACCATCAACACCATGCCCCGCAACGATGAGATATCTGGCCTTCCGGCGTATCTGGAGCTGCTGGAGGGCGCAGGCGTGGACGCGCTGATCGTGGCGGATCTGGGAGCCTTTACCCTGGCCGGGAAGTATGCCCCCCGCTGTCGGCGGCATATCTCCACCCAAGCCAGCATTTCCAACTATGAGACCGCCCGGGCGTGGTACGATCTGGGCGCTTCCCGGGTGATTTTGGCCCGGGAGGTGGGGTTGGAGGAAATTCGGACCATTCGGGAAAAGACGCCGTCAGAGCTGGAGATCGAGGCGTTTGTGCACGGGTCCATGTGCGTCAGCTACTCCGGGCGTTGCCTTTTGAGCAACTATATGACGGGCAGAGACGCCAACCGGGGCGCCTGCGCCCAGCCCTGCCGCTATCACTACGCGCTGATGGAGGAAAAACGCCCCGGGGAGTATTTTCCCATAGAGGAGGATGCCGGGGGCGCCTACATCCTCAATTCCCGGGATATGTGCATGATCGACCATCTGGACGATCTGGTGGATGTGGGGCTCTCCAGCCTGAAGATCGAGGGGCGGGCCAAGTCCGCCTACTATGCCGCTGTGGTCACCGGCGCCTACCGCCACGGGCTGGACGCGGTGGCCTCCGGCGAGGAGCTGGAAGTGCTGTGGCGGGACGAGGTGGAGCACGTGAGCCACCGTCCCTATTCCACCGGGTTCTATTACGGCGCGCCGGGGCAGTATTATGACAACTCCCGGTACATTCGAGAGTGGCAAGTGGTTGCACTTGTCAAAGACTGCGATGAAAAGGGAAATGCCACGCTGTCCTTGCGCAATAAGTTCCGCACCGGCGACACCGTGGAGCTGGTTGGACCAAACCTGAAGCCCTTTGCCATGCAGGTTCCCACCATGACGGACGATGCGGGGGACGTGGTGGAGGAGCCCCGGAACCCCCAGATGATGTTTCACATGAAGCTGCCGCAGGCCGTACCGGCGGATACGCTGGTGCGCCGCGCGGTGGAATTATCAGCGAAGTAAGGAGAAAAAAGATGAACGCGGACGTTGTTATTGTCGGCGCCGGCCCCGCCGGTATTTTCACCGCTCTGGAGATGATTCGCAAGGGCAGCGGTCAGAAGATCGTGATGGTGGAGAAGGGTCAGTCGGTGGAAAACCGCCACTGCCCCAAGGATAAGACCCACAAGTGTGTCAACTGCAAGCCCTACTGCCATATCACCACCGGGTTTTCCGGCGCGGGCGCCTTCTCGGACGGGAAGCTGTCCCTCAGCTACGAGGTGGGCGGCGACCTGCCCACGCTGATCGGAGAGGAACTGGCGCAGGAGACCATCCATTACGCCGATCAGATCTATCTGGAGTTTGGCGCGGACGAGCATATCGAGGGCCTTGGCCATGAGGAGGAGCGGAAGGAAATCCGCCGCCGGTCCATTCAGGCGGGGCTGAAGCTGGTGGATTGTCCCATCCGCCACATGGGCACCGAACGGGCGCAGGACATTTATCTTGCCATTGAGCGGTACTTACAAGAGCATGGCGTGGAGATGTATTTTGGCTACGAGTGTAGCAATTTGATCTTGGAAAATGACATCTGTAAAGGTGTTTCCATTTCCAACGGAAAGGTCGATTTGGAGATTGAGGCAAGCCATGTGGTGGTGGCCACCGGCCGCCGCGGCGCGGATTGGCTGGAGAAGCTGTGCGCTGAGCACAGCATTGCCCACGCACCGGGTACCGTGGACATCGGCGTCCGGGTGGAGGTGCGCAACGAGGTGATGGAGACCGTCAATCGGGTGCTGTATGAATCCAAGCTGGTGGGCTATCCCCGGCCCTTTAAGAATAAGGTCCGCACCTTCTGCCAGAACCCCGGCGGCTTTGTCTCCCAGGAGAACTACGACAACAATCTGGCGGTGGTGAACGGGCATTCCTACAAGGAGATGAAGAGCGACAATACGAACCTCTCCATTCTCTGCTCCCATAATTTCAGCGTTCCCTTCAACCAGCCCATCGCCTACGCCCAGAAGGTGGGCGAGCTGACCAATATGCTGGCAAACGGCCAGATTCTGGTCCAGCGCTTTGGCGACATTCTGGACGGCAAGCGCACCTGGCAAAAGGAGCTGGCCCAGTCCAACATCCGGCCCACCCTGCCGGATGCCGTGGCGGGAGACATCACCGCCGCCATGCCCTATCGGGCCATGATGAACATTATTAACTTCATTCAGGCCATGGACTATGTGGTGCCGGGCTTCGCCTCCTACGAGACGCTGCTCTATTCTCCCGAGCTGAAGTTTTACTCCAACCGGGTGAAGATGGACACAAGTTTCAACACCAGCCTGCGGGGGCTTCACTGCCTGGGGGACAGCTCCGGCTGGACCCGCGGACTGATGATGGCCTCCGTGATGGGTGTCCTCATGGGCCGCAAGATCGCCGAGGAAGGCTAATCAACAAAAAGCGGACTGCCGGAACCCCGGCAGTCCGCCTTATTTCAGTGGGGCAACCAGAGGTTGACAAACTTCCATCCGCTGCGTTCTTGCCATTTGGCGGGGAGCGGCGTAGGATGATGCCATCTTAAAAGGAAGCGAGCGCAGATATGGAGTTTTCAGAGAAGCTGATGGATTTGAGGCGGCGGGCGGGCCTGTCGCAGGAGCAACTGGCACAGCGGCTGGGCGTTACCCGGCAGTCTGTCAGCAAGTGGGAGAGCGGCTGCGCAATGCCGGAGCTTGTGAAGCTGATTGCCTTGTCAGATATGTTTAGCGTAAGCCTTGACGATCTGGTGAGAGGGCAGTCGCCGGAGAAGCAGGAGAGCGTGGACACCACTCGGCTGGAGGAGAAGATCGACACGCTGGCCCGGGAATGTCGGGGCAGCTATTTCCGTTATACCAGCCCCGTTCGGCTGTTGGGCCTTCCATTGCTGGACATCCGCTTTGGGAGAGACCGCAGTCCCACCCGCTATAATACCGCAGTGGGGATCGTTGCCGTGGGAAATTTCTCTGTGGGCGTTGTCAGCGTGGGACTGATTTCCGCAGGCGGCATTTCCCTGGGAATGTTGGCATTCGGCGGCGTCGCGCTGGGGATGGTGGCAGTGGGATATCTGGCGCTGGGCATGACCGCCGTCGGCGTCTACGCGGCGGGGGCGGCGGCATTAGGGGCAAAGGTGGCGGTGGGGACGGCGGCCAGCGGCGCTGTCGCCATCGGGCGGGACGCACAGGGCGCCGACACCCTGGCGCTTACCCGTGGGCTGACCGCCGCCAAGGCAGAATCATTTCTCCTGACCCACCAAAGCGGTCTTTGGCGGCCCATGGCTCGGCTTTTTGCCGCGCTTGCCGCTTGGATTGCGTAAAAGCGGGCATAAAAGGACCGTGGCGCAAATTGTGCCACGGTCCTTTTTGATGCCATTATTTTTTGTGCAGGACCTCGTGCCGGATATAGGAGAACGCCGCGTCCTCGCCCTCGTCCTTCAGCTTGCGCAGCATGGCTTCCAGCAGGTCTGCGGTGGCGGGGTGGAGCAGCAGCCGCTTTTGCTTGCCCCGCTGAAAGAAGAGGTAGGGGTCGGCGGGATCAAACGCTTCGCCGCGATAGACCTTGCTGGCGGCCAGACGGTCGCAGAACATCTCCGCCACATATTTTTTCGGCATTTCCACGCCCACGATGCCCTCTCCGGTGAGGCTGTAATCGGTCCAAAATTCAAAATGGTGGCGGTTGCGGCCCTTGTGATGCATCCAGGAGGCACTGTATCCCTGCTGACGGCGCTGGGCGTCGTTGGGGCTGTGATCTCCCTGAAAGTATTTGACGCCCGCCCAAAACTCCACAGGCGCGTATTTCGAGAGATCGTGCAGCAAGCCCTGCCGGTACAATCCCAGACGGAAGCAGTACCTGCGAACCAGCGCCCGGTGATGGTTGATGGTTTTTAAATGATCCCAAAAGTGCAAGCGTGTCACCTCGTCCTCAAACTCCGGTTCTCGGTATCGCATCGTTGATCGCGTAGATACTCATTATAGCATGGCACGGCGAAAAAAACGAGAAAAATTTGCATGGAATTTCTCAGCGGAGAGAGACTAGGCGGGAGGTGTTGGGATGGAGAATGCACTGTTTGCCTGCCCGGCTTGCTGGGAAGCCCTGCTGCCCGCAGGCGTTGTGCCGCTCCGGTTTGCATCGGAGATGGCAAAAAAACCGTGGGAGCTGCTGGCGCTGACGCCGGAGGGCTGCCGCCGTCTGGGAAATGGGACGATCCGCTGCCGGGCGCTGCTGGTGCCGGGGGAGTGCCGGGGGGAGCTTTTGGAGCATGTAGAGGCCCAGAGCGTGGTGACCTACGGACTGTCGCCCCGGGACAGTCTCACGTTTTCCAGTTTGACCGAGCCGGTGCTGTGCGTGCAGCGGGCGCTGCCCCGGCCGGACGGCGGCGTGGTGGAGCCGCAGGAATATCCGCTGCCGCCCCTTTTAAAGCCTGCGGAGCTTCTGCCGCTGCTGGGCCTTTGGCTGTTGCAGATGCCACTGACGGAGCATCCCTTTCCGTGGTAGCCTTTTCCAAAAGGGGGGTGGCGCGGAAATGTGGTACGGATGGCTGGCGCTGGCACTGGTTATCGGCGCGACGGCGTGGCTGTGCAGGGTCCTTTATGGCGACAGGGGCGGCGGAATGCACTGCATTGGCTGCGGTGCGTGCGCGGCGACGGGCGCTTGCGTCTTAAAACGACAACCCTACAAGAAAGCGGACAAAAAAAGCGCGGCGTCCCTTGACAAAACATATGAAAAGGATATAATAAATCCGTTCAAACAGCAAAATGCTGGGAAAAAGTCAGCTTTGCAAAGCGGGTCTAAGCGAGAGGGGAGACGGTGAAAGCCCCTTGTCCACGCCGCAAAGCAGCCGCTTTGGAGCAGTCCGCGAGGAGCGGAACGATTCATCTTCGTTACCGGATGGCTAAGACGTCCCTGCAAAGGGAATAATTAGGGTGGTACCGTGAAGCAAGTCTTCGCCCCTATCGCAAGGGGCGGAGACTTTTTTAATTTTCCAATTCAAAAAATGGACAATACAGGAGGAAGAACAATTATGGCGCATCCCAATTACGGGCTGAACGAGCTGCGGGAGATGTTTCTCAGCTACTTTGAGAGCAAGGGTCACCTGCGGCTGCCCAGCTTTTCTCTGATCCCCCACAACGATGCGAGCCTCTTACTCATCAACAGCGGCATGGCCCCCATGAAAACCTGGTTCACCCGGGAGGAGGAGCCGCCCCGCAACCGTGTCACCACCTGCCAGAAGTGCATCCGCACCGGCGACATTGAAAACATCGGCAAAACCGACCGCCATGGCACCTATTTTGAAATGCTGGGCAACTTTTCCTTCGGTGACTACTTCAAAAACGAGGCCATTCCCTTTTGCTGGGAGTTTTTGACGAAGGTGGTGGGCCTTGAGGCCGACCGGCTGTACCCCTCCATCTATCTGGATGACGACGAGGCCTTTGAGATCTGGAACAAGACCATCGGCATCCCCGCAGAAAACATCTTCCGCTTTGGCAAGGAGGATAACTTCTGGGAGCATGGCGCGGGCCCCTGCGGTCCCTGCTCCGAGGTGTATTACGACCGTGGAATCGAGCACGGCTGCGGCAAGCCGGGCTGCACCGTGGGCTGCGAGTGCGACCGCTACATCGAGGTTTGGAACAACGTGTTCTCCCAGTTTGTGAACGACGGCGAGGGCCACTACTCCGAGATGAAGAACAAGAATATCGATACCGGCATGGGCCTGGAACGACTGGCCTGCGTGTGCCAGAATGTGAACTCCCTGTTCGACGTGGACACCGTCATGAACATCACCAACAAGGTCAGCGAGATCACCGCCGCCCACTATGGCGAAAGCCACAAGACCGACGTTTCTCTCCGCGTCATCACGGACCATATCCGCTCCGGCGTCATGATGATCTGCGACGGCGTGCTGCCCTCCAACGAGGGCCGGGGCTACGTGCTGCGCCGTCTGCTGCGCCGCGCCGCCCGCCACGGAAAGCTCCTTGGCGTGGAGCGCCCCTTCCTCTACGAGGTGGTGGAGACCGTGGTGCGGGAGAACGAGAGCGCCTATCCCGATCTGCGGGAGAAGCAGGCCTATATCACCAAGGTCGTCCGCACGGAGGAGGAGAACTTCGCCAAGACCATCGACGGCGGCATGAAGATTTACAGCGATCTGCTGGCGGCCCACAAGGCAAAGGGCGAGCAGGTGTTCTCCGGGGCTGACGCCTTCAAGCTGTACGATACCTACGGCTTCCCCATCGACCTCACGGCAGAGATGGTGGAAGAAGAGGGCATGAGCGTGGACCGCGCCGGCTTTGACGAGATGATGGAAGCGCAGCGCGTCCGCGCCCGCAAGGCACGGGAGGCGCTGGGCGATCTGGGCTGGGCCGGGATTGAGTTTGGCAGCGAGATGCCCGCCACGGAGTTTGTGGGCTACGAGTGCATGGAAGCTGACGGCAAGGTGCTGGCCATCGTGGCCGACGAAGAGCTGCGGGAGGAAGTGGCCGCCGGGGCCGAGGCCATCTTGGTGCTGGACCGGACGCCGTTTTACGCCGAGATGGGCGGTCAGGTGGCCGACCACGGCGTGATCACCGCCGGGGATGCCCGGTTTGAGGTGACCAACGTCCAAAAGAACAAGGGCGGCAAGTTCATGCACTCCGGCAAGGTCCTCTCCGGAGAATTTCAGGTGGGGGCGGAGGTCCGCGCCGCCATCGATCTGGAGCGCCGCAAGGCCATTATGCGCGCCCACAGCGCCACCCATCTGCTGGACGCCGCGCTGAAAAAGGTGCTGGGCGACCACGTGCATCAGGCCGGTTCTCTGGTGGAGCCGGACCGCCTGCGCTTCGACTTCACCCATTTTGAGGCCATCACGCCGGAGCAGATGGGGGAGATCGACCGCATCGTCAACGACGCCGTGCTGGAGGATTACCCGGTGGTGACCGAGGTGCTGCCCATCGAGAAAGCCAGAGAGAAGGGCGCTGTGGCCATGTTCGGCGAGAAGTACGGCGACATTGTCCGCGTGGTGGAAATGGGCGACTTCTCCATGGAATTCTGCGGCGGCACCCATCTGCAAAATACCGCCAAGGTCGGCCCCTTCCGCATCCGGTCCGAGGCGTCCGTCGCTTCCGGCGTCCGCCGGATCGAAGCCACCGTGGGCAAGCTCTCGCTGGAGATCGTGAATCGGAATCAGGCGCTGTTGTTCCAAGTGGCCCAGACGCTGCGGACCAATCCCAGCGAGCTGGCCGCCAAGGTGGAGCAGCAGGTGTTGGAGCTGCGGGATATGCGCCACGCTGTGGAGAAATTCCAGAGCGAGGCGTCCCTGGGCGAGGCGCGTCAGTTCCTGATGTCCGCCAAGAACGTGGGCGGGTTGAAGGTCCTCACTGCCGTCCGCAATGGGATGGACGCCAATGCCCTGCGCCAGATGGGCGACTTCCTGCGGGATAAGGAGTCCAATGTGGTGGGCGTTCTGGCCTCCGTCAGCGGAGAGAAGATCACCTTCCTCACCGTGTGCGGCAAGGACGCCGTGGCCAAGGGCGTCAAGGCAGGCGATCTGGTGAAGAACGTCTGCGCCATCTGCGGCGGTAAGGGCGGCGGTAAGCCGGACAGCGCCATGGGCGGCGGCAGCGACCTTTTGAAGCTGGACGACGCGCTGGCCTCCGTGGACGATTTTGTGGCGTCCAAGCTGGGCTGATAAAAAGCCATTATTTTGAAAAAGGGAGGGCTTTCCGTGTCTGATTGTCTGTTTTGCAAAATTGCCGCAGGGGAGATCCCCAGCAACAAGGTCTATGAGGACGCACTCTGTTACGCCTTTTACGACATTGCCCCGCAGGCTCCCACGCATTTTCTGGTGATCCCCAAGGTGCATATCGGCTCCGTGTCCGAGATCGACGGGACCAACAGCGGCGTGGTGGCCCACATCTTTGAGGTGATTGCAAAGCTCGCCGGGGACTTGGGCCTTACGAGCTACCGCGTGGTGTCCAACATCGGGGAGCAGGCGGGACAAAGCGTCCTCCACCTGCACTTCCACGTCCTGTCCGGACGGGACATGACTTGGCCGCCGGGCTGATAGAAAACGCTCCCGTATGCAAGCGGGAGAAAACGGCGCGGTCCCGCCCCACAGGGGTTTTTCCCCCGCGGGGCGGGACCGCTTTACCAATCAATGAACCGTTTGGTTCGTTTTCTGCACAAAGAAGCAATCAAATGATAATCTCTATATGAGGTGACTTGATTGTATTTTCGCAAAATTTATGACTTGCGGAAGGACCGCAATAAAACCCAGCAGGACGTTGCCACTTTTTTAAATATGCACCGTGGTGTCTATTGCCGCTATGAGAGCGGGGAACGGGAAATGCCGGTATGGGTGGTGAATCAGCTGGCGGACTATTACCATGTCAGCACCGATTACCTGCTGGGCCGCACGGACGATCCCACGCCGCCCAAGAGATAACCCCTTAGGCAGTTTTTCGGGTGGCTTCGCGTAAGCCACCACTTTATCTTTCTATAAATTGGCCCCAAATGGGCACAATATCATCCAAAGAATGTCTCCGTTTGGTAACATTTTTTGGGGTGATATGAATGGAAATCAAACGCGTGAGAGATTTGCGGGAGGACCGGGATAAAACACAGCAGGCGGTTGCCGCATTTTTGAACATGCACCGCAGTGTCTATCGCCGCTACGAGAGCGGGGAACGGGAAACACCGGCATGGGTCGTTAATAAGCTGGCGGACTATTACCATGTCAGCACCGATTATCTACTGGGCCGCACGGACGATCCCACGCCGCCCAAGGGCAGATGAGGGTTCTGGCGGTTTTCTGCGGCGCGTTCGCGCTGGGGATTTTCCTCTCCCAATATCTGCTTTCCGGGGCGTGGTTGCTGCCCTGCGCCTTCGCGTGCTTGGCGCTTGCCGCACTGGCGCTGGCCCTGCCGCCGTGGTGGCGGCGCAGATGCGTGCTCATCGGCGCGGCGCTGGCTTTGGCGCTGGGATACGACTGGCTGTACCTGCGAACTGCTTGGCGGCCCATGGAGGCGCTCTCGGAGAGCGAAGCGGTGGTCTCCATGACGCTCCTCGACTATCCGCTCCCCACCGGCTATGGAGCGAAAGCAACTGTAAAGCTGGATGACTTGCCGGGGAAAGCGGTTTATTACGGCGATGAAACGCTGCTTTCCTGCGTGCCGGGACAGCGGCTTATCGGCCCCGTCCGCTTTCAAAGCGCGGGCCGCATCCGGGACGACGACGTCACCGCGTTTACCTCCAAGGGCGTTTTCCTGCTGGCCTACCAGCGAGGAGAACTCACCGTGGGACAGGGGGATGCGGGAGGGCTTCGATGGTGGCCCGCCCGGGTGGGCCATGCCATGAAGGCGGAGATTGCCGCGCTTTTTGAGGGCGACACCGCCGGATTTCTCACCGCCATTTTGACGGGGGACAAGTCGGGCCTTTCTGAGTCCGCCGCGGCGGACCTCTCCGAGGCGGGACTTTACCACATTCTGGCGGTATCGGGAATGCACTGCGGCTTTTTGCTGACTATGGTGTACCTGCTGACTGGAAAACAGCGCCGCCGTCTTACGGCCCTTTGCGTCATTCCGCTGCTCTGCTTTTATGCGCTGCTCACCGGCGGCGCTCCGTCGGTTTTGCGCTCGTGCGTCATGCTGTCGCTGCTGGTGGCGGCGCCCCTGTTCCGCCGGGACAGCGACGGCCCAACGGCGCTTTGCCTTGCGCTCTTTCTCATCCTGCTGGCGAATCCCTTCGCCGCCGCGTCCATCAGCTTGCAGCTGTCCTTTGCCGCCATGTCCGGCATCCTGTTTCTGACGCCGCGGCTGTACAAGCTGCTGAGGGGCACAAAAAAGCATGGCAAGGTATTCACCTTTATAGCGACTGGATTTTCAGCAACCATGGGCGCTCTGGTGTTCACGGTTCCTCTTTCCGCCCTGTATTTCGGAACGCTGGTGCTGATCTCGCCTTTGAGAAACCTCCTTTGCCTCTGGGCCGCCGGGATCGTGTTTCTTGGCGGATTGGCGGCGGTGGTTCTGGGCTTTTGCGCTCCGCCGCTGGGCGCGGCTGTGGGCGTGGTGCCGGGGCTTCTGGCCCGGTATATTTTGCTGGCTGCCCATGGGTTGGCCCGCGTCCCGTACCACGCGGTCTATTTGAAAAATTCGTATCTTGTCTACTGGCTGGTATTTGCCTACGCGCTGTTTGCGGCGGTGTACCTGCTGCGCGCCGGGGGACGGCGCTCTTACGCGCTGGCGGCGGTGCTGGCGTCGGCCACGCTGGCGCTGACCGTTTTTCTGGGCGCTGCCCGATATGGGAGCGCTCTGGACGCGGTGGTGCTGGACGTGGGGCAGGGGGAGAGCGTGGTTCTTGCGTCCCACGGCGCCTATGCGCTGGTGGACTGCGGCAGCGCCAACGGCTGGTATGCTCCGGGGGAGGACGCCGCCCATCAGCTGCGCACCATGGGGTGCGGCCGTCTGGACTATTTGATCCTCACCCATTACGATTTCGACCATATCTCCGGCGTCACCGCGCTGCTGGCACGGCTGGAGGTGGCGAAGCTGCTGGTACCAAGGGATGGGGAGAACGAGGCGCTTTGCGCCGCCGCCCGCGATTGCGGCGTGGAGGTGGCGTACATCACGGAGAAAGCGACCCTCCCGCTGGGGGACGCCCACTTGACGGTTTATCCGCCCCTTGGAAAGCGGGATGACAACGAGCGGGGCCTTTCCGTGCTGGCCTCCGCCGGGGAGCGGGACGTGCTCATCACCGGCGATATGGACGCCGCCACGGAGCAAGCGCTGCTTTCCACATACTCCCTGGCGGACATCGAGGCGCTGGTGGCGGGGCATCACGGCTCGAAAAATTCCACTTCTGCGGCGCTTCTGGACGCCCTGACGCCGGAGACGGTGGCAATCAGCGTAGGCGCTGCCAACCGCTACGGACATCCCGCGCAGGAGACACTGCGCCGGCTGGCGGAGCAAGGCTGCGCCGTCTATCGCACAGACCTGCAGGGTGACATCCATTTATCAATGAATTGAGGAGACGACCATGGCATACGCAAAGAAAGCGCCCAAGAGCAACGAGGCATTTCAAAAGCTGAAGGCGGACCTCTCCGCCGGGACGCCGGGATGCGCCTACCTTTTTTACGGAGAGGAGAGCTATCTGCGGGAATATTATCTGGGGGAGCTGCGCAAAGGACTGGTGCCCGCCGGATTTGAAGAGTTCAACTACCACCATATGGAGGGGAAGGACCTGACGGTCCAGAGCCTTTCCGAGATGGCGGAGGCGATGCCCATGATGGCGGAGCGGACGCTGATTGTGGTGACGGACTTTGACCTTTTCAAGCTGGGGGAGGAGCAGCGGGAAAAGCTGATTGCCCTACTGGACGATATTCCGCCCTACTGCTGTCTGGTATTCGTGTATGATACCGTGGAGTATAAGCCCAACAAGACCATGAAGCGGCTTTGGAAGGCGCTTTCCGACCATGTGGAGGCAGTGGAGTTCCGGGCGGCGGAGAGCAGCGACCTCGTCGCGTGGATTACCCGGCGGTTCCGGGCGCTGGACAAGGAGATCGACCGCCAGACGGCGGAGTATCTGATTTTCACCTGCGGCGGTCTGATGACGGGGCTGGTGCCGGAAATTTCCAAAATTGCCGCCTTTGCCAAGGGAAAGACCGTCACGCAAAAGGAGATCGACGCCGTGGCGGACCCGGTGCTTTCGGCAGAGGTGTTCAAGCTCTCCGACGCGGTGGCGCAGGGCAGCTACGATCTCGCCGCGTCCATTCTGGGAGACCTTTTGAAAATGCAGACGGAGCCGATCATGATTCTGGCCGCGCTGGGCAGTCAGCTCCGCCGCATTTACACCGCCCGCCTGGCCATCGACAGCGGACGGGATAAATACTGGCTGATGGAGCTGTGGGACATGAAGTCCGACTATCCGGCAAAGCTGCTGCTCACAGCGGCCAAGCGCACCACCGTGGGCTGGTGCGCGGACGCGGTGGTGATGTGTCAGGTGCTGGACCGCAGAATGAAGAGCGAAAAGGGCATCGACGCGGTGGGCGAGCTGAAGCTGCTTTTGGTGCGTCTGGGAGCGCGGAGAAAATGAGGAAGATCAAGGAAGTCATTGTGGTGGAAGGCCGCTACGATAAAAATACCATTGCCCAGGCGGTGGAGGCCTCTGTTGTGACGCTGGGTGGCTTTTCCGTATTCAATGACAGGGAAAAACTGGCCTTTCTCCGCCGTCTTGCGCAAAAGCAGGGCCTCATCGTCCTGACGGACAGCGACGGCGCCGGCTTTGTCATCCGCAATTACCTCAAGGGCGCACTGCCCAAGGAGTGCGTGAAGCAGGCCTATATCCCCGATATTTTCGGCAAGGAGCGCCGAAAGCGCGCCCCCGGCAAGGAAGGCAAGCTGGGCGTGGAGGGGATGCGTCCGGAGGTGCTGGTGGAGGCGCTGCGCCGCGCGGGCGCTACGTTTTTGGACGAGAGCGGGGAAGTGGCTGCCGAAAAAGAGCCCATTACGAAGGCGGATCTTTTCGAGCTGGGCCTCACCGGCAGGCCGGACAGCGCCGGGCGGCGGCAGGCACTGCTGGAGCATCTGGAGCTGCCCCGGCATTTGACAACCAACGGCCTTTTGGAGGCGCTGAACCTGCTGTATGGGCGGGCGGATTTTCTGAATTTTGCGGGAAATTGGTCGAATTTGTAGAAATAAATAAATATTTCAGGAAATAAAAAAATTATTTATGGAAAATTGCGCAAATTCGACAGGATTCGACAAATTATTTTTGTGTCCGGTGCTATTCTGCAATGGAAAGATGTTTGCAGTTGGGAGGCGGACACTCTGGAAAAACGGTTATTTTGTACCGCGGAGTGCGAAGGGTTGTCGATTCAGTATTACCTTTTGGTGCAGGAGTCTACCGGGGGAATGGAGACTTATGGCGTATCAGTGGAGTGTGGGGAGGAGCAGGATCTGCTTCCGGATCTCACAATCTCCAAGTGGCGTGTGAGCGCGCTTCTGGAGATGCTTGCCCGTGGAAGCGTGACACCGGTGACACTCCGGGACATCGTGGAGGACTGGCTTCTCGCATGAAGCGTAAAAGCCGGGAAAGCCGTGATTTTCCTTGCAATTTCCACTGGGATTCGGTATAATACAATCCTATGTTGAAAAACTTGCACAGGAAGGATTGACGGCTATGGCTGACGAAATCAAGATCACGCAGGAGGAGACCTCCGAGAGCCGGAATTTTATTCACTCCTTTATTGAAGAGGATATTGGCCCCGGCGGGCAGTACGAGGGAAAGCGCGTGCATACTCGTTTTCCTCCCGAACCCAACGGCTATCTGCACATCGGCCATTGCAAGGCGCTGACCATTGATTTTGGCACCGCCGAGAAATACGGCGGCGTCTGCAACCTGCGGATGGACGATACCAACCCCGCCAAAGAGGACGAGGAATTCGTAGAGGCCATCAAGGAGGACATCCACTGGCTGGGTTTTGACTGGGGCGACCGCTTTTTCTATGGGTCCGACTATTTTGAGGAGGACTACCGTCAGGCGGTGGGCCTGATCCAAAAGGGCCTTGCCTATGTGTGTGAGCTGAGTCCGGAGGAGTTCCGTTCCCACCGGGGTGAGATTGGCGTGCCCGCCACCTCGCCCTATCGGGACCGGCCTGTGGAGGAGAGCCTGGACCTCTTTGCCCGGATGCGGGCGGGGGAGTTCCCCAACGGCGCTATGACGCTGCGGGCCAAGATTGATCTTAGCAGCGGCAACTTCAATATGCGGGACCCGGTGATTTACCGCATCAATCATATGCACCACCACCGTCAGGGGGACAAGTGGTGCATCTATCCCATGTACGACTTTGCCCATCCCATTCAGGACGCGCTGGAGGGCATTACCCACAGCCTTTGCTCGCTGGAATTTGAGGCGCACCGCCCGCTGTACAACTGGGTGGTAGAGCATTGCGAATTGCCCGCCAAGCCCCGCCAGATCGAGTTTGCCCGCCTTGGCATCGACCACACGGTCATGAGCAAGCGCAAGCTCCGCGCGCTGGTGGAGGGCGGAAAGGTTTCCGGCTGGGATGATCCCCGGATGCCCACCCTCTGCGGTCTGCGCCGCCGGGGCTACACGCCGCGGTCCATCCGCAATTTCTGCGACCGCATCGGCGTTGCCAAGTCCGCCAACGTGGTGGAGTATGGCTTTTTGGAGCATTGCCTGCGGGAGGACCTGAATGAGACCGCGCCCCGGGTGATGGCCGTTCTGCGGCCCATCAAGCTCACCATTACCAACTATCCTCTGGAGAAGCACGAGACGGTCACGGTGGAAAATAATCCGCTGGACGACGCCTCCGGCACCCGGGAGGTGGCCTTTTCCAGAAGCCTCTATATCGAGGCTGATGATTTTCTGGAAACCCCCGTGCCCAAGTATAAGCGGCTGTTCCCCGGTGGCCCCGAGTGCCGCCTCAAGGGCGCGTATCTCATCACCTGCACCGGCTGCGTGAAGGATGCCGAGGGCAACGTCACCGAGGTGCTGGCGGAGTACGATCCGGATAGCCGCGGCGGCGAGAGCGCCGACGGGCGGAAGGTGAAGGGCGCAACCATCCACTGGGTGGACGCCGAGGCTGCCGTGGACGCTGAGGTGCGCCTGTACGACAATCTCTTTACCGACGCTGACCCCGACGGGGCGGACAAGGATTTTATGGACTGCCTGAATCCCGACTCGCTGGAGATCCTCAATGGCTGCAAGGTGGAAGCGAGCTTGCAGACCGCCGCCGTACCCGCCGGCTTCCAGTTTATGCGCCTTGGCTATTTCTGCCTGGACAGCAAGGATTCCGCGCCGGGCCATTTGGTGTTTAACCGCAGCGTCAGCTTGAAGGACAGCTTTAAAAAGTAAAGGAAAAGGGCGCTCCTGTGCGGAGCGTCCTTTTTTTGCCATGCGCCGCAGGGCGCTGAGAAAACCGACGGTTGACCTGCGGCGGATTTTAGCCTAAAATAGATGTCGAGATTATAGAAAACTGGTGAACATATGACCGATTTTGAAGCACGTTACATTGCCGCCCGCAAGGCGGTCATCGCCGGGGACCTCCGGCGGCTGAACCCCATGCAGCGCGAAGCCGCCATGGCGACGGAGGGACCGCTGCTGCTGCTGGCCGGAGCGGGCAGTGGCAAGACCACCGTCCTCATCCAGCGGGTGTATAACCTGTTGACCTACGGTCGCGGCAGCGACTCGGATGAGGTGCCCGAGGGCGCGACGGAGGAGGATTTGCAGTTTCTGGAGCGCTTTGTGGAACGGAACGCGCCGGAGGAGGTTGCCCGCGCCCGGCGTCTTTGCGCCGTGGACGTCCCCCGGCCGTGGGAGATCATCGCCATCACCTTTACCAACAAGGCGGCGGGGGAGCTGAAGGACCGTCTGGCGGCGCGGCTTGGCCCCATGGCCAACGACATCTGGGCCTCCACCTTCCACTCCGCCTGCGTGCGCATCCTGCGCCGGGACATCGACCGCATCGGCCTTGAAAAGGACTTTACCATTTACGATACCGACGACGCCAAGCGGGTCATCAAGGATCTGGTGAAGGAACTGAATCTGGATGAAAAGGCCTTCCAGCCCCGGATGGTCCTCTCCGTCATTTCCAGCGCCAAGGATAAGTACGAAGGACCCGAGGCGTTCGCCAAGAAGCACGATAGCGAAAACGACTGGAAGATGAGCCGCATCGCCAAAATCTACGCCCGGTATACCCAAAAGCTGCGCGCGGCCAACGCTCTGGATTTCGACGACATCATCTACCATACGGTCACGCTGCTGCAAAAGGAGCCGGAGGTTTTGCAGTACTATCAAAATAAATTCCGCTACGTGCTGGTGGACGAGTATCAGGACACGAACCACCTCCAGTACCTGCTGACCTCGCTGCTCTCCGGCGGGCGGAAGAACCTCTGCGTGGTGGGCGACGACGACCAGTCCATTTACCGCTTCCGGGGCGCCAACATTGAAAATATCCTGAACTTTGAAAAGCAGTACCCGGCGGCGCGTACCATCCGGCTGGAGCAGAACTACCGCTCCACCCAGAACATTCTGGACGCCGCCAACGCCGTCATCAAAAACAATACCGGCCGGAAGGGCAAGACCCTCTGGACGGACAACGGCGGCGGCGAGCTTTTGACGGTGAAAACCACCTTCAACGAAAGTGACGAGGCCAACTACGTGGTGGGGGACATTCTGATGGGCGTGAACCGGGGCAGAAACTTCCGGGACACCGCCGTGCTCTACCGCATGAACGCCCAGTCCAACGCGCTGGAATACGCCATGAAACGCAACGCCATTCCCTACAAGGTCGTGGGCGGCATGAAGTTCTTCGACCGGGCGGAGGTGAAGGACATGCTGGCTTACCTCTGCGTTTTGAATAACCCCATGGACGATTTGCGGCTGCGCCGCATCGTCAACAACCCGCCCCGGGGCATCGGCGCCACCACGCTGGACAAAGTCTCCGCGCTGGCGGAGGGGCAGGGTGCGTCCCTCTACGAGGTGCTGCGCAACGCGGATTTGTTTCCGGAGCTGAAGGCGGCCTCCGCCAAGCTTTTGAAATTTGCGGACCTGATCGATACGCTCCGCCGCGCCGGGGCGGAGCTGGCGCTGCCGGAGTTTTATGACGCAGTGTGCGAGCAAAGCGGCTATGTGAAGGCGCTGGAGGAAAAAAACGACATCGAAAGCCGGGGACGCGTGGAAAACGTGCAGGAGCTCAAATCCAACATTCTTGGCTTTTTGGAGCAGAATCCGGAGGACGCGACGCTCTCGGGCTTCCTCAATGAGATTGCCCTCTATACGGATTTGGACAGTGTGGAAGCGGACGACAACTGCGTCACCATGATGACCGTCCACTCCGCCAAGGGTCTGGAATTCCCCACGGTTTACGTGGTGGGCATGGAGGAGGGGATTTTCCCCGGCACCTCCGCCCAGTACGACATGGACGAGCTGGAGGAGGAGCGGCGGCTTTGCTATGTGGCCATGACCCGGGCCAAGGAAAAGCTGACCATGACCAACGCCCGCCAGCGAATGCTTTACGGCCGCACCTCGGCCAACCGGCCCTCCCGCTTTCTGGAGGAGGTGCCGGAGGAGAACATGCGCTGGGAGAGCAGACCCGACCGGGCATTTGCCAATCTGGAGCGGGAGGACGCCCCGGGCGGCGAGCGCAGCTTTGGCGGCGGGAGCTACGGCGATTTCGGCGGGGGCGTCGCCCCACGTACGGCCCGCCCTGTTACCGGCAGCTATACCAGCGGGGGACCCAGAGAAAACAGCAGCGTGCGCGCCTATCAGGCGGCGGTGCAGCCCCCGCGGCGGCCCATGGCCGCGCAAAACGCCCCGGCGGCTTCCGCCGCATCGCTCTTGCAGCTTCAACAGGGCGACATGGTGGAGCATACCGCCTTCGGAAAGGGCATGGTGCTCTCCGTGCGGGCCATGGGCGGCGACTGCCTGGCGGAGGTGGCGTTCGACAAGGTGGGCGCCAAGAAGCTGATGCTCAAGTCTGCGGGCAGCCATATGAAAAAGCTTTGAGTCAGCTGGCTTTCCATAAAAAAACGCGACGCCGGAGAATTTCTCCGGCGTCGCGATGCTTTTTGAAAGAGCTTACAGCTTTTCGTGAATGTCCTTCACCAGCTTCTGATAGCCCTGCAGGACCATCAGGATGTCCAGACCCACGGTGATGGAGTCGAAGCCCAGCGCCGCCATCCGGGCGGCGTCCTCCGCGCCGTTGGCGTAGACCAGAGCCAGCTTGCCGTTTTTGCGGCAGGCGTCCAGCACCCGCTTCTTGGCGGCGGTCACCTCTGCGCACTCCATTTCCATGGGGCGGCCCAGCGCGATGGAAAGGTCCATGGGGCCGACGAAAATACCGTCCACGCCGTCCATGGCCATGATCTCCTCGATGTGCTCCAGACAGCCCCGGGTCTCGCACTGGGGCATCAGCAGCGTCTCGCGGTTGCAGTTTTCCATATAGGCGGTCCCGCCCTGCATGGAAATCTCGTCGGTGCCCCATTTCCCGTCCCGGGTGGGGGCGAAGCCGCGGTTGCCCAGCGGGGCAAATTTGGCGTATTGAATCAGGGTGCGGACCTCGTCCACAGTCTCCACGGCGGGGACGATCAGCCCCTTAGCGCCTGCGTCCAGCGGATGCAGCACGGCACGGCGGGAGATTTCGTTGATGCGGACCAAGGGCGTAATCCCGGCGGCGTCCGCTGCGGTGATTGCGGAACTGATGAACTCCGTGCCCATGGAGCTGTGCTCGGAGTCGATCAGGATGTAGTCCAAACCGGAACGGGCCATGCTCTCCACGGCGACAGTGGTTTTCAGCTGTGTAAAGCTGCCGATGGATACTTCGTTGCGCTTTTTCTTTTCCAAGAGAATGTTCATACGTTGCTCACTCCTTATTTTTTCCGAGCTTTCTGCTCGGGTAACCACAATAACTCTTCAAAGCTGCGGATATAAACGTCGCAAAAGCCGCGCATTTCCCGCTCATCCCCGGCAAAAAAGCTGTCGTACACGCCCACCACCCGCATTTTTGCACTCCGGGCACCCTGACAGGCGGAGAGACTGTCGTCAAACACGGTGCACCGCTCCGGTGAAACGCCGTTTTCCTTTGCCGCTGCCAGCCACACGTCCGCCCGCTTTTTTTCCAGCCCCAGCTGGTGGGCAAAGGTAATATGGTCGAAGTATTTTTCAAGGTCCAGCGTTTTGAGCGCGGTGTGGCAATGCTCCGGTACGCAGCTGGTCACCACCGCCATCCGCCGACCCTCCGCGCGGCACTGCTTCAGGTAAGCCCGGACGCCGTTTTTGACGCCGACGTGGGCGTAGGCGTCCTTGGCAAGGTCCATCCATTCGGCGATAATTTCCTCACAGCTCTCGTCCAAATGGCAAAATTCCCTGGTAAACGCAGCGGCAAGGGGCAAGATCGTGTGGGCCACGCCCTCGTAATAGGCGTGGGTGTACGGCAGGCCCCGACGGGATAAAAACGTCCGGTCCACTTCCTTCCAAACGCCGTTGGAATCGATCAGCGTGCCGTCCAGATCAAAGAAAAACATCGTGCTGCGATCACTCCTTTACCAGTTGAAAGCGCCATGGAAAGTCCTTGGCCTCCTCGGCGTAGTCCACACCGATCCGAGGACCCGCGCAGATGCGCTCCGCCGCCGGAGGGGGGCAGGGAAGGCCGATGTCGGCAAGGGATTCGCAAACGAACAGCTCTTCTCCCGTGAGGTCCAGCCCATTGTCCGCCGTGGTGAGGGCAAAGCCCTTGCAGACTTTGCCGGGGCCGTTGAGGAAATTTTTCTCGCGGTACGGCGTCATGGGCTTTTCCCCAAACCGCAGGCGGCGGATGGTCTCCTCGCCCGCCGCGCTCTCCACCGCGCGAATCAGCACCGCCGCCGGTTCGCCCTCCGGCTCCGTCACGAAGTTCAGGCAGTGGTACATCCCGTAAATCAGGTAGAGGTAGGCGTGGCCGGGGGCCATGAACAAGGTGGAGGTGCGGGCCGTTTTGCGGTAGCCGTAGGCGTGGCAGGCCTTGTCGCACCGGCCGATATAGGCCTCCGTCTCCGTGATGCGGCCCACCAGAAATTCGCCGTTTAGCCGCCGCACCAAATACGTGCCCAAAAGCTTTTGGGCCACGGTTAGCGTGTCGCGCGCATAGAATTCCCGGGAAAGCCTTGCCATTTTCCCACCTCAATGTTAAAATATCACTCAATTCTGCTTTTTTCTCAAGTACGCGTCGATTAGTATACCATGAAATGAATACTGGAGCAAGTAAAATGAAAACAAATCGCATTCGTCAAAATGTATTTCCGATGCTGGCGGCCCTGATCTGGGGCACGGCGTTTGTGGCGCAGAGCGTGGGGGCCAATTATGTGGAGCCCTTCACGTTTAACGCCGCCCGGTCGGGGATTGCCTTCTTATTTTTACTGGCGCTGTGCGCCGTGTTCCGCTTTTTGCGCAAGCGGGACTTTTACGGCGAGGCTGAGGTCCGCCCCGCTTCCCGGCGGGATCTGGCGATCGGCGGCATCTGCTGCGGCGTGGCGCTGACCGTTGCAACCAATTTGCAGCAAAAAGGACTGGAGACCACCACCTCCGGCAAGGCGGGCTTCATCACCGCCCTCTACATTGTCATTGTGCCCGTTGCGGACCTCTTTTTTCACAAAAAAGCGCCCCGGATCATCTGGGTCAGCGTGGCGCTGGCGGTGGCGGGCCTTTACTGCCTGTGCATCACGGAAAATTTCTCTGTGACCGGCGGCGACCTTTACATTTTGGCGTGCGCGTTCTGCTTTTCCGCCCACATTCTCCTCATCGACCACTTTACGCAAAAGGTGGATGGGGTGGCGCTTTCCTGCGTGCAGTTTTTGGTGGTGACGGTGCTCTCCGGCGTGGGAATGCTCGCCACGGAGTCGCCGTCGCTTTCGGCAATCCGTCAGTGCATCGGGCCAATTTTGTATGTGGGCATCTTGTCCAGCGGCGTGGCGTATACGCTGCAAATCCTTGCCCAGAAGGACTCCAACCCCACGGTGGTGTCCCTGCTTTTGAGCTTGGAATCCGTGTTCGCCACGCTGGCGGGCGCCGTGGTGCTCCACGACCGGATGAATGGGCGGGAGTATTTCGGCTGCCTTTTGATGCTGGCCGCGGTGGTGCTGGCGCAGCTGCCACAGCGAAAGCGCTCCGCCGGGAAAGTCCAAGAGACGCTGTGATAAAAAAACTCCCCGGTCCCTTGTGGAACGGGGAGTTTTTTGTTATAATAATACATTAGGTTATTATAATATCTGCGAAAAATTGCGCTGCGGCTGATTCATGGGGAAGCGCAGACGAAATG
Source organism: Oscillibacter sp. (assembly GCF_028693505.1). GTDB lineage: Bacteria > Bacillota > Clostridia > Oscillospirales > Oscillospiraceae > Oscillibacter. The sequence continues at coordinate 23,992 of NZ_JAQUVF010000013.1, forward strand.
GAACTTAACAAAAAGACTTGAGGAGAAAAGCGCCATGCAGGAAAACGAACAGAAAAACGAACGGGAGCAGGGCGGCCGGGACCTGTACGAATGGGTGCAGGCGCTGGTTTGCTCCGTGCTGGCGGTGGTGGTGGTGTTTACCTTCGCCATCCGGCTGATCGGAGTGGACGGACACTCCATGGTGCCCACGCTGCAGGATGGGGACCGGCTGCTGGTGCTCAACTCTCTTCTGTACGGCGATTATCGCTATGGCGACATCGTGGTTTTGCGCAAAGAGGCCTTTTTAGAGGAGCCGATCGTAAAGCGGGTCATCGCCACGGCGGGCCAGACGGTGGATATCGACTTTACCACCGGCGGCGTCTACGTGGACGGCGCGCTGCTCAAGGAGAACTATATCAACGAGCTGACCTTTGTGGAGGAGGGAACGGAGTTTCCGCTGACGGTGCCGGAGGGCTCCATTTTCGTCATGGGCGATAACCGCAACCACTCCAGCGACAGCCGGGACTCCCGGCTTGGCACCGTGGACGCTCGCTACGTCATCGGAAAGGCCGTCTTTTTGGCCTTCCCGGGCAAGGACGAGGACACCGAAAAGCGCAGCTTTGGCCGTATTGGGGTGATTGCGTGAATATACAATGGTATCCGGGTCATATGACCAAGACCCGGCGGATGATCGTCGAACAGATCAAAAATGTAGACGCCGTGTGTGAGATTCTGGACGCCAGAATCCCCATTTCCAGCCGGAATCCGGATGTGGACGAGCTGACGGCGGGAAAACCCCGGCTGGTGGTTTTGAATCGGGTGGATCAGGCCGACCGGGCCGCCACGGAGCAGTGGAGCGCGTGGTTTCGCGCCCAGGGCTATGCCGTGCTGGAGTCCGACGCCAAAAGCGGCAGCGGGACCAAACGGTTTGCCGGCGCCGTCCGGGAGCTGCTGGCGGATAAGATCCGCGCCTACGCGGAAAAGGGACAAAACCGGGTGCTGCGGGTGATGATCCTCGGCATCCCGAACGTGGGGAAATCCACCTTCATCAATCAGGTGGCGGGCCGCAAGACCGCAAGAACGGAGGACCGCCCCGGCGTCACCCGGTCCAAGCAGTGGGTGCCCATCGACAAGGGGCTGGAGCTTTTGGACACCCCGGGCATCCTGTGGCCGAAGTTTGAGGACCAGAGCGTGGGACTGAACCTTGCCTTTACCGGCGCGGTGAAGGACGACATTCTGGATGTGGAGACGCTGGGCTGCCACCTGATGGCATATCTCGCCACCCACTATCCCCAGGCGCTGATGAGCGCCTATAAGCTGACAGCTTTGCCGGAGGCGGAGGAAAATGAGATCGCCTGGGGGTTTCGACTGCTGGAAGCAGCGGGAAAAAAGCGGGGCTTTTTGGTTTCCGGCGGCGGTGTGGACACGGAGCGGATGGCAAAAATTCTGCTGGATGAGTTTCGCGGTGGAAAGCTTGGAAACTTTACACTGGAACTGCCGGAATGAGGTGGGACGAAATGGACCTTTGGATTTATGAACGGGCGCAGTGGGAGCGGGGCGTTTCCACCCTCTGCGGCGTGGACGAGGCGGGCGCGGGGCCGTTGGCGGGTCCGGTGTATGCCGCTGCCGTCATTTTGCCTCGGGAGGCGGACATCCCCGGTCTCAACGACTCCAAAAAGCTGACGGAGAAGAAGCGGGAAGCGCTGTTCGACATCATTTGCCGGGAAGCGTCGGCGTGGAGCGTTGCCCGGGTGGAGGCGGCGGAGATCGACGAGATGGACATTCTCAATGCCCGGATGCTGGCAATGCAGCGGGCCATCGACGGCCTTTCCATCCCTCCGGACCTCTGCCTCATCGACGGAAACCGGGACCACGGCAGCCGGTATGAAATTTCCGCGCCCCACGAGACCATCGTGGGCGGAGACGGGAAAAGCGCATCCATCGCGGCGGCGTCCATTCTCGCCAAGGTCAGCCGGGACCGCTACGCGGCGGGAGAGCTGGACGCGCAGTATCCCCAGTATCAGTTCGCAAAGCACAAGGGCTACGGGACCAAGCTGCACTATGCACTGCTGGACCAGTACGGCCCCTGCCCGGCGCACCGCGTGACCTTCCTGAAAAAATGGGAGGCAAGGCGACCGTGAGCACCACAAAAGCCGCCGGGGACCGGGGCGAGGCGGAGACGGCCCGGTATCTGCGCGCAAGGGGGTACACGCTGCTGGCAAGCCAGTGGCGCTGTCGGTTCGGAGAGCTGGATCTGGTGGCCAGAAGCCGCCGGGGAACGATCTGCTTTGTGGAGGTCAAGCTCCGCAGCGCCGGCACCATCGCGCTGCCCCGGGAATTCGTGGATGCGCGCAAGCAATCCCGTCTGCGATCGGCGGCATCGGCCTATCTCGCCGCCCATGAGCTGGATGCGCCCGCCCGTTTCGACGTGGCGGAGGTCTACGAGGAAAAGGACGGCAGTCTCCGGGTGAACTATCTGGAAAACGCCTTTGAATAGAGAATGACCACTGGAAAGTGAGGAAAAGAAGATGAAATATTACAGCACACGGGACAAGTCCCTGCGCATCAGCGCGGCGGAGGCCATTCAAATGGGGCTTTCCCGGGACGGCGGGCTGCTGACGCCCGAGACCATCCCGCAGATCGACGCGCCGTTTCTGAGCCGTTTGGTAAGCGTCTCCTATCAGGAGCGGGCGGCTGCGGTGATGTCTCTGTATCTCACGGACTATACGACTGAGGAGCTGCGCACCTTCGCGGAGAATGCCTACGGCCCCGAAAAATTCGATACCCCCGCCGTGGCGCCGCTGCGGAGGGTGGATGAGACGACCCAGTGTCTGGAGCTGTGGCACGGGCCTACCTCCGCATTCAAGGACATGGCCCTCCAAATGCTGCCCCAGCTGCTCTCCGCCGCATTGCGCAAGACCGGGGAGAAAAAGACGGCCTGCATTCTGGTGGCCACCTCCGGCGATACCGGCAAGGCCGCTATGGAGGGCTTTGCCGACGTGCCCCAGACCAAGATCATGGTGTTCTATCCCAAAAACGGCGTCTCCGCCGTGCAGGAGGCCCAGATGGTGACGCAGGAGGGCGGCAACGTCGGCGTATGCGCCGTGGTTGGCAATTTCGACGATGCCCAGTCCGGCGTGAAGCGGATCTTTTCCGATGAGACCCTGCGGCAAACCCTGGCGGAGCGGGGCTATTTCCTCTCCTCCGCCAACTCCATTAACTGGGGCCGCATTCTGCCCCAGGTGGTGTATTACATCTCCGCGTACTGCGATTTGCTGCGGGGCGGGGAGATCGCCATGGGCGACAAGGTGAATTTCTGCGTCCCCACCGGCAACTTCGGCGACATTCTGGCGGCGTACTACGCAAAGCGCATGGGGCTGCCTGTGGGCAGGCTGATCTGCGCCTCCAACCGCAACGACGTGCTGACGGATTTCCTGCGCACCGGCGTGTACGACCGGAACCGGACCTTCCACACCACCATGAGTCCCTCTATGGATATCCTCGTTTCCTCCAATCTGGAGCGGCTGCTCTTCGACCTTTCCGGGGAGAATGACGAAGAGGTCCGGGGCTATATGGCGGCGCTGGCGAAGGACGGACGGTACGAGGTGAGCGGGAAAATCAAGGCGGCGCTGGATGCGCAGTACTGGGGCGGCTTCTGCGACGAGGCCCAAACTGCCCAAACCATTGCGGCGTATGACAAAAAATACGGCTACCTTATCGATACCCACACCGCCGTGGCCGCCAACGTGCTGGAGCAGTACCGCGCCGCCACGGGGGATGAGACGATCACCGTCTTTGCCTCCACCGCCTCGCCCTACAAGTTCTGCAACCACGTGCTCAAGGCCCTTGGAAAGACGCCCGATGCCGACGGCGTGGCGCTTTTGGACGCGTTGCACGAGGTTTCCGGCGTGGCGGTGCCCCGGCGTCTGGCGGCGCTGCGGGGCAAGGAGCGCCGCTTCGATCTCACGGCGGAAAAGCAGGAGATGGACCGCGTGGTGCTGGACTTTCTGTCCTGACGCGGAGACTGGAACGCCCCTTTTGGGGAAACACGAAAATAAACAGGAGAAGGAGGGGTCCCATGGCCCTGTACGCAATCGGGGATCTGCACCTCTCCCTGACAGCCGATAAGTCGATGGAGGTGTTCGGCCCTGCGTGGGAAAACTACGTCGCACGCATCGAGGAGGGGCTGAGCATCCTGCGCCCGGAGGACACGCTGGTGCTGGCGGGAGATACGTCCTGGGGCATCGACCTTGCGGAGGCGGAGGCGGATTTCCGCTTTTTGGACCGGTTTCCCGGGCGGAAGCTGCTCATTAAGGGCAACCACGATTACTGGTGGACCACGGCGGCCAAGCTCCATCGTTTTTTTGACGAGAAGGGGATTCACTCGCTGGACATCCTCCACAATACCTGCGCCTTCTATGAGGAGTTTGCCATCTGCGGGACCCGGGGCTGGTTTTTGGAGGAGGACGCCCACAACGTCAAGGTGCTGAGCCGGGAAGTGGGGCGGCTGGAGACCTCGCTGCAGGCGGCGGGGGAGCATCCGATCCTGTGCTTTCTCCACTATCCGCCTATCTATCAGGGGTATCAGTGCCCGGAAATTCTGGAGATGCTGGAAAAATACGAGGTGCGCAATTGCTGTTATGGGCATCTCCACGGACCCACCATCAAGCGGAGAATGGAGGGGCAGCGGGGGAAAACCGCGTTTTCCCTCATCTCGGCGGACTATTTGGGCTTTCTTCCAAAAAAAATTTGCGATTAAGTGAAAAAAAGCTAGCTTTTTCTAGATTTTTCTGTTAAAATATCAATTCGCATGGGCGTTTAGCCAGCGATGAACGGAGGAGTTAACATAATGAGTGTGAAGAACTGCGAAAAGCTTGAAAAGAGTCAGGTCGCGCTGACGATTGAGATCGGTGCGGCTGAGTTTGAGGCGGCAATCGAAAAGGCATATCAGAAGATGCGCAAGAAGGTCAATGTGCCGGGCTTCCGCCCTGGCAAGGCCCCCCGCAAGGTGATTGAGGGGATGTACGGCGCAGAGGTGTTTTTCGAGGAGGCCATTAATGTTGCGTTCCCCGATGCCTATGAGGCTGCTGTGAAGGAACAGGATCTCCAGGTCGTGGGGTATCCCTCCGTGGAGCTGGTGGGCGAGTGCACGAAGGACGGATTCACCTTCAAGGCCACCGCACCCGTGTATCCCGAGGTGACTTTGGGCGAGTATAAGGGCCTTTCCGCCCCCAAGGACGAGGTGAAGGTTTCCGCCGCCGATGTGGACGAGCGTCTCAAGCAGCTGACGGACCGCAATACCCGTCTTGTGAGCGTGGAGCGCGAGGCCAAGGAAGGCGACACTGCGGTGATCGACTTTGAAGGGTTCCTGGGCGGCAAGCCCTTTGATGGCGGCAAGGGTGAAAACCACAGCCTGGAGCTGGGTTCCAACAGCTTTGTTCCCGGCTTTGAGGAGCAGATCGTCGGCATGAAGGCCGGCGAGGAGAAGGAAATTGACATCACCTTCCCGGAGGACTATCACGCGGACCTGGCCGGCAAGGCCGTGGTGTTCAAGGTGAAGGTCCACGAGGTGAAGGAGAAGGAAGTTCCCGAGCTGGACGACGAGTTTGCCAAGGACGTCAGCGAGTTTGATACGCTCAAGGACCTGAAGGCAGACCTGAAGAAGAAGATCGCCGAAGAGCGCCAGAAGGCCGCTGACCGCGCCTTCGAGGACGCTTTGATGGAGCAGGTCGCCGCCGGACTCACCGCCGAGGTGCCCGACGCCATGGTGGAGGCCCAGTGCCATCAGTTCCTTGACAACTTCAAAATGCAGATCTCCCAGCAGGGCATCCCCTACGAGCAGTACCTCCAGATGACCGGCATGGACGAAGCCAAGCTGATCGAGGACGCCAAGGAGCCTGCCGCCCGTCAGGTGCGGACGGATCTGGCCGTCGCCGCCATCATCAAGGCGGAGAACCTCGAGGCCACCGACGAGGAAGTGGAGGCCGAATTCCAGAAGATGGCCGAGCAGTACGGCATGGAGATTGAGACGGTGAAGAAGTATCTGCAAATCCCGCAGGTGAAGGACCAGCTGGTAAGCCGGAAGGCCGTGGAGACGGTGGTGAACAGCGCGGTTGCCGTGAAGGCCGAGAAGAAGGCTGCCGCCAAGAAGTCTTCTAAGAAGGACGACGAGGCGGGGGAAACCGAAGGCGTGAAAAAGACGGCGAAGAAGCCTGCCAAGAAGGCGGAGAAGGAAGCCGAATAACCCACCAATCTTTTCCCACGGCACATTTTACAGATTCGACACATTCTCTCATGGTGCCTGTGGTATCATGAGAGAATGGTTTATTGGGCGGTCCTGTCCTTTTGCGGGGCGGGAGCACAAATGATTGGAGGTTTTTAAAGTGAGCTTAGTCCCTTATGTTGTGGAGCAGACCAATCGCGGAGAACGTTCTTACGATATTTTTTCCCGTCTGCTGAACGACCGCATCATTTTCCTTGGTGAAGAGGTCAATGCGACCACCGCCAGTCTGGTTGTGGCGCAGCTTTTGTATCTGGAGGCGCAGGACCCGGATAAGGATATTCAATTGTATATCAACAGCCCCGGCGGTTCTGTCACCGACGGCATGGCGATTTACGACACCATGCAGTACGTCAAGTGCGACGTCTCCACCATCTGCGTGGGCATGGCTGCCAGCATGGGCGCGTTTTTGCTCTCTGCCGGCGCCAAGGGAAAGCGCATTGCGCTGCCCAACGCGGAGATCATGATTCACCAGCCCTCCGCCGGGGCCCAGGGCCAGATCACGGATATGGCCATTCACCTCAAGCGGTTGGAAATTATCAAAAAACGTATGAACCGGATTCTCTCGGAAAATACCGGCAAGTCCTTGGAAGAGGTCACTGCCGCCTGCGAGCGGGACAACTTCATGAGTGCCGAGGAAGCGCAGGAATTCGGACTGATCGATAAGATCATCACCGGAAAAAAATAAGGAATTTATCTGGAAATTCCCGGAAACAGAGGTATAAGCATGAGTGACGACGGCAAAAAGACACTGCGGTGTTCCTTCTGCGGAAAACATGAAAATCAGGTTCACCGCATGATCCAAGGGCCCGGTGTGCGCATCTGCGACGAGTGTGTCCGGCTGTGCATGAGCATTTTGAGCGACGGCTTCGATGAGGAGGATACGCTTGCACTGGAGGACGCGCCGGATCAATTGCCGACCCCGCGGGAAATGAAGTCGGTGCTGGACCAGTATGTGATTGGGCAGGATGAGGCCAAGGTGGCGTTGTCCGTGGCCGTTTACAATCATTACAAGCGTATTTTCTTCGGCGGCGGCGAGGATGTGGAGCTGCAAAAGAGCAACATTCTGATGCTGGGCCCCACCGGCTCCGGCAAGACGCTGTTCGCCCAGACGCTGGCCCGCATTTTGAAGGTGCCGTTTGCCATTGCCGATGCAACAACCCTGACAGAGGCGGGATATGTGGGCGACGATGTGGAAAATATTCTGCTGCGTCTGCTGCAAGCCGCCGACTTTGACGTGGAGCGGGCGGAGCACGGCATCATCTATGTGGATGAGGTCGATAAGATTGCCCGGAAAAGCGAGAATACCTCCATCACCCGCGACGTCTCCGGCGAAGGCGTGCAGCAGGCCCTTTTGAAAATTGTGGAGGGTACGGTTGCCAACGTGCCGCCCCAGGGCGGCCGCAAGCACCCTCATCAGGAGTTCATTCAGCTGAACACGAAAAATATCCTCTTCATCTGCGGCGGCGCCTTCGAGGGTCTGGACAAGATCATCGAGCATCGTCTCGATCAAAAGAGCATCGGCTTCGGCGCGGATGTGCAGGGAAAGAAGGATAAGGACCTTTCCAAGATTTTGCGGGAGGTCCAGCCCCATGACATTTTGAAGTTCGGCATCATTCCCGAGCTGGTTGGGCGTCTGCCGGTGATTGCGCCGCTGGACGCGCTGCGCCGGGAGGATTTGGTGCGGATTTTGCAGGAACCCAAGAACGCATTGGTGCGCCAGTATAAAAAACTGCTGGAATACGACGATGTGGAACTGGAGTTTGAGCCGGAAGCGCTGGAGGCGATTGCCGATAAGGCCATTGCCCGCAACATCGGCGCCCGGGGCCTGCGGGCCGTCATGGAAGGTCTCCTGACGGAGATCATGTATGAGATTCCGTCCGATCCCACCGTGACCAAGGTGACGATCAGCCGGGATTGCGTGGACGGAAAAGAAAAGCCCGTTGTGAAACGGGACCCCGAGAAGATTAACTATTCTGTGAAATTGAACACCGGTAAGGGAGAAAAGCAGGATAACGGCGATTCCACTCCCAAGTCGGCGTCTTAAGATCAGAGGAAGGGACGCCGACGGCGCCCCTTCCTCTGATCTTACACCCAAGAAAGGAACAAATTTCCATGGAGCCGATTACTTTGAATATTCCCGTTTTGGCCCTGCGCGGCCTGACGGTTTTTCCCCATATGAATCTGACCTTCGACGTGGAGCGCGCCATTTCCATCACGGCTCTGGAGCGCGCCATGGAGGCCGATCAGCAGATTTTTCTCGTGACCCAGCGGGAGATCGGCGTGAACGAGCCGGAGGAAAAAGACCTGTACCAAATCGGTACGGTATCACATATCAGTCAGGTGCTGCGCCTTTCCAAGACCTCCGTCCGCGTGATGGTGGAGGGGCGTCAGCGCGCCCGTATGCGCCGCCTTTGGCAGACGGCGCCGTTTTTGCAGGCCAATGTGGAGCTGCTGGAGGAGGAGACCCCTTCCGAGGCGTTTCGTGCCAGCCCGCGGACAGAGGCACTGCTCCGCCAGACGTGGAATCTCTTTGGCGACTATGCCGAGCTTGCCACCGGAGTTGCGGAGGAAGTTGTCTCCACAGTGATGGACTGCCGCGACGTGGGGTATCTGGCGGATTTTATCACCCAGAATATTGCCCTGCGGCACACGGATAAACAGGAGATTTTGGAGGAAATGGCGCCGTTTCTCCGACTGCGCAAGCTCAACGGCTTCCTTGCCCGGGAATCGAATGTGCTGGGCTTTGAGCACGAACTGGAAGGGAAGGTCCGCGATCAGCTGGCCAGAACCCAGCGGGATCAGATTTTAAGAACGCAGATCCGCGTCCTTCAAAATGAGCTGGGCGAGGGCGAGGATGTCGATGACGAAATTGACGATTACCGCCAGAAGATCGCGGCGCTGGGGCTGGATGAGGAGACGGAAAAGCATCTTCTCAAGGAGGTCAACAAGCTGACCAAGCAGCCCTTCGGCAGCGCCGAGGGCGCCGTGATCCGCAATTATCTGGATGTTTGTCTGGAAATGCCGTGGAACACCGCCACGAAGGAGCGGGTCAGCGTGGAAGTGGCCCGCAAGGTGCTTGAGCGCGACCATTTCGGCTTGGAAAAGGTCAAGGAGCGCATTTTGGAGACCATTGCCGTCCGGCAGATGAACCCGGAGGGACGGGGGCAGATTCTTTGTCTGGTTGGCCCTCCCGGCGTGGGCAAGACCTCCATCGCCATCTCCGTGGCCAAGGCGCTGAACCGGAAGATTGCCCGCCTTTCGCTGGGCGGCGTCCGGGACGAGGCGGATATTCGCGGACATCGCAAGACCTACATAGGCGCGATGCCCGGGCGCATTATTGAGGCGATCAGCCACAGCGGTTCCATGAACCCGCTTCTGCTGCTGGACGAGATCGATAAGCTGGGCAGCGACTATCGGGGCGATCCGGCCTCCGCCTTGCTGGAGGTGCTGGACGGCGAGCAGAACAACAGCTTCCGAGACCATTTTTTGGAAATTCCCGTGGACCTGTCCAAAATTATGTTCATCACCACCGCCAATACGACGGACACCATTCCACGGCCCCTGCTAGACCGGATGGAGGTGCTTCAGCTTTCCAGCTACACCGATGAGGAAAAACTCCAGATCGCCCGGCAGCATTTGCTGGGAAAGCAGATGACCGAGCACGGGCTCAAGCGGGGCGCGCTGCGCATGGGAGATGATGTGCTCCGCGCCATCATCCGGGACTACACCCGGGAATCCGGCGTCCGCCAGCTGGAACGCCGGCTGGGAGCCGTCTGCCGCAAGACTGATATGCGCCTTTTGAAAGGCGATGTAAAGAGGATTACCATTACAGAAGCGGATCTCCCTAAGCTGCTGGATTGCCAGCCGTTTCCCCCTGCCCTCCATACGGAGAAGGAGGAGATCGGCGTGGTGAACGGTCTTGCGTGGACCGAGGCCGGCGGTGAAATCCTTGAGGTGGAAGTCAATGTGATGGAAGGCTCCGGGAAGCTGGAGCTCACCGGTAATCTGGGAGACGTGATGAAGGAATCCGCCCAGGCGGCGCTTTCCTGCCTGCGGAGCCGGGCAGCGGTGCTGGGTATCGAGGCGGACTTCTACAAGACGAAGGACATCCACGTCCACTTCCCGGAGGGGGCCGTGCCCAAGGACGGTCCGTCCGCCGGGATTGCCATGGCCACCGCGATGCTGTCCGCCTTGACAGAACGAAAAATCAAGGCTGGATACGCCATGACAGGTGAAATTACTTTACGGGGCAGAGTGCTGCCCATCGGCGGTCTGAAGGAAAAAACCATGGCGGCAAAGCGGAACGGCCTCCACTCCGTGCTGATTCCGAAGGACAACGTGCGGGATCTGGAGGAGATCGACCAGACCGTTCGGGCCGCGCTGCGGTTTGTTCCGGTAGAGACGGTGGACGAAGTGTTTGCCGAGATGTTTGCACCCGCAGCGCCGGTAGCCCGGGAGGAACTTCCCACCGTGGCCGCGTTTGCGCCGGTGGTGCGGGAGACAATGGGCGACGCCGCATTGCGGCAGTGAGGAGAGAGAATGAATTTAGATTTCGGTAAGGCGGAGTTTATCCGCTCAGCCGCCGCCCCCGAGCAGTTTCTGCGGGACGGTTTTCCGCAGTTTGCGTTTGCGGGCCGTTCCAACGTTGGAAAATCCTCTGTGATTAACCGTCTGCTGGGGCGGAAGAATATGGCCTATGTGGGTGCGGCACCGGGGAAAACCACCCAGATCAATTACTTTCTGGTCTCCCGCAAGGCTTATCTGGTGGACCTGCCCGGTTACGGCTACGCCAAGGTCAGCCGCACGGAGAAGGAGCGGTGGGGTCAGCTGATGGAAAGCTATTTCCAGGAGGAGAGAAATCTCATCACCGTGGGCGTTTTGATCGTGGATATCCGCCATAAGCCCACGGCGGACGACGTCATCATGCACAATTGGTTCCGGGAGACCGGCTGCCCGGAGATCGTGGTAGCCAACAAGCTGGATAAGCTGAAAAAGAGCGAGGTGGAACCGGCGCTGTCGCTGATTCGGCAGACGCTGGAGCTGGATACGGAGGAGACGCTGCTGCCTTTTTCCGCGGAAAAGGGCGTTGGCCGAGAGGAACTGATCCGGCTGCTGGACGAAGCGTGCGCAAGGTAAGGGAAAGCACCGTGAACCATAAGCGGAAAATCTTTTTTGAGGACGCCTTTACAATCAGAACAAAAAAAGTCGGTCTGCGCCATATCGCGCAGACCGACTTTTTTTAATAGGCTGAAAAGGGCAGGGGGCTGTTGATCGGGCCTTTGAGAATGGGAAACGATCAGACCAAACCCTGTGCCATCATGGCTTCGACGACCTTCTTGAAGCCGGCGATGTTGGCGCCCACCACCAGATCTCCGGTGACGCCGCACTCCACAGAGGCATTGTAGATATTGTGGAAGATGTTCACCATGATCTGCTGCAGCTTGGCGTCCACTTCCTGGAACGTCCAGCCGTAGCGCATGCTGTTCTGGCTCATCTCCAGAGCGCTGGTGGCCACACCGCCGGCGTTGGCAGCCTTTGCAGGCGCAAACAGCATCCCGGCCTTCTGGAAGATCTGAATGGCCTCGGGGAGGGTGGGCATGTTGGCGCCCTCGGCCACAGCCATCGCGCCGCCCTTGACGATGTTTTCGGCGGCTTCTTGGTCAATTTCATTCTGGGTGGCGCAGGGCAGGGCGATGTCGCAGGGAATCGTCCAGATGCCGCGGAAGCCATCGGTATAGGTGCTGCCGGGGACGCGCTCGGCATATTCCTTGATCCGGCCGCGATGGCCCAGCTTGATGTCCTTCACCACGTCCAGCTGGATACCCTTGGGATCGTGGATATAACCGTTGGAATCGCTCATGGCGACGACCTTGCCGCCCAGCTCCGTGGCTTTCTGGCAGGCGAAAATGGCCACATTGCCGGAGCCGGAGACCACTACCGTCTTGCCGGAGAAGCTGTCGTTTTTCATGCACTTGAGCATCTCCTGCGTCAGATAGCAAAGACCGTAGCCGGTGGCCTCCGTGCGGGCAAGAGACCCGCCGTAGGCGAGACCCTTGCCGGTGAGCACACCGGCCTCGCTGGTATTGCGCAGGCGGCGATACTGACCGTAGAGATACCCGATCTCGCGCCCGCCCACGCCGATATCACCGGCGGGAACGTCGGTGAACTGACCGATGTGACGATAGAGCTCGGTCATGAAGCTCTGGCAAAAGCGCATGACCTCCCGGTCACTCTTTCCCTTGGGATCAAAGTCGCTGCCGCCCTTGGCGCCGCCGATGGGAAGGCCGGTGAGACTGTTTTTCAGAACCTGCTCGAAGCCGAGGAACTTCAAAATGGACAGATTCACCGAGGGATGGAACCGCAGGCCGCCCTTGTAAGGCCCGATTGCGGAGTTAAACTGAATCCGGTAACCGCGATTAACATGCACCTGACCCTGATCATCCGTCCAGGGCACCCGGAAGGTGATGATCCGCTCCGGCTCCACAAAGGACTCGATCACTCCGTTGGCCTCGTACTCGGAGTGCGCTTCCACGATGGCGTCCAGACTTTCCAGAACCTCCAGAACCGCCTGGAGAAACTCCTTTTGGTCAGGGTCCCGTTTGATGACCTGGGTATAAACGCGCTGAAGATATTCACTTTTTAACATAATTGTGCCCCTTTTCTTCCTTTGAGTGTTTAATGCGATAAATTTTCCCACCTATAAGAATATCCAACTTGACTGGATTTGTACAGAATCTAATTTTCCTAAAAACAACAGGAGAAATTCCGGGTGTTTTACTGCAAATTCAACAAAAAATCGATTAAACCATCAAAACACGGACGGTTTAACCGATTTTGTGCGCGAAAATCAGACGCCCTCCATGGCGGAACGAAGCCGCTGAGAAACGGCGCCTTCAAAGATGCGGGTTGCGTGGGCGTGCAGCGTCTCCAGCGCGCCTGCGGAAAGCGTGCAGGGGGTATTGCCGCCCATGGACAGGTCCATGTCGAAAATAAACTTCATTTCCGGGTCCTGGGGGGCGTTTGGAGCGGACGATTGCAAACGGCCGGGGCCGGCATGGATCTTGGACTGGCAGCTGGAATCCAGCTTGAACAGCAGATCGCAGCCGCAGCTGAGAAAATTCTCCTCCGTGACGTCAGGCTCCTGCAAAGGGCCGGTGTACGCCGGAGCAATCAGCTCTGCCCAGGGCGTTTTGCCAAGGCCCAGAGCCGACCGGGAGATGATGTTTACATAACGCAGGCCAACGCGCTGGAAATAGGCGGGTTGGTAAATCTTGATAAAGGAAGCCAGCGGCTTGTCAAGATGATGGGCAAACTCCTCCCACCCGGGATAAGTCAGCGTGGAAAGGGCAATAAAGTCCCGGGTCAGGTTCAGCTTCCAGCGCCCGTCCGCGGAGAGAAAGTGATAGTTGGTAACAGGCGGCTGCTGCTCGACATGGGGGTCCGAACCGCCAAGACCGGAGATTTTGGGAGCGGCGACGTCCTGCCGCCGGGCGTACTGCGGAAACGCCTCCCGAACAGCCTCCTGAAAATCAGCGGGCTCGACATTGTTGATGGCGAGAATCGTTGGAAAGCGCAGCTGGCAAATGACCTCGTGGATCGGCGCGTGGGCATAGTGTGCTCTGGGCTGATTAGAAAACAGCATGTGTGACGCTCCTTTGCTGACAGGATGTTTCTATTGTAGACCTCGTCCTTGAAAATGTCAATTAAAGGTAGAAACGGTGGCAGCCGATGGTGGTGAAGTACGTTCGGCTCTCGTTGATCCAGACGCCGCCGGAGAGGGCGGGGGCGTAAAAGTAAAGGGCGTCGCCCACGGTGCTTTCCCCGTCCAGCGCCCGCATTGCCGCCTCCACGGACTGGTCCGTGGGGAGATCGTACACGGTGCCGTTTGCCACCGGCTCAAACTGTACCGCATCCGTTTTGTCAAAGACGACGGAGGGGATGCTTGCGGGAAAGTCGGTGCTGTCCACCCGGTTGAGCACCACGTTGCCCACGGCGATCTGGCCTTCCAGCGGTTCACCCCGGCTTTCCGCGCTGATGATGCGGGAGAGCCAGTAGAGTTCCACGGCGTCATAGCTTGCGTCGGCGGAGGTCACCGCCGCGCCGCCCAGAAGGTTGGATACCAGCCGCAGCGGGACAAAGGTCCGGCCGCTTTCTACATACACGGTGGCGGGGTACGTCATGCCGTCCAGCGTGACGGTATTTGTGCCGGGGTCTGCCCTCAGGCGGCGGCTGCCGCCCTCGGCTACCGCTGTCCCGGTCCCGCTGTCCCAGCGTACTTTCCAGCCGCCGAGGGTATCCAGCAGCGTGCGCAGGGGGCATATGTAACGCCCTGGTCCAAGCGGGCGGTGCCGGGCAGCAGCTTGCCATCCACCTGAACGGGGACCGTCCGGGCCGCCTGTGCCGACACAGACAGGGAAGCGGCGGCCAGCAGACCGCACAGAAGTTTTCGTTTCATGGTGTTTCTTCCTTTCTGTGGTCGTTTCCGTACTAGCATACAAAAAACCAAGGAGAGGAAGCAACCCTCAAAATTTGCCGCCTCAGCAAAATCTTGCCAGACCGGCAAAGAGGCCTTGACAATATCGTAAGACGATATTATAGTAAAACCAGTAATATCGCCTTACGATATTGGGAGGATGACATGGCGCGAGAAGCCTTGAAGGTGCTGACGGAGAGCATGTTTTATGTGCTGGTGTCCCTGCTGGGGCAGGAGCGGTGCGGCACGGAGATCGTGCAGGATGTGGACGATACCACGGCGGGCCGGGTGCGGCTTGGCCCGGGGACGCTGTATACGATTCTGGCAAAATTTGAGGAGGAAGGTCTCGCCCGGGAGACGGCGGTGGAGGGACGGAAGCGGACCTACGCCATCACGGATCGGGGCCGCGCCCTGTTCCGGCAGGAATTAAGCCGGTTAAAGCTCTGCGTGGCGGACGGCGAGCGGGCGGGCGGAGCGCAGGCAGGCGCTGGAAGAGAAGGAAACTGACTGAGAAGGAGGAGCGCGGATGTCGGAGACGCTGAGGGAAGAAAAAGCGGAGCTGCGGGCGCTGTGCCCCGCAGGCGCTTATGACGTGGTGGCCACGGAAACGTGGCTGGAGGATATGGCCCGGGAGGGATGGCGTCTTGTTGGCTTTCGGGGCGGACGGGCCGTTTTCACACAGGAGGCGCCCTGCGCGTGCCGGTACCGCCTGCAGCCCCTCTCCCGCGGGAAAGAGACGCCGGACGCGCAGCGAGTGGAGCTGTACGCGGCGCTGGGCTGGACCCATGTTGGAGTCCTGAACGGTATGTTTCATGTCTGGCGGTGCGACGATCCCGATGGAACGGAACTGGACACGGACCCGGTGGTGCAGGGGGAGGGCTACCGCTATCTCAAGGGGCGCATGGTGCGGGGCGCGGCGGTGAACCTTACGATGCTTGCGGTGCTGGCGGCGCTACTGGCGTGGGGTGGGTACCACAGTAAAACGCCGCTGCTGGACGCGCTGGAGGATGTGCCGGGGCGGCTCGCGCTGTGCCTGCTGTGCATTGTTCTAGGCATGGTGGTGTGGCTGCGGGACATACAACAAATGCGAAGGCTGCTGCGCTCGCTGTCGGCGGGGGTCCCGCTGGAGCGGCCAAAGCATTATCGACGGCAACTGTGGCTTGCGCGGACTGCCACGACGCTGATTTTTTTGCTGCTGGTGGTGATGCCGTTTGCCTCCACTGGGCACAGCATCGACGGGTCCAGCCTTTCCGGCGGCTGGAACGCACGGGACAGGAAAACCGGGGAGCCAAAGGCGGGAAGCGTGTATCTGGACCTGCGGGAGGTGGATGGCGGCGTGGGTGCGCCGAAGTATTTCACCGTCAGAACGAAGGTCCACGAGCTCGCCCCACGGATTGACCACGTGAGGCAGACCTTGTCGCTGTCCGGCGATTTTTCCGCATGGGTGGACAGCACCTACTTTGAACTGCGCACAAAGCCGCTGGCCCGGCGTCTGGCGGCGGAATGGTCCGCAGTGCGGCCGGGCGCCTTGGGCGTTTCTCCCCATGGCGCGTTGGAGCGGACGCCCTCCGCGGCGCTGGATGAATTCTGGTGGTGCAGGGAGAAGTCTGGCGGACAGTGCGCCGTGGCCGTTTTGGGACGGCGGGTATTGACTGTGCAGTACGAGGGCCCCACGAACCTGCGGGAAGCGGACGGGATTATGGCAAATGTGCTGGAAAGCAAACACTGACAAGCTATATTACTTCACATGTTTTCAAGGGCAGAACGCCGTCTGAAAGTAAAAAATGGTCTGACAAAAAAGGAAAGCGCGCAAAAAGGGCGCCGCGCACACTGTGCGCGGCGCCCTTTTGCGCTTTAGTACGTTCCGCGAAAGCGGAACGAGCGGCTGCCCGATGATACGGTTTAAAGGTCTCCTGTGTCCTGATCGTCCGCAAGCTTATACTGTTTCCGATAATCACCGGGGGTAATTCCAACAATCTTCTTAAAAACGCGATTGAAATTTTGAACAGTGTTAAACCCTGCCTTATACCCGATTTCTTTAATCATAATACGGGTCTTGATCAGAAGGTCCTTTGCAATCCGAATACGATACGTGTTTAGATAGGTAATCAGATTTTCTTTTGTGTACTCCGTAAAAATACTGCTTAAATATGTTTCGCTGATACCGATTGCATCGGCGATCTGGCGAATGGACAGGTTGCTGTCACTGTAATTTTGCTGCATATATTCTTTGGCCTGTATAATCAAACGGAGTTGCCTGCTTTTTAATCCTTTCTTAATCGAATCGAGTAAGCAGGAGGTCTCTTCCAACATAAAGAGATAAATTTTCTTTGGATCGGACAGACTGTCCAACTGCCGGAACATAGAGGCGCTGCCTGTTTGATTTCGCCCAGTTGAATCCGCAGGGGTGTCCAATGTCCGTTCCACGAGAAGATCAAGAATTCGGGCGCAGACCTTTCGTATCAAGGCGAGTTCATTGGAAGAAACACATACATCCTTCAAAATTTGAGTCAACAGTGTTTCCGCCATGACCAAGTCGTGTTTGCATAAACAGGAGGAAAACAATTCCGTCTGTGAGATAAAGTAGGCTTCCTGACTGTCGTTGGAATCCTCCCCCGAAGCAGAGGGAGTGCTTTCACCTACGTTTTCCGCCGCATAATAAAGCGTTTTGCGGAGAGTTTCTTTCGCCTCGCTATAAGAGTGGCAAAGGTTTTCCAGCGTCACACAGACGTCTCCCCAGGAGAGTAAAATTCCTTCACTGACAGAATGCAGCTGGCGCTGCGCATCTGATAAAAACTGCTTTTTGATCTGGTTTATTTTTGTGCTGGAAAGACCGTCGGCATATTGCAGCACAAATGTATCCGTGTCGTTTTCCGGACGTAAAAAATACAGCATTCCCCAATCGAGGCGAATAATTTTTTGAAGAATAGATTGTACCTGCTTAAAGAAAATGTAGTTCACGAGATTTCCGCTTTCGACCGTATGTGTGGATTTCATAATGAAACACTGATATGTTCCGCCGGAAATCAGTGAACTTTGCATGGCTTTCAACTGCTGTTCCAGATCGTCCTCCTGGGAAGCCTTTCCTGCGATTAAATCCAGCAACAGATTTGATTCCAACTCCGGACGGGCCTGTATGATGAAGTCTTGGGCGGCCTTCTGGTCGCTTTGCATTTGCCGGTAAGTCATGGTCAGCATTTCAACCTCACTGCCCGCCGCGCCCTTGCACAATGCGGCGTCGCCCTTGGACGGCGGCCGGTTTCTGGAAACCGACAGAAATAGCTGGTTGATGGGGCGATAAAACTGCTGCGCAATCAGGAAGGAACAAATTAGCCCGACTGCCAACAAAATCAGGAGAAATGGCAGAATGCTTTTGAAATAAGTGCCGACGGAAATGTTCATCGGCTGAGGATAGGACAAAATGTAGTTCCATTCGGAATAATCGGACCGCAATGTCACCTTTCCGCGGCCAAAGTCGAGGGGTGAACGGCTGGTGAACAGCGGGTCGCTCTGCGCGGTTTGAATTTCTACGGTATATGGAGTATCTGCGACAGTCTGTCCCAGTTGTGAAAATAGTCGTTCCCGATTCACCTGGGCAACCAGAACGCCTAAAAAAGCACCGTTGCCGGAAATAAAGCCGTGTGTCAGAAATATTTTATCCTGATAGACAACCAAACCGGAGGAGTAGCGATTTTTTTCGTAATTGAGCAGAGTCCAATTGCTTTCGTCCAGACAATACGTCAAAACATCTGTATAGTAAGAGTCTGTTGACGGCTGGAGCGCGTAGCGCGATGTAAGCAATAACTGGTTGGTTGCCTCGTAGAGACAGACGTAATCAATGTATGCGGAATTTTCCACAGTGGCGCGCAGGAAAGATACGATCTGAGCGTTCCGCTCAATGTCAGTGTCCTTTGGAACAATGATGGCATTTACAACGCGGTCGTTTCTGGACAAGGTAATCACGGAATCGTTCAAAAAGTAAAGGGAGTTGTCCAGCTTTTCTGAGATCTGAGACAGGTAGGAGTTCAAAGTCAATTCCTGCGTTTTTGAAAAGTTTTGAAAGTATATATGATAAATATAGGCAGAAAAGATTCCGATAAATAACATGGAAAACAAAATCAAAAGTAAATAAAAGAGGAAAAAGACACTTTTGAATTTAAACTGTTTGATCGTGTTAATTGTGTCGAGATATCGACGGTTCATGCGGCATCCTCCGTTGTGCTGTTTTCTGTTCAATTTAAAATACCTGTTTTGCAAGTGTAACACAAAATAAAGGGTTTTACAAATTTACCAACGGCACAGCCCGCGTGACCGGGAAAATACGTTTATTTGCCCAAAGCGATGGGGATGCGCGGCAAAGTCATCAAGGGAACCGTAATATTGTGGAAAACTGAACGGATTCTTCACAATGAAATGAAAAATATTTTCTGAATCTGAAGGTTCTTCCCCAAAAACGCAAAAAATGCGTAGAATCACAGAATAAGACTCTATGCAAAATTTACAGATTCGATTATGCTAAAGCGACAACGAAACAAAAAATAAATTCGATTCAATTGTGTAACTTGACAAACGGGCGTGACTGGTTCAGAAATTGAGACTCTCGCAAACTCCCGATGGGCGCGTCTGGCCTAGTGCAAAAAAACGGGGTAAAACTTAACATACAACATAAAGGAGTGCCTACATCATGACGGATGATATGGTTCGCTGGGGAATGATCGGCTGCGGCGACGTTACGGAAGAAAAGAACGGCCCGGGGCTTTACCGCGCATCGCATTCCACTCTGGCAGGCGTTGCAAACCGAACCGAAGCGCGGGCGGAGGATTGGGTGAAGCGGCATGGGGCAGGCAAAGTCTATGACAGTGCCGAAGCGCTTCTTGCCGATCCCCAGATTGACATTGTATATGTTGCAACGACGCCGAATTGCCACAAAAAGTATGCCATCGCCTGCGCAGAGGCGGGAAAGCACTGCTATCTTGAAAAGCCAATTGCGCTTTCCTATGAGGAAGCAGAGGAGATCCGGGAAGCGTTTCAAGCCAGCGGCACAAAAATTTATGTCGCACATTATCGCCGCGGAATGGGCCGGTATAAGGAGCTGCGCAGATTGCTGAACGAGGGCGTCATCGGCAAGGTGCGGGGCGTGCAGATTCTTCGCACGCAGATGCTGACGAGGGAGGAACGCCTGCCAGAGGAAGAAAAGCCGTGGCGAGTCCGCAGCACGATTTCCGGCGGCAGTTATTTCTTTGAGGCGGATATTCACATGCTGGATCTGATCGATTATTTGGTAGGTGCGGCGGCGGATTTTAAGCTGGAGATTTCCAACGAGACCGGGTGCTATCAGGGAGAGGATGTGGTATCGCTCTCAATGCTGACGGAAACGGGCGTCATGGTGAGCGGCCTTTGGTGTTATGCGGCCTGGCGGGAACTGGATCAGATTCTCATTTTTGGGGACAGGGGCACGGTGACGTTCCAGTACGGAAAGAACACGGAACCCATCACCATTGAAACGCCGGATGGCATCCGCCAAATCTGTCCCCCGGTCAACCCGAACATCGGCACGGAGCAGATTCAGGATATTGTAGACGAGCTGAGAGGCTGCGGAGTTTGCCACAGCACCTTGGAATCAGCAATGCGTTCCCTGAAAATTACCGACGCCGCGGTAAAGCAATGGACTGCGTGTAAGAATGGGCTTAAAACGCTTTGACAAAAAGTCGGACCGGATACACGGTGGAGAAGAAGGAGTGAGCCAAGTATGAATGATCGTCTGCGGCGTCTGCGGCAAAAGAATTTGGCGCAGACCCCGGAAATTTGCAGTGAGCGCGCGCGAATCGTGACGGAGGCGTACGAGCAGTTTCAGGATCTTCCCGCAGCGCTTCTGCGGGCCAGGACCCTTGAAAAGATTTTGAGAGAAATGTCGATCTGGATTGCGGACGACGAGCTGATCGTGGGCAATCAGGCCAGCATGGCAAAAGGAACGCCTGTTTTTCCGGAGTTCTCAGTGGACTGGATCATGCGGGAACTGGACCAATTTGAAATGCGGCGTTCCAGCAAGTACAAGCTATCGGCAGAAAACAAGGCTGTGCTCAAAGAAGTGCTTCCCAAGTGGAAGGGCAGGACCGTGAAGGAGCGGGCGCTCAGCGTGATCCCGGACGAGGCGAAGGAGGCCATGGCCTGTCAGGCGTTTTTGCTCTCGCCGCTTTCCTGCGGCCTTGGTCACATCAGCGTGCAATATGAAAAGCTGATTGATCGGGGGCTGGAGTATCTCATTGATGAGCTGACGGAAAAAAAGGCGCACTGCCGCCCGGAAAACGCGGCGGACCTGGAGCGGGGAATCTTCTACGACTCCTGCCTGATCGTATGCAACGCCCTGATCGCGTTTGCCGAGCGGTTTGCGGCTTTGGCGGAGCAGAAGGCGGCTGCATCAGAGGAACCCCGCAGGGCAGAACTGCTGGAAATTGCGCGGGTATGCCGTAAGGTTCCCCGCCAAAGGGCAGAGACGTTTCAGGAGGCCCTGCAAAGCTTCTGGTTCCTGCATCTTTGCCTGCAAATCGAGTCCAACGGGCACAGCATGTCGCCCGGGCGGTTTGATCAATATACCATTCGGAGCTACAACGCCGATATGGAGCGCGGCATTTCCCCCCAGCGGGAGGAGGAGCTCCTTGGCTGCCTGTGGGTCAAATTTGCGGAGATCAGCAAGCTGCGGGACTATACAGGCTCCTTGGCGTTTGGCGGGTATCCCATGTTTCAAAATCTGATTGTGGGCGGCATGGACGCCGACGGCCGCGACGTGACCAACGCGGTGTCCCTGCTTTGCTGCAAGGTCACGGCGGAATTGAAGCTGTCTCAACCGTCCCTTTCCATGAGATGGCACAAAGGTACGCCAGAGTCTATGAAACGCTCCGCTGCCGAGGTCGCCCGGGCGGGGATCGGTATGCCGGCATATTTCAACGATGAGGCCATCATTCCCATTCTGCGCAACATCGGCTGTTCACTGGAGGAGGCCCGCAACTACTGCGAGGTGGGCTGTGTGGAACCGCATGTGGCCGGAAAAATGGAGGGCATGTACTCCACAGGCTTTACAAATCTGTGCAAGGTTTTGGAATTGGCCATTTTCAACGGCGAGGACCCCGTCAGCGGTAAGAAGATCGGAATTCCCGTGGGCGAAGCGTTTGAGGACTTCCATGATTTTTATAACGCCTACCGGAAGGAACAGCGCTACATCATGGATCTTCACGCGTTTTGCGTCAATGCCGTTGAGTATGCCCACAGCGCGATGTGTCCCACCCCGCTGGTGTCCTGCTTTGTAGAGGACTGCATTGAACGTGGAAAAGACATCCGTTGCGGGGGCGCCCACTATAACTACACCTCTCCCAACGCGGTGGGGCTGGCCAATCTGGGCGATTCCATGCTGGTCATCAAGAAAAAAGTATTTGAAAATCACAAGTATTCCATGGAGGAGATGCGAAAGATGCTTCGCTGTAATTTTCATGGGTACGAGACGGTGCGTCAGGAATTTTTGCACAATGTGCCTAAATACGGCAATGACGACGACGAGGCCGATCTCATGACAAGAATTTGCGGCGAGGACTATTGCAGGGACTTCAAGCGGTATACCGGGTATCGCAGCGCATCCTTCCAGCCGGGACTGCAAAGCATTTCCGCCCACGCGCTGTTTGTGGGCAGTCTGGGAGCCACGCCGGACGGACGCACAAAAGAGATGCTGGTTTCCGACGGCGGCGTATCTCCGGCGCAGGGGCGCGACGTCTGCGGTCCCACGGCAGAGATGCTGTCCGTGGCGAAGCTGAACCATTTTGAAGCCACCAACGGAGCGCTTTTAAATGTGAAATTCCATCCTTCCACAGTGCAGGGAGAAAAGGGACTCCAGAATCTGTGTGCGCTGACGGACGCCTTTTTTAACCTTGGCGCCCAGCACGTGCAGTACAACGTGGTGGACAGCGAAGTGCTGCGGGACGCGCAGAAGCATCCGGAAAAATACAGCGATCTGGTGGTTCGCGTCGCCGGCTTCAGCGTGCTTTTCACAACGCTGGATGTGGTGCTCCAAAATGATATTATTGAGCGGACCCAGCACGCTTGCTGCTAAGGGCAGGTACATACGATGAACGGCATTATATTTGATATTCAGCGCTTTTCCGTACATGACGGGGAGGGCATCCGGACCAATGTGTTTTTTAAGGGGTGTCCGCTGCACTGCGATTGGTGCAGCAACCCGGAATCGCAGAGTACGCACCCCCAGCCCATGTACGACGCGCAAAAGTGCATCCACTGTGGGCGCTGCGCGCTCGATTGTCCGTCCGGGGCGATTCAGACCAGTCCCGCATATCAAATCGATCTTTCAAAGTGTTTGACCTGCCGGGACCTTACCTGCGCGGCGGCGTGTTGTTCCACGGCGCTGACGATGGTGGGAAAGCGCTATACAGCAGATGAGATTGTCCGAATTGTCAAAAGAGACGCTGTGTTTTATGGGCACTCACAAGGGGGCATTACCATTTCCGGCGGTGAAGCGGTGGTGCAGATCGACTTCCTGATGGAACTTTTGCAAAAGTGCAGGGAGGAGGGCCTGAACACCGCCATGGAAACCTGCAGCGCCTGCGGCTGGGAGCAGATCCGGCGCACCATGCCGTATATCGACACCTATTTGTGCGATGTGAAACACACCAATGCGCAAAAGCTGAAGGCGGAGACGGGGGGCGATGCAAAAATTTTGCTTGGGAACATTAGAAAGCTGGCGGAAAACGGCGGGAACATCATTGCCCGCATCCCCATGATTCCCGGCTTTAACACAGATCTGGACGAGGTCCTTGCAATCGGTCAATTGATTGCCGGCTGTGGGATTCGCAAGGTAGAGCTTTTGAACTTTCACAGGCTGGGCGTTCCCAAATACGGGAAATGCTTCCTGAACCGAGCGCCAAAGGATCGGACGCCGCTGACGGCGCAGGAGCTGGAGGGGCGCATGGAGATTTTACGGCAGCTTTCACTGGATGTGACGGTTGGTTAGAGAAATGAATTAGGCAATCACAAGCCTGATCAATAAATTTGGGAGGATTCGACATGAAAAAACTGATTTCTTTGATTCTGGCATTGGGAATGGCGCTCAGCCTTGCGGCCTGCGGTGGGTCCGGCAGTTCCGCCGGCAGCACGGCTCCGGCGGATTCCGGCGGAAGTGACGCCGGTGCGCAGAGCGGCAAGCAGATTGTTTTGAAGTTCGCCTGTGATGACACAACGACTTCCTCTTACTACATTGCGCTGGAAGAATTCAAGAAGGAAGTAGAAGAAAAGTCCAACGGTTCGATTGCCGTGGAGCTGTATGGAGACGCGGCACTGGGCAATGCAACGGATACCATTGAAGGAATGCAGCTGGGCACCATCGAGTGTGTGTTTGCGTCCACTGCGGCCGTCTCCGCGTTTGTCCCAGAGTTTTACTATGTGGATGCGCCGTTTATCTTCCGCGATGCGGATCACGCCCACGCCGTGGTGGATGGCGAGGTCGGCAATACCATTGCCGAGGCCTGCCTGAATCAGCAGGGAATCAGAATCCTGGGCTGGTATGACACCGGGTTCCGTAATATTTACACCACCAAGGCCATTCGCTCCATCAGTGATCTGAAGGGCCTGAAGATTCGGACCATGCAGTCCGACCTGCACACAGCGACCTTCGAGGCGCTGGGCTGTCTGCCTACCCCGATGTCCTCCTCTGAGGTCTACACGTCGCTCTCTCAGGGCACCATTGATGCCGCAGAAAACTGCTATTCCTATGTTGTGAACCAGTCCATGTATGAGGTCTGCCCTTACATCATCAACACGGGCCACTTCTTCGGCTTCTGCGTGATCATGATCTCCGACAGCGTCTATCAGGCTATGACGCCTGAGCAGCAGGAAATTGTCACGGCTGCGGCCACGAACAGCGTCACATTCCAGAGAGATCTGATGGAACAGCAGAACACGGACGCGGTTTCCACGCTGAAAGATAAGGGAATCGAGTTCATCGATCTGAACCGTGATGAGCTAAAAGAAGCGGTGCAAAGCGTGTACAGCAGTTACAGCGACAAGCTGGACCCCGCTGTCATGAAGACAATTGAGGATACGAAGGGATAAAAGCATACGCGCCATGGTGTGTCTGCCGCGTGGGGGCACACCATGGCGTGATAGGGATGGGAGCCTTACACATGAAAAAAATAATGAAATTCTTGTCCGACTTTGAATCAATCATTTGTGTGATCTGCTTCATTGTGATGGCCTGCGGATGCTTTTTTCAGGTAGTGAATCGTAATATTTTCAAAATTCCCCTGAGCTGGACGGAAGAGCTGTCTCGTTTTGCGATGGTCTGGATGGCGCTGCTTGGCTCCGAAATCGGATTGCGGCAGGGAAAGCAGATGAGCGTTGATGCAGTTGTGAATCACCTTCCGTTCATGCCTAAGAAAATCGTTGAATGCTTCGGCTGCCTTATCAGCGCTGCGTTTGCAGGTGTTTCCGGGTTTTATGCCATTCAGTTCGTCATAACGACCTATCGAAACGGACAGCTTTCCAGCGCAATGGACTGGCCCATGTGGGCGGTTTATCTGATTCTTCCGTTGAGCCTGCTGCTCATGGCGGCCTATGAGGTGTGGGAGCTTGTCCACACGCTGCTTCGAAAGAGAGAAAGCGGAGACGCAAAAGACGAAGGAGGCAGCTTGTGATGTCAACAGGAACGCTTGCCCTGCTCTTATTCGGACTTTTTGTGGTGCTGATGATTTTAAAGGTGCCGGTTTCTTATTGCCTTGGTATTGCCAGCACGGTCTGTTTAATTGTATTGGGTTATCCGCTGACGGTGGTCAGCCAGAAGATTTTTAACGCGCTGAATTCGTTTTCGATTATGGCGATCCCGCTGTTTATCCTCGGCGGCAACATCATGTCGGAGGGTGGCATTTCAAAACGGCTGATCGAATTTTGCGAGTCGTTGGTTGGTAATATCCGCGGCGGCTTGGCGCTTGTGGTGATTTTGGCCTGCGCGTTCTTTGCCGCGCTCTCCGGCTCCGGCCCCGCAACCGTGGTTGCAATCGGAAGCATGATGTATCCTGAAATGGTAAAGCGCGGATACCCCAAGTATCAGGTGGCCGGACTGGTGTCCGTGGCCGGAGGCCTGGGGCCCATTATTCCGCCCAGCATCATCATGGTCGTGTACTGCACCATCACACAGACCAACATTGCCAGCCTGTTTTCTGCCGGTTTTGTGGTTGGCGCGCTTTTGGTTATCGCCATGTGCCTCATTTCCTGGGTAATGTCCAGAAAATATGCGTGGCCCATTGCCGAAGAAAAATTTACAATTAAAAAGGTCCTGCGCTCCTTCAAGCACTCGATTCTGGCACTTTTAATGCCGGTCCTTGTCCTGGGCGGCATTTATTCCGGACTGTTTACCGCCACGGAGGCCGGTGCGGTTTCTGTGTTTTACTCACTGGGAGTTGCTGTGTTCATTTACAAAACCCTGAAATGGAGAGATCTGCTGAAAATTTTTAAGACCTCCGCAGTGTCCTGCTCCGTTATTCTGTTTATTATGGGAACCTCCACCGTGTTCTCCTGGCTGTTTACAGTCAGCGGTATTTCCGGCTGGATCGTCTCCACTGTGCAGGAGGCGGGCCTTGGGTATTACCCGGTGCTGCTGATCATTACGGTGGTACTGCTGATCTTCGGCTTTTTCCTGGAGGGCATTGCCACGGTAACCATGCTGATTCCGCTTTTTCTGCCCATCGCGCTTGCCGTCGGCATCCATCCGCTGCATCTTGGTATGATTGTGACCATGACCAATGTGATGGGCTGCATGACCCCGCCCGTCGCCAACAACATCTTTGCGTGCAGCACATTCACCGGACTGCCCATGGGAGAGATCAGCAAGGGCGAGCTTCCGTATCTTGGCTGCTTCTTCGTGGTTTTGATGATCGTTGTTTTCTGCCCGACGCTGGTAACGATGTTTGCCTGAGCACGTTACAGGGTTGAGTTGAGTCTGTAAATCAAACGGCTGTGTTTAGCGCAGAATGTGCCAAACGAAAAGGTAAAAGGAAGGATTGATCGTATGATGAAGCTTGCAATCGCTTCGGATTTCGCGGGTTTTTCTCTCAAGGAGGAGGTCAAGGCGCACCTCGTTCAACTGGGCCATGAGGTGATCGACGTGGGCCAGCAAACGGCGGAGGACACGGTCGTCTACGTGGACGCCGCGGCAAACGTGGCCAGGGCGGTGCAAAACGGTTCCTGCCAGCGCGGAGTCGTGATGTGCGGCACCGGCGGAGGCGTCAGCGTTTTGGCCAATAAATTCAAAGGTATTTATTGCGTGGCCTGTGAGAGCCTTTTTACGGCTCCCAAGTCTGCCGTGCTCAATCACGCCAACGTGCTGGCCATGGGCGGGCGCGTCATTGCCCCGGCAAATGCCTGCGAAATGGTGGACGCATGGCTGGAGGCAGGCTTTTGCGGCGGTTTCGAGCCGGAGCGGGCAAACTTTGTGGGAGGTCTTTTCGCCCGCTTACAGCAAATAGAAGCGGAAAATTTCAAATAAGTCCGTGGAGAAACCACAAAATAAAGTCAGGACCACCCGTATAACGGGTGGTCCTGATTTTATTTCAGCGCCGCTTTTAAGCGGGCGGCTACCGCGTCCAAAAATTCCTCGCTGTTGACGGCGGTGGCGTGGAAGCCGGGTTCCGCCAACTCCGCCAGGTCCTTTGTCATCACGCCCGCGTTCAGCGTTTCAAAGCAGGCGCGCTCCAGCGTTTCGCCAAAGGCGGTGAGGTCTTTCAATCCGTCCAGCGCGCCCCGCTTTTTCAGCGCGCCGGACCAGGCGAAAATGGTGGCCATGGGATTGGTGGAGGTCACCTCGCCGTTCAGGTAGCGGTAGTAGTGGCGGGTGACGGTGCCGTGGGCGGCTTCAAACTCCGTGGTGCCGTCCGGCGATACCAGCACGCTGGTCATCATGGCGAGGGAGCCGAAGGCGGTGGAGACCATGTCGCTCATCACGTCGCCGTCATAGTTCTTGCACGCCCAGATATACCCGCCCTCGCTGCGGATGACTCGGGCCACGGCGTCGTCGATGAGGGTGTAGAAATAGGAGATGCCCAATTCCTTGAAGCGCGCTTGGTAAGAGGCCTCAAATTCCTCTTCAAAAATCCGCTTGAAAACGCCGTCATAGACCTTGGCGATGGTGTCCTTGGTGGAAAACCACAGGTCCTGCCGGGTGTCGATGGCGTACTGGAAGCAGG
The DNA here is from genome assembly GCF_028693505.1 of Oscillibacter sp. Lineage (GTDB taxonomy): Bacteria > Bacillota > Clostridia > Oscillospirales > Oscillospiraceae > Oscillibacter. The sequence continues at coordinate 51,962 of NZ_JAQUVF010000013.1, forward strand.
AACGGGCGAAGGAGCGGATGGAAGCTTCCTTGTTGTGGGCGGCCTGCCACACGGCGGGTCCGTCCACATGCTGCACGGTGAGGGTCTTGCTTTCGCCGCTTTCGCCGGTGAAGGTCAAGGTGGCGGTGCCCGGCTCCCCGGTCTCCAGATCCACCGCCTTGTAAACGTCGCCGTAGGCATGGCGGGCAATGGTGATGGGGCGCTTCCAGTTCTTCACCACCGGCTTCACCGCGTCGATGCAGATGGGGGCGCGGAACACCGTGCCGTCCAAAATGGAGCGGATGGTGCCGTTGGGGGATTTCCACATTTCCGTCAGCACGGGATACTCTTTCATGCGCTGCTGGTTCGGTGTAATGGTTGCACACTTCACAGCAACTCCCAGCCGTTTGGCGGCGTTGGCGGCGTCCACCGTCACCTGATCGCGCGTCTCGTTCCGGTGCAGCAGGCCCAGATCGTAATATTCCGTTTTCAAGTCCACGAAGGGGAGCAGCAGCTTTTCCTTGATCATGGCCCACAAAACGCGGGTCATCTCGTCGCCGTCCATCTCCACCAGCGGGGTGGTCATTTGAATTTTTTCCATGTCAATTCGTCCTCTTTGCGTAGTAATTCATGAGGCAGCCGTCCAGAATGATCTGCTTTTCGTCGTCGGTCAGGCCCTTTACGTGGAGCAGCAGCGGCACTGTCGTGCCGTCTTTTTGAAGGACCGTGGCGGGAATATCCTCCGCGCCGGAGGCAATGGCCTGCCGAATTCCGGGAACGAACACGCAGTCGCCAGGGCCGTATGGGAAGGGGGAACTCTGGTCGATGGTGAAGGGCAGGATGCCCCAGTTGATGCAGTTGGAGCGATAGCGCTTTGTGGCAAATTCGTAGCAGATGTTGGCAAAGCCACCCAGCACCTTCTGGCAGGAGGCCGCCTGCTCCCGGGCGGAGCCGTCGCCGGGCTTGTTGGCGAATACGCAGGAGCCGAACTGGGTACTGCGAAGCAGAGCCGCGCCGTCGCCCACCCGGTCCAAAAGGCCCTTCAGCGCTTCCGGTGCGCCGCCGGACAGGCGCTGTGCTTCCAGTGCGGCCGCCGCCTTGGCCCGGCCCACATAGGCCGCGTCCCGGCGGGAGAGGGTGAATTCCGCCAGACGCAGGGGATTGGAGCGGTAAGAGGAGGTCTCACCGGAGGGGATCAGCTCGTCCGTTGTGGTAACAGGGTCACGCAGCACCGCCGCCAGCTCCACCAGCAGGTTTTCGCTGAGGGGCGCTACCTTGGGCCAGTCGGTGATGTTTGGCCCCAAAATCAGCTCCGCGTCCCGTTCCGGCTTCCCAAAACCGTTGTAGACCCGCCGGTCGTAAACGCCCTGATCGAAGTGGTAGGGGCGGTGGACCGGGGCATACGCCACGTCGGTGGCGGCGGTGATTTTACCGCCATTGCGCGCCGTTGCCGCGATGGACCGGGCGTCCATCAAACAGACCCCGGCAAACTGCCCCTCGGCGGGCTTGGAGCCTTCCCGGTTGGGGAAGTTGCGGGTGGTGTGCCGGAGACTGAGGCCATTGTTGGCGGGCACGTCTCCCGCGCCAAAGCAGGGACCGCAGAAGCTGGGCTTCATCAGCGCGCCGCACGAGAGCAGGTCCGCCGTGGCGCCGGTTTTCGTCAGCTCCAGACTCACGGGCACGCTGGTGGGATAGACGTCCAGCGAGAAGTATCCGTTGCCGCAGCTGCCGCCCCGGAGGATATCCGCGGATTCCGTGATGTTGTCGAACAGGCCGCCGGCGCAGCCGGCGATCACGCCCTGATCGGCCCAAACGCCGCCGTCGTGGATTTTGTCCGCCAGCTTCACGTGGGCCTTGGGGAAGCGGGCGCGGGCGTCGGCTTCCACCTGGGCCAGGATCTCCGGCGCGTTTTCCAGGAATTCGTGGATGGTCCAGGCGTTGGAGGGGTGGAAGGGGAGGGCGATCATGGACTCCACCCGGGAGAGGTCCAGCTCGATGTACCGGTCGTAGTACGCGCCGTCTCCGGGCCGCAGCGGCGCGAATTCCCCGGCACGGTGATGGGTCTTGTAGAAATCCTCCGTCACGGCGTCCGTTTCCCAGATGGAGGAAAGACAGGTGGTCTCGGTGGTCATGACGTCGATGCCGTTGCGGAAATCGATGGGCAGGTCCGCGATGCCGGGACCGGCAAATTCCAGCACGCAGTTGTTGGCAAACCCGCTTTCAAAGGTGGCCTTCACCAGCGCGATTGCCACGTCGTGGGGGCCGACGCCCCGCTTCGGCGCGCCGGTGAGATAGACCAGCACCACTTTGGGGTACTTGACGTCCCACGTGTTTTTCAGCAGCTGTTTGCAAAGCTCCGGTCCGCCCTCGCCCACAGCCATGGTGCCCAAAGCGCCGTAGCGCGTGTGGGAGTCGGAGCCGAGAATCATCTTTCCGCAGCCGGCGAGCTGCTCTCTTGCATAGGAGTGGATCACGCTCTGGTTTGCGGGGACGTAGATGCCGCCGTATTTTTTGGCGGCGGAAAGGCCGAACACGTGGTCGTCCTCGTTGATGGTGCCGCCCACGGCGCAAAGGCTGTTGTGGCAGTTCGTCAGTGCGTAGGGCAGCGGGAACTCCTTCAGGCCGGAGGAGCGGGCCTGCTGGATGATACCGACATAGGTGATGTCATGAGACACCATGGCGTCAAAGCGGATGTGCAGCTGTTCGGGGTCGTGGGAGACGTTGTGGGACTGGAGAATGTTCCACGCCATCGTCCGCCGCCGCCCTTCCTCCGGAGAAATGGGGGCAGCGGCGCAGAGCGCGCCGTCCACCAAAAACACACCGTCGTCGTGGAGAGTGATCATAGGGGAAACCTCCTGCAATCCCGGCCCGGGGCCGGACTTTTCTTGCCCAACAATATAACACAGATTCTTCCTCTTGGAAAGTCATTTTGCAGGAAAAGAGAGTTCAACTTGCAAATTTGGAATACTTACCAAGAAAGAAGGGGGAAAATCCCGTTGGTTTTGCCGCTTCGCCGCAACGCGCTTCGCGCCGGAGAGGGACTCTGCGGAACGTAGGTTGCGCAAAGTCCGGCAAAAGGGTATTCTAAACATAACGAAACCACAGAGAAATTGAGGAGAGCGAAACATGAATCATTATGTAACAGGCACCGCCATCCGGGAGCTGCGGGAAAAGAAGAAGCTGACCCAGAGACAGCTTGCCGAAACACTCTGCGTCAGCGATAAAACGGTATCAAAATGGGAGACGGGCCGGGGGCTTCCCGACATTTCGCTGCTGGAACCGATCTCCGGCGCACTGGGCGTTTCCGTGGCCGAGCTGCTTTCGGGAGAGTGCGTGAAAAACGCAAACCGCTCCGCCAACGTGCTGCGCAGCAAATTCTATGTGTGTCCGGTCTGCGGCAACGTGATCTGGTGTACGGGGGAGGGCGCTTTCTCCTGCTGCGGCGTCAGCCTTCCGCCACTGGAGGCGGAGGAGCCGGACGAGGCCCATGCCATCCACGCGGAAGTGGTGGAAAACGAGTGGTACGTGACGGTGGACCATCCCATGGAAAAGAGCCACTCCGTGACATTTTTGGCCTTTGTCACCAGCGACCGCGCCCAAATCGTGCGGCTTTACCCCGAGCAGGACGCCCAGACACGGTTTTTCATCCGGGGACAGGGGTATCTGTATGCCTACTGCAACCGCCACGGCCTTTTCCGCGTGCGGATGTGAAGAAGAAAAAAGGAGAGGACAGCCAAGCGGCTGTCCTCTCCTTTATAGTTTAAAGAAGGCCCTGAATCAAAATGACCAAAATCAAAACGGGGAGTACGAACTGGAAATAGGGTTTCAGGCACTTGGGCATTTTCAGCCCCTTGCCGGTATTGGCTTCTTTCAGGTAGTTCTCAAAGCCCCAGCCCCACTTGGTAACGCAAAAGAGCAGGTACACCAGAGAGCCGATGGGCAGCAGGAGGTTACTCACAAGGAAGTCCTCGCTGTCCAGCATGTCCTTGCCGGGGAGGGGATGGATGCCGCTCCACACGTTGTAGCCCAGCAGGCAGGGAAGGCTGGCGATGAGGACGAACACGCAGTTGACGACAACGGCCTTCTTGCGGGTCCAACCGAAGTTGTCGATGCAGCTGGCCAGCAGGTTTTCAAACACGGCAATGACCGTGGAGAAGCTGGCAAACGTCATGAACAGGAAGAACAGCGCGCCCCACACACGCCCGCCTGCCATGTTCACAAACACCTGCGGCAGGGTGATGAAGATCAGGGAGGGGCCGGCGTCCGGCTGTACGCCGAAGGAGAAGCAGGCCGGGAAGATGATGAGGCCCGCCATTAGCGCCACGAAGGTGTCCAGGCAGCAGATGCGCACGGCCTCCCCAGTGAGACTGTGCTCTCGGGACATGTAGCTGCCGAAAATCTCCATCGCCGCGATGCCGAGGCTCAGGGTGAAGAAGGACTGATTCATGGCGGCGGTGATGACCTTGCCGAGGCCGACCTCCGCCGCGCGCTGGAAGTCCGGCAGCAGGTAAAATTTGGCGCCTTCCAAAGCGCCGGGCAGCACCAGACTGTGGACGGCCAGAATCACGATGAGACCCAACAGGCCCAGCATCATCCATTTGGTGATGCGCTCCAAGCCCCTTTGCAGACCGAAGCTGCAAACGGCAAAGCCCGCCACCACCGTCAAAACCATCCAGCCTGCCATCTCGCCGGGAGAGGAGAGCATGGCGCCAAACACACCGCCCACGGCGTCGCCGGAAAGGCCCGAAAAGGTGCCCGAGAGAAATTTAAAGAAATAACCCAGCATCCAGCCGGAGACCGTGGTATAATACATCATTAAAAGGTAGCAGCCGATCACGCAGAACCAGCCGTGGATATGCCACTTGGAACCGGGCTTTTCCAGCGCCTGATAGCCCTGCACGGCACTTTTGCGGCTGGCGCGGCCCACGGCCAGCTCCATGGTGAGCACCGGGACGCCCATAATAATTAAAAACAGCAGATAAAAAAGGACAAATACGCCGCCGCCGTTTTGACCGGTGACGTAGGGGAATTTCCAGACGTTTCCGATGCCGATGGCGCACCCTGCGCTCACCAGCAGAAATCCCAGCCGGGATTGAAAGTTCTCTCGTTTCATAAAATGCGACTCCTTCTCTTTTCCTCAAACATGCCCAAAGAGCGAAAAAGAGAACGGTTTCGCGCCGCTTCCAATTCCTTACCCTGGGATGTTTCTTATGGTAACGGACAAAAAATGGAAAGTCAACCGGTTTACTCCCCATTCTTCCGGTGAATATACAATACTAACATAAGAAAAAGTGATAATTTTGTCAGAAAAGAGGAGACGGGACCCATGAACTATTTGATCGTTGTGGATATGCAAAATGACTTTGTGAGCGGCGCGCTGGGGACGGCGGAAGCGGCGAGAATCGTACCCCGTGTGGCGCGGCGGATCGCGGAGTCCTCCACTGAGCGGCTGGTATTCACCCGGGATACCCACGGGGCGGATTACCGAAAGACGCAGGAGGGGCGCAACTTGCCGGTGCCCCACTGCGTGGAGGGGACGTGGGGCTGGGAGATCGTCTCTGAACTCGCGGACTGCGCGGCGGGGGCGGCGGTTGTGGACAAGCCCACCTTTGGGAGCGCAAATCTTGGCGAAATTTTGCGGGAGGCCGACCGGGCGGAGCGGGTGGAAAAGGTGACGCTTATCGGGCTTTGCACGGATATCTGCGTGATTTCCAACGCGCTGCTGGTGAAGGCGTTTTTGCCGGAAGCGGAGGTCTGCGTGGACGCCGCCTGCTGCGCCGGCGTCACGCCGGAAAGTCACGCCACGGCGCTATCGGCCATGAAGATGTGCCAGATCACCGTGGAGAACGCGTAAAAAAAGACCGGCCTCAGGCCGATGTCATGCAGTGAAACAGCCGCTAAGGGGTAGAGGAAGGACCTCTATCCCTTAGCGGCTGTGCCGCATCCGTGCCAACCCGTTCGGCAGATTTTGAATCTTTGTAACGAATTGCGGATTGATGAGTCTTATGTAGGAAAGGGAGGTGAGAAAGTGGCTGAATTTGAAGAAGTGTACAATCTTTACTTTAAAGATGTATACAGATACGCCCTGTCCTTATGTAAAAACGAGATGCTTGCAGAAGAACTGACACAGGAAACATTTTTTAAAGCGCTGAAAGGCATCGACAGTTTTGACGGAACATGCAAGCTGTATGTGTGGCTGTGCCAGATTGCAAAAAATACATATTTTTCAGTTTATAAAAAAGGACAGCGCACGGAAACCGATGCGGATTTGGAGCGGCTTGCCTCTGCGGCTGGCCCTGAAGAAGATCAAATAAAAAAAGCGGAGGCCTTTGAACTCCACAAACGCCTGCATACCTTGGCGGAGCCTTACAAAGAGGTGTTTTCCTTGCGCCTTTTCGGAGAATTGTCCTTTGCCCAAATCGCGGAATTGTTCGGAAAAACGGAGAGCTGGGCCAGAGTCACTTACCACCGCGCCAGATTAAAAATGAAGGAGGATTTGTCATGAAACTGCCTTGCCGTGTCATTGAAGATTTGCTTCCGCTGTACCACGACCATGTTTGCAGCCCGGAGAGCCGTGCCATGGTGGAGGAGCACCTGAGGGAGTGCGGCGCATGCGCAAAGATTCTCGCCGAAATGGAGGAGCCTGCCGAAAGCGCCGCCATCAATGATACCGCGCCGTTAAAAGCGATTGGCTCCGCATGGAAAAAAAGCAAAAAGCAGTCGTTTTTGAAAGGTACCCTGATTGCCGTCCTTGTATGCGCCGATTTGTTTGGCGCGTATTACGGGATCACCCAGTGGAAGTGCATTCCGGTGTCCGCGGATGTTCTGGAGGTCACGGAGCTCTCTCAGCTTTCCGACGGAAGCATCTACTTCAATCTTTTCGTAAATGACAACAAAAATCTATATTTTTCAAAATTCACCACAACGGAGGACGGCTCTTTCTATATTACGCCCATGCATTCCCTGTTTGAAACAACGCGTAAATATGATGTAGGTGGATTTGATCAGTTTTATGTGTTTTCCCAGCCGGGGGGCGAGAATGAAGATTCTAAATATCCCGTTATTTTCCTTTCGGAGAACGTTACCCAAATCTATGTAGGTCCTGTGGGCGAGGGAGCCTTGGTGTGGGAAGAGGGAATGGAGCTGCCGCCGGCAAGTGAAGCTTATGAGCGGCAGCTGATGCGTGGCAGCTCCGCAGGGTAAATTCCGGTTGATCAGATAGCTTTATTCCCGCTTTATGGGAACAAAATTTTGCGCACAGTCTTGAACGATCCGCATAAAACAGGATGAACCTTGCAATCATAACGTCAAACGTACCCACCCCGTTTGGAATGGGGTGGGTACGTTTTCATGCGCGCTCAAAGTTTCTCTCAATGACAGTGGCCACAGGAGCGGTCCTTTGTGGTTTACACGTAGCTTTGGGTGTGGTTTACACGTAGCTTTGGGTGCTGACGTCGAACACGCCTCGGGTCGTGATGCGCAGGGAGGGAATGACCGGCAGCGCCATGAAGCTCAGCGTCATAAAGGGGTCAATTCCTCGGCTGACGCCAAGCGTAAAGGCTTTTTCCTTCGCAGACTCCAGCTTCTCGTTCACAAGGACCAGCGGCTCGTCGCTCATGATGCCGGCAATGGACAGCGGGACCTCTGCCAAGGACTTGCCGCCGTCCCAGACCACGATGCCGCCGTTCAGGGCGACCACCCGGTTGACGGCGGCGGCCATGTCCGCTTCGTTGGTCCCCACCACAATGATGTTGTGGGAGTCGTGAGAGATGCTGGTGGCCACGGCGCCAGATTTCAGGCCGTAGCCCTGCAAAAAGCCGATGCCGATGTGACGGGTGTTCTTGTGGCGCTCCACCACGGCGATCTTCAAAATGTCGTATTCCACATCGATGCGGTCGGAGTACCCGGCGTCCACCGTGGTGATTTCGCCATCCACCATGCCGATGATGCCCCGGGGGCGGTGCTCCGTAAAATCCTCCGCGGTGAGTGTGCCCACATGGAAGGTGCTGTGGGCCCGGTCCACCAGATATTGCTCGATGGGCGGCTGGGGGAAAGCGCGCACGACGCCGTTTTCCACCATCAGCTCGCCTTTTTTATAGACCTTCTCAATCTGGAAGTTTTCAAAATTGTCAATGACCACAAAGTCGCCAAGATAACCCGGGGCAATGGCGCCCCGGTTATTCAAAAGGAAGTACCGGGCGGCGTTGTGGCAGGCCACCTTCACCGCCACGATGGGGTCCACGCCCAGCGAAATGGCCCGTTTGACGATGTAGTCGATGTGGCCCTTTTCCAGAAGGTCGTTTGGATGCTTGTCGTCGGTGCAGAACATGCACCGCTCGGCGTATTTCTCGCACAGCAGCGGCGCCAAAGCCTCCAGATTCCGGGCGGCGGTGCCCTCCCGGATCATGATGAACTGCCCCCGCTCCAGCTTGGCCTTGGCGTCACGCAGGTCGTGACACTCGTGGTCGGAGTAGACCCCGGCGGCAATGTAGGCGTTGAGGTCGTTGCCCTGCAAATCCGGCGCGTGGCCGTCGATCTTTTTGTGGTGCGCCTGCGCCGCCACGATCTTTTCCACCGGCTGATCGTCCCCGGCGATGATGCCCACAAAGTTCATCATTTCCGCAAGACCCTGCACCCGGGGGTGCTCGTAGAAGGAATCGATGGCCCGGTAATCCAGCACCGCGCCGGATTCGTCCAAGGGCGTTGCCGGGACGCAGGAGGGCAGCATGAACCGCACATCCACCGGCAGCCCCTCCGTGGCCTGGAGCATATACTCAATGCCGTCCGTCCCCATGACGTTGGCAATCTCGTGGGGGTCCGTGACCACCGTGGTGGTGCCGTGGGGCAGGACCGCCTTCACAAACTCCGTGGGACTGACCAGAGAGCTTTCCAGATGGATGTGGGCGTCCAGAAAGCCGGGCAGAACGAGTTTCCCCGTCATGTCCTGCTCCGTGATCCCGGCGTACTGTCCGATGCCGACGATCAGTCCCTCCGCCACGGCAATATCGCCCCGGCAAAGCTCGTTGGAAAACACATTCACGTATGTGGCGTTTTTCAGTACCAGATCCGCTTTCTCCCGACCGGCGGCCGCATTGATGATGCGCCGCTTTTTCAGCAGTTTTCGGTTGATCTTCCCCGCGTAGCTCTCAGACATAGAATCACTCCTTCTATTAAATTTTTAAATATTAATTATGATTATGATAGACATAAACAAACATAATGATTGATGTTAGGCAAAGTATACGCCAAAGGAATCCGTTTGTCCACAGGTGAGAATAAATATTTTATCAGGCGCTGTGGTATTTGCCACGAAAGAAAAGGGAAAACTTTGGTATGATAACAATATAAATAAAAGAAATGACCGGAAAGGATGACTGCCATGAACTCGAAAGCGTATGAAAAACTGGATTATTCCCTGTGCCTGCTTTCCGCGGCGGCGGAGGGCAAGCGCCACGGCTGCATTGTGAACTCCTTCCATCAGGTGACCAGCTCCTTCCCACCCAAATTTATTGTGGCGGTGAATCGGGACCACGAGACCTGTAAAACGGTTCAGGCGGCGGGCAGCTTCTGCGTGACGCTGCTGGCGGCAGACGCTGCGGCAGAGGTTGTAAGTGTCTTTGGGTATCGTTCTGGCCGGGTGACGGACAAATTTGACGGACGGACTGTGGAGACGGACGGGAACGGGAATCCGTACCTGACGGAGGATATGGTGGCCCGGATCTCCTGCAAGGTGGTGGACCGGCTGGAGATCGGCAACTATGTGCTTTTTGTGGGACAGGCCGAGGAGGCGGAGACGCTTTCGGACGGCCCGGTCCTTACCCTCAAGGCGTTTACCGGCCGGGGCAAGGCCACGCCGCCCAGCGCCACGGTATACCGGGCCATGGAGGGCAATGGCTTTCGCTGCACGGTGTGCGGGTATATCTATGAAAGCGAGACGCTGCCGCCGGATTATGTGTGTCCCATCTGTCGGGCGCCAGCGGGGAAATTTGTCAGGCAGGAGTGAAGCGGCAAACGCCGCGGGACGTTTGAGTGCATTGGACCGCAAAAGCGCCGGGAGGGGACTCCCGGTGCTTTTTTCGTTGCGGAATCGACAGGAATGGGGTATACTAAAAAAACCTATGAAATGAATTCCAGGAGGCGCGCCCATGAAACTTATGGTCATCGACGGCAACAGCATCATCAACCGGGCCTATTACGGAATCCGGCCGCTCTCCACGCGGGACGGACTCTATACCCACGCGATTTTCGGCTTTCTCACCACGCTTTTGCGTCTGGAAGGGGAGGAATCGCCGGATGCGGTGTGCGTTGCCTTCGATCTGCACGCGCCCACCTTCCGCCACCAGGCGGACGAGACCTATAAGGCCACCCGCAAGCCCATGCCGGAGGAGCTGCGGATGCAGGTGCCGGTTTTGAAGGACGTGCTGGACGCGCTGAACATCCCCCGCTACGAGCTGGAGGGGTGGGAGGCTGACGATCTCATCGGCACCATCTCCCGCCGGTGCGAGGCGGCGGGCTGGGAGTGCGTGGTGGTGACGGGAGACAAGGACAGTCTCCAGCTCATCACGGAGCGCACGAAGGTGAAGCTGGTGTCCACCCGCATGGGACAGACCACCACCAAGGACATGACGGAGGAGGCGTTCCGGGAGCAGTATGGCTTCGCGCCCATCCATATGATCGACCTCAAGGCCCTCATGGGGGATGCCTCCGACAACATCCCCGGCGTGCCGGGGATCGGGGAAAAGACCGCCATGGACCTCATCCAGAGATATGAGAGCGTGGAGGCGCTCTATGCCAACTTGGAGGCGGTGGAGGCCAAGCCCGCCGCGCTGAAAAAATTGCAGGCGGGGGAGGAAAACGCCCGCCACTCCTACTGGCTGGCCACCATCGCCACCGACGTGCCCCTGCCCTTTGAGCCGGAGGAAAACCGTTTGCAAAAGCCGGGGCAGGCGGCCTATCCGCTGTTTTTACAGCTGGAGTTTACCAAGCTCATCGAAAAATTCGGCCTGACGGCGGCGGAAGCGCCGCCTGCGAAGCAGTCTGATTTCACCGTCACCGTCCGCTGCGTCACAGCGCCCGACGAGGCATCGGAGCTGCTGACCCTTTGGCGCTCGGCGGACCATGTGTCCCTTCTGGCGCTGGCGGACCTCTCCGGCGTTTCGGTGGTCTGCGAGACGGGGGAGAATACCGGTGTGACGGCGGAGCTGTTTTTTGAAAAGTATCAGGGGGACTGGAACGCCCTTTTGAAGGCGCTCTTTTCTGCGGACATCCGCAAGGTCTCCCACAACGTCAAGGACCTGATGCGTCTGCTGCTGGAAAACGGTCTGCCGACCGACGGGTTCGTGTTCGACACGGCGCTGGCGGCCTATCTGCTGGACGCCACGGCGGGGAGCTACGATTTGTCCCGGCTGTTCGTCGCCTACTTTAATACGGAGCTGCCAAAGCCCCTCTTTCAGGACCGGGACGCCTTTTCTCTGCTGGGGGACACGGCGGCAGCGGAAGCATCTCTTGATAGCTACGCCGCAGCGGTAGACGCGCTTTACGAAATGCTTGCCAAAAAACTGCAAATGCAAGGCATGGAGGAGCTTTACCAAACGGCGGAGCTGCCCCTTTGCCGGGTGCTTGCGGAGATGGAAGTGGCCGGCTGCCGGGTGGACGCCCGGGCGCTGACGGACTTTGGCGAGGATTTGGCAGGGCGCAGCGCGGTGCTGGAGACGAAGGTCTGGGATCTGGCGGGGGAGCGCTTCAATCTCAACTCCCCCAAGCAGCTGGGGGAGATCCTGTTTGGAAAGCTGGGCCTGCCCCACGGGAAAAAGACCAAGACCGGCTGGTCCACCAATGTGGACGTGCTGGAAAAGCTGCGCTATGAAGCGCCCATCGTGGATGCGGTTTTGGAGTACCGCCAGTACGCAAAGCTCAAATCCACGTATGCCGACGGCCTACTAAAGGCGCTGTGCCCCGACGGGAGAGTGCGCACCAGCTTCCAGATGACGGTGACCGCCACGGGACGCCTTTCCTCCACGGAGCCGAATCTCCAGAATATCCCCACCCGCACGGACCTTGGCAGCGAGATTCGGCGGATGTTCGTGCCGGAGGAGGGCTGCGTGCTGGTGGACGCGGACTATTCCCAGATCGAGCTGCGGCTGCTGGCCCACATCTCCGGGGACGACGCCATGCGCGCCGCCTTCACCTCGGGACAGGACATCCACACCGCCACCGCGGCGCAGGTGTTCCACGTGGCCCCCGACGAGGTGACCCATGAGATGCGCCGGCGGGCCAAGGCGGTGAACTTTGGCATTGTGTACGGCATCTCCGCCTTCTCCCTCAGTCAGGACATCGGCGTTTCCGTGGCGGAGGCCAAGGACTATATGGAGGCGTATTTCGCCACCTTCCCTGATGTGCGCCGGTATATGGACGCCGTGGTGGAAAAGGCCCGGGAGACAGGCTTTGTGGAGACGATGCTCCACCGGCGGCGGGAGCTGCCGGAGCTGAAATCCTCCAATTTCAATCTCCGCTCCTTCGGGGAGCGGGTGGCGCTGAACATGCCCATTCAGGGCACGGCGGCGGATGTGATGAAGCTTGCCATGGTGGCGGTGCGAAACCGCCTGCAAAAAGAAAAGATGGCAGCCCATCTGGTGCTTCAGGTCCACGACGAACTGATCGTGGAGTGCCCGGAGGGGGAGGCGGAGAAGGCGGCAAAGCTTCTGGCGGAGGAGATGGAGCACGTGGTCTCCCTGTCCGTTCCGCTGACGGCCCAGGCCCACTGGGGCAAAAACTGGCTGGAGGCAAAGGAATGAAGCAGCTTATCGTTTTGCTGGGCGTTGTGGGCGGGTCCCTTTCCTCTGTGTTTGTCCGCTATTCCACGGCGCCGTCCCTGATCCTGGTTTTGTACCGGATGGCGTTTTCCGTGCTGCTGCTGACGCCCACGGCATGGCGCCACCGGGGAGAGTTTGCCGCGCTGCCCCGGCGGACGCTGGCGCTGTGCATCGCCAGCGGGGTTGCGCTGGGCGCTCATTTTTCCACGTTTTTTGAGGCGGTGAAAACCACCTCCATCGCCTCCGCCACCGTGCTGGTGGACATGGAGGTGCTGTTTGTGGCGCTGAGCACGGTGCTGCTGTTCCACAGGCGGCTTTCCGGAAAGGCGTGGGCCGCGATTTTGCTGGCCTTTGCCGGGGCGGTGGCGGTGGCGCTGGCGGATACCACCGGCGGCGGGGGAACGCTCTGGGGGGACGCGCTGGCGGTGCTCTCCGCCATGTGCATCGGCGTTTATACGCTGATCGGCTCCGTGTGCCGCAGGACGGTCAGCACCCCCGTCTATACGTATCTTGTCTATGGCGTTGCAGGGGCGACGGTGCTTTTGCTGGCATTGGGGAGCGGGACGGCGCTTTTTGGCTACGCGGCGGTGAATCTCTGGACCGCGCTGGGAATGGCGGTTTGCTGCACGCTGCTGGGGCACAGCATCTTCAGCTGGGGGCTAAAGTTTTTGCCACCGTCCTTCATTTCCACCATGCGGCTGCTGGACTGCGTGTTTGCCTCCCTTTGGGGGCTGCTGCTTTTCGGAGAGCGTCCCGGCACTATGGTGCTGCTGGGCGGCGCGGTGGTAATTTTGGGCGTTGTGCTGTATAGCCGCACCGCGGCTGACGAAACATAAGGAGGAGCTTGATGGATACGCGGATGCATGTGCGCATTGTCCCCATGAACGGGGATCATCTGGACGAGGTGGCGGAGCTGGAACGGATTTGTTTTTCCGTGCCCTGGTCGAGAAAAATGCTGGCGGAGGAGCTGGACAACGATCTCTCCGCCTTTTTGGTGGCGCTGGATGACGGCGGCCGGGTGGTGGGCTACGCCGGGCTGCAGGTGGTGCTGGACGAGGGCTATATCACCAACGTGGCAGTGCGGCCGGAGTGCCGGAAGCAGGGGATCGCCGGAAAGCTTTTGCAGGTGTTTCTGGATTTTGCGGCGGGCAACCATCTGGCCTTTTTGACGCTGGAGGTCCGCGCCTCCAATTACGACGCCATCGCGCTTTACGGAAGCCGTGGCTTTCGCAGTGCGGGACGGCGCAAAAATTACTATGAGCATCCCAAGGAGGATGCCATCATTATGACAAGGGAGTTCAAAAATGGAACTGAGAATGCCGACGCCGGAGCAGGTGAGGACGGTATACGCGGCTGATTTAAAGGAATCCTTCCCCCCCACGGAGCTCAAGCCGCTGCGGGCGATTGAGGAACTGTGGGCGGAGGGTTGGTATCGCCCGTGGTGCCTTTTTGACGGCGACGAGATCGTGGGAGAGTGCTTTTTGTGGCTGGGACATCCCGGTTGGGCGCTTTTGGACTATCTGTGCGTGTCCCCCCGCTGCCGCAACGGCGGCACCGGGGCGCTGCTGATCGAAAAAATGCTGGAACGGGAACAGGGCATGGTGATTCTGGGGGAGAGCGAGGCCCCGGAGGATGCGCCGGACCCCGTGATGGCAAAGCGGCGTCTGGGATTCTATGACCGCAACAGCGCCAAGGTGGCGGGATACGACACAGAGATGTTCGGCGCGCATTATAAAACGCTGTACTGGGCGGACGCGCCGCTTGCAGACGAGGTGCTGATGGCGGAGCACCGCTTTATCTATCAGAATCGGTTTTCCCCGGAAAAGTACGCGAAATACGTTCGCATTCCCTGGGACCCGACGGCGGAGCCCGGCGTCCAGGTGCCGTGGGACGAGTGAGAAAGAGAAGTGAAGGAGTATGAAGATTCTGGCATTTGAATCCTCCTGTGACGAGACCGCAGTGGCGGTGGTGGAGGATGGGCGGAAGGTCTTGTCCGACGCCATCGCATCGCAGGTGGATATCCATGCCCTGTATGGCGGCGTGGTGCCGGAGATTGCCTCCCGAAAGCACGTGGAGGCCATCACGGCACTGACGGAGCAGGCGCTGCGGGAGGCAAACTGCACCCGCTCGGACATCGACGCCGTGGCGGCGACCTATGCGCCGGGCCTCATCGGCGCGGTGCTGGTGGGGCTGAGCTTTGCCAAGTCCATGGCCTTTGCCCTCGGCGTGCCGCTGATCCCGGTCCATCACGTCCGGGGACATATCGCGGCAAATTATCTGGCTTTTCCGGAGCTGGAGCCGCCCTTTCTGGCGCTTGCCATCTCCGGGGGCAATACACTCATCGTGGATGTGCGGGGCTATACGGACATGGAGATCCTTGGCGCTACCCGGGATGACGCGGCGGGGGAGTGCTTTGATAAGGCGGCCCGCGTTCTGGGCCTGCCCTATCCCGGCGGAAAGCCGCTGGATGATCTGGCGCAGGGGTCCAAGGGCGGCGTCTATACGCTGCCCCATGCCCGCGTGGACGGCGCACCGCTGGACATGAGCTTTTCCGGGCTGAAAACCGCCGTGGTGAATCTGGCCCACCATACCCAACAGGTGGGAGGGGAACTGGACCGGGCCGCCCTTGCCCGGGACTTTGCGCAGGCCGTCAGCGACACGCTGGTGCCGAGAGTGGTGGAAGCTGCCCGGGAAACGGGGCGCAAGACCATTGTGGCGGCCGGCGGTGTGGCGGCGAATTCCGTGATCCGGGGGGATCTGGAGCGCGCCTGCGCCGGAGAGGGATGCAGACTGTATCTGCCGCCGCTGCGGCTTTGCGGAGACAACGGCGCCATGATCGGCGCGCAGGGCTATTACGAGTACTTAGCGGGCCATACCGCCGGGATGGAACTGAATGCCTACGCAACCCGGGATTTGGCCGACTGATCAAAAAGCAGCTGTGAAAACAGCTGCTTTTTTTGCAAGAAAAATAAAACGACTTGCTTTTTGTGAAAGAAGGAAAAAGAAGCGGCGCAGATTTTGACTAATCAAGAAGAAATATTGAAAGATAACAGAGAAAAGAAAAACAAGATTTGTTTTATGTAAAATAAAAAAGAAGGAGCAGCTTTTAAAAAAGCATGGTACGGCAGCTGTAAAAAAATTACATTTTCGACGAAACACTCGAAAATAGAAGAAAAATCAACGTGTGGAAAAAGCTGTGGAGAATGTGAATAACTCCCCGTAAAGAAACGTTATTAAAATACTTATGTAAATAGAAAAATATGGAATCTCTTAGAAAAAAATGGGAAAATAAGAAAAAAAGAAAAAAAATGAGACAAAAAATTGCGAGAAATTCGGCAGATTTGGAAGGGGAGAAAACATGAAACTTTGTCGAAAAAGCTGTCAATGCGGCAAAACAAACAAAATCAAATTGAATGAAAACTTGCAATAATACAATTAGTATTGCGCGGAGTGGGGAGAAGGAAAAAATGATTTCGAAATCCTTATTGACGCGGGAGGAAAAGCATGGTACAATCTAATCTGCTTTGAGCCTAAACGCCGAGCTTTGCTGCGCGCTTCTCTGGCGCGCGTTCAAAAAACAGAGAGAGCATCTCCCCCAATATGCTGATGTGGCTCAATGGTAGAGCATCTCACTCGTAAT
>NZ_JAQUVF010000034.1 GCF_028693505.1 Oscillibacter sp.
CCAATCCGCTTCTTCGCTCAGCCGTCCACGGCGCACGGGTTGCATTGCGCTTGTCGTCATAATCTCCTCCTGTTTTTTAGGCAACACCGCGCGGAAGGCAGAATGCCGCCTTCCGCGCAGAACACGCGGACGCCGAAAACGCGGGACGCGGAGGGGCGCTGCCCCTCCGCACCGGCGACTTTCCCGCCGCGTATGCATTTGACAGGAATTTTATAATACGAAACCCGAAATGTCAACCGTGGGAGTCGATCAGGGGCCGTGCTTCCAGGGTCCTTTTCAAAACTGATTTGCTAGCAGATGGATCGGCACGCCGACGCCGCTGTGATCCCAGTCCACCGGAATTTGTTCACATTCCGGGCAGCAGAAGGCGTCCATCCGGCAGTCATCCGCGGCCTCCATCTTGAAATCTAGGGCGGCGAGGTTTGCGTCGATATTTGCCGGTGTCAGTGACTTGACAATGGTTTGCAGCCGCTTTTGATGCGCCAGCCAGTTTAAAATGACCTGATTCTGGGTGCATCCATATTTTTTTGCCAACTCCAGCAGCAGCGGATACTGCTTTTGCGCCGTCCGGTTTCTGCGCAGCGGCTGATAGCAGACAAAGCGAATGTTGCGCTCCCTGCAATCCGCCATCACGCCGTTGGTCTCATAATTTCTGCACTCAAAATTGTAAATGCCCTCGAAGAAATCCAACGTACCCTGTTCCGTCAAACGTTTCCAGTCTTTGGGGGAGACATTGCTGGCGCCCACATAGCGCACCTTCCCCTCCCGCTTGAGGCGAAAAATTTCTTCGTACATCGTCTCCAGCGGAAGATCGGTCTCAAAGGGATTGTGGACCTGATAGCAGTCTACATAATCCGTGTGAAGCTGTTTCAGGTATGCGTTCAGCTGTCCTTCCACCGCTCCGGCCGTGTGAACGTTTGGCTCCACATAGGTGCATAAAAACAGCTTTTCCCGGTCAATTGTTGGGAAAAAGGCGCTCAGCAACTCCACAACGGCCCCGTCGGCGTAGGAAAATCCAGTTGACAGAAAGTTTTGTCCCCGCTCAATGGAATAGTGCAGTCCACTTAGCGCCGTGGCCTTGTCGCTTTGCTCCAGTCGGTACGTTCCGATTCCCACGGGAAAAATCTCATCCAGCTTTACCATGTCGCTCACTCCTGTCCGCCGCGGCCTTTGCTGCGCAGCGCATTTGGCGGACAGCCGTAGTACAGCTTGAACCGCCGCGAAAAATAATGGATGTCGCAAAATCCAAGCTCCTCCGCGATCTCGGAGACGCTTTTCCCGGAAGTATAGAGCAAGCGGCTGGCCTGCTCCATTTTCAGCATCTGCGTGTATTCCTTGAAGCTCATGCCTGTCAATTCCAGAAATTTTGTGGTGAGCTTGCGGGGTGACACGTAAAGTGCCTTTGAAATTTCCTGCAAGGAGATATTGCGGCTAAAATTGTGCGAAATGATATTTTTAATATCCTGCAATAAAAATGCATCCGAGTCTGTGGCAGCGGACTGGCTGCGGCCGTGACTGAAGTCGTACAGCTCCAGCAGATTTTCCAGAATCATCACACGGTTTGCCATCAGGATCTCCCGGCCGCCCTTAATCCCGGCAATTTTCATCTGACGGAAGAGTCCATGCAGCTTTTCATGAAAGGATTTCGTGTAGCAGGATTCGCGAAGAACCCCATTGATTGCATCGATATCCTCAGCTCCTACGGCGCCGCCGCCGTTGAAGCTGAAGCCCATATACGCAAGGTGCAGGGTTTCCGGCCCCGGATTCAGCAAATGGTGCTTTTGAAAGGGCGGAATCAGCAGCCCGCAGCCCCGTTCCACCACGATTTCCTTGTCCCCAAAGTAATAGATGCCACGGTTTCCTTCCAGATAATTGTAGCACCAGCCGGTATACCGATGCGTCAGCCCGCTCTCCTTGCCGTCAAATTCCACGTATCCCAGAAAATCGAGGGCCGCCGAAACCGGATTTTGCAAATGAATCCGCTTATTGAGCATGTTGAATTCTTCTTCAATCACCATGGTGTGCTTCCTCTCCCCCGCCGCAAATGGAGTTTGCGCAAAGTGCGCGCTGCGCAGGATTCGCGTGTAAGAATATATAAATATAAGAATAATCGAATGTGCAAACAGCCAATTAGCGGAAAGAAGGACCTTCTTTCCGCTAATTGGGTTCGTTTTTACAGGGAGTGCTCCGTGCGCTCGATGATCTGATCCTGCAAGCCCTTGTCCAGAGAGTTGAAATACGCGCTGTATCCGGCCACCTTTACCACAAGGTCCCGATACGCCTCCGGCTGCTGCTGCGCCAAGCGCATTTCCTCTGCGGACAGGATGTTGAACTGCACCTGATTCCCCTTCAGGTCCACGAGATAGCTCTTAATCATATCCGCAAACCGCGTTCCGCGCAAGTGGTCAAACCGTCCGTAGGCATCCGTCAGCGCACTTGGATGGAAGCGCAAATTCACGATATTCCCGTCAATAAAGCGGGTGTGATCCACCTTGGAAACGCTTTTGAGCGTGGCGGTGGGGCCATGGGTATCCGTGCCGGCATGGGGCGAAATATTATCCGATAAAGCCTCGTGGGCGCAGCGCCCGTCCGGGGTGGCGCCTACCGTCTCCCCCTCGGGGACGTTGGCGGTCAAACCCTGCAACGACGTTCCGAAAACGCCGCCGCGCCATGGGGTATACTGTTGGGCCTCTTCGGCAAACAGATTGCCCAGCCGCACCGCGTATGCGTCCACCTCATCCACGTCGTTTCCGTACTTGGCCAGGCGGCGCGCCAGCGTCTGCACTTCCTCGCCCCGTTCACCGCCCCAATTATCGTCCAAAATTTTTGTGAATTCCCGCAGCGTCAATTCTTTTTCGTCGAACACCAGCTTTTGCAGCGCATACAGTGCGTTGCAGGTGTCGCCCGTTCCGTGGCCCTGCAAGATCGTATGAGAGTAGGGGGCGTTCTTTCCGCCGCCCATGGACATATCGCAGCCCATCTCGATCCGGTAATCCAGCAGACCGGAGGTATAGGGCGTGGGATTCAGCGCGGCGTCCGTTGCGGAGGTGATAGCCGTCAGCTCCACGATGTAGCTCATATACAGGGCCAGCTGGCGGTGGAATTCCGCCATAACGTCCTCGATGGAGTGGTACTCCTCCAGCTTTTTTGTTTCAAAGAGCTTCATGCCGGTTCTGGGGTTCACGCCCTCGTGCAGCATGATCTCCAGGATTTTAAGGAAATTGAAATAGCAGTCTCCGCCGGTGAACGAAAAGCTTTTGCCGGGAACCACGGCTTCCGAACAGCCGCCGATGGCATATTCCCGGGCATCCTCCACCGGAACGCCGGTCTTGACCAGCGCCGCGATGATCGCCTCGTCGGAGAAAAAGGCTGGAAGGCCGCCGCCGTGCTTCACCAACGCCTCCACCGCATGGACGATAAGCGCCTCCGGCGTATCCTGATTGACCCGGAGAATGGGGGTGGGCTGGGGAAGGCGCGTTTCCTTCAGGACGTCCAAAAACAGCTCCGTCAGCTTGTTGGAGCATTCTTTCCCCTGCCGGTCCATGCCGCCCAGCGTAATGGTCATGAACATGGGCGCGCCGCTTTTAAGCCGGGTCTCCGGCCAGGGACGGACCTTGTTGAACCGGCTGACTTTGATGTAGAAGCAGTCGATCATCTCCAGCGCCGTCTCCGGCGTGATGGCGCCGCATCTCACATCCCTTTCATAGAAGGGATAGAGGTACTGGTCGATGCGGCCCAGCGAAATGGAGTGGCCGTTGCTTTCAATGTGGATGAGCAGATGCAGGAAATAGGTCAGCTGCAGCGCCTCAAAGAAATTGGACGGAGCGGAGCCCGCGAGATGACGGCAGGCATCCGCCGCCCGTTTCAAGGTTGCCTGATTCTCTTTTTTTGCCGTAAAGACCATCTCCTCGGCCTTTTCGGCAAATCGGAGGAACCACTGCTCCACTGCGGAGTAGCTGATGGTCACCGCGTCTAAAAACAGCTTTTTTTCAAACGCATGCGGGTCCTCCCGCAGGTTTAGCCCGGCCCGGGCCTCCTCCGCCTCCCGCAGGACGCCGGGAATTCCCCCGGCCATCATCTTGAAGTAGTCCGGGACGATATGTCCGTCGCCAGCGGATTTCCGAACGCCGTCATAGAGCACGTCGTTCAGCCGGAAGGCGTTGGCGTCCCATCCCTTCAGGATTTCCTCGGGAAACATGCGCTCCGTGGTACGGACTACCCGGTCCTCATGAGTCCGTCCGCGCCAATAGGGTGCGATCTCGCGGATGAGCGTCTTTGTTTCATCGGTGACGTAAAAACGGTCGTAGGGCCGCTTTTCAAACTCATCCAGCTCATTGACCAGAAAGTCGATGCTGAATTCCGGGAACAGCGGCGCCGCGTTTTCCCTGGTGGCGTGATTTCCCACAATCAGTTCGTTCTCATCGATTACAATGCTCATCTGATTCAGAATATCCCGCAGGGCAATGGCTCTGCGAATCACTGGCGCCTCCCCTTCCGTAGACCGGTAGGAATCCGTGACGATTCGTCCCCGCTCCCCGCAAACATAGCTTGTGGCTGCGGCTGCCTTGAGCCGCAAATATGTAACCCGCTCACTCATCGTTATTTTGCCTCCCTTTCAGGTATGAACGACTTTTACACCCAGCGTTTCAAACTGCTTTTCCAGTTCTGCCATCCGCTCCTCGGCAGGCGCTGCCACGCGGCGGATTTCCGGCTCGTAGGTCATGTCCAGATTCGTATATTTGGCTTTGCCGAACTCGTGATACGCCAGCAGCTCAAGAGGGATTTCCCGCCGGAGGCTCCGGATGAAGGCCGCGATGGCCGCAATGTTTTCCGGATCGTCATTATAGCCTGGAATCACGGGCAGGCGCAGCAGCAGAGATTTTTGCGGATATTCGTCGGCAAGAATGCGGATGTTTTTTAAAATCTGCTCGCTGGGCACGCCCAGCACCTCCCGACTGCGCCCGGAATCCACCAGCTTGATGTCGCAGAGGAAGTGGTCCACGTAATCCGCCACGGCGCGCAGCGTCTCCTCGCCGGCACAGCAGGTGGTCTCAATGGCGGTGGAAATTCCAAGTTCCTCTTTGGCGCCCCTGAGCAGTTGCAGGAGATACTGCGGATGGGCCAGCGGCTCGCCGCCGCTCACCGTCAAGCCGCCGCCGCTGCGGAAATAAAAATTCTCATCCTTTGCGACGTCCTTTAAGACCTCTTCCACGGATTTTTTCTCGCCAAACACCTTGTAGCAATCCATACGGCAGGCCGTCACGCACGCGCCGCAAAGGTCGCACGCGCTCCGGTCAACGCGGATCCCATCCTCTTCCAGACAGATTGCCTGTTTCGGGCAGGCGGCGACGCAGCGTCCGCACCGGCGGCAGAGATTTTGATTGTGGGACAGCACGCTGGTGAACGGCTGTCCCTCCGGATTCGCGCACCATGGGCACCGCAGTGGGCAGCCCTGTAAAAACACGATGGTGCGGATTCCCGGCCCGTCGTGTACAGAATATTTCTGGATGTTAAAGACATTGGTCTGTTCCTTGCACGGCGTACGCATACGAGATTCCTCCTGCCAAATTTGTCTTTTGGACCCTGCGGGCGAGGCCCGGAACGCGGCTCCACGCGCCGCGTTCCGATTTCAACGGCCTGATTTTTTAAATTGTGTGGAGCGTTCTGTGGATCAGATGGTCCTGCACATCCTTGCCCAGCTCCACAAAATAGGCGCTGTATCCCGAGACGCGAATCAAAAGGTCCTTGTGCTTTTCGGGGTGCTGCTGCGCGTCAAGGAGCGTATTGCCGTCCAAAATGTTGTACTGCACGTGGAAAATGCCGTAATCGTTGAGAGAATGATTGAAGCTGACGAATTTTTTTAAATTTTCCTCGTTGTTTACAATGTTCGGCGCAAATTTCAGGTTGAACACATAGCCCTGCGGCAGCAAGGATGCGTCGATCTTGGAAAGGGATTTGACCACGCTGGTAGGACCGTTCAGGTCCCGGCCCTGCATGGGGCAGATATTATCGTTGAGCAGCTCGCCGCCCACGCGGCCGTCCGGCGTCGGACCGGTCCGCCAGCCAAAGCCCACGTTCCCCGTCAGGTTATAGACGCTGGGCACCCACTTGCCGCCCCGGGGATTCTCATAGCCCTGCATGGACTCATAATAATCCCGCACCACAAACACGGCTTCCTCGTCCGCGGCATCGTCATCATTACCAAACTTGGGAACGCGCTTGATGAGCATCTGCCGCAGCTCCTCGCCGCTCTCCCCTGCAAAGTTGCTGTCCAGCGCGCGCAGCAGTTCTTCCATAGAGACCATGCGGTCCTCAAAGACGGCCTTTTTCACCGCTGCCAGAGAGTCGGAGGCGGTGATGGGGCCGGCAGCCAGCGGAGACGTGTGGTTATAGATCGCGCCGCCGCCGGTGAAGTCCCTGCCGGAGTCGATGCACCCGTCCACGATCAGCGAGTAGAACACGTGGGGCACCAGCTCCGTTTGGATGTTGTCCAAGACATTGTCCAAAATAGCCAGCTGTTTGACAAAGTAGCGTACCTGCTGGGAGTAGGCCTTGCGCAGGTCCTCCATACTTCGGAAGGTCCGCGGATCTCCCGTGTGAGGGCCCATTTGCAGATGGATGTCGGGATGGAAGTCCTTTCCATCGTAGTACCAGTGCTGCACACCGTCATGCATGGCAAGGTCGAAGCACATGGCCATGCACAGATTGCCCATGTTTCCGCCGGAGCAGGTCTTGCCGCACACAATGATCTCCGAGCAGCCCAGATCGCCGTAATCCCGGGCATCCTCCAGGGGAATCCCCGCGTTTTGGAGGGACTGAATGATGACGCGGTCGGTAAAAAATTTGGGTTTATCTCGTCCGGCTGCCGCGTGGGCGCAGCACTTTTTCAAAAACCGCTCCGGAATCAGGGGATGGTTGCGTACTGCGATATCCGGCTGCATCAGTCGCACATCCTCATCCGCGTCGATGCAAAGGTACGACAGCTCGTTGGTCACGTCCTTGCCGTTTTTGTCCACGCCGGAGAGGGTGATTGTCTGCCCCACGCCGGGACCGGCAAAGATCATGGCGCCCTCATTGCTGTAAATCTTGGTAATGGTGGCGGTTTGGAGATACAGGCAGTCCAGCAGCTCCAGCGCCTTGTCGTCATCCAGAAGCTCCGCCTGCTTGTCACGCAGGTAATAGGGGTAGAGATACTGGTCCATCCGCCCCAGACACACAGAAAGGCCGTTCACCTCGATTTGGGGGATCACCTGCACAAACCAGATGCACTGCAGCGCCTCCCAGTAGTCCCGGGCCGGCTCCATGGGCACGCGGCGGCAGTTTCTGGCGATGCGCGCAAGCTCTTCCCTGCGGTCTGCGTCCTCTGTCTCCGCGGCGGTCTTTTCCGCCAGTTCCGCATAGCGGGCGGCGAAAATTTCCACGGCCTTGATAGTCTCCAGCTCGCCCTGATAAAAAATCTGCTTGCGGTAATAGTCTGCGGCGGTCTGGTCCAGCGCGGCCATCCGCTCCTCAATTTCCCGGCGGACGCCGTGAAAGCCCTTTTCCAGAATCTTTGGGAAGTCGGGGATGAAGTGTCCGTGTCCGGACATGAGATAGTTGGCGTTGGAGATGATACCGTATTGCAGGCTGCGCTGCACACTTTCCGGAAGAACACTGTTGGCACGGTCCCGCACGGTTCTTCCCTTCCAGTATTGCAAAAGCTCCTTCAGCTCCGCCACCTGTTCGGGGGTAATGGCAAATTTGTCGCCGGGACGGGTCGCCCAGCTCTCCATCTCACTGAGCGTGGCATCCCATTGAAACTCGGGAAAGATCAGTCCCGCCCGGGAACGTTCGCCCTGATTGCCCACCAGCAGTTGACCGTCGTGGATGTAGATCGGCATTTCCCCCAGAATCTTTTGAAGCGCCTTTGCTCTGCGCAGCGGAGAGGCCATCCCCTCCGTCTCCCGATAGGACTCCGTGACAAGTCGCGCCCGCGCCGTATCCACGGTCCGGTCAATGTGAACCTGCTTGCGGATGCGCTCAACTCTCTCTTTTCTGCTTAGTTTCATCTCTTCACCCCATCAATCAAACGAAATTTTTCATACAGAAAACGCCGGAGCCGGATTCCGCAAATTTTACCGTCCGCCCCAATTCTTGCTTTCTATTATAGCAGTCGTCATCCAAACTTTATGTTGCATATACGACGTGTTTTCTAGTTATATTGTGTAAAAACGCGCACATTTTTTGTATAAACCCGCTTTGTGAAAATATGCCACGAACAGAGGTCTGCTCATGGCATATTTTACAGCGGTCAAAGCACAGCGAGTTTCTCTCCGCCGTCTTTATCAGATATCCATTCCCAGCAATCTGGGCAGGGCCAGCGACAGGTCCGGGAACACGATCAGCAGGACCGTCATCACGATGTAAACGATGATGTAGGGGACAACGCTCTTGGAAATAGCCTCCATCTTCACCTTCAGGGAAGAAGAGGAGATAAACAGCGCCACGCCCACCGGCGGGGTGATGATGCCGATCAGGTTGCCGATCAGAAACACTGCGCAAATGGCATAGGGGTTGATGCCAAAGGGCGCCAACGCGGCCACGGCTGTGGGCGCCAGAATGATGCACAGCACGATCAGGTCGATAAAGCAGCCCATGATCAGCAAAACCAGCAGCAGGAACAAAAGGCCCAGAATGGGGCTGACATTGCAGATGCTTGTCAGGACCGCGATAAAGAACTTGGTCATGCCGCTCATGCTCATCACGTAACTGATGACGTAAGAGGAAGCGCACAGCAGCAGCACGGTGGCCGCTGTCTTGCTGGCGTCCGTAAAGATATCCCGCAGCAGCTTCAGGTTCAGTCTGTTGTACATGATTGCCAGCAGGAAAGAGAACGCGGAGCCGATGGCGCCAGCCTCCGTGGCGGTGAAAATGCCGCCGTACATGCCGCCGATCACCACCACCGGCACGGACACTAGAGGCAGGAATCGCAAAAACGCGCTTCGTTTCTCTTCTTTGGTGTAAACCTTGTCGCTTCCGCCAAAGCCATGCCGCCTGGCCATCCAGATAATGGTGAACGTCAGGAAAACGACCGTCAGCAGGCCGATGGAGAGGTCCACCATGAACAAAGATCCGATGGAAAGGCCTGTGGCAACGCCCAGCACAATGCAGGTCACGGACGGCGGGATCAGCTGACCCAGCGGTGCGCAGGCCGCAATGGTCGCTGCGGTCCAGTCGGGGGGATAGCCGTTATCCACCATCTCGGGCCCCAGCATCTTGCTGAAGGTCGCGCAGGTGGCGTTGGCGGAACCGGTGAGCGCGCCGAAGATGGCGGAGGCATAAACAGCGATCAGCGCCAAGCCGCCCTTCTTTTTTCCAATAGACGGTTTCAGCGCATCCACCAGCAGTCCGGCAAGGCCGGTCTTTTGATAAATGACGCCCATCAGGGTGAACAGGAAGATGGCCAGCAGCGTGAAGCTGCCAAAGCCGGACAGAACACTTTTGATAACCAGAGACATTTTCAGCCCGGAAGCCGCCATTGCCAGCGCACCGGCGCCGCCCAAAGCATAAGTAATGGGTGTGCCCAAAAACAGCATCAGGAAAAAGGTGACAAAAAAGACCAGAGCCAATAAACCTGTACTCATGCGTTTGCACCTCCATCCTCTTCTTTACTCTCGGGCGCGGGTCCGTATTTTTCAAAATACGTGCCGAACCAGATATCCAGAATGCAAAGCGCAATCCGGATTGCGATCATGATAAAGCCGAATACCGCCGCACCGTAGACCCAGATGAAGGAATAGCCGTAATACACCGTTCTCTGGGCTGCATACTTCGGGATATTGATGATGCCGTACTGGACGCAGGGAAGCACAAAAATGTAGTTTGTCAGGTAAACCAACGTGAAATAAATCTTCTTGAACAGCAGATTTTTGCTGGCCATGACCTTTGAGGGAAAAATCTCCACGTTGGGGTTGTCGTTGATGGAAAACAGATAGCTGCTGCCCAGAAAGCACAGCCACATATGGAAGGTCTGTGCCAGCTCCGTCTGATACGGGCAGGAAAGGCGGAAGAAATACCGGCCAAGGACGCACCAAGTCATCAGGACGAACAGTGCAACGCCCATCACCAGCATCACGGTCTTTTCAAATGCCGCCAAGCCGTGGTCAATTTTATTAAGTACAGTTTTCACAAGGGTCCTCCTCATGCGTACGCATAATCAAGCTTTTGCCTGTAAGCGGCGGGGGAGGTCAGGGCCTCCCCCGCGTGATCTGCAAAGCCGCTTTGCGTCGGCTGAAAATGTAAGTCAGCGCCCATATTGACAGGTAAATGCCGCTTCTTAGTTCGCGTTGACCCATTCAATGACGTCCTGACCGATCTTGTCGGCATAGGTCTCGAACAGACCGCCGTCGGTCAGAGCCTGCTTAAACTCGGAGTTATCCTCAATTTTGATGACATTAACATTGGCAGCCTGCAAAGCGTCGGCAGCGGCGCCCTTGGCATATGCCTGCCCATTGGTAGTGGAATACACACAGGCCTCGTGAGCGGCTTCCCAAATGATGTCCTGATATTCCTTGGGCAGTTGATCAATGAGTTCCTTGGAGGCCAGCAGGGGGTGGAACAGCTGCAGCCAACCGGCCTTGGTATAGTTGGGCGCCACTTCATAGAACCGCATGGCGAGATAGGTATCGACCTCGTTTTCCATACCGTCGATCACGTTGGTCTGCATGGACTGGTAGCACTCGTTGTAAGAAAGCGGGGTGGCCTGTGCGCCCATCATGCCGATGGCGTCCACCTGAATCTGCGTCTGCATGGTGCGCAGCTTCATGCCCTTCATATCTGCAAGACACGTGATGGGCTTATTCTTTACGGTCAGGAAGTTGCGGTCGCCCACGGACGCAAGGTCCAGGCAATACAAGCCCAAATCCTCCACGGTGTCCATATGCTCACGGGCAACATCGGACTGGGTGAAGGCGATTGCCTGATCCTGATCGCGGAACAGGAACGGGCAGTCGGCAAACACGAATGCGTCGGTGAAACCCGCCATAACGGCGGAGCTCACGCTGGAGAAGGCCAGCTCACCGTTTTGCATCATTTCAATGTACTCCTGCTCGGTGCCAAGCTCACCGCCGGGATGGATATCGATGATGACGTGTCCATCTGTCCGCTCTTCCACCAGTTCCTTCAGTTTGTCGAACCGGGTGGTGTGCTGGGAGTTGGGGTCCTCCGCCACGGTATAGGCGGCCAGCAGGGTATATACGGTATCGTCCGCTGCAGGGGCCTCGGGAGTTGCCGTACCGGAATCCTTTTCGGAGGAACCGCCGCAAGCGGTCAGGAGAGAAACGAGCATCAGCGATGCGAGAATCATTGACATTGCCTTTTTCATGATCTTCTTTTCTCCTTTCAAATATCCACATACAGTGATGGGTTGCGCGCTTTGTAATTGTGAGTATAGCACAAAGCACTTTTGAATGTTTGTGCTATTCGGAAAGGTTTTTGCGTTTTTTGGCACAGTTTTCGTGTATCTTGCCGACTGGCCGGCAATTGTCCATTCTTTTCTGGTTTCAACTCGTATTTTTTCCGTTTTCCCTGATTTCTTTTAACTTTTGGCAATCCGCCTCCCTCCTGTTTTTTTGTGCTTTTCCTACTGCTTCTTTGTGTTTTTACAGCTTTTTAAATGGACAAGAGTGCCGTTGGTTTTTGTGTA
Source organism: Oscillibacter sp. (assembly GCF_028693505.1). GTDB lineage: Bacteria > Bacillota > Clostridia > Oscillospirales > Oscillospiraceae > Oscillibacter. Next base: position 11,684 of record NZ_JAQUVF010000034.1, read on the forward strand.
AACGCGGCAGGAGCTGTTTATTTAAGTTCTCCGCGCAGTTCCTGCTCCCAGTGATCCACCACGGTCTTCGGCGCATAGACAAACATCATGTGCAGGTCTTTTGTTCCGGTATTTTTCAGCTCGTGGGGCTCACCAGCGGGCAGATAGATAAAATCCCCCTCTTTGACCGTCTGCGTTTCACTGCCGACGGTCATCTCCCCCGTTCCGCGCAGGATCGTATAGCTTTCCACCGTGGGATGCTCGTGCTTGGGAACGGAGCCGCCGGGGTAGATGACCACATAGCCCTGGCAAAAGAGCTCGCCGTTGATGCAGCCGTTTTCTCCCAGCATGACCCGCGTTCGGCGTCCCGCTGGGAATTCCGTTCCCTTGAGCTCAAAAATGTTTTCTTTCAGCATATCGTTTTCCCCCTTTCTTCTCAATGGACGTTTCCATCTTCCCGATAGTCCCTCCAGACATTTTCAAAGAAGTCATCCTCTCGCGGAATGGGGCGGACCGGCCGCCATGTGTAAGTGCACCGTCCCGCCTTATAGTGGGCCAGCTGGACCACGTTGTCGAACGCCTCCTCGTCCAGCGCGTAGGTAAACAGCTCCGGCAGCGCCGCGTAGGGGCGCGCCCCCTCGTCATCCCGGTACATGGCGGACCCGCGGCTCTTTCCTCCCGCGGCGATATAGTCCGCCATGGCGCCAAGGTAGGTCAGCTGGCAGATGAGTGCATCTCGATAATGATATGCTTGGCCCAGTCCCGGGATATCCACGGCGCGGGTTTCCTCGCAGAAATTTTCCAAATGCCCGCGCACCGCGTCCATTTCCTCCTGAATCCGGCGCAGGTCCCGAATGGGGCCGCCCACCCGGCTCATATTTTTCTGTGCCTGCGCCCAAAGCCCCTGCGCGGTCTCCTCAGCGCCCATAATGCTCGCATACTGCTTGAGGTAGATGGGGAGGATTTCCCCGCAGGCGGTTTCAAATCCAGCTTCGTCGGGCGGAGCCTTTCTTTTGGCTGAAATAAACCGCGCCGCCCGGAGCGAGCCCACCTGTCCGGCATTCAGGGCGCTGCCGCCGGGCCGGTACACGCCGTGGGTCCCCGCCGCCTCCCCGGCGGCGAACAGGCCCTCCACGCCGGTCTGCCACCACACGTCCACATCCAGTCCCCCGTTGTTATGCTGGGCGCACACAGCCACCTCCAACGGTTCTTTTGCAAGATCCACGCCCCGATTCCGGTAGAACTCCGCCGCCGGCGCGTTCATGTGCTGCAGGCGCTGGATGGGGGTGCCAAAGTCGGCGCCCGCGTTTTGCAGATACGCCCTTGCCTGCTGTCCCAGCGCGTCAAAATCTACCAGGCAGCCGCCGGGGTTTTGCGTATAGTCCAAAAATACCCGCCGCCCCTTCAGGCAGCACTCCATGTAAACCAGAAGGTCGATGATGGACGAACCGTCCTGTATCTTGCGCGCATCAAAGGGCCACTGGTAGCCCTTGAGAAACACCTTTGTCAAAAGGTCCGCCTTGTCCGGGAAAAAGTCCAGCAGGAATTCCCGCTCATTTTCTCCGTTGAGGTCTGTGGAGTAAAACCGGGGCAGCACCTGCATGTAGCTGCCGGAAACGTTCCAGCGGGGGTGCAGGGACGCCAGCCCGTACTGCCATTCCGTAAGATTTCTTCCCGCAGCGCCTGCCTCCAGCGCAACGCCGGTCATCCCGTAATGCCCTTTGGGATAGGCGGAGTCCGCGTACATGCCAGCAGGACCGCCTGTCGCCCAGATAACATTGGCGCAGCAGATGGCCGCATAGGCGGTCTCCCGGGTCTTTGCGGCAAGGTCCAGACATAAAACGCCTTTCACGCTTCCCTTTTCCGTGAGGATTGCCAGCACCAGAAAGCCGTCCAGAATGGGAATGCCCCTGCCCCGCACGGAGCGCTCCAGCGCCTCCGTCATTTTGCGGGATGTCAGCGGACCGACGGAGGTGGCCCGGCGGCGGGGATCGTGATCCGTTTTATAGCCCACATATTCGCCAAAGCGATTGACGGGGAAGGGAACGCCCAGCTCGCAAAGCCGCAAGAAGGATGGAGCCGAGTTTGCCGCTTCGGCCAAGGCGATATCACCGTCCACACAATGTCCGTCAAAAAGCGTTTTTGCCATCTCTCCCACGGAGTCCGGTTCCTCTCCGGAGAGCGTCAGCTTGTAATAGGTCTGTTTGTCGGAGCCGGTGTTGCGGGAGGTTCCGCGATTCATCCCCTCTGTGATCAGAATCGTCTCTGTGCAGCCAAACTTCCACAGCTGATCCGCCGCGTTCAGTCCGGCAGCGCCGCTGCCCACCACTACCGTGCCTGTTTGCAGAAAGCGCAAGGGGTATCCGCCGGTTTGCTGGATGCGCCAATCCATTCCAATCCCTCCGGTTTCTTACAATTTTTGAATATGCATGCCGCCGTCCACAAAAATCACCTGTCCCGTGGTATAGCGGAAGCTGTTGGTGCAAAGCGCCGCCGCCGCCCGGCCGATGTCCTGGGGCAGGCCCCATCTTGCAATCGGGCAGCCGCCGCCGGCAAACATCGCGTCATACTTCTCCCGGACTGCGGTGGTCATGTCGGTTTGAATGACGCCGGGCCGAATTTCGTAAACAAAAATCTGCTCCGGGGCCAGACGGTCCGCGTAAAGCTGGGTAAGCATGGACACACCCGCCTTGGAAACGCAGTACTCTCCTCGGTTGACGGAGGTTACGGTGGCGGAGATGGAGCTGATGTTGATGATACTCCCCCGGGCGCCGTCCTCTGCTTCCTGCCCCAGCATCTGCTTTGCCACCGCCTGCGTCAGGAACATGGTCCCCCGCGTATTGGTGCCCACCACGCGGTCAAAACTCTCCTCCGTCATTTCCAGCAGATCCGCCCGGACCTTGGGCGCAACGCCCGCGTTATTGACCAGCACGTCGATCCGGCCCAGCCGTTTGACGGCCTCCTCCACACAGTGGCGGCTCTCGCACGTGTTGGCAAGGTCACCTTGCAGGTAAAAAATTTCACTGCCGCTTTTTTGCAGCTCCTCCAGCGTTGCGGCGTAGTGCTCCGCCGGGCTGGACCCGGTGATTGCCACGTCATAGCCAGCGGCCACAAGCTCCCGGACGACGCCCAGTCCGATTCCCCGTCCGCCGCCGGTGACCATTGCTTTCTTATGCATCCTTCTTCCTCCTCGTTTTTTTTCCGCACACGGCTTCACTTTTTTGAATCCCAAAATTGCAGCACGTCCTGGCGCATCTGGTCCGCAGAGACCTTCACGCCGGTCCAGTTGTAAAAAGAGCAAGCGCCCTGATGTGCCAGCAGGTCCAGCCCCGCCACCGTTCGGAATCCCCGTGCGTCGGCTTCTTTCAGGAACTGTGTGAATCGCGGCTCGTAGATCGCGTCGAAGAAAATGGTCCCCGGCGTAACCGCCTCGTATGGAAACACCTCATGGAGATCGCCCTTGCCCTTCATGCCGTTGGGCGTGGCGTTTACCACCAGCTGGCAATCCGGCAGCTCCCCCAGCCATGCGGCGGCATCCCAGTCCACCAGTCGGATTTTTACTTTGGGGCACTTTTCATCGATCCGCGTGAGGAAATGCCGAAAGCTCTCCACAAAGGACGTGTGCGTCATCATGTTGGCCACCACGATCTCCCCGACGCCTTGCAGCGCCGCCTGCGCCACCGCCGCCCGGGCAAAGCCCCCCGCTCCCATCACGAAGGCTTTCTGAATGGGCGTCCCGCCGTCGTTTTTCTCCTGCACCGCGCTCCAAAAGCCGATGCTGTCCGTGTTGTAGCCGGTGAGCTTTCCGTCCCGGTTGACCACGCAATTCACCGCACCGATGATCTGCGCCTCCTCGCTGAGCTGATCCATGTAGCTCAGCGAGGCTTCCTTCACCGGCATGGTGAACACATAGCCCTGCAAGTCGATCAGCTTCATGGCAGTCATCACCTGGTCGAATGTCTCCAAATTCGCCTTGCATGCCAGAAATACATTGTCCATATGGAGCCGGTCAAAGGAACTATTCATAATGACCGGGGACATGGAGTGGGAAATGGGGTCTCCCAGAATGGCAAACAGGCGGCTCTTTGCGTTCACAGTCTCTTCTCTCATTGAAAACCCTCCCAAGAACGTCTATTCAAATTTGGGCTCAACTCCAAAGTTTGTTGATGAAAAGGTCTGTGCTATACTGGTACAGGTGATTGTAAATGGTAAATGGATTCACAGACATGATAGCTGGTTCCCTCAATCTGAAAGAACCGTGGTATGTTGA
>NZ_JAQUVF010000035.1 GCF_028693505.1 Oscillibacter sp.
GTGAACAAGAACGACACCGCTCCCATTTTCGAGATCGCCGACTACGGCATCTGCGGCGACCTCTTCAAGGTCGCTCCCATGCTGACCGAGGCCATCCGCGCCGCAAAGGCCGCGAAATAAGAAATCCTCTGCTGGAAAGAGGGACACCCCAAGCGGGATGTCCCTCTTCCTTTTGCCTCTTAAATACATTTTTGTACTTACAAAGGATGGCCTTTTACCGCGATTTTTATGGAAAATCAACGATATTGGTACAAATTTGGGAGGGGAAGCGGGGATTGGCTCCCCGCGTATGGGCAGACATTTTTGACTGTTTACATGGGAAAAACCGCAAAGCATGGGTAAACGCCCGCATCAACCATACGAATGTGTTTCATGCGAGGACAATTTGTCATTTAGTAGTATTTTTAGCAGGAACATTTGGATGATTTGTGCATTGTTATTTGAAAAATAAGCTCGTATAATCCCTCTTGTAAGAACAAATTTAAAAAGCAATGTTCACGATGCGGGGACATATGAGCTTATTAAACGAATAAGTGTGAGAATACAGAAAGACTCTTGTGCAAAAAGGATGTTCCTGAAAAGCTGCTGTCTGTTTCTGCGAGTCGTGGACACCGAAAAAAGGAAACCATTGAGGAGGAACGGAAAATGCTGACACTGGAAATGATTCAGGATGCGCAGGCTGCTCTGAAAGGGGTCGCCCGTGTAACGCCCCTGAATCCGGCAAAGAACCTTGGAAAAAACGTGTACATCAAAGCGGAGAATTTGCAGCTGACCGGCGCATTCAAACTGCGGGGCGCTTACAACAAGATGCGCTCCCTGACGCCGGAGGAGCGAGAGAAGGGCGTGATCGCCTGCTCCGCCGGAAACCACGCGCAGGGCATTGCACTCTCGGCCACACGGCTGGGAATCAAATCCATCATCTGCATGCCTGCCGGCGCTCCCATCAGCAAAGTGGAGGCCACCAAGAACTACGGCGCTGAGGTCGTGCTGGTTCCCGGCGTTTATGATGATGCCGCCGCAGAGGCCGGTCGTCTGGTGCAGGAAAAGGGATATACCTTCGCCCATCCCTTCAATGATGAGATGGTCATGGCGGGACAGGGAACAATCGGTCTGGAGATTCTGGAGCAGCTGCCGGAAGTCGATCAGGTGGTGGTTCCCATCGGGGGCGGCGGCCTCATCAGCGGCATCGCCTGCGCCATCAAGGCACTCAAGCCCAGCTGCAAGGTCATCGGCGTGCAGGCTGCCAGCGTGGCTTCCATGTATGCATCCCGCAAGGCAGGCAAGGTTTGCACCGTTCCCGACGGCGACACGATTGCCGACGGAATCCACGTTCTGACCCCCGGCACCTTGACCTTCGAGCTGTGCCAGAAGTATGTGGACGAGATCGTCACGGTAAAAGAGGACGAGATCGCAACCGCCATTCTGGCCCTGATGGAGGATCAAAAGACGGTGGCAGAGGGTGCGGGCGCAACGCCTGTGGCCGCTGTGATGTTTGGCAAGGTGGATGCCACCAACAAGAAAACGGTGTGTGTGGTCTCCGGCGGTAATGTGGATGTCACCACACTCTCCCGCATCATCACCAAGGGTCTGACCAAGACCGGCCGCATTGCGGAGATCGCCACCAAGGTGGCGGATAAGCCGGGCAGCCTGATTCGCCTGCTGCAAATCGTCTCCAATACCGGCGCCAACATCATCTCCATCAACCACGCCCGGGAGGACAAGCATTCCGATGTGGGCGCGTGCATCGTTTCCATGGTGCTGGAGACCCGGAATCCGCAGCATGTAGACGACATTGAGCACGAGCTGGAAACCAACGGCTATTCACTGCTCCGCGACTGAACGGAGACGGCGGGAATGTCTCAGCCAGTCCACCTGACGGACTGTGGGAAATACGTTCTACCAAAATATAAGGAGGGGAGATTCCGCTTGGAAAACGGAATCGGAAAAAAATGGAACAGAAAGCAAAAAAGAAGCTTGGCTTGCTTCCCAAGCTGGTCATCGCCATCGCACTTGGCCTGATAGTCGGTTTTGCTGCTCAGAAAATGGGCGGCGCGGGTGAAATCATCATTCGTATCGGTGCAACCTACAACAGCATCTTCGGCAACTTCCTGAGTTTCTGCATCCCCCTGATTATCATCGGCTTCGTGGCCCCGGGCATTGCGGATCTGGGCGCCGGCGCCGGCAAGACGCTGGCGCAGACCACCGGCATTGCATATGCCTCCACCATCATCGCCGGTTCTCTTGCTTATGGCGTTGACATGCTGCTCTTCCCCTATCTGGTGCACGCCGACATGTTCGTGACCAATGCCCAGAACGCAGAAGAGACCGTTGTCAGCAGCCTGTTTACCATCGAGATGCCTGCCATCATGGGCGTTATGAGCGCACTGCTCATCTCCTTCATCCTGGGCCTCGGCATGGCAGTCATTAAGAACCACTCCCTGAAAGAAACCATGAATGACTTCGCGGAGATCGTCAATAAGCTGGTGGCCAATGTGGTCATCCCCCTGCTGCCCTTCCACGTGTACGGCATCTTCGCAAAGCTCACCTATGCCGGCACCATCGTGGAGCTGATGACTTCCTTCATCAAGGTGTTCGCTGTGGTCATCGTGCTGCACTGCGTGATTCTGGTGTTCCAGTACACCGTTGCAGGCAGCGCCGCCAAGAAGAATCCGTTCGCTCTCATTAAGAACATGATTCCCGCTTATACCACGGCCATCGGCACCCAGTCCTCTGCCGCTACCATCCCTGTCACCGTGCAGTGCACCAAGCACAACGGCGTCTCCGATGCAATCGCTGAGTTCGTGTGCCCCCTGTGCGCCACCATTCACCTCTCCGGCTCCACCATCACCTTGACCAGCTGCTCCATTGCTGTTATGATGATGCAGGGTCAGGCCATCACCTTTGGCAAGATGTTCCCCTTCATCCTGATGCTGGGCGTCACCATGGTCGCAGCCCCCGGCGTCCCCGGCGGCGCTGTCATGGCAGCTCTGGGCATCCTGCAGTCTATGCTGGGCTTTGACGAGACCATGTGCGGCTTGATGATCGCACTGTACATCGCACAGGACTCCTTCGGTACGGCCTGCAACGTCACCGGCGACGGCGCCATCGCAGTGCTCATGGACGCACTTACCGGCAAGAAATCCAAGGCCGCGAAGGCCTCCGTTCAGGGCTGATTTTCCAGAAATTCATTAAAGGAACGTGAAAACAATGCTTCAGGTAACGCATACAGACAATGCCCCCGCAGCCATTGGCCCCTATTCTCAGGCCATCGCCGTAAACGGGTTCCTGTTTGCCTCCGGTCAGGTGGCGCTGGACCCCAAGAGCGGTGAAACGGTGGGCACCACCATTGAAGAGCAGGCCGAGCGCTGCTGCCAGAGCGTCAAGGGGATTCTGGAGGCCAACGGCCTTACCTTTGACGACGTGGTGAAAACCACCTGCTTCCTGGCGGACATGGGCGACTTTGCAGCCTTCAACGCCGTCTACGGCAAATATTTCACCAGCAAGCCCGCTCGCTCCTGCGTAGCGGTGAAGGCAATCCCCAAGAACCTCCTGTGCGAGATCGAGATTACCGCAGCACTCAGGTAAAACAACCGCAGGCCGCTCCTTTATGGAGCGGCCTGATACCGGAAAGGAGTACAAGAATCTATGAAAGACATTGTAGAGATCCGCTGGCACGGCCGCGGCGGTCAGGGTGCAAAGACGGCGTCTTTGCTGCTGGCGGACGCAGCCTTCAATACCGGAAAGTACGTGCAGGGCTTCCCGGAGTACGGCCCCGAGCGCATGGGCGCTCCCATCACGGCGTATAACCGCATCAGCTCCGAGCGCTCTACCGTCCATTCCAACATCTATTTCCCCGACTATGTGGTGGTGGTGGATGAGACGCTGATCGCCTCTGTGGATGTGACCGCAGGCTTGAAGGAGACCGGCGCTATCGTCGTCAACTCCAGCAAAACTCCCGCGGAGCTGCGTCCCTACCTGAAGGGCTACACCGGTAAGGTCTGCACCATCGACGCGGGCAAGATTTCCGAGGAAGAACTGGGGAAAAACTTCCCCAACACGCCTATGCTGGCCGCCATTGTGAAGGTTTCCGGCGTGGTGGATGTGACCGATTTCATCAAGGACATGGAGGCTTCCTTCAAGCACAAGTTTGCAAGCAAGCCCCAGGTCATTGAGGGCAACATGAACGCCCTGAAGCGTTCTATGGAGGAGGTGCAGGTAGGATGAAGTGGAAAGCAAGCGATATGACGCCCAGCGTCACATGGAAGGATCTGACCCCCGGCTGCAACATTTTTGAGGGCGGCACGTCCGAGACGGTGGAAACCGGCGACTGGCGCACCATGAAGCCCGTACTGGACATGGAAAAGTGCAAGCAGTGCCTGCTGTGCGCTCCTGTCTGTCCCGATATGTCCATCCCCGTGGTGGACGGCAAGCGCGGCGATTTCAATTACTTCTTCTGCAAGGGCTGCGGCATCTGTGCCAACGTGTGCCCCTTCGGAGCGATTGAAATGGTCAAGGACGAGAAATAAGGAGGAGCACAGAAATGGGAATCAGAGAAAGACTTTCCGGCAACGAGGCCATTGCCTTCGCCATGAAGCAGATCAATCCCGATGTGATGGGCGCCTTCCCGATCACTCCGTCCACCGAGATCCCCCAGTATTTTTCCACGTATGTGGATAACGGGCAGGTCGACACCGAGTTCATCCCCGTGGAGAGCGAGCACTCCGCCATGTCCACCTGCATCGGCGCCCAGGCTGCCGGCTGCCGCGCCATCAGCGCGACGTCCTCCTGCGGGCTGAGCTACATGACGGAAATGCTGTATGTGGCGGCTTCCGACCGTCTGCCCATTACGCTGGCGGTTTCCTGCCGGGCTCTCAGCGGCCCCATCAACATCAACAACGACCACTCCGATGCTATGAGCGTCCGGGACGCGGGTTGGCTGATGCTGTTTGCGGAAACCAACCAGGAAGCTTACGATAACTACCTCCAGGCCATGCGCATCGGCGAGGCGGTGAGCCTGCCCATCATGATCTGCCAGGACGGCTTTATCACCTCTCACGCCATCGAGAACATCGAGCTGGTGGAGGATGAGAAGGTGAAGGCCTTCGTGGGCGAGTACAAGCCCGAGCACGCACTGCTGGGGAAAGAGAATCCCATGGCCGTCGGCGCTTACGCTACCCCCGTGTATTACATGGAGGCCAAGCGGGCGCAGGCTCAGGCCATGATGGACGCCAAGGACGTCATCAAGAAGGTCGGCGCGGAGTTCGCAGCCATGACCGGCCGCAGCTATGACCTGATCGAAAAGTACGAGATGGACGACGCTGAGGAAGCCCTTATCATCATCGGCTCCTCCGCCGGCACCGCAAAAGAGGCGATTCGCGAGCTGCGCGCACAGGGCAAGAAGGTGGGTCTCATCAAGATCCGCTCCTTCCGTCCCTTCCCCGCGGACGAGATCGCCGAGGCACTGAAGAATGTCAAGGCCTTCGCCGCCATGGATAAGGACGACAGCTTCAACGCCCACTGCGGCCCCATTTACGCCGAGGTCTGCGCGGCACTGTATGCCAAGGGCATTTTCGCGCCCAAGGGCATCGACTACATCTACGGCCTTGGCGGCCGCGATGTGCGCGTGGAGAGCATCCAGCACGTCTATGCGGAGCTGGAGAAGATCGCAGCGTCCGGTGAAACTGGCGAGACCTACCGTTATCTGGACGTTCGTGAATAAGGGAGGGAACTGAGATGAGCTACAATCTGAAAGAAGAGCTGAAAAAAGAGGACCGCCTCTCCGGCGGCCACAGAATGTGCGCAGGCTGCGGTTCTCCCATCGCTGTTCGTACCGTGCTGCGCGCACTGAATCCCGAGGATAAGGCAGTGGTTTGCTCCGCAACCAGCTGCCTGGAGGTGTCCACCTTCATGTATCCGTATACGGCATGGAAGGACAGCTTCATCCACAATGCGTTTGAAAACGCCGGCGCCACCATTTCCGGTGTGGAGACGGCCTACAAGGCCCTGAAAAAGCGGGGCAAGCTCGACGATACTTATAAGTTCATCGCCTTTGGCGGTGATGGCGGCACCTACGATATCGGTTTCCAGTCCCTCTCCGGCGCAATGGAGCGGGGCCACGACATGGTGTACGTGTGCTACGACAACGAAGCGTACATGAATACCGGTATCCAGCGCTCCTCCTCCACACCCCATTTTGCCGACACCACAACGACCCCCGCGGGCAGTGTGATTCCCGGCAAGCTGCAAAAGAAGAAGGATCTGACCAAGATCATGGTGGCCCACGGCGTGCCCTATGCGGCCCAGACCACCTTTATGGGGAACTTTTCCGATATTTCCACCAAGGCCCACAAGGCCATCTACACCCCCGGCGCTGCGTTCCTGAACATCATGGCCCCCTGCCCCCGTGGCTGGCGCTATCCCACAGAAAAGCTGATGGAAGTGACCAAGCTGGCTGTGGAGACCTGCGTGTGGCCGCTCTATGAGGTGATCGAGGGGAAGTATATCCTCTCCTACAAGCCCAAGACGAAACTGCCCATCACCGAGTATTTGAAGATGCAGGGCCGTTTTGCCCACATGTTCAAAAAGGGCAACGAGTGGATGATCGAGGAAGCTCAGCAGGAAGTGGACCGTAACTGGGAAGCCCTGCTCGCCATGTGCGGCGAACTCTAACCTTTTCTCCCCTGAGAGACTCTCCTTCCTATAAAGCACAAACGGCGTCCCGTGATATGCGGGACGCCGTTTGTGCCGTTATAGAGCTATAAAGGGGAGAACGACTTGGAAGGTTAAAAAGGGGTGCGGTGCTCATAAAAATTCGGTAGCATAGCAGCAAACGGCTGACAGCAGGGGAGAGGACGCCATTAAAAAGGGACCGCCTGAATGGGCAGGAGATGAAAAGATTTTCCGGCAAATAAAAAGACTGTTCACCAAGTGCTTGGTGAACAGTCTTTTGCGTTTCTTGTATCGGTGCGCTGCCTAAGAGACAAAACGCATCGGAGAAGGGCGGCCTATCCGGCGGCATTATTTGCGGCCGATGCGCCGCTTCCCCAGGTCCTGTCCCGGTCTTTGGTGGGACCGCTCCCGCTGGGGGCCGTCCTTCCCGGCGCGATGGTCTTTGAAAAAGGGCCGTGCCTGCTTTTTGTGGGGAAATTGCTCCGCCAGCGGCATGACATGCACCGGCTTGCCGCAAATTTTGCACCCCCGCATACTCACCACAATATCGTCCAGCAGCTCCGCAGGGACGGAGACGGTGGTGAAGGTTTCGGAGATTTCGATTTTGCCCAGATCCAGCGAGCTGACGCCCGCCTGCTCCGTAATGGCGCCCACGATATGATTGACTGCCACGCGGTTTGCAAAGCCGGTGTTGATCACCAGCTCCGCCATGGGGCGGCGGGCGCGCAGGCTCACCTTGGCCGCCTTTGCGGAGGGCGGATTGGCGGTGGACACGCTGATGTTTTTGAGCTTGCCGGTCTCCTGATGGAAGGCAAGACCCAGCACCGTGGCGGCAATGCTTTCGGCGCTGTGGCCCCGCGCCATCAGCTGGGACACCATGTCCTCGTGGGCGCTTTGGGGCGCCTCGGCCAGGGCCTGCTCCAGAAAGTTCAAGGTGCGCGTTTGGTTGGCCTGATCGATCTCCTCCACCGTGGGCAGCGGAATTTGATTGAGGGTGGATTTGATCTCCCGGGCCAGACGCTGCATCTGCATGATCTGCCGCTTTCCGCAGCAGAGCGTGACGGCTGTGCCGCTGCGGCCTGCGCGGCCGGTCCGGCCGATGCGGTGGACGTAAGAATCCGTTTCCTTGGGGATGTCATAATTGAACACAAAGTCGATGTCGCTCACGTCGATCCCTCTTGCGGCCACGTCGGTAGCCACCAGAATGGAGATGCGGCCCTTTTTAAAGCCATTCATCACGGTGGTCCGCTGGAGCTGCTTCATGTCTCCGTGAAGGCCCTCCACGGAGAAGCCCTCTGCGCTCAGCCGCTCCGTCAGCTCGTCCACCATGGACTTGGTGTTGGAAAAGATGATGGCGCGGTTGGGATGATAATAATGCAGCAGCAGGGAGAGCGCGTCGGCCTTTTGATGCATGGGCACGTCTGCGTAGGTCTGGGAGATCTCAGTCAGCGTCGCTTGACCCCGGTTGATCTCAATGTGAACGGGATCGCGCTGAAACCGCTCCGCGATGGCGAGAATCTCCTCCGGCACTGTGGCGGAAAACAGCACGGTTTGCCGCTGCGCGGGCGCATCCTGTAAAATGAACTCAATGTCCTCCCGGAAGCCCATGTTCAGCATTTCGTCCGCCTCGTCCAGAACGACCATCTTCAATCTGTCCAGCTTCAGGGTCCCGCGGCGCATATGATCCATGATGCGTCCGGGGGTGCCGATGACAATGGCGGCTTCCTGCAAGTTTTTGAACTGGCTGCGATAATCTCCGCCGCCCAGCACGTCCGCCGTTTTGACGCGGGGGAGGTTGCGGGCCAGCTTGCGAATTTCGTCGCCGCACTGGTGGGCCAACTCACGGGTGGGGGAGAGCACCAGAACCTGTACGCCCTTTGCATCCTCATCCACACATTCCACGGCGGGAATGCCGAAGGCCACGGTTTTGCCCGTTCCGGTTTGCGAGCGGGCCAGCACATCCGCACCGGCGCGGATGACGGGGATGGCTTGGGCCTGAATGTCCGTGGCCTCTTGGAATCCCATGGACGTCACCGCGTCCAAAAGGGCGGGGGATAGATCTAATTGTGAAAACATTGTAGTTGACATGAAAACCTCTTTCTATGATTGCTGCCCACTTTGGCAAGCCGGGTCATACAAAAACAAAGCGAGGAGAGCCTCTCCTCGCTTTGGTCTAAAATGAGCATATAAAAGTAAGCGTGACGAATTATATCATCGTTTGTGGAAAAAGTCAACAACTGTTTCGCGGAATGAACAAAATTTGCAATTGCCGGTTGGGGGAAACTGGCGGAGCGGGGGAGCGAGACCACTCGCAAACGAAAAAGCGCCGGAGGATACTGCATCCTCCGGCGCTTGGGATCAGCCGATAAACAGCTGGGTCCAGTAGTTTCCGTCGGCCACATAGCCCACGCCGATTTGCGTATAGGCGGCGCTGAGGATGTTGGCCCGATGACCGGGGGAGTTCATCCACGTGGCTACCACCTTCTGGGGCGTGCGCTGACCGTAGGCGATGTTCTCGCCGCTGCTGGAGTAGGACACACCAAAGTTCGTCAGCATCTGGGACGGCGTGCCGTAGGTGGGACTGGTGTGGGAGAAGTAGTGATGATCCACCATGTCCTGCGATTTAACGCGGGCCACATGGGAGAGCTCCGCACTTGCCGTCAGGGGTTGAAGGCCGTTTTCCTGACGGGCGTCGTTGACCAGCCGGACCACTTCGGCTTCGTAATTAGAGGGCGCCGCCTCCCCGTCCGGGAGCGTGTGATCCCCGTCGGGGACACTCGGCGTCTGGTCGGGCAAAAGCGTGCCGCCGCCGGGACATCCGGGCGTCTGACCGGGCAGGAATGTGCCCAGGCAGTCGTTTAGAATCTCCGGCAGGGTGAGCTGGCAGGCGGGATACAAAGCCGCTGCCTGCGCGACATTCCCCTGAAAAACGGAAACATTGAGGGAAGCCGCTCCGGCGGGAATCGTGAGCGCGGCGCCGGCCAGGGCGGCCGCGACAAGATAGGTACGGACTTTCTTCATTCAAAAACACCTCTCTATCGTTGGGTATGGTCCCTTGCAAGGTGCTTTAAATTGTAACCGATTTGTAACTATTTTGCAAATGCAATATTTACCGGATAAAATCCACCGGCCCGGTTTTGCTGCTCGCGCCAAATGTAAGTCATGGTTTCCTGATATCTCCAATAATTGCCGCGAGGTGCTCCAGCTGAACGCGGGAAAGCGACTTCATGTCTTCGATCATGCGGTTCAAGGTTTCAGGGGTTTTTGATTTGAAATCGAAAAAATCTCGAGGGGAAATATTTAGATACTCACAGATATAAAAGAACACGGTCATGGACGGCAGGTTGTTCCCGTTTTCTATATTATTGATGTATCCGGCACTTTGACCGATTGACAGACTCATATCCCTGGCAGAAACACCCTTTTCCATCCTTAACTGAGAAAGTCTCGCTGCAAATTCTTCGTGCATTCGATTCATCACCCCCAGCATATATGATTGTACAGAATTAAATAAGAATTATATCCAGTAGAACAGTTAAAATACATTGACATATTCTGTCTAATCGGATATATTTAAAGTACATATATGGTTGAATCGGCTTGTGCCGGAGAGGATATATACATGAAAAATGATGGGAAACTGGACGGCTTGAAGATCCTTTTGGTCGAAGATGTGGCCGCCAACCGTGCAATTGCAGAAAAACTGATACGGCATCATGGCGGCAGCGTTGTAATGGCCAAGAATGGGGAAGAGGCGGTTCAATGCTTTCTTGCGTCTGCCGAGGGGGAATTTTCTGTTATTTTAATGGATATTCGGATGCCGGTATTAGACGGCTGGAAGGCAACCGAGGCAATTCGCGCATCGGCGCATCCCGGTGCGGCGACCATTCCGATTGTTGCGGTGACTTCGGACACTGCTGATGAAAGCGTAAAAAAATGCTTTCGCTGCGGGATGAATTACCATCTTAAAAAACCCTATGACGATCAAAAGTTTATTGAGATCATTCTGAAATTGGTAAAATAAAAAAACGGTTCATGCCTCTGGTTTTTAACCGGAGGCATGAACCGTTTTTATTTGATATCACAGCGTTTTTACAATTACAAGTTGTTACGACAGTCGGGACAGAGGCCCTCAAACACCGTGCGGTGGCGCTCAATCTCATAGCCGGTTGTTTCCGCCAGCTCCCGGTCCAGCTCGCTGTGATAGGGCAGCGCAACGTCGCACACGGTGCCGCAGCCGGTACAAAGAAGATGATAGTGAAGCTCAAGCCGCAGGTCAAAGCGGTCTGCGGTTGGGACCTTCACCTGCAGTACCTCGCCTAAAGCCGTCAGGACATTCAAATTGCGATACACCGTTCCGCGGCTGATCTTCTCATCAAGGGCCCGCACATCCAGATAGATCTGGTCTGCTGTCGGGTGATCCCTTCTTGCGCGGACCGCATCCAAAACCAATTGCCGCTGCCGTGTGTTTCTCTGAACCTTCATTCCCAGACACTCCTGCACAAAAAATCCCTTACATTGTAGCGGAAAGTGTTGCCTGAATCAAGCCCTGATGACCCAATTGGGAAAGTTCCTCAACTTTATCCATGGAAAGTCCGGCTGCGGCGGCGAAACGCCGGCCATACTCCGGGTCAGCCAGATAGCAGTGGACAGCGTGACGGTATTTAATGTTGTCGGTCACGGATGCCATGTCCCCGGCGGTGTTCTGAATCAGAATTTTCTTTTTGTCCTCTGTCAACACGCGCCACAGATCGCCGCCGGCGCGGAAGCAGTCATCCGTGGGGTCGTCCTTCGGGTCATAGTGCCACATGGCGCCTTCCAGAGCCAAGGGCGGCTCCATGACCTCCGGCTGCGCTGTCCAGACACCGGCACTGTTGGGCGTGTAAGCGGGCGCACCGCCGTAATTGCCGTCCACGCGCATGGCGCCGTCGCGGTGGTATTCGTTCACCTTGCACTTGGCCTGATTGACAGGGATCAGATTGTGATTGACGCCCAGACGGTAACGCTGCGCATCGCCGTAGGCAAAGAGCCGGCCCTGCAGGAACTTATCGGGGCTAAAGCCGATGCCGGGCACCACGTGCGCGGGCGTAAAGGCCGCCTGCTCCACCTCGGCAAAATAGTTTTCCGGGTTCCGGTTCAGCTCCAGAACGCCAACCTCCATCAGGGGATACTCTGCGTGCCGCCAGATCTTGGTAATGTCAAAGGGGTTTTCATAATGGCTTTTCGCCTGCGCTTCCGTCATGACCTGAATGTACATCGTCCACTTGGGGAAGTCGCCTCGCTCAATGGCCTCGTACAGATCTTTTCCGTGATATTCACGGTCCATGCCGTTGATTTCGGCAGCTTCTTCGTTGGAGAGATTCCGGATGCCCTGCTGGGTTTTGAAATGGAACTTGCACCAAACCCGCTCGTTTTTCTCGTTGTATAGGGAAAACGTGTGCTCGCCGAAAAAGTGCATGTTGCGGAAGGAGGCGGGGATACCGCGGTCGCTCATCACAACGGTGATCTGGTGAAAGCACTCGGGCAGCAGCGTCCAAAAGTCCCAGTTATTCTGCGCGCTGCGCCGACCGGTTCTGGGATCGCGCTTCACCGCGCGATTCAAGTCGGAGAAATTATGTACATCGCGGATGAAGAAGGTGGGCGTGTTGTTGCCGACAACATCCCAGTTTCCCTCCGTGGTGTAAAACTTGGTGGCAACGCCGCGGATGTCGCGCTCACAGTCGGCGGCGCCGCGTTCTCCGGCCACGGTGGAAAAGCGCGTGAAGGTCTCCGTTACGGCGCCGGGCTGCAAAACCTTTGCCCGGGTGTACTTCGAGATGTCGTGCGTGACGGTGAATTTGCCATAGGCGCCCCAGCCTTTGGCGTGCATCCGGCGCTCGGGGATGACCTCGCGGTTGAAGTGCGCCATCTTTTCCATCAGCCACACGTCCTGCATCACCACGGGACCACGGGGGCCTGCGGTCATTGCATTTTCATTGTCGGCAATCGGTGCGCCCACTTCGTTTGTCAGTTTTTCCAGATTTTCCATTTGAAAGCTCCTTTCGTTTTTGCAAATAGTTTTGCATGTCTTTCTTTCAGCCAAAAGCGTAGAGGCCGTTCTGCGTCGGGGACTTTTGAAGAATGAAACCCTTTACCAGCCGATTCTGCCGCTGAAAGGAGGGGCAGGGGCGGACAAAGCAGGATTCCCACGAACCGGCTTAATGTGCCTTTGGATTTAATATTAAGACTTTGTACTAATAATATAGTTTATTTTACCAATTGTCAATTCAATATGGAAATTTAACAAAAAATTGACGGCGCCGCCGGGAGGAACGGCCCGGCGATTGCCTGAAATGGTTATCGCAAAAAGCTCAAGTCCATTGCGGCTCTATGAAAAAATAAAGGAGGAGCAAGGGAGCATAGACGAAGAATCGCCAACCGGCAAAGCCGATTGGAGATTTTGAGCGAAGCGGACTTTGCTCCGACGTGGAAAGGTGAAACACTTTAGATATTAGCCCTCATTCTCTCGCGGCAAAGCCCAGCGAAGCGGGTTTGACGCGAAAGCGAAGAAATTCCCTGTCCGGCTAAGAAGTCTCGCCGTAAGGCGGGAATTCGTGCTAAACAGGGAATTTCTGAACTGGTGACCCGGCCGGGATTCGAACCCGGGACCCACTGCTTAAAAGGCAGTTGCTCTGCCGACTGAGCTACCGGATCATGATTTTATTTGAATACCTTTTGGGTATAAATTGTGGCTGGGACGGCTGGACTCGAACCAGCGGATGAGGGAGTCAAAGTCCCTTGCCTTACCACTTGGCGACGCCCCAATGCGGAAGGAAATAGGGGACCGGGGGTTACCCCGATCCCCTGCTTTTGTCTGGGGTGGAAGATGGGACTCGAACCCACGACATCCGGAACCACAATCCGGCGCTCTAACCAACTGAGCTACATCCACCACATATAAATGATTGGAAGCCGATTGCTAACATTGCCCATAAGGAGAGGTGGTACGCCAGAAGGGACTCGAACCCCTGGCCTACTGCTTAGAAGGCAGTTGCTCTATCCAGCTGAGCTACTGGCGCGAATTGGTGGAGCAGGTGACGAGAATCGAACTCGCATCCCCAGCTTGGAAGGCTGGTGCCCTGACCATTGTGCTACACCTGCGTATGCCCTCCGTAGAAATTGTCAGCTTGGATATGATAGCATGGATTTTATGACCTGTCAAGCATTTCATTGCGCTTCTTTTCTAATTTTGCAAAAATTAGGAGCAGAGCGAAAGAAAGGCTCGAAACAGACGCACTCCATCTGTCACAACATTCATGCGCTCCGGGTGCCACTGTACGGCCCATATTGGCAGTTGGGTGTGGCACAGTGCCTCCACGGTACCGTCCGGAGCCCATTGAACGGCTCGCAGTCCCTGTCCCAGCTGATCCACGGCCTGATGATGTGCGCTGTTGGTCAACATGGTGGTCCCGTATAAAACCTGTAAAAAGGAAGGGGTCATGCAAACATTGTGAAGCCGATCCATTCCGTTTACCGCATTGTGCCCGGGAAGATCCTGTATCAATGTACCACCGAAGGCGACGTTGATGATCTGAAGACCGCGGCAGATACCTAGAATTGGCTTTTTTGCAGCGGAAAACCGCTTCAGCAATGCGAGCTCTGCCGCGTCTCGGTCCGGAGTCAGTCCGCGGGAAGCTGTATTCACACACCCATAGCGCCACGGCTCCACATCTCCGCCACCCGGCAGTAAAAGGGCGTCGCATTGGTCCGGCGCGATGCGTTTTTTGTAAGCCAGGTCTCTCCGCCTGCCAATGCAATTGCCCGTTGATAGTTTTCGTATTGCGTTTCTTCGCCCCAAATCAGTATGGTCGGCTTCATAACAGCACCTCCTGTGTCGTTCCTTTATTCTATGCAGTTGGAGTGATGCGGGAGAGCGGAATTCGCTGATCGACACATTAAAAAGAGTGAGCGTGAGCGAACGGCAAGTAAGTGAGATCAAACGGATTTCACTCTTGCAACGGCGCAAAAAGTATGGCATAATGTCAAAGGAAACATTCTTCTGCGAGCAAGACGGGGGCAAAAGGGCCGCGTCTGCACGCCCCCGTTCTTTAGAACACGATCATTTAATCTGGAGCGGTATCGAAGTGGTCATAACGAGAACGACTCGAAATAACGTATTTCATCCATAAAACTGCATATTCTCTACACGGACAGGTATCGAAGTGGTCATAACGGGGCGCACTCGAAATCAAAACCGTTTTTCGAATGCCCTTGCTCGGAAAGCCTTGATATTACTGGGTTTTTCGGGGTTTCACAATTTCATATTTTCCTCGTTCTCCCCATCCGTTCTCCCCAATTTCTGAGATGAGCTGATGTGAGATAAATACGGAGCGGTATCGAAGTGGTCATAACGGGACTGACTCGAAATCAACACGGTTTGCTACCCGCCAAAGAGCCGCAAACCCGCATGAATCAAGGACTTTCCGACATCCGGATTTCGTGTATTTAAGGCGTACGCTCACAGTTTGCTCACAGTTTTCAAAAACAGCGTTTTCCCGCTTATGCGGTTAACTAAATATGGAGGGTTATCGAAGTGGTCATAACGGGGCTGATTCGAAATCAGTTTGACG
>NZ_JAQUVF010000014.1 GCF_028693505.1 Oscillibacter sp.
GCCGAGGTGGTCCGTTTCACCGCCGCCGCCGAAAAGGAGCCGGAGGTTTACGGCCCCTGGGTGGAGTATTTCACCAACGGCGGCAAGCCCTACGCCCCCGGCGACACCTTCCGCAACCCGGACTACGCCGCCACGCTGGAGTCCTTGGCCGAGAGTGACTGCGAGAGCTTCTACCACGGCGACATCATGAAGAAGATCGTGGCATTTTCCGACAAGACCGGCGGCTACTTTGCCGAAAGCGACTTTGCAGACTACAAGGCCGGCTGGGTGGAGCCCATCTCCACCAATTACAAGGGCTATGACGTGTTTGAAATGCCCCCCAACGGCCACGGCATTACGGCCCTGATGGCGCTGAACATGCTCAAGGGTCTGGACCTTGGCAGCGACCGCGAGACCGCCGACGTATACCACAAGATGATCGAGAGCACCAAGTTGGCCTTCGTGGACACCAAAAAGTTTGTTGCCGACCCCCGCTATATGAAAACCAAGGTCGCCGACATGCTCTCGGACCGGTACGCCGACGTGCGCCGCGCCCTCATCACCGACAAGGCCGTCTACCCCGAGGCGGGCGATCCCTCCTGCGGCGGCACGGTGTACTTCGCCGTGGCCGACGGTGAGGGCAATATGGTCTCCTTCATCCAGAGCAACTATAACCGCTTCGGCTCCGGCATTGTCGTGCCGGGCACCGCCGTCACCATTCAGGACCGGGGCGCCAACTTCTCTCTGGACCCCAATAGCGACAACTATCTGGAAGGCGGCAAGAAGGCCTACCACACCATCATCCCCGGCTTTTTGGCCAAGGATGGCAAGGCCATCGGTCCCTTCGGCGTGATGGGCGGCTTCATGCAGCCCCAGGGCCACGTGCAGGTGGTGGTGAACACCGTGGATTATCACATGAACCCCCAGGAGTGTCTGGACGCTCCCCGGTTCCAGTGGGTGGGTGAAAAGAAGGTCCAGCTGGAGCGGGAGGTTCCCGCCCACATCGCCCAGAAGCTTTCCGACATGGGCCATCAGGTGGAGATCGTCAACTCCAATCTCGGCATGGGCCGGGGCCAGATCATCTGGCGCACGGACGACGGCACGCTGGTGGGCGGCACGGAGCCCCGCGCCGACGGCACCATTGCAGCCTGGTAAAAAGTGTGATAGAATCGTAACGCACTGCGCATTGCAGCCGCGCGCCATTGGCGCGCGGCATGCTTCGTCAATACAACAGAAAGAAGGCATCCCATGCTCCACGATTTACTGACCCTGTACACCCTGTTTTTCCGAATGGGGGCTGTGACCTTTGGCGGCGGCTATGCCATGCTGCCGATTTTGCGGCGGGAGATCATTGAAAACCGCCAGTGGATGGACGAGGAGTCCATCATGGACTACTACGCGCTCAGTCAGGGCCTTCCCGGCATCATCGCCATCAACGTGTCGGTGTTCATCGGCTACAAGCGGCGGGGAATTCCCGGCGCCATCGCGGCCGCGCTGGGCATGGTCTCCCCCTGCATCATCATCATTTCCGTCATCGCGTTTTTTCTCTCCAACTTTCAGGATAATCCTTACGTCCAGCACGCGCTGGCGGGCATTTCCGTGTGCGTGGCGGCTTTGATTCTGGACGCGGTCATCAGCATGTGGAAAAAAGGCGTCAAGGACGGCTTCGGCATTGTACTGTGCCTGGCCATGCTGGCTTTGAGCGTGTTTACAGAAATTTCTCCCATTCTGCTGGTCATCGCCTGCGCTCTGCTGGGGATCGGCGCAAAGTGGAAGAGCATCCACGCCCAAAAGGAGGAGAACGGGAAATGATCTACTTACAGCTTTTTTGGGAATTTCTGAAGATCGGCCTGTTCGCCGTGGGCGGCGGCATGGCCACCCTTCCCTTCCTGCAGCGTCTGGCGGATTCTACCGGCTGGTACTCTCAGGCCCTCATCACCGATATGATCGCCATTTCCGAATCCACCCCCGGCCCCATCGGCATCAACATGGCGACCTACGTGGGCTGCAACGTGGCGGGATTCTTTGGCGGCGTGGTGGCCACCATGGGCGAGATTCTGCCCTCCATCGTCATTGTGGTTCTGGTCTCCAAGTCTCTGGAGCGGTTCCGGGGCAGCAAGCTGGTGGACGCCGCGTTTTACGGTCTGCGTCCCGCCGTCACCGGATTGATCGCCGCCGCCGGGCTGAGCGTCATCAAGGTCTCCATGTTCCACTTTGACCTGTATGAAAAAACCGGCGCGCTGCTGGACGCCATTGATTTTAAGAAGATCATTTTCTTCGCCCTGGCGTTTGTCGCCATCAAGAAGTTTAAGCTCCACCCCATCGTGTACATTGCCTGTGCCGCGGTGATCGGCCTGATGCTCTCTTTTTAAATCCCACTGTACCCAACAAAAAGCTCCTTCCTTTCGGAAGGAGCTTTTTTGTTTTCGGTCAGGTGTCCTCTTCGCAGGGGACGGACCATGCGGTATGGTCCGTGTGCAGCAGGTGGTGGGACTTCTCCCCCAGCGGCCGTTTGAGATACGTGCTGTACAGCGCCTGCACGTCCGGGTTTTCGTGAGAAAACCGGAGCGGCGCTTTGGCGTCCAGCTTCCAAAGCCGGCTGCTGCGCTGGGATGCCATTTCCGCGCCGCCGTGGATGGGCTGTCCGCCGCCGCCGACGCAGCCGCCGGGGCAGGCCATGACCTCCACAAAATCATAATCCACTTTCCCGCTCTCGATGGCTTCCATCATCTTTCGGGTATTGCCAAGTCCGCTGACCACCGCCACCCGCACATCCCCGGCGCCGGGGATGGCGAAGGTTGCTTCCTTCCACGGCTTGCTCCCCCGCACCTGCGCAAAGGCGTCGGCGTCGGGGTTTTTCCCCGTTATCAGAAAGTACGCGCTGCGCAAAGCGGCGTCCATCACGCCGCCGGTGGTTCCAAATACCACCGCCGCGCCGGTTCCGCTCCCCAAGGGGCTGTCGAACTCCGCCTCCTCCAAATCGGTGGGCACAATGCAGTCGCTTTCAAAAAGACGGCTCATCTCCCGGGTGGTCAAAACAATATCCACATCGGGGTCGCCGAAGGCGTTTTTCATGGTGGGCAGCTCCCGCTCCGCTTTTTTCGCCGAGCAGGGCATCACGGAAACCACACACATCTTCTTGGGGTTGATGCCCATTTTCTCCGCGAAATAGCTCTTCGCCACCGCGCCGAACATCTGCTGAGGGGACTTGGCGGTGGAGAGGTTTTCCGCGTAGGCCGGGAATTCCGTTTTCATGAAGCGCACCCAGCCGGGGCAGCAGGAAGTGAACATGGGCCAGCGGTACTTTCCCCGGTGGGTGAACCGCTCCAGAAATTCGCTGCCCTCCTCCATGATGGTGAGGTCCGCGGCGAAATTCGTATCGAACACATAGTCAAAGCCGATCTGCTTGAGCGCCGCCACCATGCGCCCGGCGGTGGCCTGCTTGTCCTTGAGGCCGAAGGCCTCCGCCCACGCCACCCGAACGGCGGGGGCAACCTGCACCACGGTGGTGATCTCCGGGTCCCCCAGCGCCCGCAGGACCCGGTTCGTGTCGTCCCGGACCGTCAGCGCGCCGGTGGGGCAGTGGGTGACGCACTGGCCGCAGAAGGTGCAGGCCGTGTTTTTGAGGCGGCGGTTATAACTCACGTCCACCGTGGTGCGGGAGCCGGTGCCCGCCACATCCCAGATGTGCATTCCCTGCACCTTGTCGCAGATCTGGACGCAGCGCATACACTTGATGCACTTGCTGGCCTCCCGCACCACCGGGGCCTCCAGATCCACGTGAGAGCGCTCCAGCTGGACCTCATAGGGCTGATAGTGGATGTTCATGTCGTGAGAGAGCTTTTGCAGCTCGCAGTTCCCGCTGCGCACGCACACCGTGCAGTTGGAATTGTGCTGAGAGAGGATCAGGCGCAGATTGGTTTTGCGGGCTTGCCGGACCCGGGGGCTGTTGGTGTGGATGACCATGCCCTCCAAAACGCTGGTGTTGCAGGCGGGAACCAGA
This sequence comes from Oscillibacter sp., assembly GCF_028693505.1. GTDB lineage: Bacteria > Bacillota > Clostridia > Oscillospirales > Oscillospiraceae > Oscillibacter. The sequence goes on from NZ_JAQUVF010000014.1 coordinate 3,983, forward strand.
CGCTCGGTGCCCTCCACCTCCACCATGCACATCCGGCAGGCGGCAATTTGATTGATTTCCTTTAAAAAGCACAGGTGGGGAATGGGGATGCCCGCCTGCTCGGCAGCCTTCAAAATGGTGGTGCCCTTGGCCGCGGACAACTCCTTGTCGTTGATCTTAAATGTTACCATTTCTCCACACGTCCTCCCTTAAAGCTTCCGTAGCCGAAGTGGTCGCAGCGCAGGCAGCGGGAGGACTCCTGGGCGGCTTCCTCGTCCGTCATGCCGCACTCGATGCAGCAAAAGTCCTTCTTGCGCTCACAGGCGTCCCGCTCGGTGGCGTTGACCCGGCCCCGGGGCCGCAGGTCCGTGCAGCGGGGCGTGGGCACCTTGACCTCCGCCTCGATCTCGTGGCAAAATCCTAAGTACTCATCGATATTCGCGGCGGCCGCCTTGCCTGCGGCAATGGCCCGAATCACGGTGGCTGGCCCTGTCACGCAGTCTCCGCCGGCAAACACGCCCTCCATATCCGGCAGGCGGGTGCTGGCATCCGCCAGCAGCACGCCGCCGCGCTGAATCTTGACGCCGCTTTCCTCAAACCCGTGGGACTCAATTCCCTGCCCGATGGCGACGATGATGGTGTCCGCCGGAATCCGCTGGGGTTCCACCGTCGCGGTATTGGGCCGGGGACGGCCCTGCTGGTCCACCTCGCCGATGATCTGAGGCTGCGTCCAAAGCGCGGCCACGTGTCCGCCCTCGTCGGCCTCGATACGAAGCGGGGCCTGCAGCGTCAGCACCTCCGCGCCCTCCGCGATGGCGCCCTCCACTTCCTCCTGCTGCGCCGTCATATCCTCCTGCCGGCGGCGGTAGACGCAGGCGACCTTGGCGGCTCCCAGCCGGATGGCGCTGCGGGTGACGTCCATCGCCACGTTTCCGCCGCCGATGACCACCACGTTTTGTCCCGTGAAGTCCGGCATCTCGTCATCGCCGATCCTGCGCAGCAGCTCCACGGCGGAAACCACGCCCCGGCTGTCCTCGCCGGATATCCCGGTCTTTTTGTCTGTGTGGGCGCCGATGGAGAGATACAGGCAGTCATACTGCTTTTTCAATTGGTCAAAGGTGATGTCCGTGCCCACGTCCACCCCGGTATGTACCTCAATGCCAACGGAGAGGATGGAGGCGATCTCCGCATCCAGCAGTTGGCGGGGCAGGCGGTAGTCGGGAATGCCGTAGCGCATCATGCCGCCCAGCTTCTTTTGCTTTTCATAGACGGTGACCCGGTGGCCCATCAAGGCAAGATAGTAGGCCGCGGAGAGTCCGCCCGGCCCGCCGCCGATGATCGCCACAGACTTCCCGGTCCCGGGTGCCTTCTTCGGCTGGGGCACATCGCCGGCGTGATCCACCGCGTAGCGCTTCAGTCCCCGGATGTTCACCGCGTCGTCCACCATGTTGCGGCGGCAGCGGGCCTCGCAGGGATGCTCGCAAATGTAGGCGCAGGCCGCCGGGAAGGGATTGTCCTTGCGCACAAGCCGCACGGCGTCGGCGCAGCGGCCCTCCCCCACCAGCGAGATGTAGCCGGGGATATCTACCCCCGCGGGACAAAGGGCCACGCAGGGCACGGGGTTGCGCAAAGAGCCAAGGCACCGGTGGTGGAGGATATGCTCCTCATAATCGTCGGAAAAGCCCTTGAGGCCCATCAGCACCAGATTCGCCGCGTCAATGCCGATGGCGCAGTCCGCGGTATCCACGATCACCTGCGCCGTGCTTCCGATCCGCCGCAGGATGCCGATGTTCGGTTCGCCCTCCAGCACCTCGCGAATCATATTGGAAAGCTGGGTCAATCCGATCCGGCACGGTACGCATTTGCCGCAGGTCTGTGCCTGACAGAGGTTCAGGAAATTCAGCGCCATGTCCACCGGGCACAATCCCGGCGGGCTGGCGGCAATCCGCCGCTCCATATTCCGGTACAGCTGCTCCACCACCGCCTGGGCCTGCCCGGGCGTTTTTACTTCCAATCTGCTCATGTCTGCTGTCCCCTCCTTTTGTTCAGCATCTCACAAATAACCGTCCTTTACAATGTTCATTCCGGGAAACTGGATTGCAATATCGATTCTTTTGGCTTTTGTCTTTCAGTATAGTCTCTTTTCTCCCAAAAACAAAGCTTTTTTGCAGGAATCTTCCCCGTACTCCATTTTCTTTAAAAGGGCCGGTCCGCCAAAGCGGACCGGCCCTTTTAAAGAAAAACAGTTTCAGATATGCGCCCGGATCAAGCGGCCCATTTCGCAACAGCCCACCAGCGTTCCGCCGCTTTGCAGGATATCGCCGCAGCGATAGCCCTCCTTCAAAACGGCGTCCACCGCCGCCTCCACGGCGTCCGCCTCCGCCGCCATGTCAAAGCTGTACCGCAGCATCATGGCCGCAGCCAGAATGGTTCCGATGGGGTTTGCCTTGTCCTGCCCCGCAATATCCGGCGCGGAGCCGTGGATCGGCTCGTAGAGGCCCCGCTTCCCCTCGCCCATGCTGGAGGAGGGGATCATGCCGATGGAGCCGGTGATCTGGCTTGCCTCGTCGGAGAGGATGTCGCCAAAGAGGTTTTCCGTCACGATGACGTCAAACTGGCTGGGGTCCCGGACGATCTGCATGGCGGCGTTATCCACGTACATGTGGAGAAGCTCCACGTCCGGATACTCTGATGCCACCTCGCCGACCACCCGCCGCCACAGGCGGGAGGTGTCCAGCACGTTGGCTTTGTCCACGGAGGTCACCCGCCCGCGCCGCTTTTGGGCCATCTGGAAGGCCACGTGGGCCACCCGGCGGATCTCATGCTCGGTATAGGCCATGATGTCGGTGGCCTTTTGCTCGCCATCCACGGTTTCCGTTGCGTGGCTGCCGAAGTACACGCCGCCGATCAGCTCCCGCACCACCACGAAATCAATGCCCTTTGCGGCAATATCCGCGCGCAGGGGGCAGGCGGCGGAAAGGTCCGCAAACATGCGGGCGGGCCGCACGTTGGTATAAAGCCCCATAGCACCGCGCAGCTTCAAAAGGCCCCGCTCCGGGCGGTTTGCCGAGGGCTGGGCGTCCCACTTGGGTCCGCCCACCGCGCCCAGCAGCACGCTGTCCGATTCCATGCAGGTTTTAAGGCTCTCCTCCGGCAGGGGCACGCCGAAGGCGTCGATGGCGTTGCCGCCCATGGGCGCTTCCTTGTAGGAAAAGCTATGACCGTATTTTGCAGCCACCGCGTCCAAAACGCCCATGGCCTGCCCCACGATCTCCGGTCCGATGCCGTCGCCCCGGATCACCGCAATGCTTTTGTTCATTTCGCCGCCTCCTTTGCCTTCAAAGAGGCCATCAAGCCGCCCTTTGCGATCATCTCCTTAATAAAGGGAGGGAACGGTTCGGCCTGATAGGTCTCCTTTTTCGTGATGTTGGTAATGACGCCGCTGTCAAAGTCCACCGTCACCTCGTCGCCGTCGTCAATGCCCGCGCTGGCGGCGGGGCATTCCAGAATGGGGAGGCCGATGTTGATGGCGTTGCGGTAGAAGATGCGGGCAAAGTTCGCCGCGATGACGCAGTCGATGCCGCTGGCGCGGATGGCGATGGGCGCATGCTCCCGGGAGGACCCGCAGCCAAAGTTGACCCCCGCCACCATCAAATCGCCGGGCTTTACCCGGGTAATGAAGGTCTTGTCGATATCCTCCATGCAGTGGGAGGCCAGCTCCTGGTGATTTTGGCTGGCCAGATACCGGGCGGGGATGATGACGTCGGTATCCACATGGTCCCCGTATTTATGGACTGTTCCGTGTGCGTTCATTTGTTCATGACCTCCTCAGGATGGCAGAGATGGCCGGCCACGCCGGAGGCGGCGGCAACGGCGGGAGAGGCGAGATAGACTTCGCTTTCCACGTGGCCCATACGGCCCACGAAGTTGCGGTTGGTGGTGGAGACACACCGCTCACCGGCGGCGAGACACCCCATATGACCGCCAAGGCAGGGTCCGCAGGTGGGCGTGGAGACCACGCAGCCCGCGTCCAGGAAAATGTCCGTATAGCCCTCGTGCATGCAGGAGCGGTAAATCTCCTGCGTGGCGGGGATGATGATGCCCCGGACGCCGGGAGCCAGATGGCGGCCCTTCAAAATCGCGGCGGCAGCAGCCATATCCGCCAGCTGGCCGTTGGTGCAAGAGCCGATGACCACCTGATCGATGGCGACGTCGGCTCCGCTTCGTGCGCTGCGGGCGTTTTCCGGCAGGTGGGGGTAGGCCACGGTGCAGTCCACCGCGCCCAGGTCGATTTCCACCGTGCGCTCATACTCCGCGTCCGCGTCCGCGGCAAAAGCGGTCCAGGGGCGGTCGACCCGGCCCTCCACATAGGCGCGCGTCACGTCGTCCACCGGGAAAATGCCGTTTTTCGCGCCGGCCTCGATGGCCATGTTGCAGATGGTCAGCCGGTCGTAAATGCTCAGCTCGCCAACGCCGCTTCCGGTAAATTCCAGAGACTGATACCGCGCCCCGTCCACGCCGATCATGCCGATGAGGGTCAAAATGACGTCCTTGCCGGAGACATAGGGCCGCAGCTTGCCGGTGAGGTGGACCTGAATAGCGGAGGGCACCTTGAACCACGTCTCCCCCGCCGCCATGGCAGCGCCCATGTCCGTGGACCCCACGCCGGTGGAGAAGGCCCCCAGTGCGCCGTAGGTACAGGTGTGGGAGTCCGCGCCGATGACGGCCTCGCCGGGGGCCACCAGCCCCTGCTCCGGCAGCAGCGCGTGCTCGATGCCCACCGCGCCGGTATCGTAGAAATGATCGATGTCAAAGCGCTTGGCAAAGGTCCGGCACTGCTTGCACTGGGTGGCGGCCTTGATGTCCTTGTTGGGGGTGAAGTGGTCCATCACCAGCGCGATGCGCTTGCTGTCAAAGACCTTCTCGAACCCGGCAGATTCAAACTCGTTGATGGCCACCGGGGTGGTGATGTCGTTGCCCAGCACCAGATCCAGCTTCGCCTGAATGAGCTGCCCGGGGCGGACGGCGTCTTTTCCCGCGTGAGCGGCCAGAATTTTTTGCGTCATTGTCATTCCCATTTTGTTCTCTCCCTTTCAGACGGCAGATTCCATCATCTTATTGATGCCGTTTACATACGCGCGGATAGAGGACTCGATGATGTCGGTGGAAAGGCCGGTGCCGGTAAACGTGGCGCCCTTGCCGTCCTCCAGCTTCACCACGGCCTCGCCGATGGCGTCCTCGCCGTCGGTGACGGCGTTGAGGCTGTAACTCTCCAGCCGGATATCCTCCAGCCCCAGCATCCGGTTGATGGCTTTGAAGGACGCGTCCAGCGGGCCGGAGCCCATGGCGACCTCTTCCAGCATCTCGTCCGTCCGCTTGAGTTTGATGTAGGAGGTGTTGGGCACGCCGTTGCCGGTGTTGACCACATGGCTCACCAGCTCGCAGGTGCCCATCGCCACATTGTGCCGGTGGAGGACCAGCGCCTCGATATCGCTGCCGGTAATGTTTTTCTTCTTATCCGCAAGGTCCTTGAAGCGGGTGAACACCGCCTCCAGCTCCTGATCGTCCAGCTCATAGCCCATGGAGACCAGCTTTTCCCGCAGGGCGTGCTTGCCGGAGTGCTTGCCCAGCACCATGGTGTTCTGGGGCACGCCCACATCCGTGGAGTTCATGATCTCGTAAGTCTGGGCGTTGGAAATGACGCCATGCTGATGGATGCCGGACTCGTGGGCGAAGGCGTTGGCGCCCACAATGGCCTTGCTGGGCGGAATGGGCACGCCGGTGATGTTGGAGAGCAGCTTGCTGCTGCGGTAGATCTGGCGGGTATTGATGCCCGTTTCCGCGTTGTAAAAATCCCGGCGGGTGTGGATGGCCATGACGATCTCTTCCAAGCTGGCGTTGCCCGCCCGCTCGCCGATGCCGTTGACGGTGCATTCCACCTGCGTGGCCCCCGCCGCGATGCAGGCCAGCGTATTGGCAACCGCCATGCCCAGATCGTTGTGGCAATGCACCGCGATATCGGTGCGCTCAATGCCGGCAACATTTTCCCGCAGGTAAGTAATCAGCGCCGCCATCTCCTGGGGCGTGGAATAGCCCACCGTGTCGGGGACGTTGAGCGTGGTGGCGCCGGCGGCCACGGCGTTGATATAGCACCGGGCCAAAAACGCATGGTCGGAGCGGGAGGCGTCCTCCGCGGAGAATTCGATGTCGTCGCAAAAGCTCTTGGCGTAGGCCACCATGTCGCTGATGCGCGCGAGCACCTGCTCCCGGGTCATCTTCAGCTTATACTCCATGTGGATGTCGCTGGTGGCGAGAAACACATGGATTCGGGGGTGCTTGGCTTCCTTCACGGCGTCCCACGCCGCGTCGATGTCGCCCTTGGTGCAGCGGGCAAGACTTGCCACCGTGCACTGAGAAACGGCGGCGGCAATGGTCTTTACGCTTTTGTGGTCCATGGGCGAGGCAATGGCAAAGCCCGCCTCGATCACGTCCACGCCCAGCTTTTCCAGCTGCTTTGCCATTTCGATTTTTTCAGAAAGGTTCATGCTGCACCCCGGGGACTGCTCGCCGTCCCGCAAGGTGGTGTCGAAAATTTTAATGCGCTTCATGGTCCATTCCTCCTGCATTCCTGCAAATTTCTTTCCTGTTTCAGGGCAACAAAAAAAGCCTCCGTCTCTTCTAAAAAGAGACGAAAGCTTCACTTCCGCGGTACCACTCTTGTTGGCAGAAAACTGCCCACTTTCGGCATCGGTCCGGTTCTTTTCCCGGACGAATCCCGCCTCTTTGGTAACGGTGAGGAAACCCGTTTTCGCCTACGAATCTGATTCAGCGAAAATACTCGAGGGCCAGTAACATCTCTTCTATCCGCATTGCCTCGCAGCGACCGGCAACTCTCTGAAGCGTCCTGAAAAGATTTTCTCCCTGTCAGCGTATCTGTCATTTTTTGTTGTTGCCTTATAACATACAGGACCGGCCTCCGTTTGTCAAGAGCAAATTTTCCTTTTTTTCGCCGGGGAAACCTGCCGTCCGGCATCCCGATTGGGCAATTCCGGACCAATTTTCGGCCATTTTTATGCATTCTGCAAAGTTCCAAAAAAATTAACCTGAAATTTTTCAGCTTTTCCCCGGTTTTTGTGAATTTTTTCTTACCTTTTTTAAGAGATTTGTGTTAAACTATAAGTGCAGCGTGCGGTCCCGGCAGACGTAAGTCCAGTTGCCGGAACCGCGCATGTTTTTTGTTGTGAGGAGGAATGCCCCATGTTTCAACCCGGAGACTTGATTTTATACGGTACCACCGGCGTATGCAAAGTGCAGGAAATTGTCCATCCGAACAAAACCGGCACGGACCGGAATCGGCCGTACTATCTTCTTAAACCCCTGTATCAGGACGGTGTGATCTACACCCCTGCCGAAAACGGCAAAGTCCCGATGCGCCCCATCATTTCCGCAAAGGAAGCCAACGCGCTCATTGATCTCATCCCCACCGTTGAGCCGGAGGTCTGCCGCGCGCCCACGCTGCAGGCTCTTTCCCAGCTGTATCAGTCCGCAGTCCGCAGCCACGACTGCCGGGACCTGATGGAGATGGTGATGTCCATTTATGCCAAGCAAAAGCAGGCGGAAGCGCAAAAGCGCCGGCTGGGCATGGTGGACGAACGCTTTATGCGGCAGGCGGAAAATCTGCTGTACGGGGAGTTTTCCTCGGCACTGGGAATTCCCTTCGATGAAGTTCAGCCCTACATCGCCGGTCGCGTCGCCCGCTTGACCAGCAAATCCTGATGAAAAAGCTCCCCGTCTTTCGGACGGGGAGCTTCTGTTTTTATTGCATGAACAGTCCGCCGTTGACATTCAGGCAGGTGCCTGTCATGTAGCGGGAGAGGTCGGAAGCGAGGAAGAGCACCACATCGGAGATGTCGTCCGGCTCGCCCAAGCGGTGCATGGGCACGGCCATGGGGTCCCAGTCGCTGCCAAACACCTTCTCCATGGCGGTCTTGATGTTTCCTGGCGCCACGCTGTTGCAGGTCACGCCGAAGGCGGCGCCCTGCTTGGCGACGGAGCGGGTGAGGGTGAGGATCGCGCCCTTGGTGGTGGCATAATCCACGCCGGAGGTCAGTCCGCCCACATGTCCCGCGACGGAGGCCATGTTGATGATGCGGCCATAGCCCTTGGCCTTCATGATCCGCATGGCCCGCTGGGCAAACAGGAATGCGCCGGTGATATTGATGCCATAGGTGAAGTTCCAATGCTCCAGCGTCATCTCGTCAAAGGGAATCTTATTGGTGACGCCTGCGTTATTCACCAGAATGTCCAGCGTGCCGAATTCCTTTTCCAGCACCTCGAAGCAGTGGTCCACATCCGCCTCGCTGGCCACGTTGGCCTTGACGGCCACGCACTTGCACGCGGGATACTTCTCCATGATCTCCTGGGCCACCTTCTGGGCATCCTCCACCTTCAGGTCCACGATCACGATGCCCGCCGCGCCCTCCTCGGCAAATTTCCAGCAGTCGCATGCGCCCATACCGGCGCCGCCGCCGGTGACCATGGCAATCTTGCCCTCTACCATCTTTTTCATAACGTCCTCCTTTTTATTGGAACCGGGAAGCGCCCAGTTCGATGTCGACGATCTTCTCCATGGCCTTCATGTACTCAAACCCGTTTTTGGCGCAGTCATACGCCGTGGGCAAGGGCACGCACTCGGTGGTGATGAAGCCCGTGTAACCGATCTCCTTCAAGGCGCGCATATGGGTCTTAAAGTCCACGCTGCCCCCGCCGGGATACAGCCGGGCCGTGTCGGAGAAGTGGACGTATTCCAGATTCTTCGCGCAGTACCGGTAGCACCCCGCAATATCGTTGTCCTCCATGTTCATGCTGTATGTGTCCAGATGCACGCCCACGTTGTCCTTCCCCAGCTCCACCACGAAGTCCTGCACCTCGCGCATGGTGTTGAGGAAGTTGCTGATATAGCTCAAAATATTCTCGATCCAGATGCGCACACCGGCGTCTTTTGCGTAGTCCGCCAGCTCCAAAACCGCGTCCCGGTGATAATTCCAGTACTTTTCCCGCTGACTCTGGTCCGGAATGTGCTTGCGCATGGAGCCAACGATCACCTGACACCCGGCCTCTTTGGCGCAGTCGATGTGCTCCTTCAGCCGCGCGACGGACGCCCGGCGCACCTTCTCGTCGTCAGAGAGCAGGCACAGCCCGTTTTCCCCCAGCTCCCGCCCGGTGGCGAAGGCGATGAGCTCCAACCCGTACTCGCCGCAGACCTTTTTGATGTGGTTCCAGTCGTACTGTCTGGGATTTGCCAGCTGGATCTCCAGGCCGTCGTACCCGATCTCCTTTGCCTGCTCGCACAGCTGCTCGATGCTTCCCCGCAAAATAATGGGGGCGGTGGTGGACACGTCGCTCAGTGAACAGGCCACGCCATACTTAAAATTACTCATGCTTTTTCCTCCGTCAATCGTCGCTCAATAAATAAAGATGCCGATAATCAGGCACTCGGCCAAAATCGCGGGAGAACTGACAACCTCCGTCAGGGTGACCGCCCTCAGGCCGCCCGGCGCCGTTCCATGGTATGGCTATGTACCTGGATAGCTGTCATACAAGTTGCCAACAAAAAAACGGCTACGCAGCCATGGGTTTGTTTTTCGTTTCCCAGACGCGCAACGGCCCGGGAATGGTTTTATTATAGCAGTCCACCGGCGGATTTCAAGGAGCTTCTTTTTAGGCGTTTTCTTGCTTTAAGCTAATTTCTCCACACTTTTTATAGCTTATTGTAAAAGCAAACGAATAAAACATTAAATTTCAGTACTTTTCTTTCAAAAATGTTAAGTGCCGTTATTTTGTGATTTTGGTGAAAGCGTCAAAAGGCATTTCTTGATTTGTGCCTTTTTGACAATAAAAATCTGACAATGCCAGTTGAAACATTTCATTTCGCGGCTTATACTGATACCATTGGCTACCTGTTATCCCGCAATACCGCATAAAAAGAGAGGGAGGCTTCCCATGAGTCTGAAACCGGTCCGCCGCATTCGGCTGTCGGCGCAAATTGAGGAGCAGCTGAAGCAGCAGATTTTAAATGGCAAGTGGAAGGCGGGCGAGCGGCTGCCTTCCGAGCATGAGCTGTCCGAAATTTTTCAGGTCAGCCGCGTCTCCATTCGTCAGGCGCTGCAATCCCTGTCCGCGCAGGGTCTGATTGAAACCCGCAGCGGCGACGGCTCTTATGTCAAGCAGCCAAGCATCGGAGATTTTGTGCAGGGCTCCATCCCCGGGATCTACTTGGCGGACGACTCCCTGCGCACGGTGATGGAGTTTCGACGGCTGTTTGAAGGGCCGGTAGCGGAATTGGCTGCCGCCCGCGCCGAAGAGGCCCAAATTCACCAGCTGGGCGTCTTATACCACGGAATGGCGGATACCGCCTCCAACATTTCAGAAAATTCCAGCTACGATTTTGAATTTCACATGCTGATCGGAAAAATGACGCAAAACGCCATGATCGAGGGAATCTACCGCGTTCAAAACACCGTGATGCGCAGCTGCTGGAAAAACATCGGCACCGCCAAGGGCACCACCGACGGGCTTTACTACCACGGTCGGCTTTTGGAAGCGTTTCGCCGGCGGGACGCGGCCGCCTGTCGGCAAATCATGGAAGAGCATGTGAATTCCACCTGGAGTATGTTTTTTGAGTAACGTCTTTTCGGCAAAAAGAAGGCGGGGATATCCAATCGGATATCCCCGCCTGTTGATTTTGCGCGTAGCGCTGTCACTGCAAATAGTTCAGCGGATTTCTCGCTACGCCGTTGTAGCGCACCTCAAAGTGGCAGTGGTTTCCGGTGGAGTTGCCGGTAGAGCCCATCTTGGCGATCTGCTGGCCCTTGTAGACGTGCTGGCCCACGGAGACAATCAGGCTGCTGTTGTGGCCGTAATAGGTCACGTAGCCGTTGCCGTGGTCGATTTGCACCAGGTAGCCGTAGCCGCCCATCCAGCCCGCGTAGGTGACGGTGCCGCCGTCGGCCGCATAGATGGGGCTGCCGTACCGCCCGGCAATGTCGATGCCCTTGTGGTTGGAGGAACCAATGCCGCCGGGGGACTTGCGTCCGCCGAAGGAGGAGGTGATGCGGCCGGTGGTGGGCCAGCGGAAGGTGCCGGTGGGATGCCAGGTGGGCCGTTCCTTGGTGCCCCGGAGCCGCTGCTCGGTCACGGCCTGACGCAGCGTCACGGAGGAGAGGATGGTCCGCTCCGTCTCCTCGCCGTTGACGTAGGTGACGTTGGCCACCACGTCGGCGGCGCCGTACTGCCCGGCGGAGGTCACCTTCTCGTCGTTCTTCCACATATTAGGGCTGTCGGTGTACACGACATCGAAATCCACGTCGTCCACATACCGCTCCCGCTCCACCACCGTCAGCGTCAGGTAGGGCACGGAGGCGGACAGCGTCAGCACTTCGCCGATTTGCAGCTTTTCAATGTTGTAGCCGGGGTTCAGCGCCAGCAGCTCCTTGGAGGTAAGGTCGTGGCTGTTGGCGATCTGCGACCAGGTATCTCCTTTTTTGACCTCATAGGTGACCTCGGCGGTCTTGGTGCTGTACAGCATCTCCGCCAGATACCCCAGATTCATGATCTCCTCGGTGGGGACGTACTCCTGCTTGATCTCCACCTTCTCCGCAAATTCGCAGGAAATGGTCTCGGCATCGGTGGAGGCGGTCTTGAGCTGCGCCAAAAGCTCCTCCAGCGCATCCTGATAGGGGGTGGCGCCAATGCGCTCCCCATCCACATACAGGCAGTATGCCGAGGTCACAAGACCGATCTCCTCAGACAAGTCCTCTTCAAAGGTGGCGTTGTCCACCACCTCCTGCCGCTTGAGCAGCCCGGAGGAATAGCGGATGAGGGAATCGTCGATGGTAAAGCTCTCTCCCAGTGTGCGGGTGGTGACCCGTTCCAAATCAGAGCGGACGCTCTCCGCGATGCTTTGGGAGCTGACCGCGGCGATGATCTGGCCGTCGTAGCTGACTGTGGTACCCACTGTATAAATCGAGAAAAACGCCACGGCGGCGACAATGCCGCAGGCGCCGCCCAAAAAGGGCGCCGGATGGACCTTGTGGTTTTCCAGCCAGTGATGCACCTGCGTGGTTTTACCGGCCGCCCGCCGGCGGCGGCCCCACAGCCGCTCTTCCAGCAAGCTGCCCAGCATGGGCAGCATACACCAGCCAAACAGCAGCAGCTGCACAGGCAGGCGCTCCGACTCCGGGAAGCGGTGGGCCTTCTTCTCCCGCACAATGTGGCGCCAGCGCCGCCGCGCCCGGGTCCATTCATGTTCCGCCGCAAGGTACAGCGCTGAGAGCGGATGAAGTTCTTCCCGCTTCCGCCGCGCCGCGCCCTCTCCCCGCTGCCTGTCCTCCCGCTGGGAGGACGCGGCGCGGGACCCGGCGCGCTCCGCCGGTCTCTCCGCGGGCCGCTCCTTGACGGCGGTCTGCGCAAATGACCGGTCCTTTTCCCCACGGCTTGCATCCCTGTGGGAAGACTCCCTCGAATGGCGCAGCTGCTCTTGGGTCAGTCGTCTCCCGCCCCGGGACGGCGGGTCCTTTTCTTTTTTCAAATCCTGACTCATAAGACTCCTATCAGACGGTTTCTGAAATAGTTACATTTTGTTACCGTTGTTCATCATACCTCTTTTTTGAATCTCCGTCAACCCCTGTTTTTCCCCGAAAAGTTCCATTTTTCCCGGTTTTCAGGGCTGTTTTGTGGTGCTTCGCATAAAAACGCTGAATTAGTTTTGCATATTTTACCGAAACAGTGGTGAACACAGCGTAAATTTTAGTTACGATGTTTGTTTTTTTCGGTTGACCCTGCGCAACGGTCGTGTATAATGGATAGAGTATAAATCTGCCCCAATCTGACAAATTTGGAGGAAATGGAACATGTTTGAGTTTCTCATCAACAAGCTGAAAAATCACCCTCGGAAGATCGTCTTTACCGAAGGCACCGATCCCCGCATTCTGGAGGCTTCCGCCCGCCTGCTGTCCGGTACCTTCCTCACGCCCGTACTGGTCGGTAATCCCGAAGAGGTCCAGAAGATTGCCGAGGAGATTGGCTTCAACATCCGCGGCGCTCAGATCATTGACCCCCAGAATTTTGAGGGCATGGACAAGATGGTTGCCACCATGGTGGAACTGCGCAAGGGCAAGATGACTCCGGAGCAGTGCCACGCCGCCTTGCAGCAGGGCAACTATTTCGGCACCATGCTGGTGAAGATGGGCTATGCGGACGCTCTGCTGGGCGGCGCCACCTACTCCACCGCCGACACGGTTCGCCCCGCCCTGCAAATCATCAAGACCAAGCCCGGCAGCAAGATCGTCTCTTCCTGCTTCATTTTGGTCCGTCCCTCCGCCACCGGCGACCGCGAGGTGCTGGCCATGGGCGACTGCGCCATCAACATCAAGCCCACCGAGGACGAGCTGGTGGAGATCGCACTGGAAACTGCCACCACCGCCAAGCTCTTTGGCATGGACCCCAAGGTGGCCTTTTTGAGCTACTCCACCATGGGTTCCGGCAAGGGCGAGGATGTGGACAAGATGCGCAATGCCTTCACCAAGGCCCACGCCGCCGCTCCGGAGCTTGCAATGGAAGGCGAGCTGCAGTTCGACGCCGCCGTCTCCCCCACGGTCGCTCACACCAAGTGCCCCGATTCCGCCGTGGCCGGTCATGCCAACACCTTCATTTTCCCGGACATCAATGCCGGCAACATCGGCTATAAGATCTGCCAGCGCATGGGTGCTTTCGATGCATACGGTCCCATTTTGCAGGGTCTGAACGCTCCCATCAACGACCTTTCCCGGGGCTGCAACGCCCAGGAGGTCTATTCCATGGCCATCATTACGGCCGGTCTGTGCGCAGACTGAGTTGCTCCTTCTATAATGAAAGCATTTCATTGAAAAACCCATTACATCAAAGGGAGGACGCCAAAGGCGTCCTCCTCTTTTCTTTGGCGGTACCAGACGCAAACAGAAAATCGCATAAAGCATACCGGCTCTATTTTCGGGCGCGGTGCGCGTGATTTTGTTATCCAATTGACTTGAGGTTTTGAATTCAATATTCCGGTCTTTACTTTTGAGTCCTCGTCGATTATAATAGCAAACAATTCCATATCTGTGATAGTTTTAGAGAAACCTTTCAAAAGGCAAGATGTTTTAAGCAATCGGATAACTGGGCGCGTGTCAGGGCAAAATTGGAAACAGGCCCTCTACCACTTGCATATCTTTTTGGAAAGAAGGATGAGACGAATTTGGATTTATCAACACTGAATAATTTCAAGGGACATAGTCTCCCCTTGGCAGAGCAGATTGCTGAGCGAATTAATCAGCTGATTATTGACCAGCGATTGACCGAAAACGACAAACTGCCGACAGAATTTGAGCTGATGGAAATTCTAAACGTCGGGAGGAGCACCGTTCGTGAAGCGCTGAAAATTTTGGTTGCCCGCAATGTCCTTGAAATTAAGCGGGGCAAGGGGACTTTTGTCACAAAAAACCCCGGAATCAATGAAGATCCTCTTGGTTTTGCTTATATGCAGGACAAGATAAAGCTGGCCCAGGAACTGATCGAGGTGCGCACGCACATTGAGCCATGGACGGCGTATTTAGCTGCACAGCGGGCAACCGAGGCAGATATCAAAGAACTTTGCGGATATTGTGATCGCGTGGTTGATCTTAGCCTCCTGGGAAAAGCGCATCAGGATGTGGACAAGGCTTTCCACGAATGTGTTGCGCACTGTACACATAATCGCGTCATTTGCAATTTAACCCCCATCATTATTTATTCCGTTCAGGTGTTCAGTGACATCAGCGAGAGCACATTGCGGCGGAAAACAAATATTTCACACAGGCAGATCTGTGATTGCATCTGTTCCCACGATCCGGAAGGCGCCAGCAATGCGGTCATGGCACATTTGGACGCAAACCGGAATTATTGGGAAGAGCTATGGAGGGGTATTTGAAAAAATCAATCGTTTTCCCAAAACATTTCCCCACGCCAAACCGTTAAGGAAACTAGTGAAGCTGAATATATTTTACAAAGCTTTCTTGACAAAAAGGCATGGGGCTTATATAATATCCACAATGTCTGACGTAAGACATACAGAGAATTGGAATATGTGTGAAATCATTATTTAGGAGGAACATACTATGAAAAGATTTCTTGTACTGGCGTTAACCCTCACAATGATTCTTTCGATGACGGGCTGCGGCTCTAAGGGAGAACAGCCTTCCACCGAAGCTCCCGCGCAGGGAGAGACGAACACCGCTGATGATAGCGGCGAAAAGGAGTGGGGGGAAGCCGAAAACACCTGGCTTTCCTGCATTTCTTCCAACCTTCTGGACGGTGAGCATCCCTTTTATCAGGCTCAGGTCTTTTTTGACCAATGCCTGCGGGAAGAAACCAACAACAAATACGGTCTGGATATTTATGTTGGCGGCCAGCTGGGTTCTGACTCCGAGATGGTGGAGGGCTGCTTGAACGGTACTTACGAGTTTGTTTTGAACAGCAGCGGTTTATTTGCAAACATTTCCGATGATTTTAACATCTTCGACCTGCCGTATCTGTTCTCCAGCAATGAGCACGCCTACGCCGTCATGGACAGTGAAATCGGCCAGAGCGCATTGGACAGCTTGGAGCAGTATGGCATGATCGGCCTGGGTTACGGTGAGAGCGGGTTCCGCAACATCACCTCCAGCTTCCAGATCAACACTCCCGCAGACATGAAGGGCATGAAGCTGCGCACCATGGATGTGCCGATGCACATTGAATATTTCAATATGTTGGGGGCAAATGCAACGCCCATGGCCATGACAGAGGTTTTCACCTCCCTGCAGCAGGGCACGATTGATGGTCACGAAAATCTGAGCATGGGTATCCTCTCCAACCGCATCTACGAGGTCAACCCCTACATTGCTGTTTCTGAGCATATCTACACGCCCATTGTCTATGCAATGAATGCGGATTATTTCAACAGCCTGCCCACCGAGGACCAGGAAGCCATCCGCAGAGCCGCGGCCCGCAGCATTGAAATGCAGCGTCCCGATGCCCAGCGTCAAAACAACAAGGCTCTGGAAATTATGGAAAAGGACTATGGTGTAACGGTTACCCGCGTTGACAAGGCTCCCTTCATGGCAGTTGCCGACGAAATGTATGCAAAGCACCCGGAATATAGCGATCTGGTGGCTCAAATCCGTGCAGCTGACCCCGCCAACACCTAAAACATGTCGGGATTTCCGGAAAGATTCCGAAGTAAAGGACTCAAGCCATGAAACATTTTAAAAAAATCTGTTCAGCTTTTGAATCCGGCATTAACGTTATGATCGTCGTTGTTGCAGTTACCATGATGATCATTGGCGTTTTGCAGATTCTGTTTCGCTATGTATTTTCCGCATCTCTCTCCTGGTCTGAGGAAAGCATCCGCTATCTCCACGTATGGCTTGTCACCATCGGCGGCACGGTATGCTTTTACCGGGAAACATTTTCAGTGATTACGCTGATTTCCGACAAAATTGAGGCCAAATCAAAACTCGCCGGCAAGTTTCTTGCCGCCCTGCGGTTCGTATTTCCAATTATTTTTTATGGCATAATGCTGTTGGAGGGTTGGAAGGTTTGCGCCGCGTATGTGGTTAAAAAGGCCGCCGCCACGCAGATTTCCATGGCAATCGTCTATGCTTGCATCCCACTTTCCGGTATCATCGGGATTCTGTTTAGCATTGCGAAGCTTCCCGACTTTATTGCACATTTGACAGGGAGGAATGCAAAATGAATCTTGCAGCAATCGTTCTGGTTGCCTCTCTGATCATTTTTATGGCAATCGGTATTCCCATCACCTTTAGTTTGGGAATGTCCTCCGTTCTGGCCATTATTCTGAGCAAGCCTCTATCCTTCTCCCTCATCGCGACGAAAATATTTGCCGGCGCGGATTCTTTTCCGATTTTAGCTGTCATTTACTTTATGATCGCCGGAGAGCTTATGCTGCAAGGCGGCCTTACCAAACGTCTGGTAGCGCTTTTCCGAAAGGCCTTGGGTTGGCTGCCGGGAAGCATGGTGATCATCTCCTTTGTCACCTGCGCCTTTTTCGGTGCGATTTCCGGCTCCGCGCTTGCAACGACGGCCGCCATCGGCAATGTCATGTATCCGGAGATGACCAAAGACGACGAATATCCGGTGCCGTTTGCAGCCTCTGTTCAGGCAGTAGGCGGAACGCTTGGCACCATGATTCCGCCGTCTCTCCCCCTGATTCTTTACGGTTGCCTGAGCGGAACCTCCGTGTCCAGCCTGTTTATTGCGACCATTATTCCCGGTTTGATGATGATGGTCATTTATACGATTACAGGCCTCACAATTGCCCGCAAGCATGGGTACGGCAGACACGGTAACTCCTCAGCGGTGGATGAAAAAAGCTTTGGCCAGGTATTCCGCGAAGCAATATGGGCCTTGCTTTCCCCCATTATCATTCTGGGCGGTATCTACGGCGGCATTTTTACCGCCACGGAAGCGGCAATTGTTGCCTGCCTCTACTCCCTGATCGTCGGAATCTTCCTCTACAAGGAGCTGGATTTTAAGACGGCGTACAACGCCATTTTGTCCGCAGCCCGTTCCAGTGCCTCCGTTATGTTTCTCTGCTGCTGCGCAACACTCTTCGGTTATTGCATGACCGTTTTGGGATTGCCGCAGATGGTAACCGGCGCCATGACCAAGGTTATCGCAAGCCCCCTGGTTTTCCTGTTGGGCGCCAATATTATCTATCTGTTTTGCGGGATGTTTGTGGATGCAACCACCGCCATTTTGCTGGTATGTCCGCTACTGTATCCGGCCGCAGCGGCATTCGGCATCGATCTTGTGCAGTTTGGCGTGATTACCGGTATCAACCTTTCCATGGGTATTGTGACCCCGCCCTTCGGTGGATGCATGTTTGTAGCGACCGGATTGGATAAGCGCATTACTCTGGAAGGCCTTTACAAAGGCGTTATCCCCTATTGTTTGACCGGTTGTGTCGGTATTCTGCTGGTTACTTATGTGCAGCCGATCTCCATGTTTCTTGTAAACGTCATGAAGTAACTGAAATAGGTTTGCTGTTCAAGCCAAAAACCGGCATCGCTTTTGGCGATGCCGGTCTTTTATTGAAATCACTTGGAAAGGAATATCTCATATGTTTGATGTGATTTTTCGAAATGGTCAGGTTTTTGATTCGGAAAACAGCCGCTTTTTTCAGGCGGATGTTGCTGTGACAGGAGAAAAGATTGCAGAGGTTGGAAACCTTTCCGGCGAGAGCGCCACGGTTGAAGTAGACGCCGCCGGATGCATGGTGCTTCCCGGATTGATGGATGGACATCTGCACCTGTTTACCAAGGCGTCTGACGAGGGGATCCCGCCGGATGTATCCCTATTGCCAAATGGCATCACCTCTGCCGTGGATGGGGGTACCGCCGGCGTCTCTACCTTTGATGCGTTCCACCAGATTGATGTGCAAAACAGCATTGCCAGCGTGAAAGCATATTTAAATGTATCGTCGCTTGGTATGCTGCATGCCCGTGTTTTTGAAAACACCCGTGTAGAGGATTACGAAGAAAAGCGGCTGCTGGAAACCGCCCAACGTTATCAGGGGGAAATCATTGCGTTAAAGCTGCGTTACAGCTTGGACCTGAATCCCCAAATGCCCGTTGAGGCGCTGGACCGGTGTCTGGAGCTTGCCGAAAAAATGCATCTGCCTCTGGTGGTGCATGTGACAAATCCGCCGGTGGATATGGCGGAAATTGCGGCTAAACTGCGTCCGGGCGATATTTTCTGCCATTGTTTTCAAGCCAAGGGAGATTCGATTATCGGCGCTGACGGAAAGATAAAACCGGCCATCTGGGAAGCAAAGCGCCGCGGCGTGCTGTTTGATGCCAGCAACGGCACAAACAACTATTGCCACGAAATTGCAAAAGCGGCGCTGGCAGAAAAATTCTATCCGGATTTCATCACAACGGACGGAAGCCATGTGTTTCATTCGTTTTATAAGCCCCGCTGCTTCTCTCTGCCCTACATCATGTCAAAATACATTGCGCTCGGAATGCCGTTAGAGGAAATTTTGAAGCGCACATGCCTTGGCGTGGCCCGCTTTGCAGGCTGGGACAGCAAGGGGGTTTTGGCCAAAGGACTGGATGCAGACATTGCTGTATTCCGGCTGGTTGACAAAGAGCTGGTTTTTGCCGATTATCGGGACGATGCCATTACAGGGCATCAGCTTTTGGTCCCGCAGCTGACCATGAAAGCCGGCACAATTGTATATCGGCAGATGTTGTTCTGCTAAGACATCCGGCACTGCATCATGATTTGAAAGCACCGACACAGCCCACGATCTTCTGCACGCAATAAGAGGAACGACCGACAGCCCAGCTGTCGGTCGTTCCTCTTATTCAATTAAATCGTATTTAACTTTTATGCGGTCCAGTTTTTCCAGCATCGGCTCTCCCAGCATCAGCAGGAAAATGACAGTCGCCGCAGCACGTACTACATCCAGCGGCAGGCCGGATATATAATAGGTAAGCAAAATCTGTCCATTGAGGGTGTGTGTCCACATCAACGCGGAGACCGGATTCATAATTGCGCCGTAAAGCAGAGCTGCCAGCGCGCCGAAGATACATAAAGACCCCTTCGTGCGGCACAGGACGCCTTTTCGAAACAGCACGCCTGCCAAAAAACCGATCAGCCCCATGGTAAACATCTGCCAGGGCGTCCACGCCCCCTGCCCGAAGAGCATGTTGGACGTGAGCATCGTCATGGCCCCCACCAGAAAGCCGGTCTCTCCGCCAAAGGCCACGCCGGAAAGGATGACCAGCGCCACCACCGGCTTGAACTCCGGAACCATAAACAGCGCCGTGCGGCCCGCCACGCCCAGCGCGCAAAGCACCGCGATGACCACCAGCTCCCGCGGCTGGGGTTTCCTGCCTTCAAACGTCAGTGCAAAGGGCAGCATGGTTTCAAGCAAAACCAGAAGGGAAATGAAGTAGTATTTCCGATCTCCCAGATACCAAACGCCCACAAACAGTGTGATTGGGATCAGCAGAAGAATCATCCCCGCCGCCGCCACCGTGCGCCGGGGCAGTTTTCGCTGCGGGCGCGGCTGGCGAACGGGGCAAACCGGCTGCCGCGCCCTTTGTCCGACAGACAGCGCGAATAGCAGCAGGGAGACCGCCAGCACAGCATAAATTTTTGCGTACGCGCCCACCTGCGCCGTCATCCCGCCGGAGGTCAGCAGCGCCGACAAATCGGTGACGCCAATGGCTTTGATAAATGCAAGTAAGGCCGCCGCGCCGGACGCTGCGGCAACCGCCCTGCGCCACCCCGGCAATTTTCCGCCCGCCGCCCTTGGAAGCGGCTGAGGCAGCGGCTGCGAGGAATCCTCCGGAAGCGGCGCAGACTCCACAAAACCGCCGCAGGCCTTGATGACATCCCCGGTAGTAACCGCTCCCGGCACAAGCTGGCCCGCGATTCGGCTGGCTGCCGTGGTATAAAAGCTGTTGCCGGAAAAGAATGCCCGGGGCGAACCGGCAGACACAATGGCGCCGTCAAAAAACAGTGCGCAGCGGTGGGCATATTCCGCGCAGAATTCCACATCATGGCTTACCATGCACACGGTGACTCCCTCTCGCAGCAGTGTTCGGAGAATCTGCGCGAAAAGCTGTTTGAATTCTGCGTCCAGCCCCTTCGTGGGTTCGTCCGGCAGCAAAATTTGCGGAGAGAGCAGCAAAATCTTTGCCAGGGCGGCCCGCTGCTGTTCCCCTCCGGAGAGATCGTAGGGGTGCCGGTCCAGCAGTTCTTCCAACCGGCACAGACGGACCATGCGGGCAATACGCTCCTCCGCATCCGGCAGTCCGCTTCCCCTGAGCAGTTCCCCCAAATCCTCCCTGACCGTCTTTTTCAAAAACAGGACCTTCGGATTTTGGGGCAGCATGCCCACGCTGCCGCAAATTTTCATGTCGCCGCGATATGCCTTTTCCATGCCGCCGATCACGGAGAGCAGCGTCGTTTTTCCACTTCCGTTTCCACCCAGCAGGGCCAGAAATTCTCCCCGCCCTACTGTCATGGTGACGCCCTTGAGCACATCCGGTTGTTCCTGTCCGTATCGAAACCAAGTGTCCTCCAGCTCAATTGCAATTTCTTTCTCCGCCGGAGGCGCTTTCTCCGCTTCCAGCGCCGTGAGCGAGTGTCCCTGTGCAAAGCGGCCCAGCCAGCGCTGCCCATCCCGCACAGTCACCGGGCACACTTGGGTATCCTCCTGCCGCTCCGCCGCCGCCCAGATCCGCATGGCGGCCGGCATTGCCAGAAACATGGCATGTCCGCGCTGGCGCAGCGCCCTCCCCGCCTCCTCCGGCGTTCCGTCGGCAATGATCGCGCCCCGGTCCATGACCAACACCCGGTCAGACATGGGGAACGCCTCCTCCAGACGATGCTCCGTCATAATCACCGTGGTACCCAGTTCTCTGTGGATTCGGCCCACCGTTGCCAGAAACTCTCCGGCGGCGATGGGGTCCAGCTGGCTGGTGGGTTCATCCAGAACCAGCACCTGGGGCTGCATCGCCATGATGGACGCCAGATTTAAAAGCTGCTTTTGTCCGCCGGAGAGTTCCGACACGTTTTTATGAAACCATGTCTGGATTCCGAAAAAGCTGGCCATCTCCGCCACGCGCTTTCGGATGAATGGCGTATCGTAGCCAAGGCTCTCCAATCCGAAGGCCAGTTCATGCCACACCTTGTCGGTCACGATCTGATTGTCCGGGTCTTGCTGCACAAAGCCGATGCACCGGCTTTGGGTCCGCAGGTCTACCCCCTCCAGAGGCACGCCCTCAAAGAGAATCTGTCCTTTTCTGGGACCCTTGGGCGTCAGCACACTTTTGAGCTGGCGCAGCAGGGTGGACTTCCCGCAGCCGGACGGTCCGCACAGCGTCACGAACTGTCCGCGTTCCACACGCACATTCACTTCGCAAAGAGCCGGCGCGGCCTGCTCCGGATAATAGAAGGTCAGATTTTGGATTGCATACGTTTCCACGCTCTGTCCTCCTTTACAGTCAAGATTGCAGGCGTCAGGCACAGCGCCAGATACACCAGTGGAAAGCTGAGGGAAAACGGCGTCGCCGCCGTGCCTTTCACAGTCGGATAATAGCGGAACCACAACTGCCCCGCCAAAGCGCCCGCTGTGACGTACCAACCGCAAAACAACAGCCACAAAAGCGCCAGACGATCCCGCCCGTCAAACTGGTAAATGGAAAAAGCCGTTCGCCCCGGAAGCCCATAGCCCCGACTTTTCATGCTGTCGGCTGTCTCAATGGCATTTTCCAGCGCCCATGTAATCAATGTGGAAAGGATGACGATGCCGCTGCGCAGCCGCCCAACCGCGCCGCCGGAGACGGTGCGTCCCGCGCAGCGCTGTGCCCGCGCAACCCGCTTGAGCTGGGCGGAGAATCTGGGCACAAACCGCAGCGCCATGCTCAGCACCAGAGAAAGGGCGGGAAGGACCCGTCCGAACAGATAGACGAATTTATCGGAAGTCATGATTTCCTGATAGCAGAAAAACCAGAGCACCACCGCCGCCAGCATGGTTGCCGCTCCGCAGCCATAGAGAATGCTCTCCAGCGTCAGCGGGTTCCCGGAGGGCAAATACGCCAGCAGCGTCCGGCCCTCATGATTGAAAAGCGGGTTCAGCAGGATTGTCACCAGCAGTATGGGCAACACGCAGCGGGCGGCAAACCGCACCGCCTTTTCCCCCTTCAGGCAAATCGCGTAGGTCAGCGCCGACAGGAGCGAGACTGCCAGACACACCGGATTCATAAAGCACATGCTAAAGAGGAGCACCAGCGCAAAATATAAGAAGTTCACAAATGGATGATAGGTTGAAAAGGCGTCCCTCTCCCGCATGGCCTGCTCCTTTCTCTTTTGCGCCGGTTCCCATTCGCAGCGCTCAGTCCCTCTGGCTGCCGCCTGCAAGCCCGCCGCCCACATCCGCGCCCAGCTCACAGGTATACACCCAGTCAATTCGGTCGCCGTCTTTCAGCTGATAACGGGAACAGCCGTAATTGGGAAACCAGTCGTTCACCCGATACATCCAGCCGGACTGCTCGCCCACGTCAAATTCATACAGATTCGCAATTCCCTCGATATAAGCGGAGTTGTAGAGGGGGGTGTTCATATATTCCATGTGGATCCCCTGCGCTTGGCAGGTGCGGGAAAGCACGTCAAACGCGTTCTCCCCTTCCTCAAAGGAGACGCTGAGGGGATTTAGGATCCAGCCGTCCGACGGAATCACCTCTGCCTTCTCCGCGTCGGCAAAGTCCAAATGGTTCAAAGCCTCCGCACAGGAAATGGAGATGGTGCAGCTGTATGCGCTTTGCGCCGCTTCCTGCGGCTTCACCGGCGCGGGAGGCGTTTCCGGGGTCGGCTCCACCTGCTCACGGGCACTTTCCGCAGGGGGGTTCTCCGTCTGATCGCCTTCCGGCGTCGGCGGGTCGGACGCGGCAGGCGCGGCCGCTTCTTTTTCAATCGGCTTCGCGGCCGCTTCCGCCGCGTCAGCTTCTTTCGCATCGGCTTTTTCCGCCTCAACTTTTTCCGCAGCGGCTTGCGCCGCGCCCGCCAACTCCTGGGGCGCGGAACCCGCCGCGCTGCCGCTGCCCGCCGTCCAGCCTCTGGCCCCCGGCGTGTCGCCGCCGATATAAAAGGCCGCAGCCAGCACCGCCGCAATCAGCGCCGTCACAAGAATTTTGCGTTTGTTATGCTTCCACCACATGGGAACCCTCTCCTTTACAGTAATGCGCTGCGCCCCAGCAGATTGTACAGAATCTGCGCCACCTCACCCCGCAGGATGGCGCGGGTAGGCTCCACGCTCCCATCGGTTTGGTCCAGAATCCCCTCCCGATAGCAAAACGCCACGCCGGGGCGGGACCATGCAGGAATCTGCGCGTCATCCGCAAACGGGGCCAGCGCGGTTTGAATCTGCTGGTCCGTTACCTCCGTGTCCATTCCGCACAGCTTTGCCGCCCGCGCCGTCATAACGGCTGCCTGCTGGCGGGTAATTTCCCCGTTGGGCTCAAATCTGCCGCCGCCAACGCCGTTGACGATTCCGTAGGCGCTGGCGGTATCCACCTGCGCCGCCAGCCAGCTGCCGGAGGGAATGTCACTGAACTCGCCGCGGCTCACGGGGGAAAGCCCCAGCGCCCGCACCATCATCACCGCAAATTCTCCGCGGGTCACAGGAGCGTCGGGATCAAAGCGCCCGTCGCTCCGTCCATTGATTACCCCCCGGGCCGCCATGGCCTCCACCGCCTCCTGATTGGCATGTCCCTGCACGTCATCAAAGGTGATCCCCGGATGGGTCACTTCCAGTTTTTTTACCGCCGCGTTTTTGCCGGCAAGCCCCACGCCCTCTGGGGCAGGGTCTGCCGCCACATCGCGCATGTCATAAAGGCCGGGGCGGTTCGCCTCGCTGCGCAGCACGGCAACCAGCGCGTAGAGTCCCTGCTCCGACGCCATCTGGTCCCCCTGCGCGTCCCCACTGCTGTGGGAAAAGCTTCCGTCGCCGTTTTGATAGCGCAGCAGGCTGTCCAACGGTGAATTCCCGTTTTTCATAAAGCGCGCGTCCTCCACGGAAATCCCCAGCGTGCACAGCGCCACAAGCACCTGCGCGCAGCCCTCCACGGTGTCCTCTCCACGGCAGGAGAAGCCGCCGTCCGGATTCTGAATCCGCGACAGGCAGTCCACCGCTTTTTCCGTGGCGGCCTTCACCGTCTCCTGGGTTTGATAGTTGGACAGGGCTTGCAGGACCATGCCTGTCATATCCGGGTCGGCGCCGCCCTCATTCGACAAGCTCCAGCCGCCGTCCTCCAGCTGGCGGCCCAGCAGCTCTTCCACGTACATCTGGCGGGTAGCCTGGGTGGAAGCGCCCGGGCACTCCGGCATGGCATAGTTGCCGCTGTCCAGCGCGATGAGCGCCCATGCCGGGCCGTTGACTCCCTGCCAGACCGTCTTTTCAAAATCGCCCAGCGGCTCCAGCAGATTATAGCCCGCCACATCTGCGGGGTCTGCTCCAATCGCCGTGAGCGCCAGCGCCACGCGGCTGTACTCCGTGTATTTTCGTCCGTGCAGGATGCCGTTGCGCTCCTTGACATAGCGCTCGACGGCCCCCTGATACTGCTGTATGTAGTCCTGAGAGACCTCAAAATCGCCGCGGGTCAGGCCGATGATCGCCCATTCGCCTCCCACGGTGCCTACCTGGGGCGCTTTCACTTGCTCCAGCATGTACGCCGCGCTCCGCGCCGCTGCCGCCGCCACATCGCGCTCTGTCGCGGCAGCCCGCACTGGAACATTCCATCCCACCGCCAGCACGCAGCTTAAAAGCATGGCGGACGCCTGTTTCCAAATTCGTTTCATGGCTTTTCCTTTCCGGGAAATCCCCCGTCCGTTTTTTTACAAAAAAGCGCGCTGTATGGAACCCCATACAGCGCGGCCGTATTTCCGCAGCAATGCCTCGCGTCCGTTCTTCGCAGCTGGACGCGAAATACACAAGCAGGTCTTCTGGCTCAGGTCGTGGTAGCCTGATCTGCCTTATCACACCGAAGCGGTGCAATGGCCGGCTTTCGCCGACGATCAGCCGACCTTTACAGCGGCGGCGTCCGCGCCGGATTTACACCGGCTTCCCTTTTCATTTCCCGCAGTACCGTCTGTCCGGAGCCCCGCAGGAACCACTTGTGCCCTGGTATTTTGTTTTGGTCCCCGTCTCCGCCAGCCTTCAGTTGAACAGCAGGCAGCTGGTATAGGTGATCGTCTTAGGCCCGTAATAGTAGGGCAGGCCCGAGTCGCGGCATACATCGCCGACAATGAGGCCATAGGCCTCCATGGAGGGAATGGCTTTCTCCGGAAAACGGCAGGGGGCATCGGGACAGGTGCATTGCTTGCAAAGGCTGCACCCGCCGGAGCTCATCGCAAGGCAGTTCGGGTCCGTTTTCCGCACCCGCTCCGCAAATTTAGCAAAACGCTGTTGCTGGAGTTTGCTTGTTCCCATGATGCACTCAGCGTCAAAATCATCTTCCAGCTCTCCGGTGGACTGCAGCAAAATGCCGTGGGGATACTTGGCGGCCTGTGCCGCAATCTCCTCCAACGTCCCGCAGTACGGCGGACAGGTCCACCGCTTTCCGTAGGTTTGGCAGCGACCGGCGGCACACATATCCCGCACCTCCGTGCGAAAGTTCAGCGCGGCGGTATTCAGTTCCCCGGCATGGGAAAAGCCGATTTCCCCAGCAAGGTCCAGCAGTTCCTGTATCTTCACAAGAATTTTCCCCCTCACTCAAACATCATGCACATCATATAGGCATTGTTGAACTGCGCCATGCCGGACAGTTCCAAATAGGTGCACTGCTCCTTGGTGCGCCGCAAATCCTCTCCGGCCTTATCGGACAGCAGCAGCATGGAAGCGCCGGCTCCGGCGCTGTTGCCGACCACCTGCAGCCGGTCCAAAAGCGCCGCGGGGAAAAGCCCGATCCTGACTGCGCTCTCCGGACGCAGATAGCTGCCAAAGCCGCCCGCCAGATAAAATGCGCCCAGCTGCTCCGGCAAAATCTTTTGATGCTCCAGCAGCGTCTCGATCCCTGCCGCAACAGCGGCCTTTGCCAGTTGCAGCTTTCGAATATCCTCCGCCGTTATCCACACATCCCCGCTCAGGCGAAAGCGCACATTGCCGCCCTCGCCCTCCAATCGGTCCGCATAAGCCCCCGGCGCCTCGTCCGCTGGCTGCAACCGGCCCGTCTCATCCACGATCTCCAGCTCCAGCAGCGCCGCCAGTGTGTCCACCAGTCCGGAACCGCAAACGCCGATTGCTTCCCCGCCGCCCAGCACGGAAACGCGCAGCGCGCCATCCTCGACCCATACCCGGTCGATGGCGCCCGGAGACGCCGCCATGCCGCAGGAGATGCTTCCGCCCTCAAACGCAGGCCCTGCCGCCGTGGCGCAGCAGGTCAGGCCCCGGTGATCGCCCACAGCCATTTCGCCGTTGGTCCCCACATCGACAAACAGGATGGGCTGTTCCTTTTCCAGCGCTTTCACCGCCATCAATCCCGCCGTGATGTCGCCGCCGACATAACCGGAAACGCAGGGGGCGATGTACAGCGCGGTCCCCGGCGCGGTTCCCAGATCATATTCTTCGGCGGACACGCTTTCGCCAAACAGGGAGCGGGGCGTGAACGGCGCCGCCGCGATGCCCGACGGGTCCAGTCCCGTCAGCAGATGCTCCATGACGGTGTTGCCCGCCACCGCAACCGCCGTTACCTCTTCCGGGGTTCTGCGGGCCTTTTCGCAAGCCTCCCGCAGAAGCTGGCGCAGCTGGGCGCGGATGGCCGCCGTCTGCACGGAGAGACCGTCCACATGCTCCATCGCGTATTGGATGCGGGAGATCACATCTGCGCCATAGGATCTCTGCCCGTTGGCTCCGCTGGCGGTTGCCAGCCGCACGCCGGTGCGCAGATCATATAAGTACAGCGCCACAGTGGTCGTGCCGATGTCCACCGCCGCGCCCAGCCCGCGGCGCTTACCGTCCGCTTCAAAGCGGAATACGCTGTTTTCCACCACAGTGAGCCCGTCGTCCTCTGCCAGAGAGACGGTGCACGCCCCCTCGATCCTGGCAAGACAGGCAAGCCGTCGTTCACTCTTTCCCGCCAGCAGCGCCTGCTCCCGCGCATCCGGCGCCGCCACCGCTCCGCTGACGGTTACCAGACATTTTCCGCACAGGCCATTGCCGCCGCAGGGCGCGTCCGCGTGATGGGAAAGCCCGCTCAGCCGCAGGCCCTCCAGCACGGTGGATCCCGCGTCCACCTGAATCTCCAGCCTTGTATGGTTGTAAAGCACTGTCAAAACCGGCATCTCTCATCCGCCTTTTACTTCATTTCAGAATAGCCTTATCCTAATTCATTTCCTCCGCGTTGTCACTATAAAAGCCAAAAATAAATAAAATTATTACAAAAACGACAGAATCGTCCTAGACATTTTTTGGCGCCCATGCTATGCTTTTGTTCAATCGGGCAGGCAATTTTTGTGCTCCCGATCCAACTTGATAGGCCAAACGACGCCGGAGGGCCATCAGCCTCACTGGCACGAGAAACGGGGTGTAACTCCCCACACAGAAACGGTACTGTAAGCGAGAGACCGTTCCGACGTGCGGCGCAGGCCGCATGGACACAATGTCACCACTGCGGGGAACTGCGGGAAGGCAGGTAACGGACGCAGGAGGGCCCCCCTCCCTATCGCAAGTCAGGATATTCGCGTTTTGGCTGCCATACCGGCTTTCCCGGTTTGGGTGTGCATAAAAACGAATGCACCGAATGCTCGACATGAGCGTTCGGTGCATTTTTTGTACGCTCTCTTTGCCGCATATGCGGTACCCGCACCTTGCCTCTCTGAGAGGCTGTTCATATTCATTCGACAGGAGATTTGATCTCCGTCCCACACCGTTGTGTGAAAAAAGGAGGAAGCACTTTGAAAAAGAAACTCAGCTCTTTGCTCTTGGTACTGGCCCTGCTGCTGACGATGCTGCCGGTCACCGCGCAGGCGGCAAACACCGCCGCCACGGTCTATGTCTCGGTCAGCAACCAGGGCGTCATCCCCCAGGGCAAGCACGAGGAATGGATGTCCATGGTACCCGTGGAGCTCAGCGGTCAGGAAAGCTACACCGTGCTGGACGCGCTGACCGCCCTGCACGCCGAGCATTACAGCGGCGGCGACGCAGGCTTTGCCACGGCGGAAAACGAATACGGCACCCTCTCCATGACAACGCTGTGGGGAGAGACCGAAGGCGTGGGCGGATTTTATGTCAATCATTCCATGCCGCTGGCCACAGTGGATCAAGCCACCGTTTCCGACGGAGACGTGATCGACGCGATCGTTTACCGCAGTGATTGGAGCGACAGCTATGCCTATTTTGACAAAACCACCGCAGCTGTCGAAACTGGCGCGGCGCTGACGCTGACGCTCAGCTATGAGCATTTTGTGAATTTTTCCCCGCAAACGGACCCGGTAGAAAACGCCTCCATCACCGTGAACGGCGTTGCCACCGATGACACCACCGACGCCCAGGGCAGCGCCGTGCTGACCTTCGACGACGCCGGTACTTATGTGGTTTCCGCAGAGGGCTCCGACAATTTCCCCTTGACTGCGCCCGTCTGCGTTGTCACCGTGGCAGACCCCATTACCGTGGAGTTTGAAGTCGCCAGCGGCGAACTGGGCGGGTTTTTGATGGAGCCAACGTCTTTGACGGTATCCCCCGGGTTGGCCGCCAAGTACGGCTATGAGACCGACCACCCGGCAGCCCCCGGCAATGTCACGGCGCTGGACGCCATGGTAAGTGCGCATCTTGCGACCTTTGGGGACGCGTTCGAAGAGGACCCCACGGCGTATCTGGCGGTCTCCGCCAGCGGCTTCGTGTCCACATTCTTTGGGGAGGCGGCCTCCTATTGCTGCACGCTTGTCAACGGGGAAGCTCCCGGCAAAATGGGGGATTCCTATTTTGAGGGAGACACGGCAGACGCCGCCGTCCTTCACGACGGCGACGCGGTCTTATTCGGTTTCTTTACAGACGCCTACTGCACGGACGATGCGCTCTACTTCACCCGGCGATCCGTAGCAGTGGAGGCGGGCGAACCGTTTGAAGTGACGCTCAAGCAGTGCTTCCCGCTCTGGCAGATGTACGGATACCCCTCCAAGCCGGAGAAGCCGGCCGAGGGCTACACCCTCCTTATAGACGGCGTTGAAAGCGATTCTTACACGACCGACGCGGAGGGGAAGGTGACCTTGTCCTTTGCGCAGGCCGGTACCTATACGCTTTCCGCCACGGATGGGTACGGGGAATTCTTCCCGCCCTACTGCGTGGTGGAGGTGGGCGAGGCTGGCAGCATTCCCAATAACAAAGCCAGCGCCATCACCGTTGCGGACGCCGCCTCCACCCCCGACTTTTCCGAAGAGGTCTACGCCTATACGCTTCCCGTGCAAAGCGGCACGAAAAAATCCCTCAGCTTTCAGGTGACCGCCGCGAGTGCCGGCAGCATCTCCGCGGTCAACAATGGCGGCGCGCCGGTGGCGCTTACCTCCGGAAAAAGCAAGAGCATCAGCCTTTTTGCCGGTAAAAACGTCATCGACATCACCGTCGCGCCCCCCTCTTCATCCAACGCGCTGCCAAAAACCTACACCTACACCGTCAGTCGACAGGCCGCCGTGAAATCCATCGCTCTGACGGACGGCGACGACCGGTCTGTGGCGCTGGCTCCGTCGTTTACGGCAAACACCACAGCCTATACCGCAAAGCTGGCGGCGGGGTCCACCGTGAAGCTCCTCCCCACCGCCGAAGAGCCCACAGGCTCCAAATTTCAGGTAACGCAGGGGGACGGGGTCTATGAGGACCTCTCCGAGAGCGGATATCCCGTGGGCGAGGGCGCAAACATCTTTACCCTGCGCGCCGTCAGCAAGGATCTCGATCAAATCGGCGAGCGGGAGTACACGCTCAGCGTAGTTGGCATTGCGGCGGCAGACGCCGTCATAACCGTTCCGGAAGGCGCGTTTCTCAGCCTGACGGACCCCTCGGGGAACAGTCTCTCCCTCTCAGCGCCCACCAGCGCGGACGGAAGGGATACCTACCGTATCCCCAGGCTGATGTGCGGGGAACCCTACCGTTATACCGTTGGTCAATACGGTCACACCGCCAAGGGCGGCACGTTTGTCCCCACGGCGGAGCACCCCGCGCTGGATGTGGATTTGGAAGCCGCCGAGGCGCCCGTCTCCGACATCACGGCGGAGTGGAAAAATTTCCGCAACAGCGACAGCAACATGGCGGTGGTGTCCGCTCAAACGCCCGTCAGCGCCGCCGGGGCGGAACTGAAATGGGAGACCTCCGTTGGAGAGGGCTATTCTCCCGTCACGTATCTGATGGTGGACGGCAAGGTCGTGGCCGCCTCAGGCACAAAACTGTATTTGCTCAACAGCGATACCGGCGCCATCGAAAAATCCGCCACCATGGCAGATAGCCGCGGGTATGGCTATATGCCGCCGGTCTATGGCGGCGGCATGCTCTTCGTCTCCCTGTCCGACGGCAAAATTCAGGCCTTTGACGCGCGGACGCTGGAGTCCAAGTGGCTTTATACGGACGCCCTGGGCGGGCAGGCCCTGAGCGCCATGACCTATGCCGACGGGCATCTCTATACCGGATTCGGCAACGACGCCTCCTCCCAAACGCAGAACTGGGTCTGCATTCAAACAGCAGACGAGGTCCCCTCCTCCGGAACGGAACCCAAATATGCCGCGTGGACTTTTTCCCACAAGGGCGGCTTTTACTGGTCCGGCGCCTATCTCACGGAGGGCTATTTGACGGTGGGCGGAGACAATGCCGCACTCTTGACCCTAGACCGGCAGACCGGTGCGCTGGTTGATCGCGAAGACGTGGATGGGGACATCCGCTGCTCCATCGCCGCCTGGGATGGCAAGATCTGCTTTGTTACCAAGGGCGGTGGCTTTTATACCGCTGTGATCGACGAAGCCGGTCAGATCCGGGAGCTGACCCGCTTCGCGTCCATCGGCGGGGAGAGCACCTCCACGCCCGTGGTGGTGAACGGGTATGCCTACGTAGGCGTGCGGAACGGCACCATCGCCCAGATCAATTTGAGCAGCGGCGACGTAGAGACGGTTGCCGCACCGGCATATTCCCAGTCCTCGTTCCTGGCCTCCACCGCCTATCAGGAAAAGACATATCTCTATTTTGTCTGCAACGCCAGACCCGGCGGTATTCAGGCGCTGTGCGTGGATGACAGGACCGGTGCCATGCAGCTTAGCGAGTTGTTTGTGCCAAGCGCCGCCCGGCAGAATTACAGCATCGCCAATGTCATGTGCGACGCAAACGGCGTTTTGTATTTTGCCAATGACTCCGGCTACCTCTTTGCCGTTGCCCCGGCGGAGTCCGCTCACTGTCCCGTGATCTTCACGATCACCCCCTCCGACGCCGTGCTGACGGTGAAGGACAGCGCCGGCAATCCCGTCCCCTGCGGCAGTTCCGCTTACGTGTACGATCTGCCTGCGGGAACCTATACCTATACTGCCGCCAAGGGCGGGGACTCCGCCTCCGGGTCCTTTACCGTCACCGCGGAGGAGGAGGTCGCCCACACCCCCAAAAGCATCCCCGTAACCATTGACACCACCACCTCCCCTTCCACCTTCCCCGTATTCATATCCGTAGCCGACCCCCAGGGCAGCACCTATCTCACCAAGACCGGTTACACCGTCTCCAGCGGCACCACCGCTTACGAACTGCTGTGTATGACGGACCTCGAGGTGGAGGCCTCCTTCTCCCAGTTCGGCGCCTACGTAAAGCGGATTGAGGGACTGGGGGAATACGACGAAGGCTCTCAAAGCGGCTGGATGTTCCGGGTAAACGGTGAATTTGCCTCCGAAAGCGCCTCCTCTGTGACGTTAAGGTCCGGCGACTATGTAGAATGGCTATACACCAGAGACCTCGGCAGCGACGTTGGACAAAGCTACAACCCCGCCACCGGGTCCGGCTCCGTCATCCGCACCGACGCGTCCGTCTCCAAGGGCGTCGCCAGCGTCTCTGTTACCGCCAAGGAAATGAGCGATGCCATCGCTTCCGTTAAGACCCGCGGCGGAGAGACGATCACCATTCAGCCCTCCAATATCGGCGAGGCAGGCACCGTCTCGGTCACCATGCCCAAATCCGCCGTCCAGTCCATCGTCTCGGGCACCAATGCTGCGCTGGTGATTGAAACCGCCCACGGAACCGTCTCCATCCCCAGTAAGGCACTGAAAGCCATCGCCGCGCAAGCCAGCGGCAGCAGCATTGAAATCATCATCGCCAAAAAAGACGCAGCGCTGGCGGAAACGCTGACCGGACGGGAACTGACCGCCCCCTGCATCGCAGAAGTAAGCATTTGCTCCAATGGAGAAAAACTCACCTCCTTCGATGGACAGGAGCTCACCATCGAGCTGGCTGTGGATGCAAAGCGTTTTTCTGTGGGAAGCAGCTACCGCGCATACATTATTTCCGACGACGGCAAGGTAGAGCGCACACACGGGCAGTGCGTAAAGTCCGGCAGTGTGCCGGTGGTCCGCATCTCCACCGGCCACCTGTCCACCTTCGTCGTCACAGCGGAAGCACCCCTGCCCTTTACGGACGTTGACGGCAGCTGGGCCTTGGATGCCATCCAGTACGTCTATGACCATGATCTGATGCAGGGAAGCACCGCCACCACCTTTGGCCCCAACGGCACCACCACCCGCGGTCAAATCGTAACCATTCTCTGGCGCATGGCCGGCAGCCCCGCCGCAGGCAAGACCTCCTTCCGGGATGTGGCTGACACCGCCTATTGTGCCCAGGCCATTGCCTGGGCCTGTGAAAACGGGCTTGCCAACGGCTATGCCGACGCAACCTTCCGGCCCAATGCGCCCATCACTCGAGAGCAAATGGCTGCGTTCCTGTTCCGTTATGCGCAGCTGATGAAGTACGAGAGCTCCGCCCGGGCAGACCTCTCCGTCTTTACCGACGCCGCACAGGTAAGCGCCTACGCGCAGGAGGCCCTCGCATGGGCCAATGCCGCAGGGCTGGTCGGCGGCACCGGCAAAACGACTCTTACCCCGCAGGGCAATGCCACCCGCGCGCAGGTCGCTGTGATTTTACAGCGCTTTTGCGAGACGGTGCGCGCGTAATTTTCTCCGGCAAAGGACCCCG
Organism: Oscillibacter sp.; assembly: GCF_028693505.1. Lineage (GTDB taxonomy): Bacteria > Bacillota > Clostridia > Oscillospirales > Oscillospiraceae > Oscillibacter. The sequence continues at coordinate 37,731 of NZ_JAQUVF010000014.1, forward strand.
GAAATCTGCGGCGCGCCGCAGATTTCCGGGGTCCTTTTTGAAATACGAGCCATTCTTTATCTGTTCTGTCGCCCCTGCTCGTTCAGCTCCCGAAATTTGTCAATCACCTCGTCGTACCGCTCCTTCCGGTGGGGAAACAGGCACCCGCTGCAATCTTTCGCTCCGTTTTTGAGATACGTGAAATTTCCGCCGCACCGCTCCCCAAAGGTGTACAGCGGGCAATAGCAAAACAGGCAGTTGAAGGTCTCAGGATGCTGCGTTGCGTGGCAGGGAAAGTATTCGCACGACCGATGCTGAAAAAAGGCATACCGCCGCTCATTCGGCGGCTCTTTCGGGGAAAAAGTTTTCTCCATCCTCGCATCCCTTTCACTTTTTGGTATTTGATATGTTCCAAAACGCGCCCTGCGGGCCTGCGGCGGTGGGCATTCGGGCACATCCGCGCCTTCAAAAAGTCCGTCCGGCAGGTCAGGCCGGGACCCGGCAGGCATATTCTCTCATACATTTAAAATTTTTTCCACCGTCCCGTTTAAAACGGCAAAAGTGTCCCAAACAAGCACAACTTCCTACTAAAGAAAACAGCCCGGACATGCTATTCTTTACAGTGTAGAACCTACATGTTTTTCATAATTACCTAATATCAGGAGGAATTGCCTATGAAACGAAACATGGATCAATGGACCAGCGAATTGCTGTCCGCCAAGGTCAAAAAGGCCCTGCCAGTCTTGTCCTTCCCCTCCATTCAACTGCTGGGCGTTACCGTCCGTGACCTGATTTCGGACAGTGATACGCAGGCACGGGGCATGAAGGCGGTTGCTGACCGGACACCCAAGGCCGGCGGTTCCGTCAGTTTGATGGATTTATCCGTTGAGGCGGAATGCTTTGGCGCACCCATTCACATCTCCGATGATGAAGTCCCCACGGTTACCGGCCCCGTCCTGTCTGTGGACGTGGATGAGGATGAACGTATGGAAGCCGCAAAGGCGCTGGAAGTGCCTTCTGTGGGCGCCGGCCGCACACAAATCTATCTTGACGCCATGGAGAAGGCTATGGAGCTTATTACGGATCGTCCGGTTTTTGCCGGGGTCATCGGTCCCTTTTCTCTGGCCGGGCGTTTGATGGATGTGACGGAAACCATGGTCTATTGTTATAGCGAGCCGGACATGGTTCATGTGGTTCTGGAAAAGGCCACTGCGTTTATCATAAAATATATTCTTGCCTATAAGGAGATCGGCGTCAATGGCGTTGTGATTGCCGAACCTCTGGCAGGTCTGCTGTCTCCCGCGCTGGCGCAGGAATTTTCCGGCGACTACTGCAAGCGCATTGTAGAGGCCGTTCGCAGTGAGGATTTCGCCGTTATTTATCACAACTGCGGCAACACCGCCACCATTACCCTGGATTCCATCACTTCCTGCGGCGCAAATGCATACCATTTCGGCAACGCAGTGGATATGGAGGAGCTTTTGGAAAAGCTCCCCGCCGACATTCCGGCCCTGGGCAATGTGGATCCCGCCCGTCAGTTCCGCAACGGAACGCCGTTTTCGGTCCGCAAGGCCACGCTGTCCCTGATGGAGCGCTGCTGCACCCATCCCAACTTTACGATCTCCTCCGGTTGCGACATCCCCCCGCTGTCCAACTGGGCCAATATTGACGCCTTCTTTCAGGCGGTGGATGATTTTTACGCGGAACACAACTGACTCCGCCCGGGAAACGCCACCGGAACCAAGTTTGCAAAAAGAGTATGCCGCCAGCGCCATCCGGCGCTGGCGGCATTGCCTGTAAAAAGCAATGCTGAAGGACCGCCCCTTTCGGGGCGGTCCTTTCGCTTATATTTGCCAAGCTCGGCCTTTTCAGCGGCCTTGTGTGCAGTAATTTCGGCGCTCGGCTCTCCTTTTCAGGCAGGGTCCGCCGCCTTTGGAATTTCTGCGCTCCCATTGGAAAGCGCGGTGAACTCCTTATTTCGTGCAAAACGCAAGCGCCACGCCTGCCGCGCTGGCCGCATCCGCAGTGTAGCTATCCGCGCCGATCTGGTCGCAGTAGTCCTGCGTGATGGGGGCGCCGCCAATCATGACTTTTACCGTGTCACCCAGGTCGGAGGCTTTCACCGCTTCCACCACATTGCGCATTTCGCCCATGGTGGTCGTCAGCAGTGCCGAGCAGGCAATGATCTGGGCATGATGCTCCCGAGCGGCGTCCAGGAAGGTTTCCACAGGCACGTCGACCCCCAGATCCACCACTTTCAGGCCCTTGCCCTCCATCATCATGCGGACGAGGTTTTTGCCGATGTCATGCAGGTCGCCCTTGACTGTGCCGATCACAACGGTTCCCTTTTCCTCAACGCCGGCAGCAACCAGATAGGGGCGCAGAATCTCCGTCCCTTTGCTCATGGCGCGGGCGGCGATCAGCACCTCCGGCACAAAAACCTCATTGTTCTTAAATTTTTCGCCAATCGTATTCATACCGCTGAGGAGTCCCTGCTCCAAAATCTCACCGGCAGGAATGTTTTCATCCAGAGCCTGCTGCACATACTCTTTTACCTTCGGGACCCGTCCCTGCTGCAGCGCAGAGTTGATATCATCTAAAATGCTCACGTTGATGTCCTCCATTTTTGATTTCACAGGCGTTGCGCAACATATTCCTTTATGTATTTATAGTAGCATAAAAACAGGCGGAATATCTTGAAATTTTTTATGTTTTTTTTGAACGATTTTCTCTTCTGAAAAAAGACGCGCCATTTGCCGCGTCTCCTTCCGCCTTCCGTGAAAGCAAGGGATGGAGACCATATCGATCGCCATCCCTTCCCTTCTGTGGAGAGGCCGCGCACGCAGTGGCCGGCCTAAGAAAAAATCTTAGTTATAGTACTTTTCAACCATTTCTCTGGCCATTTCGCTCCACCACCACAGCCGCTGCGGCTCATCGCGCAGTGTGATAATGGTTTTCATATTGATGACCAAATTGGTGTTGTACTTCTGACTCAGCTGAAGAATGTTCTCCATTTCCTTGGTCAAGTGCTCCTTGGCGTCTTCAAAGTTCGGCTGGAACAGATAATTGGAGTTGGGCTTGAAGCAGGCAACGTACTTGCTGCCCAGCGCTTCCAGCGCAGGTTCCGGCTTGCTGAACGGGGAAACAGAGACCATACGCAGATTGGGGAAGGCGTCGATCACATCCAGCATCTTGTGGTCCAGTCTCTCACAGCAGCCATAACCGAATTTACCGAAGAGCTTTGCAAATTCCTTCTCATACGCGAAGCCAAACTCTCTGGACGTGGCGGGAGAGACCGACGTCATGATCTGGTCGGAACAGGCGCCCCAGATGTCCTTGAGCTTGCAGCCGATGCCGCCCTCCGGCGGCGCTGGCAATTCGGTAGTATAGCCGGGGTTGTTATTGAGGATGTTCTCATATCCGTTATTGGAGGAAAGCAGTCCCATCGATTCATACTTCTTGTACCACTCGATACTGCAGTCAATGTAGCGCTTTGCGCAGGCGTGCATCAAGTCAGGGTCCTCGTAAAAGCGCATCATGGCGTCGCCCATACCCATCCACTCCAGAATATCGTCCCAAGGGGCAATATTCCAGTAGCAGCGTCCGTGGAGCCGGACCTTCAGGATTCCGTCGAAGATCTCGTTCATCACGCGCCAACGCTCCTTGGTCTCGGCCTCGTCATGCTCCACCACAGGGGTTTTGATCTTTTCCACATCATCCATGGTGTTGATGAGGGCTTTGAAGTGCACGGTGGCCTGTCCCTGACGGTCTTTGGTCAGGTCAGAATCGTACATGACCAGCTCTCCCCAGCCATTGTCGTGGATTGCACACTCGCATTTGACGGAATCTTCCACCACGTAGTCAAGGGGCATGTGCTTCCAGTTATACAGGCGCATCAACAAATCCGCTTCCACCTTATTCCAAAAGGGATCCTCGATCTGGGTAGTCAGCTCATTGTTGTCATTCAAAACGGCGGCCGGTGTATCGCGGTGATACAATACCGGCTTGGTCATGCGCAAGTCGTTCACGTTGGTCCACAGTGCGATCCGCTCTTTCTGGATGGGAAGCTCCGCAAGCTCGTGGACCTTGCGGCCCAAATCCCGCAGCCGCTCCACGTCCTTTTTCGTGTATTGAATCATTGATTAACCTCCATAGCAATCAAAACGTTTATCCCGCCGCAGTCGCGGCGTCTGCCCAGCTTTGCCGGTGAGATCAGCCCAGCAGCAAATTGGGCAGGAAGGTGGACAGGGTCGGAATGAATACAACCAGCAGCAGCACGGCACATTGGGCGGCCAGCATGGGCATCACATGTTTGACAGTGCTCTGGAGGGAAACTCCCTGAATGGAGGCGGTGGCGGAAAGCAGCGCGCCCACAGGAGGCGTGATTTGCGCAATGCACTCGCAGATGACGACTGCCAGAGCAAACTGGATGGGGTCGATACCGAACGCGTTGGCAATCGGATAGAGCACCGGCGCAAAGATGACGGTGGCGGCATTGGATTCCATGACCATGCCCAGCAGCAGCAAAAACACGACAATGATCAGGAACACCAGAATGGCGCTGTCGGTGAAGGACGCGAAGAAATTGGCGATGGTGCTGGCAAAATTCAAGCGGGCAAGCATATAGCCCATCATATTTGCAAGTCCCATCAGAATCAGAACGGTGGTGGATGTAATGGCAGCCCGGGCGAACAGCTTCGGCAGATCCCGAATCTTGAGGCCCTTGTAGATGAACATGCCGACCAGCAGACCGTACAGGCAGGCCACCATGCCGGCCTCGGAGGGGCTGCAGAAGCCAGCCATCGTGCCGCCAATGATAATGGCGGGCATGAGCAGCGCCCAAATGGATTTGCCGATGATCTTTGCCCGTTCCTTACCGGCAATCTTGGGTCGCAGCGGAATGTTGCGCTTTTTGGCATACCGGTAACAGCAGATCATCAGGCCGATTCCCATCAAAACGCCGGGAATGATACCGGCCATGAACAGCGATGCCACGGAAATACCGGCATAGGAGCTGTACATGATCATCAGGATACTGGGCGGAATAATGGGACCGAGGGTGCCGCCGCAGGCTTGCAGGCCGGCAATGAACTCCGTTTCGTAGCCGTCCTCCTTCATAGCGGGGGAGAGGAGGTTGCTAAATGCCAAAGCGGTGGCCATGGCGGAACCGGAAACAGCGGCGAAGATCATGCAGGACACCACGCACACGTGGCCTAAGCCGCCGCGAATATGCCCGAAGAACGCGCGGGAAAAATCGACGATGCCCTTTGAAATATTGCCGCCCTCCATCAAAAGACCGGAGAGAATGAAAAACGGCACGGCAATCAGCGAAATCGAGTTGATGCCTGCAAAAATGCGCTGCACGGCGCCCACGGCATTGATGCCGTCCACCGCCATGACCACGATACCGGCCGCCGCCATCGCGTGGCCCAGCGGCACTGCAAAGAGCAGCAGGAATAGAAAAATTCCAAAACAAGTTAAAGCCAAACCCATTGGATTACGCCTCCCCCTTCACGGAAACACCCTCTTCTTTTTTCGGGAGGATGTGAAATTTTACGATATTTTTGATTTGTGCAATGGCGCAGAAGCCAAAGCTGACAGGCATGCACAAATAGACATAGCCCAGGGTCCACTGCATGGCGGACGTCATGGATGTCATATTTTTCATGGACATGCTGTACGTAGGGAAGATCAGATAGACCAGGATGGCCAGGGTGATCACATCGCCGATGAGATGGTTGGCGTGCAGAAGCTTCTTCTTTTTGGAGAAGAAAATCTCACTCAGATCCACCACCAGATCGCCCTTGGTGTTAATCAGCCAGGGCGCGCCGGTAAAGGCCATGAATACCATCAGAAAACGGATCAGCTCGTCCGCCCAGATGGAGGGTGCGCCAAAAAGTCTGGTAATGACGCTATACGCGCAAACAAAAAACATGATAAACAGAAACACACCGGAAAGATAGAAAAAGAACTTATAGAATTTTTCTATGAAATCGCAAAATTTTCGCATATTAAATTTCTCCTAATCTTTATGAACCACAGCAACATGGAGTAAAGAGCCTCTTGTAACAAAGAGGGGCGGCGCAGTCCTGTGTATCACCTCACAACCGCTCTGTTAAAATGCTGCCGGAAAGCGCGGCAAACGGATACAAGGCCGATCAAGCCAACGCAAGAATCCGGTTCACCAGCTCTTCGCCGCCGTCAACGGCTGCAAAATAAGCGGGCCACACCTGGCTTTTCATCACGTCGACAATGGGCGCGGTATCGAAGGTGGAGTACTTACAGCCGGCCTCTTCGCACAGCTTGATATACTCGTCGTTCTTTTCCTCCGTCATCTCCAGATTCTGGCCGCTGGCCTCCTTCGCACACTCCATCAGCACGGCCTGTGCCTCCTTGTCCAGAGACTGGAATTTCTCTTCATTGATAAACAAGTCAATGTCGCAGAAAATGTGGTTGGTCTCATTGATGTAATTGAGCTGCTCATACCAGGACATATTGTAAATACCCTGAACCGGGTTCTCAACGCTGTCCACAATTCCAGTTTGCAGCGCCGTATAGACCTCGGAGTTTGCCACAATCGTGGTAGCGCAGCCCAGCGCCTGGAAGGTATTTACATAAATAGAGATATCCGGCACGCGGATTCTGAGGCCCTGGAAATCATCAATTGAGGTAATGGGGGCATTTTTTGTGGCAACCTGACGGAAGCCGCTGGCGCCCACTGCCAGGCATCGGATTCCGCACTGGTCGATCAATTCCTGACACATTTGCGCATAATCATCACTGGCGGCAAAGGCTTTGACATGATCGAAGCTATTGAACAGATACCCCAAAGCCATGACGTCGCCCTTGGAAAAGCCGTTGACGGAGGACATGGAAGGCCAATCGTTGATGGCGACATCCATTGTCCCGACCTTCAGCCCTTCGGCAGACTCGGCCTGGTTGGCGATCTGGCTGGAATAGAACCGGTCAAACGTGATCTTGCCTTCAGACCGCTCTTCCACAAGGTCGCAGAAATTGGCCATGTAAATGGAAGCCAGTTCTTCCTGCGCAACATGAGAGGACGCCATCAGCTTGTACTCTCCACCCGCGTAGCCACTGCCGGAGTTGGTGGAAGCCGCGTCGGCGGGTGCCGTGGACTCGGGGGTCTTTTCTGTCCCAGAACCGCCGCAGGCCACGAGGGAGCACATTAACGTAAGCGCCAAAAAGAAGCTACACACTTTTTTCATCATTTTTTTCTCCATCCTTTCGGTTTATACAGAACCTACATTTGTCACATTTTCTAAAATTAAGAATAATCTACCGCCGACATTTTTTCAATCTTTACAACCCATTTGGGTCAAATCCTTCAAAAAATAAAAATCTAATACAAAAACATATCAAACTGCTATCTTAAACCTTTCGGCCGTGCAGGCGCCCTGCCGCTTCTGTGCGCCGCACTGAGCAGCTCCAGTCCTTGTGGAAAACTGCGCGGCGGTATGGTGTTCATATCGCCGCGCAGTTTTATATTGATCGCGGGAAAACGGAATCAGGCCAGCGCGAGGATGCGGTTGACCAGCTCTTCGCCGCCGTCAACCGACGCAAAGAAGGACGGCCACACCTGATTTTTCATAATGTCAACGATGGGCGCAGTATCAAAGGTATTGTACTCCACGCCCGCGTCGATGCAGTTTTGCAGGAACTCCTCGCTCTTGCTTTCCGCCAGCTCCATATTGACGGCGCTGGCCTCTGCGGCGGCTTCAAGAACCACCGCCTGGGCCTCGGAATCCAGGTTCTGGAAGGAGTCCTCATTCATAAACAGGTCCTGATCGCAGAAAATGTGGTTGGTTTCGTTGATGTAGTCAATCTGCTCATACCAGGACATGTTCCAGATCGTCTGAATGGGGTTTTCAACGCTATCCACGATGCCGGTCTGCAAAGCAGTGTAGACCTCGGAGTTTGCCACGATGGTGGTGGCGCAGCCCAGCGCTTGGAAGGTATTCACGTAGATGGCGATATCAGGCACGCGGATACGCAGGCCCTTAAAATCGTCCACGGAGGTAATGGGTGCATTCTTGGTAGCCACATGACGGAAGCCGCTGGCGCCCATTGCCAGATTGCGGATACCGGTCTGGTCAATCAGCTCCTGCTGCATCTGCTTATAGTCATCGCTGGCAGCAAAAGCCTTCAGGTGATCGTAGCTGCTAAACAGGTAGCCCAGAGATACCACGCTGCCCTTGGTATACCCGTTTACGGACGCCATGCTGCCCCAGTCGTTGAGGGAAACATCGATGGTGCCTACCTTGAGGCCTTCCGCAGACTCGGCCTGATTGGCGATCTGGCTGGAATAGAAGCGGTCAAACGTGATTTTTCCCTCAGACTTCTCCTCCACGCGATCACAGAAATCATCCATGTACATGGAAACCAGATCTTCGGGAGCCATGTGAGAGGAGGCCGTCAGCTTGTACTCTCCGCCTGTGTAGCCGCTGCCGGAGGCGGCGGGTGTCGTGTCGGAGGGAGCTGTGGTCTCAGGAGCTGCGTCCGTTTTGGAACCGCCGCAGGCCGCGAGAGAGGCAATCAGAGCAAGGGCCAAAACGATGCTGAGTATCTTTTTCATACCATTTTCTCCATTCTTTCGGTTTGTTAGCTGTTTGGAACCGGTTCCAGCGCCCCTAGGCACTTTTCTGCCCACCACATCAGATATTCCATCTTACCGATGGAGGGGAGCAGCGAAGGCAGCGGCGCAGGACCCAATACCATTGATCTGTCCAAAATTTAATATGAATTCCAAGAAGAGTCAACTCGTTTTCCGAAACTGGATGAGATTTTCCCAAAAATAAAAATTTAATACAAAGAACGGTCGAAAAAGGTCTAAAATTTTATGGCTAAATACTCCTAAAACAAAAGATTGACTTCAAGATCGGAAACTAATACACTATTCATTGACAAAATAAATAATTTATCCCTATAATTTTACTAAGATACTCGTACGTAATTACAACAGGCTGCGGCAAACCTTCTATTTGGCAGGCGGATAAATTTTGTCGACAGAGCGCGTTTGCCCGTGGTTTTATGCCAGCGCCCCTGTTTGGAAGCCCCGGCGAATTTGAAGGAGCGGGACTCCTATTCAGGCAGCACGAGAGAAACAGAGAAAGGAACCTGCATGGAACTGTCAGAACGCTGTATGCATTTGTGCCGACATATCGAGACGCTCACCGGCATTCACACGACTTTACTGGATGTGGAGGAACGGTCCTTTTTACGGGAGCCCTTCCACATTGGCTGCTCCGCCTGCAATTGCGATGCATACACAACCCATTTATACGGCACCTATGAGGCGGAGCGATGGGGAATGAAATATATCTACTACTGCCCGCGGGGACTGGTATTCATTGCGGCAACTCCCGCCGGAGAGTGGGAGAGCATTCGATACAGCCTGATCGTCGGTCCCGTCATGATGACCAATGACACGGATGACCTTTTTGAGGACCCCATGGGGCAGGCGGAGACTTTGCAGCCGGTCCCCAAATTGACGACGGCTCAAACCCATTCCCTGTGCGAAATGATTGCAGCCGCGGTGGCATCCTTCTCACTGGCAGAGGCGCCGCCGGATGTGGACTCCGGTTCTCAGGCCGCAATGCTCCAGATGATGTACGATTTGACCGGCAAAGAGGGCAGCAGCTATCCCATTGAAAAGGAACGGCTGTTGCAGGAGCATATCCGCGTGGGGGACAAGGAAGCTGCCCAGAACCTGCTCAACGAGCTGTTGGTGCACCTGTACAGTGCCTCTGAAAACAATCTGGAGGAAATCAAGACCCGCATGCGGGAGCTGCTGGTTCTGATGAGTCGGGCCGCCATCGACGGCGGCGCCGACATGGATGAGATCTTTTCCCTTTGCCGCCGCTACGATCAAGAGGCCGGTTCTATGGATGGGATTGAAAAGCTGAATCGCTGGATCGGGCTGATTCTGCACAAATTCGTGAGTTTTGTGTTTGATTTCAGCGATATCAAGCACCGCAACACCATTTACAAGACCACAGCCTACATCAAGGAGCATCTGGCCGAAAAGCTGTCGCTGAATCAGGTGGTGGAGCAGGCCTATTTGTCCAAGTCCTATTTCTGCCGGGTGATAAAAAGCGAGCTGGGCTGCACCTTTACGGAGTACGTCAACCGGCTGCGCATCGAAAAGGCGAAGGAATTGCTGAGCAATACGGCCCTCCCCATTGCGGAGGTCGCCTATTCCGTGGGATTCGACGACCAGAGCTATTTCACCAGAATCTTCAAAAAAAATGTGGGCACAGCGCCGTGTAAGTATCGGGAAGTGCGATTCAAAAATAAAAAATAGGCAAAGTCTCCGACTAAGTTGACCAATTATTTGCATGAAGCAACGAAGCGCGCTTGCTGTCCAAAATAAGCGGAACTCCGCGTCGTTGGTCACCCACTTTGGATTTGGCTTTTCAGGCGCAAGGTTTCATTCCGAAAGATTTGGCTGACAACCTGTTGACAAACTGGCAAAAGCACCCGATTCCAATTGGAATCGGGTGCTTTCATTTGCAGTAAAAAATTTCGGAAAACCGCTGTTTTCCTTACTTCTGGCTCTCAGCAACAGCCACAGCGACGGCCACGGTCGCGCCGACCATGGGGTTGTTGCCCATGCCGAGAAAGCCCATCATCTCCACGTGTGCGGGGACGGAGGAGGAGCCTGCAAACTGGGCGTCGGAGTGCATCCGGCCCATGGTGTCGGTCATGCCGTAGCTGGCAGGTCCGGCAGCCATATTGTCCGGGTGCAGCGTGCGGCCGGTGCCGCCGCCGGAGGCCACGGAGAAGTACTTCTTCCCCTGCTCGATGCACTCTTTTTTATAGGTGCCCGCCACGGGATGCTGGAACCGGGTGGGGTTGGTGGAGTTGCCGGTGATGGAGACGTCCACGCCCTCGTGGTGCATGATGGCCACGCCCTCCCGCACATCGTCCGCGCCAAAGCAGCGCACGTCCGCCCGCTCGCCCTCGGAATAGCGGACTTCCCGGACGATGGTCAGCTCGCTGGTATAATAGTCAAACTGGGTCTGCACATAGGTAAACCCGTTGATGCGGGAGATGATCTGGGCGGCGTCCTTGCCAAGGCCGTTCAAAATCACCCGCAGCGGGGCCTTGCGGGCCTTGTTGGCGTTGCGGACAATGCCGATGGCGCCCTCAGCGGCGGCAAAGGACTCGTGGCCCGCCAAGAAGGCAAAGCACTTGGTCTCGTCCCGCAGCAGCATGGCGCCCAGGTTGCCGTGACCCAAACCCACCTTCCGGTCCTCGGCCACAGAGCCGGGGATGCAGAAGGCCTGAAGGCCGATTCCGATGGCCTCGGCGGCCTCGGCGGCGGTCTTGACGCCGGATTTCAGCGCGATGGCAGCGCCCACGCAGTACGCCCAGCAGGCGTTTTCAAAGCAGATGGGCTGAATCCCCTTCGCGATCTCATAGGGGTCAAAGCCGGCGGCCTTGCAGATCTCGCGGCACTCCTCCACACTGGAAATTCCGTACTGCGTCAGGGCGGAATTGATTTTATCGATTCTTCTTTCGTAGCTTTCAAACAGAGCCATGTTCAATTCCTCCTTCTCTTATTCCTGACGGGGGTCGATGTATTTGGCGGCATTTTCAAACTGGCCGTAGTGTCCCTTGGCCTTTTCCAGTGCCTCGCCTGCATCCACACCCTTTTTGATGCTGTCCATCATCTTGCCCAGATTGATGAACTCATACCCGACGATCTCGTCGTCCTTGTTCAGCGCCACCCGGGTCACATAGCCCTCCGCCATCTCCAGATAGCGGGGTCCCTTGGCCTTGGTGGCAAACATGGTGCCCACCTGGCTTCGCAGGCCCTTGCCCAGATCCTCCAAGGAAGCGCCGACGGGCAATCCGCCCTCGGAAAAGGCCGTCTGGGTCCGCCCGTAAACGATCTGCAAAAACAGCTCCCGCATGGCGGTGTTGATGGCGTCGCACACCAAATCGGTGTTCAGCGCCTCCAGCAGCGTTTTGCCAATCAGGATTTCCGACGCCATGGCGGCGGAGTGGGTCATGCCGGAGCAGCCCAGCGTCTCCACCAGCGCCTCCTCAATGACGCCCTCCTTCACGTTCAGCGTCAGCTTGCAGGCGCCCTGCTGGGGCGCGCACCAGCCCACGCCGTGGGTCAGGCCCGAGATATCCTTGATCTCCTTGGCCTGCACCCATTTCCCCTCCTCAGGGATGGGGGCGGGGCCATGATACGCGCCCTTGGCAACGGGGCACATATTCTGTACTTCGGTAGAGTAGATCATGTTCGCACAATCCTTTCTTCGTATGTATTTTCGGAATGCCGGAATTCTTCACGGCTTCCGCAGGTTTTCCTTGTTAATTATATCGGTAAACGATTACCTTGTCAAGCAACCCGGCACGCTTCCCAATATTATTTTCTTTTTCCGGGCACTGCCTGTTTTGCCTCAAACGGGAAACCGGAAGCGGCACGGCGCCCTCCGCAAAAGCGGAGGGCGCCGGAGGGGTGCTTTTACAGCAGATTCATCAGGTTGAAGGACAAAATCAATCCGGAGAACACGATGGAAACCGTGGAGCACAGCTTGATGAGGATATTCAGGGAGGGGCCGGAGGTATCCTTGAAGGGGTCGCCCACAGTGTCGCCCACCACAGCGGCCTTGTGCTGGGGAGAGCCCTTGCCGCCGTGATGTCCGCCCTCGATATACTTTTTGGCGTTGTCCCATGCGCCGCCGGCGTTGGACATGAACACCGCCATGGCAAACCCGGTGACGGACACGCCGCCCAGCAGCCCCACCACGCCGATGGGACCGAGGACCAGTCCGGTGAGGATGGGCACGACGATGGCCAGCAGGGCGGGCGCCACCATCTCCCGCAGCGCGCCCTTGGTGCAAAGACCCACGCAGGAAGCGTAATCCGGGTCGGCCTTGTATTCCATGATGCCGGGAATCTCCCGGAACTGGCGGCGGACCTCCATCACGATGGACTGGGCCGCCTTTTGCACCGCGCTCATGGTGAAGGCGGAGAACACGAAGGTCAGCATGGCGCCCAGAAACAATCCCACCAGAATCAGCGGGTTGGTGAGGGAGAGGTCCAGCACCTCCTCCGTGCCGCTTTGCACAATGTTCACATAGGAAACCAGCAGCGCCAGCGCCGTCAGGGACGCAGAGCCGATGGCAAAGCCCTTGCCGGTGGCCGCGGTGGTGTTGCCCAGAGAATCCAGCGCGTCGGTGCGCTGACGGACCTCCTCCGGAAGCCCGCTCATCTCCGCGATGCCGCCGGCGTTGTCCGCCACGGGACCGTAAGCATCGGTAGCCAGCGTGATGCCCAGCGTGGAGAGCATGCCCACGGCGGTGATGCCGATGCCGTACAGGCCCAGATTAAAGGAAGCCCTGCCGCCGGCTGCGAAGAAGCTGATAAGCGTCGCCGCCGCCACGATCAGGATGGATACCATGGTGGATTTGAGTCCCAGAGAAATTCCGCCAATGATGATGGTGGCGGAGCCGGTTTCGGAGGCCGCCGCCAGCTCCTGAGTGGGTTTATAGCTGTCGGAGGTGTAATATTCCGTAAAGTACCCAATGGCGCAGCCGCCCACAAGGCCGCAGAGGATCGCCACATAGACGCCCCAGTTGCCCACGGTAAAATACGTCAGGGGAGCCGCCGCCACAGCGGAGAGTGCGGCCGCCAGGTAGGTCCCGGTGCGCAAAGAGCGCAGCAGGGACATCTGATCCGCGTCCTCCTTGGTGCGGACAAAGAAGGAGCCGATGATGGAGCAGACAATGCCCACCGCGGCAAGCAGCAACGGCAGCAGCATACCGGAAAATCCGTACCCGCCCGCCGCGCCCAGCGCGAAAGTCGCCAGAATGGAGCCGACATAGGATTCGTACAGGTCCGCGCCCATACCGGCCACATCGCCCACGTTGTCGCCCACGTTGTCGGCAATGGTGGCGGGGTTCCGGGGGTCATCCTCCGGAATGCCTGCTTCCACCTTGCCCACGAGATCCGCGCCCACGTCGGCAGCCTTGGTGTAAATACCGCCGCCCACACGGGCAAACAGCGCCATAAAGGATGCACCCATGCCGTTCATGACCATAATGTTGCCCAGTTCCAGGGGGTCCGTGATGCCAAAGCCCATGTGCAGGATGAAAAACCACATGGTGACGTCCAGCATGCCAAGGCCCACCACGGTGAAGCCCATGACCGAGCCGGAAGAAAAGGCCACCCGCAGCCCGCGATTCAGGCTTTCCGAGGCCGCCTGCGCCGTCCGCGCGTTGGCGTTGGTTGCGATCTTCATGCCGATGAAACCGGCCAGCATAGAGTAGATTCCGCCGGTGACAAAGGCGAAGGGCGTAAACCGGGAGAGCATCTTTCCGCCGGTTGCAAAGGCGATGAGCAGCAGGATCACAAATACCACGGCAAATACTTTGCACACCGTTGCGTATTGATGCTTGAGATACGCGTTGGCGCCCTCCCGGATATTGGCGGCAATTTTGCGCATCTTTTCGGTACCCTCAGAATAGGCCATCACTTTTCTTGCCTGCGTCCAAGCAAAAATACCCGCGATCAACGCGCCGACAAATCCGATCCAGAACAGGTTTTCCATGTTCGTTCCCCTCCAATATTGGTTTCGTACCATCAGTCTTACTTATTTTAGCACAGACTTATGGTTTTTCAAGCAACATTCCATCGTTAATTGCGCAATCGTACGTACTTTTACGTTTTAGCTAAAAACACCGGTTGTTTTCTTGCATTATCCCCATTGCAGTCTCATTTTAAAAAGGCCGGGACATACGATGTCCCGGCCTTACTCATTTTTTAAAATATCAGGCGAAAATCCGTAAAGACCCATCGGTCGCCGGTAAATACGTAGGGAAAGGACCAGCACTCCAGGCCGGTAACCGTTTCCTGCGTGCTGTCAAGCACTTCCACCGTCACATTGACGGAATACTCTGTGCCGCTGAGCTGTTTCGTCTGGAGCCGGGTGGCGCCCTTGGCGCTATCCCGTCTGCGGCCCACACCGGTCACATACAGCGCTCCGTCGATATCCCGATAGGCCACGCCCTCGCCCTCTCCATCCAGCAAACGCTCGATAATTTCCGGCGAGAACACCCCGCCAAGATAGGTCCGCAGGTCGTCCAGCTCGGTCATTCCCCGGGTGTCTACCCGGCGATAGGCGGTATCGCCCTCCATCACCACCTGCCCCGTGTCCGGCAGCGGCGAGAGGACAAACCAGCCGTATGCCGTCACCGCCCGCTCATAGGCCCCGGCAATTTCATCCTCCGACAGCGGGCGCGGCTCGCTCTCCACCAGCGCGGCGGATAAATTCCCTTCCGTCTGCGTCGGCGCAGGCGCGGCGGCAGTCTCCACGGCGGGGGCCGCTGTCGGCCCGGCAGCAGGAGCCGACCGGGGCTCCTCACTGACCTGCGGAGCCATCTGCGCCGTGTTTGCACAGCCTGAAAGAAGCAGCGCCGCCAGCAGCAGGGGGCATAAAATTCTTTTCATACTCTCTCCTCCTTGAAGGGCCATCCCTTCCCGCTTCAGGAAGCCTCGCAAAAGGATGTTTCTTCCAAGAAGAGCGTATCATATCTCTTCACGAAATTCCACGGTCTTTTTTCTTTTTTTCGACTTTTCTTACTCTTTTTTTAAAGTTTATTAAAAAAACCGCCCGTTTTTACGGGCGGCGGCAATCTGCGCGGCAACCGCGGTGGCGGCTGCCGTTTATTTTTTTCGGTAGTTCCTCTCAGCGGCGAAAAAAGAAAAAACCCACGCCAACCGGGCGTGGTTTCCTTTTCTTTGCTTTACCGCTCGCTGTAAGACCAAACATCATCGTGAAAAATCAGATCATCTACATCTGCTGCGCGAAGCACAGTCCATTCTGTCATATAGTTTCCTCCTTCTTTTGTAATTGAGTTGATTATAGCATGCCTTTTCAAAATACGCAAGAGGTCAATAGTCATATTTAATGAACTTTGTGTTAATTCTTTGTATAGTTTGCCGATTTTCTGTGACTCGTGTGCAAAACGCCCGGAACCCTCGGAATTTCCCCCAAAAGTTAAGCGTTCTTTGTATATTTTTTCTCTCGCTATGCAAATACTTCCTATGATATAATCAATTGATTCTATGAATGCAATCGAATTTCCGCGCCGCGCAGGAGGCGTTCTTTGTGTCAATGCACCGTTTGAAAGACTGCCTGCATTTGCTTTTTTCACGCGCTTCGGCGCGTTTTATTTCGGCGGCAAAGGGGGCCGCCCTCTATGCGAAAACACGCGAAAAGGCATCGCCCGGTCCGGGCGTTTCTGATTTTTCTGCTCTCTGTTATCCTTGTCGGGTGCTTTGTCCGCTGGGACAACACCGCCTTGCAGGTCACTTCCTTTGACCCCGTTTTTTCCCGTCTGCCCACTGGCTTTGACGGCTGCCGGATCGTCGTGCTGGCGGACCTGCACAGCACTTCCTTCGGGGAGGGGAACAAAGCTTTGTTTGAGACGGTCCGCGCCCAGTCCCCGGAATACATCTTTTTGCTGGGCGACCTGCTGGACCGCATGCGGGAGATTCCGCAGGGCTATGCCGCCGCCGTGGCGGACGGACTGAGCGCCATCGCCCCCACCTACTACGTCACCGGCAACCACGAATGGGCCGTGGGCGACGTACCGGCTTTGAAGGAGACCCTGACGGCCCACGGCGTCACCGTGCTCTCCAACCGGTTTGAGGTGCTGGAGCGCGGCGGCGATTCCGTGATTCTATCCGGTATCGACGATCCCAACGGCTACGCCGATCAGAAAACGCCGGAGGAACTCTCTGCCGAGATCTACGCGGAGTGCGGCGACCCCTTTTGGCTTTTGCTGGCCCACCGCAACGATCGGTTTGAAAAGCAATACAGTCTGCTGGGCGCCGATTTGGTGGTGTCCGGTCACGGGCACGGCGGCATCATCCGCCTGCCCTTTACCGACGGGCTGCTCTCCACGGACCGCACCCTGTTTCCCTCCTACACCGCCGGGCTGTATGAGGAAAACGGCTCCGCCCTGTTCGTCACCCGGGGGCTTGGCAATTCCGGCCCTTCGCTCCGGCTGTTCAACCGGCCGGAGGTGGCCGTTTTAACGCTGCACAGAGGTTTACCATCATGATGGAATTTTATGCCGGACAATTTGATATTGCCGTCGTGGGCGCCGGACATGCCGGCATCGAGGCGGCGCTGGCTGCGGCCAGACTGGGACTGGAAACGGTGGTCTTTACCATCAATCTGGACGCCGTGGGCAACCTGCCCTGCAACCCCGCCATCGGCGGCACCGGCAAGGGCCATCTGGTCCGGGAGCTGGACGCGCTGGGCGGGGAGATGGCGAAAGCCGCCGACGAATGCTGCATTCAGTACCGCCTTTTGAACAAGGGCAAAGGCCCCGCGGTATGGAGTCTGCGGGCGCAGGCGGACCGACGCCGGTATCAGGAGCGGATGAAGCACACGCTGGAAAAGCAAGACCACCTCACCGTCCGTCAGGGCGAGGTGATCGCGGTGCGGGCGGAGGCGGGCGCTGTGCGTCAGGTGGTTTTGTCCACCGGCGCGGTGTTTGACGTCCGCGCGGTCATTCTCGCCACCGGCACCTATCTGAGCGGGCGCACCATCGTGGGCGAGTGCGTGGAGGAATCCGGCCCCGACGGGATGCACGCCGCCGTGCGCCTCACCGACTCCCTGCGTTCGCTGGGCCTTCCCCTGCGGCGCTTTAAAACCGGCACGCCGCCACGGGTCAACGCCCGCACGGTGGATTTTGACGAGATGGAGCTTCAGCAGGGGGACGAACAGCCCGAGCCATTCTCCTACGCCACCGTCACGCCGCCGGAAAACCGGGCGGTGTGCTATCTCACCTGGACCACGGAGGAAACGAAGCGCATCGTGCAGGAAAACCTATCCCGCGCGCCCATGTACTCCGGGCTGATTGAGGGCGTCGGCCCCCGGTACTGCCCCTCCTTTGAAACGAAAATCGTCCGCTTTCCGGACAAGCTCCGCCACCAGCTTTTTGTGGAGCCGATGGGGCTGCAAACCGAGGAGCTGTACATTCAGGGACTTTCCTCCTCCATGCCGGAGGAAATCCAGATGCAGATGCTGCACAGCGTGCCGGGCCTTTCCCGAGCGGTGATGACCCGCCCCGCCTACGCCATCGAATACGACTGCATCGACCCGCTGGCCCTGCGCGCCACGCTGGAGTGCAAGGCGGTGTCCGGTCTCTACGGCGCGGGGCAATTCAACGGCTCCTCCGGCTATGAGGAGGCCGCCGTGCAGGGGTTTGTGGCTGGCGTCAACGCCGCCCACAAGCTGCTGGGTAAGCCAAGCTTCATCCTCTCCCGCAGCGAAAGCTACATCGGCACCCTGATCGACGATCTGGTGACCAAGGGCACGGAGGAGCCTTACCGCATTATGACTTCCCGCAGCGAATACCGATTGCTGCTGCGCCAGGACAACGCGGACCGGCGGCTGACTCGCCGGGGCTTCGAGCTTGGCCTTGTCTCCCCGGAGCGGCTGCGCGCCACGGAGGAAAAGTACGCCGCCGTGGAACGGGAGATCAAACGGCTCACCCACACGGGCGTGTGCCCCTCCCCCGCCCTCAGCGCCTTCCTGGCGGAAAAGGGCACCGCCGACGTTGCCGACGGCTGCCCCCTCATTGCGCTGGTGCGGCGTCCCCACGTACACTACGCGGAGCTGTCCCCCTTCGATCCCCAGCGGCCCGCACTGCGCGTGGACATTGCCCAGCAGGTGGAGATTTCCATTAAGTACGAGGGCTATATTCTTCGCCAGCAAAAGCAGGTGGCGGAGTTTCGCCGCATGGAATCCCATCGGCTGCCCCCCGATCTTGACTATCTTACCATGCAGGGTCTGCGTCTGGAGGCCCGGGAAAAGCTCACCGCCATCCGCCCGCTGGATCTGGGACAGGCAGGTCGGATTTCCGGCGTCTCTCCGGCAGATATCGCCGCTTTGATGATTTATCTCGAAAACAAACCCGCTGGCCATTTCAGGCAGGAAGGAACGGAGCAATGATCATTGATCTCACCCATACCATCACCCCCGACATTCCCGCGTATCCCGGTTCCGCCACCCCCACGCTGACCTCCACCGGCTCCCTGACCCGCACCGGGTACCGGGAGACGCGCCTGTCCCTGACCTCCCACACCGGCACCCACATGGACGCCCCCGCCCATCTGCTGCGGGACGGCGCGCCGCTGGAGGTGCTGCCGGTATCTCAGTTTTGCGGGCGCGCCGTGGTGCTGGACGTATCCTCCCTTGCTCCCAACAGCATCATCACAACGGACCTTCTGCGGGAGAAATGCGATCTGATCCGTTCGGCGGATTTCGTTTTGTTTTATACCGGCTGGGAAAAGCGCTGGGGCACGGACGCCTATTTTGCGGACGATTTCCCCGTCCCCGACGAGGCGGCGGCCAAGTATCTGGTCTCCTGCGGACTCAAGGGCGTGGGCACCGACGCGCTGAGCGTGGACACCCTGCGGGACCCCGCCTTTTTGGCCCACAAGGCGCTGCTGGGCGGCGGTCTGGTCATTCTGGAGAACCTATGCCTGAAAAAGGTGGTCTGCCGGAAGGAATTCATGCTCTTTGCTCTGCCACTGAAGTTTCAAAACGCGGACGGCGCGCCGGTGCGCGCTATTGCCGAGTTCCGGGAGTTTTCCGAAAAGGAGATGGAAACGCCGTGAGAATGTTTCTGGCGATTCTGGTATGCAAGCTGGGCAGATTTGTGGGAAAGCTGGTGGGCAAGGGCAGCTCCATGCCCGGTAAATTTGCCCTGAAAATCTGCCCGGACATTCTGCGCCGGGTCCAGATGCCGCCCCACATCATCGCCGTCACCGGCTCCAACGGCAAGACCTCCACCGTGGAAATGATCGCGGCCATCCTCCGGGCGGACGGCCGGAACGTGGTCTACAACGAAGAGGGCTCCAACCAGATTGAGGGCGTCACCACACTGGTCCTCACCCACGCAACGCTGGGCGGACGGGTGAAGGCGGACGTGCTGCTGATCGAGTCCGACGAGCGGTACGCTGCCCACAGCTTCCGTTTCTTCCATCCCACGCAGTTCGTGGTGACCAACCTCTACCGGGACCAGCTCACCCGCAACGGTCACCCCGAGTGGGTCTATGATGCCATTTTGCCCGCCATCCATCCCGAGACAAAGCTCATCCTCAACGCCGACGATCCCCTCTCCAGCTGTTTTGGGGCGGGACACGAAGCGGTGAAGTGGTTTGGCCTAAGCCGCTGCTCCATCTCCTGCGACGCGCCCACCGGCGTGTACCACGACGGGGCCTACTGCCCGTTGTGCCACGCGCCTATGGAATACGATTACGTGCACTATAACCACATCGGGGCCTATCGCTGCACCGGCTGCGGACACTGCAAGCCCTCCACGGACTATACCGCCACCGCCGTGGACCTCACGCGCGGCCTTCTCACCATCGACGGCAGTCTCACCGTGCAGCTGGCCTTTTGCAGCATTTACAATGTCTACAACATTCTCGCCGCCTATGCCGCCTGCCGGGAATGCGGCGTGGCGGCGGAGATCGCCGCAGGCGTCATCGGCAACTATGTGCTCAAAAACGGGCGAATGCAAACCTTCACGCTGGGCGTGCACCACGGCACGCTGCTCACCAGCAAGCATGAAAACTCCATCGCTTACGACACCAATCTCCGCTACATCGCCTCCACGACCGCGCCCTGCACGGTGATGGTGATGGTGGACGCTGTGAGCCGGAAGTATTTCACCAGCGAGACCAGCTGGCTGTGGGACATTGATTTTGACCTGCTTGACTGCCCGCACGTGGAAAAAATCGTGCTCTGCGGCCGCTACTGCAACGATCTTGCGGAGCGATTCTCCTTTACCGGCATTCCGGAGGAGCGCCTGACCGTGGGCGCGGATATTCCGGCGGAATGCGCACGGCTGAAGGCGCAGGGCGACGAGGCGCTGTACGTGGTGACCTGCTTCTCCGACCGGGACAAGCTGCTCTCCCAAGTGGAAAAGGAGGACTGAGCCATGGAGTTGAAGATTTTTCATTTCTACCCGGACCTCATGAGTCTCTACGGAAGCTATGCCAATGTCTCCGTTCTGGCGCGCCGTTTGGAGGCGCTGGGCAACACCGTCACCGTGGAGCGCGTGGCCCCCGGTCAGGCGGCGGAACTCTCCGGCGCAGACTTTCTCTTCATGGGCGCCGGCACAGAGCGTGCCCAAAAGGCCGCTCTGGCGGATTTTGCCCGCTTTGGAGACGCGGTGAAGGACGCCGCGGCAGGCGGAACAGCCATGCTGTTCGCCGGGAACGCCATGGAGCTGCTGGGAAAAACCATCACCGCAGCAGACGGCACGGCGTACCCCGGCATCGCCCTGGCATCGTTCACCTCGTCGCAAGGCCCCCAGCGGTTTGCGGAGGACGTGCTGGGCGTCACAGACCTGTATCCGGAGCCGGTGGTGGGCTTTATCAATAAGTGCGCCACCATCGAGGGCGTGGAAACGCCCCTGCTCTTTGCGCTGTCCCTCGGCTTTGGAAACAGCGGAAAGCGCACCCCCGAGGGATTTCACCAGAACAACGTGTTCGCCTCACAGCTCACCGGCCCCCTGCTGGTGAAAAACCCCCGGATGCTGGATGCGGTGGTCTCCGCCATCTACCGTCAGCGCGGCGAGACCCTTCCCCCCCAGCTGCCGTCGGACCGCTGGGCGGAGGATGGATACGCCATCACCGCGGAGCAGCTGCGCTTGCGGTGCGAACACGCCGGTTCCTAAATCCCGCTTCCTGACAAAAGGACGCCGATGCACTGCATCGGCGTCCTTTCTTATTCGGTATCGCTCAAAATTTCCCGGTGTTTATCCACAACGCTGATGAAGAGGTCGCCCGCATCCTCGGTGCCGGGGTCCTCCGTCACTTGCAGCAGCCACGGGGAGAGATAGATGGTATCCAGCAGCTTCCCCTTCACCGTCACTTTGCAGTAGGGGGTAAAATTCTCACCGGAGAGGTACCACACGTCCCCCCGCTGACTGAGTCCCTCAAGGACGATGGGCGCCACGCCCATCTGCATCTGCGTGGCCGCATACGGCGTCTGCCCGCCATAGAGATACTTCTGCCCGTACAGCATGTCGTATTGCAGCAGCCGCAGGTCCCAGCGGTACATACTCTCTTCCCGGCAGGATTGATGAAACCGATTTACAAAGCCGGTGGAAATGCCCAGCCGGCCCATCACAACGGCGGAAAGCTGGAAGGACGACAGGTCCTCATCCTGCTTTTCCATGCCGAAATTGTTCCAGACCACGTAGCCCGTCCGATACAGCGTCCCGCTTTTCATGTCCTGATGCTCCAGCCCCAGAGACGGCAGATGGTCTCCGTAGAGCACCAGCACGGTCTTTTCCTCCCGCTGGGACAGCGCTGCCGTCAACTCTGCCACAAACTGGTCCATTTCCCGAATCTGGTTTACGTAATACTCTATGGCATACCGATAATCCTCGTCGGGGCAGGCCGTCACCGTGACGGCAGGGTCCTCCAAAACAGGCTCCGTGGGGTATTTGCCGTGTCCCTGAACGGATACCGTAAACACAAGGTCCGGCTGGTCCGGCGTCACATCCAGCGCCTTGACGATCTGCCCGGTCAGTACGCTGTCTTTTGCCCAGTTCTTTGGCGTAAGCTCCACCCGGGGCATGTACTCCAGCGATGTAAAATCGTCAAAGCCCAAGTTTGCATAGACCTGATTCCGGCTGTAAAAGGTGGCCCGGTGATTGTGGATGGCGTGGGTTGCATACCCGTTTTCCTTCAGATCAAAGGCAACCGACTCCACCGTCCGGTCCTTCAGCCGGGTTTGATAGGGATATTCTCCGGGGCCGAAAAACCGGGTGCTCATCCCGGTAAGCACCTCGCACTCCGTGTTGGCGGTGCCCGCCCCCACCACCGGAACCGTCAGGTAGCCGGAGGAATACTTGGCCGTCAATGCGGTCCAGGTGGGCACGGCATCCTCCGACAGCTCCAGACCCGAGATCTCCGCAGGGTCGACGAAGGACTCCAGTTGCACATACACCACGTTGACGTCCGTTTGGGACTGCGTGGGATCAACGAAGTCCCGACCCACCGTCTTTTCCACGTCGGCAATGGCCTGTGCGCCATAGCCCGCGGGCAGGGCAATGCCCTTATTCAGCCACGTCTGCAAAAAGCAGTAGGAGAAGCCGTACTCCTCGTAGGCGACCGCCAGGTTGGAGAAAATTGTGGACAGCTGGTCCAGACGAAACGCCAGCGTCCACGTGCCGCAAAGCGCGCCGAACACGATCAGCGCGGATAAAATCCCGGAAAACATCCGCCGACGACGGGGCAGCGCATTGCGCGGTCCCTTCCACAAAAGCAGCGCCAGGCCCAGCACCAGCCCCGCTGCTGCCACCGCCAGCAGGACGATATATTTTGTGGAAAGATAGTTCGGCAGGGTATCGAGGCCGGTATTCAGCACGGTAAAATCGGCCACCGTAAACGGCGTCATCCGATTGAGCAGGATGAATCCGTTGACCGCGCCGCCCACCACCCAGAGGGCGGTCAAGAGGGTGGCGTAAAAAAATCTGCGCCGCAGAAAAATTGCCGGAACCAGCGTCAGCAGGACGATCCAAACGTCCACCAGAAATGCCAGTGGGTTTTCCGCCATAAATCGAAAAAAGCTGTCCGGCCCGGCGGTAAACACTTTGTGGTTCAACAGTTCCACCACCAAAGTCACCGCCAGAGCCAGCAGCGAAATTCTCAAAAGCGCCGTGCGCTCCTGCGAATGCCCGCCGGTTGGGGCCACAGCGTGTTGTTTCATGATTCGACCTTCTTTCGGCTGTGATTATAGCGCGTTATGCCTGTCAAATCCACCGATTTTGCGCAATTTCTTTCGTGATTTTTTACAAAGTTTTTATTTTAAAAAAATGAGGGCCGCAGGAAAAATCCTGCGGCCCTCGTTTTCTGTTTTACGTTTCAGCTAAAAATCGCTCAGCCTTCATACATGGCTTTGAGCTTCAGCAGGTGCTGATAGCGCTCCATGGCGCTCTTTTCGTTGCGCTGGAACAGCTCGGACGCGCGCTCGGGGAATTCGCGGGTCAGACGGGAGTACCGGGCCTCGTTCATCAGGAATTCCTGATAACCGCCGGCAGGCTCCTTGGAATCCAGCGTGAACTTGCCGCTCTGAGCCGTGGGGTTGAAGCGGAAGAGGTTCCAGTAACCGCACTCCACGGCCTTCTTCATTTCCTTCTGGGCATTCATCATGCCGCCCTTGATGCTGTGCATCTCGCAGGGAGAATAGGCAATGACCAGAGAGGGACCGGGATAGGCCTCGGCCTCCTTGATGGCCTTGAGGGTCTGGGCGGGGTTGGCGCCCATGGCGATCTGGGCCACATAGATATAGCCGTAGCTCATGGCGATCTCCGCCAGAGACTTCTTCTTGATCTCCTTGCCAGCCGCCGCGAACTGCGCGACCTGACCGATGTTGGAGGCCTTGGACGCCTGTCCGCCGGTGTTGGAATAGACCTCGGTATCAAAGACGAAGATGTTCACATCGTTGCCGGAGGCCAGCACGTGATCCACGCCGCCAAAGCCGATGTCATACGCCCAGCCGTCGCCGCCGAAGATCCACGTGGACTTCTTGGAGAGGTATTCCTTGTCGGCCAGAATCTCCTTGCTGTACGGGCAGTCGGGGTCCGCTTCCAGCGCGGCGACCAGCTTGTCCGTTGCAGCCTTGTTGGCCTCGTAATTGTCCATGGAGGCGAGATATTCCGCGCAGGCGGCCTTCTTGTTATCGTTGGTGGTCACGCCGGAGAGTTCCTTCACCTTGTCGGCCAGACGCGCGCGGGTGGCCTGCTGGCCAAGGTACATGCCAAGGCCGTGCTCGGCGTTATCCTCGAACAGGGAGTTGGACCATGCGGGGCCGTGGCCTGCCTTGTTGGTGCAGTAGGGAGAGGTTGCCGCGGGGCCGCCCCAGATGGAAGAGCAGCCGGTGGCGTTGGAGATATACATATGGTCGCCGAAGAGCTGGGTGATGAGACGGGCATAGCTGGTCTCGGCGCAGCCAGCGCAGGAACCGGAGAACTCCAGCATGGGCTTTTTGAACTGGCTGCCCTTGACGGTGTCGTCCTGCATATCCTTCTTCTCGGAGACCTTGTCCACACAATAGTTGAACACGTCCTGCTGCGCGGCTTCCTGCTCCTGCGGCACCATGGTCAGCGCATCCACCGGGCACTGGCCCACGCACACGGCGCAGCCCATGCAGTCCAGCGGAGAGACAGCCATGGTGTACTTGTAGACGCCCTTGCCCTTACCGGCCTTCACATCCGCGAGCTTGGCGCTCTCGGGGGCAGCGGCGGCTTCTTCCGCCGTCAGGGCATAGGGGCGGATGGTGGCGTGGGGGCAGACATAGGCGCAGTTGTTGCACTGGATGCACTTGGTGGAGTCCCAAGTGGGAACGGTGACGGCCACGCCCCGCTTTTCGTAAGCGGCGGCGCCCAGCTCAAACTGGCCGTCCACATGCTTGACGAAGGCAGATACCGGCAGGCTGTCGCCGTCCATCTTGGACACGGGGTCCAGAATGGACTTGACCTGCTCCACCAGAGCGGGCTTACCGGTGAGCTTCACGTCCTCGCTCTCGTCCGCGGCGTTGGCCCAGTCGGCGGGCACGTCGAACTTCTTGAAGGCGGTGGCGCCGGCGTCGATGGCCTTGTGGTTCATATCCACCACGTCCTGACCCTTCTTCAGGTAGGAATGGGTGGCGGCGTCCTTCATGTACTGAATGGCCTCAGCGGCGGGCAGCACGCCGGCCAGTGTAAAGAAGGCGGACTGCAAGATGGTGTTGGTCCGCTTGCCCATGCCGATCTCCTTGGCGAGGTCGATGGCGTTGATGGTATACACCTGCACGTTGTTGGCGGCAATGTAGCGCTTGGAGGCGGCGTCCAGATGATGGCCCAGCTCCTCGCCCGTCCACTGGCAGTTGATGAGCAGGGTGCCGCCGGCCTTCACGTCACGCACGATGGGGAAGTGCTTGGTGACGTAAGCGGGCACGTGGCAGGCCACAAAGTCGGCCTTGTTGATATAGTAAGAGGACTTGATGGGCTTGTCGCCGAAGCGCAGATGGCTGACGGTGACGCCGCCGGTCTTTTTGGAGTCATACTGGAAGTATGCCTGCACGTTCTTTTCGGTATGGTCGCCGATGATCTTGATGGAGTTCTTGTTGGCGCCGACAGTGCCGTCGCCGCCAAGGCCCCAGAACTTGCAGGCGATGGTACCTGCGGGAGCCACCAGCGGAGCGGGCTTTTCTTCAAGGCTCAGGTGGGTCACATCGTCCACGATGCCGATGGTGAACTGGCGCTTCATCTCGCTCTTCGCCAACTCGTCGTAGACAGCGAACACGCTGCGGGGCGGCGTATCCTTGGAGCCGAGGCCGTAACGACCGCCGATGACCGCAATGTCGGTCTTTCCGGCGTTGGCCAGCGCGGTGACCACGTCCATGTACAAAGGCTCGCCCAGCGCGCCGGGCTCCTTGGTGCGGTCCAGCACGGCAATCTTTTTAGCCGTGGCGGGGATGGCGGAGAGCAGCTTGTCCGCCCGGAAGGGGCGATACAGGTGGACCTTCACCATGCCGACCTTCTCACCCTTGGCCGTCATGTAGTCGATGACTTCCTCAGCCACGTTGCAGATGGAACCCATGGCGATGATGACGCGCTCGGCGTCGGGTGCGCCATAGTAGTTGAAGAGCTGATAATCGGTGCCCAGCTTTTCGTTGATCTTGCCCATGTACTTCTCCACCACGTCGGGCAGCGCATCGTAATAGGGGTTGCACGCCTCGCGATGCTGGAAGAAGATATCGCCGTTTTCGTGGGAGCCGCGCATATTGGGGCGCTCGGGATTCAGCGCGTGCTTGCGGAATGCCCCAACGGCGTCCATATCGCACATTTCCTTCAGATCGTCGTAATTCCACACGGCGACCTTCTGGATCTCGTGAGAGGTGCGGAAGCCGTCAAAGAAGTTGATGAAGGGAACGCGGCCCTCAATGGCAGCCAGATGCGCCACGGGAGAAAGGTCCATGATCTCCTGGGGATCGTTCTCGCACAGCATGGCAAAGCCGGTCTGGCGGCAGGCCATCACGTCGGAATGATCGCCGAAGATGTTCAGCGCCTGCGTGGAAACGGTCCGTGCGGACACGTGGAACACGCAGGGCAGCAGCTCGCCGGCAATCTTATACATATTGGGGATCATCAAAAGAAGACCCTGGGAGGCGGTGTAGGTGGTGGTCATCGCACCGGCAGCCAGAGACCCGTGCACCGTGCCGGAGGCACCTGCCTCAGATTGCATCTCACACACCTTCACGGTGGTGCCGAAAATGTTTTTCTGACCAGCAGCAGCCCACTGATCCACCAAGTCTGCCATGGGGGAAGACGGGGTGATCGGATAGATACCCGCCACTTCGGTAAACGCATAGCTGACATACGCCGCCGCGTTGTTACCGTCCATGGACTTAAACTTTCTTGCCATAAACTCTTACCTCCTATAAATCTGCTGCCCACGGCAGCAATCTTGCCAAACATGAAAATTCAGACTCTCTCCCCCGAAGTCTCATGCGGCTTTATTATAGCACTTGTCCTTTCCGCTGTAAACCTCGACTTTGTTATTTATTGCGCAAATCTTTCAAATCCTATTAAAAGCGGAATCTAATTCCGTTTTTAATACTCTTTTTTGCGCCGGGGGTTTCCTCTTTCCGCTTTTTGTGATACACTTTTTTATAAACAGCTCCGCCTTTTGGGACTGTGGGCTTCGGCGCTTCCCGCCGGGT